>JASLNT010000052.1 GCA_030745875.1 Phycisphaerae bacterium
GTACACTCCGGTTGCTCCTGTCAGATCGATGCAAAAGGGGGAAATTCTTCCCAAAATACGCGATCCAACAGGATAAGGTCCAAAGCGCTACACTTTTACGCCGCCCGCCACGCGCTACATTTTTCCTCCGCCGTTTACAGATTGTGCCAGGAGAAGCAAGACTAGTCGCCCGAACACGCGGCCAAACCAAATATGAGATGTACACAGTATGCGATCATGGCGTCAGATCGTCTGAAACGGGGAGAACAGCGACGAAGCCAGCGCCTTTGATGTGGATCTCCTGTAAGATCGTTGGGACCATCAGAAAGAAGCACAGGTTGAATAACTCCCCATCGTACGCCGCTCAATACGCATTCTTGTTCACAAAACCACGGAATAAGGTCAGGACGCATATCCACACGTCCAGACCGAATGTCCAATGGGTAATGTAATAGAGATCGTATTGAACTCTCTTGCGCAGAGAGCTCTGGCCGCGGAGACCGTGCACTTGCGACCAACCGGTTATGCCGCCCTTGACTTGATGGCGAAGCATGTAGCGCGGGACCCCTTTGCGGAATTCCTCCACCAACTCCGGTCTTTCGGGTCGGGGGCCAACTATGGACATCTGACCCAAAAGTACGTTGAACAGTTGTGGAAGTTCGTCCAGACTTGTCTTGCGAAGTACTCTCCCAACCCTTGTGACACGCGGATCATCTGGAATTGTCCAGGTTGGATTCCGCTCCTTCGGCGCATCGGTTCTCATTGTCCGGAACTTGATTATTCTGAAAGGCTCACAAGCAAGCCCCGTCCTTTCCTGCCGATAGAAAACAGGCCCGGAGTCGCCTAGTTTTATCGCAATGGCGATAATCAGCATGGGTATCGCAAGAACAATCAAGCCGGTGACGGCTACCACAACGTCGAACAGGCGTTTAAGCAGACTGTTCCATCCAAGTTGCGGAGTATGTGTTAGATAGATAATGGGCAGGTTATCCAACTCGGCTACACTATGCTTAAGGAAGTGGAAGGAAAGCAAATCGGGCACGACCCTTACGTCGACGTTTGTCCTGGCCAGGTTGTTGAGAACGGTTTCGATGTCTTCCTTGGACCCTGCAGGCATAGCAATAAAAGCTATATCAACAGGGTCCTTGCCCAGAATCTCATCCACACTATCCAATGGCCCGTGCACAGCAAGACCCAGGAGTTCTCGCTCTTGCCGACTATCATCGATAAAGTACTTTGCCTGAATTCCGGTCCATGGATTCTGTTTCAGCACTCCGTGGAGTTTCTGCCCCAGCCTGTCGGTTCCGATAATAGCAGCGGTCTTGGTGTTCCATCCGCGACGTCGCACGTATCGCAACGACAATCTGGCAAACAACCGAAACCCCAACGCAAAAGCAAACCAGACCGCTCCCCATACAACCATAAGCGTTCGAGGAGTTGGACCCTTTTGAGTGAAACTGGAGAAAATATACGTTACCACCCAAATTACGAACACAGCTCTGAACATGTCGGCGAATTCAAAAGCAACATTCTTGATTCGCTTTGGTTCATGCAAACCAAATCTGCTGAATAAAGGTCCGACCAGCACCAGTGAAAACACGACTGCTGGAATCAAATCAGCCAGGCCCGGCGATGTCTGGTTTATCCATCCGGACAGGGCGCATGCGACGCACCAAGCCAGGAAAGCCATCACTTCATCCCCGATCATGAGGTACACCAGCATCAATTTGTGATGTTGTTTCAGCACGGTCTAACCAGACAACAGGAAAAAGGAGTCTCAGGGTCTAACTGGTTGGGTATTCTAGAGCCGATGGCGTCTGGTTGCAATTCCTCATTGATCGGGCAATGTTCTAGACTGTCTAGGGCCCAACAGCGTATATCCATACAGAATGAGATCTATCCGACTTGCCTTGCTGTACGACTCGCTTGATGAGTTCAATTCGTAACGCCGGACGCGTAGAGGTGATTTCAGCAAACCCATCGGCCAGCGCTGCTTCGCTAAGGACCAGATAGCATTTGGAAGAGGCGGCATGCGCTGAGACTTGTTGGACAATCTCGGTAAATGACCGCCGGTCTGAATCCAGCAGGACACCGCGTCGTTGGGCGTAATGCAGAATCCATCCGCTGTCGAAAAAGACCTTTTCCTGATCGCCCGCGATTTTCGCAAGGTCCAAACCGGCCTGACGCAAATAGCCCTTACCTGAATGAAGAGGCTTCTTGACGGTGTTTCCAAGAATACACACTGCAAATACCGCAATAACGCATCCTTCAATCAAGAGCGGTTGGAGCTTAACCGCTTTCGGTATGAAAATACCGATATACCGTGCGACAAGAAGCACACCGGCGCCAGCCCATGGAGAAATGAGAATCGCAGGAAACATGAGATACCGGTGTGACATGAAACCGTGCTTGTAATACTGGCCTATCAGCGCCGGCGCGAGCAAACCGACAGTACCGACCATGATGAACACGCCCGCATATCTCGGCGCTCCCGGAGTTGCGGATTTGGGACTTCTCCGCGGACGACGGACCACAGCATCAACCAGCCATATTACGGCTGCAAAGAACAGAACAGGATTCATCGCCTCGCTCAATTGACCCACGAATTTCAACACAGCGGAACTGCTTGTCGCTCCCCCCGTTATGCTTGCAACAACAGACAAATCGTAGCTCGGGATTATTACAAAATCGCTGAAGCTCTTCTTGGCGGTCAGACCGCCGACCGCCAACATATAAGGCGACATGCAAGCCAGGCAGACAAGCAGCATCACTACTATGGACGCGGCCCGTAGCGTCCAGTTCCGTCTTACACGAAGCCAAAGAAGCCCCGAGACAACAACGATCACAAGCCCCTCAACTCTAACCAGATAAGCCGCCCCGCCCAACAGACCAATCAGCCCGGCCGACAGGACAGCCTTCCTGGATCGGCTGTCCAGGAGAGCGGACACTTTCACCGCCAACACTGCAGCCCATATCTGGAAACACAACGCCAGAGAATCGCTTAGTACATCGGCTCCAAGAGCTGCAAACTTCCGGCCGAGCCCGAAGAGCAAAGCAGTCACAAAGGCGACGCGCCAATTGAACACCATACCTGCGAAACACCAGACACCCGCAACGGTCAACAGGTTGGAAATCAGCGAAACGAGCTGGCCGGAAAACTCCCAACCGGCCCGTCCGTCCACCTGAAACAGCGCATTCATAGCAGCATACATCCAGGAAACCGAGACCGGATAACCAGGATGATAGGTCTGCCCCTTTATTCCATCCCAACCGCTCTGGGACCAATCGCGGGCCATCTGAACATAGATCGTTCCATCGCGAGCGATAATCTCCGCATCCGCCACCAGCCAGATTCTTACACCTGCGCAGACCGCAAGAATAACGACCAGATGCGTCCAACGCGCTGTCCGGGGTTGTCTTGTTTCCAATTCCATAGAAGCAACACTATTGTCTATCCCAGAATTCGGGATGCATACTTAACCGCTTCCTCAGCCGTTTGGGCAAGTACTTATGACAACGGCCGAGAGTAAAGCCCAAGTAACGAAGACAATTATCCGCGCATGCCCGAAGGAACCACAGATATTTCTTTGCCGAGAGAAGAAATCGCAGTTGTTGAAATACGAATTCACGCCCCTGCCGATTAGTTCCGACGCCGGAGAGATCCCCGCTCGCCTGGGCCGTAAAAGCTCCGATGTCGAAGTAGCGTTTGAACTGTCGGACCAGTGAGTAGTTGTGTGAATGAAAGACATGAGCATCCGCCTGGTACGCAACGGTAAGGCCCGCCTTAAGCAGGCGAGCGGAGAACAACATGTCCTCGTTGACGACTACGTTTTCAGGGAATTCACCGATGGCTTCGAATGCATGCTTTGTTATGGCCGAGGTCGCATTCGAGAAAAAGAACGTCTTGATTCCCATTTCGGCAAGATCGTCTATGGTCTTCATGCGCGACTGGGGCGGGTAGTTTATTTCTCTAGCGAACGCTTCGGGCGGAATGGCGTCCGAATTAGCAATCTGTCTGGCGTAGGCCGCCGCCGCCCCGCCATTTCGCAGCGGTGCGGTTAGCGATTCCAATAAATGTTGGTCGCAGGGCCTGGCGTCTTGCGTCATGAAGATAAGAATCTCTCCGCGAGCAAGACGGGCTCCGAGATTCCTCGATCCGCCATGGTCGAAATCACTCGACGGTATAGTTCTGATGACGCAGTCGAACTGTTCGGCAATCTCGAGCGTATCGTCTGTTGAACTGGAATCAACGATTATGATCTCACCAGGGGGCAAGGTCTGTGTTTTCAGTCCGTCGAGCAACTCAGACAGCTTCTTTCCGGCATTCAGAGTCGGGATGATGACGGATATTTCCATGACCGGTTCCAAAGCACGTTGCCCATTAATCCTCGCATCATCTGCGTCTTTGACGCAGTTTGCTGGCGATCTTCTTCAATACGGTGGGCAGGAAAGCAGCGTTGGGATCGTGTTGTCTTACCATTCTGTAGTGATTCATGATTCTCGTCGGCAACGAGAACTTATTCTTGAGCCCCGCCCAGATACACGTTCGAATTCGAGGCGCTTTTACCGCTCCAACCGCATTGTTGGAATGTTGCCGGTACAGAACCAGTTGCTGTGGAACATGAGCGACTCTTCCGTGCTTGGCTACGTTAATAACAATCCACCAGTCATGCATTACGGCTTCCGGCGGTATCGGCGTAGAGACCATTTTGGCTTTCTCGTTGATCATCATGGTGCATCCGGTGGCTACGTTCTGATGCAATACCTTGTCGACGTCATTAGCCGTCTCGGGAACTGTTCCCTGATAACGCCATGTTGACTGCGCAATGGTCTTCAATTTCGAATCAACTACTGTCAGATCGGTATGCACTAACACGGGGACACCCGGATATTCCTGTTCGGTGGTCTTCATTAAATCGAGCGTTATTGCGATCTTGCCTGGAAGCCAGACATCGTCCTGATCGCAGAACATGATGTACTCAGCGCTTGATTCCTCCAATAGTCGCTGGAAGTTAAGACTCGCCCCAAGACGACCTTCGCTGTCTTCGATCAATGTAATCCTGTCCGAATATCGGGACACATAATCATTTACGATACTCAGAGTGTCGTCATCTGACGCATCGTCGCGGATTATCAGTCGCCAGTCCTGGTTTGACTGAGCCAGAATTGAATCTATCTGCTCCCCCAAATACGCCTGGCCGTTGTAAGTGGCCAACAGGATATCGATGCTTCGTTGATTGCTCATTATCAGACTTCTAGAGTATTATGCGCAGCGGTTAAAGGACGAACTTCCGCCGGATGTATTTTAGAAAGCGGTACAAAGGCGGCCATTTGGCGGCTGCGGCTTTGCATTTGATCTTCAGTCTCTGCACGGGGGAAAGGTCAGGATCCGTTTGGTCTGACAATGCTATCGATTTTGCAAGAACATCGGCGAGAAACTTGTAGTCTGGTCCCTTGATCTTGGGCTCGTATGTGTTCCTCCGATATGATTTGTGAGTGGTGATCAGATGTATGTCCATTTCTTTTCCCATTTCAAACAGATCGCTGCCCGGATGAGGCGTGTAGAAGGCCGGTGAGCAATGATAAGGCTTTATCTGTTCGAGCATAGACAGCGTCTCAAGCACTTCCTCGTTGGTTTCAGTAGGCAAACCGAGCATGTAGTTTGCCCATACTTTGATGCCCAATTCCCTGCAGATTTGCGCCGCTTCCAGATTCTGCCTCCGCGTACATCCCTTTCGAAGAAACTTGAGAACACGATCGGAGCCGCTTTCAAAACCAATAATGAACAGACGCAAACCAGCCTGACAAAGCGCTTCAACCATATCCCGGTTCTTACAGAGAATATCGGCCCTGGACTGTGCAACAAAAGGCTGAGTAAAACCTTCGGCTTGATACTGCCTGCAAAACTCCATCACCCATTCACGATCCTCTGTCAAACAATCATCGTGGATCATGAAGGACTTGAACTTATACCGTTCATAAAGACGCTTCAGTTCATCGACAACGTTTGTCACAGAGCGCCTGCGAACCTTCCGGCCAAACATCATTCTTTCGGCCGGTTGGCAGTAATTGCAGTTATACTGGCAGCCGCGCCCGGCAATTAGTGTTACGAACGGAGCTTTCAAGAATGGTACAAAGGGCGCCTCAGGACAGCTAAACAGATCGCGGTCCGCCCATGGGCATTCGTCCAGATCCTCCAGTCGGTAACCATCCACTACTTTAGGCGGATTCTCCCCGTTGACTAGATCATCCACCAACTTCGGGAAAGTGACCTCACCTTCACCTTTGACCACATAATCGATGCACTGCAGGTCTTCCAGGTCCTCCGGGCAAATTGAAGGGTGCGGCCCACCCACGAATATCTTTGTTACGGGTTTAATCTCCTTGACTATTTCCGCTGCGGTGACGGCGGCATTGTAGTCCACGCTCATCATCGTAATACCGACAACTTCTCCCGCATCATCCTTGACTACCTGGCGGAAATGCTTCCACCCGGTCACACGTCGAAGGTCTATGAGATTAACTTCATGCCCTTTGTTCTTAAGCGCGGAAGACAGAATTGCCAAACCGTGATTCATCCACGAACCTTCGTTGCCTTTGAGAGAATTGAAACCGCACTCTGTAATGCCCGGATATATAAGTGTGACTTTCATTCTTTGGCCCTGTTACAAAGCTTCATACTTTCCCGCATCATCCAGGGAGTGATCGTATTTCTGAGGGCCCGGGAAGAGGTGGCATCGCAGACACTCGAATGGTTTGTCCGTCGAACGCATCCTTGAACGGAATTTCTGGAATTCCGGCCCGTTCCAGATATCCGGAGCTCCCTGCTTGTTCAGGTCTCCGAGGTCGCGATTTGTAATAACGCAGGGGGCTACCGCACCGTTGAATCTCACATAGAAGGTCTGCCATGGTTCAAGGCACATCTTGCTGTCTGTCCCGCAAGAGGGCGTTTCCCCCAGCTTGTCACTTAAGCCCTTGAATGCCTCAACTTCTGATACATCCATGAATTTCTTCGTCAACCTATTGTAGGCAGACGGTAATCTGAGGTCGAAATCAGGATTCAAACCCTTCAGTTCATCCAGTACGGAAGTGGTCTGAGCATAGTACTCCTCCGCAATTGGGATTGTGTCAGGGGTATTCATGCGTTGGCTTTCCTGCTCATCCGAATTAGCCACAATATCTATCACAAGCAGACCGTTAAGACCCCACTCCAATGCGCGCCGGATCAACAAAGGAAGTTCTTTAATGTTGTCCTTCTGCGAAACAAACTCCAGATAAACAGCCGGCGCTCTATTCAGCCCGCAACCGTAATGCTTCTTGGCGTTGTTTAGCTTGGCTATATTCTCCCACAACTGATCCCATTTACCGCCGCAGTGGATCATTTCATAGGTCTCGGCTGTTCCGGCGCTGCAAGAGAAGGTAAGTGAATCCTGCCCGTGTTTCACCATGGCAAGCGCTATCTCATCAGTCATCGCCTTGCCGTTAGTGTTGAAAGAGACCTTCATACCGCGCTTCTTGGCCGATTCCAGGAAATATATGAACTCAGGATGCAGAAGTGTTTCCCCACGGCCGAACAAAGCAAGAGTCCCTCCGGGAGTAAACAGCTTCGTAAGCTCTTCAAAGACATCATGGTCCATGAAGCCCTCATCTTCCTTCGCCACGCCATGAACCGCTCTTCCGCACATGCGGCAACTCAGATTACAGTAGGTGCACACCTCGGCATAGATCAGAGGCGGTTTGCTCTTCATGACGAGCGGCATGTCTCGACATTCGCGGAGGTTCAGTTCCTGGTTAGTCGTCCTTCGCAACGCATATTTGGAGAGAATCCTCTGAGCTCGTCTGAGCTGGATCTTGATGGCGTGACGCCCCATAGCAGATAGTTTTCTAATTTTCTCTACCAGTTTATGTCTCCATTCGAACGCATTATTATGCCTATGCTCAACGTTAAAACGCTAGTTGTTCTTTGCTCGATTTAAGTAAGCCAGCCGCAATTTCGGAGTTTCTTAGTGAAAGTCCTTCGAGACGACTAACATGTGACTCCGCTCGGTTCTTGAATACCTCTTTGTGATTCCATGCCTGTTGAGCTTTTGCGACAATCTCCTCCGGTGTGGTGCTGAACAAGTCAAGGCAGTACTCCTCCAGATTCATTATTCTTGCGAATCCCAGAGCTTTGTGTTCATAGGCAACGCACACGCTCGGCACGGCCTGGCGTGTTCCGAAAATGAACGGATGATAGCGAAAGGAAATAAGAAGATCGCATCTGCCGATAAGGCTCTGCTGCTGATCTGAATCATATGTATCATTCAGAACATGGATTTGTTCTCCGAGCTCCGTAGCATGAGCTATTCGTATCATGCTCGGCAAATCTCTATGCAGGCCGTGGCGCTGAGGAAGAATTAAGAAATTTGCGTCAAAAACGTCTGCTAGAAGTTCAATTGTTTGTGCGGCTGTGTCCTGTACGTCGAGAGATTCCGCCTCGTGAAGAAATGGGACGCTGTGAAGGGGAACAACACCTATGAGCATTTTATCCGTATCTATCCCCTCTTTTCTTATTATCTGTCGGCTGAGTGATTTGTCGACCGGTTTTTGCAGACAAGAATCTACGGTGACATGTACAGGCGAAGTGTCTATCCCAAGGTTCGCCAAATGTACTTTGGAGTAATCATCTCTGAGCGAGATTACATCAACCCGGGAAAGTAGCCATTTCCTCCATCGATTGCGTTTTTCATTATCAAACGGTCCTTGCGAAGGCGCATAGATCATTACCGGCTTACCCAATAGTACAGGCACATATATCTGAAAAGCGCAGGACAGCTCCCACGTCTGGTACATGTCCCCAATATACGGGCCGCCTGGTGCGGAAACAACCAAATCAGCAGCCTTCAGAGTCTCCATGAAATGAGGCTTCTTTCCGAATAGTCTTGACAGTCCGCCAAGACCTAAGCGATACGCCAATGCCGCTAACGTAAAGTACACCAACTTCGTGCGCTTCTTCGTCAACAAGGTCACCGTGTCGATAAACTCAGCCTCTGCAATATGCTTAAAGTCTTCTGAAGGCGTCATTGTGAGTACAGTAAACTTCGCATCGGGAATGAGTTTCTTGAGGCCATACAGCATCCCCTTAAGAGCGGCTTCATCTCCTCGGTTGGCGCCATGTTGGTTTACAACGACAACGTTCGTGCACTTCTTCTTAGTATCTCCGACCGCTGCGGGCGGCGGCGATATGGTTGGCAACGGTGTTTGTTTATGTGAACGTTGTTCTGTCGTAAGATACTGTCTTCTGAACTTCTCAGTTCTGCGACGCAATATCTTGTTGTATGGTTTTGCAAACAGCAGGAGAAGACGCGCCACAATGTAATTTATGTATTTGCTTTTCATCGAACAGCTTGAAACTGCTGACGAGAAACGCGCAAACAAACTCACCAGACGGTCGCCTTTTGTCAAACGAAAGCTCTGTAAAGCACCATCGATCTTAATTGCATCCTGAGGGTAACGGTGTGTTCTGCACGCGACGTTTATCTTCTTGAAGTATAAAGGCCACGCCTGTGACTCAGCGACCCTCCTCGGCTCCAGATCAGTTAGCGTTATAGCTTTGGCGTCTCTGGCCTGTTCTAAGATAGACGATCCTGTTTCCGTTCTGGCGATGCAGATAGACCGACCTATCTTGTCGCGCTCGACTACATCCGGAAGCCAGGCGTCTCCAAACGAAATATCGGCCAGCTCATTAGTTTGTTCAGTGCATGACAGACAATAGGGAGTAGAGTATACGAAGGACGAGAACAATGATGTCCAGACGGAGTTAGCGTTAGGGAGGTAAGCAATTGTATCGTTTCTTGTTCTGATACGGATACCGCTAGGCCAGCCCTTTCCGCGGTAGTTGAATTCCAGAATGTCCTGGGTTCTCAGACCTTTACGACGCAAGACGAAGTCTGTAGCGCGAGAACTGACGTTATGGGAGCAGAACATCCCAAGCTGCAGGGCGATTCTGTCTTTAAGTTCAGGAAGTTGAACTGTCGCTCTTCGGAGAGATTGTATGTGACATGGCAAACCTACAACAGCAACCCGCCCGCCCAAGGCCAAGGCCTCTTTTACCGCCGCATTCATGGGTATTGGAGCATATCTGCTTCCAGAAGCCTGGAGAATCTCTTCTTCAGTGGTTGCTACAACAGCTCGCGAAATGAGAGGAGTTTCAGCACTTGAAGCAGCGACAATGGCGCAGTCGACAAGATCTTCCCTGAAGCAGAAGGCCAGAATAGAAGTAATCAAGCCGCCTGAAGCAGCATTCCAACGAATGTTGATATCCGTCGAGTGACCGAGGTGACAACTCTCGAAATTGCCAAGAAATGGGGCATACTCATTCTCTCTCTCGGGCTCATGGCATTGTGCGCCTGTACACTGATGGTTTCGTCCACAGACCTTCAGGCATAAACCACAATCGGTGCACAGTTCTTCATCTGTCCTGGCCTGAAACCAACCCTTGTCAAGGAAATCGAGGCCAACAGCCCGCTCGGGGCAAACGGCATAGCACATCCCGCAACCGGTGCAAAGACCAGCCTTCACAATTGCGTCTATGTTTTGTTGTTTGGACCCGGCGTCTGTCATCTATATCTTGTGCTTGGATTGCATTCTCGCTCTTCTCTTGTCGCCTGATTGTCGTGCTAATGGCGATATTGCCCTGTAAGCCTGAAGAACGTCACGGCAAGATCCCTCTTCTATGACCCGACCATCTTCCAGAAGAATGACTCTGTCGCAAATCTCCTCTATGGCCTTAAGGTCGTGGCTGACAAATAACATCGTCTTGCCTTTGTCTCTAAAAGCATCAAAAGTATCGTAACACTTTTGCTGGAATTCTATATCTCCCACGGCCAAGACCTCATCCACCAGCAATATTGGACTTTCAACACTTACCGTTATCGAGAAGCCAAGACGCACCTGCATGCCGGATGATAAGTTCTTCAGCTTTGCATCAACAAATCTCTCCAATCCGGAGAACTCGACTATCCAATCATATTTGTCAGCTATTTGTCTTCGGTCCATGCCCAGCAGGGCGCCATAGAGAACAATATTGTCTTTGACGGTCAGATCTCCCTGAAAACCGACACCCAGTTCGAGAAATGGGGCGACATCTCCCTTTATAGACACGCTGCCGGACGTTGGATCCAGAACTTTGGCTACAAGTTTCAGCAGAGTCGATTTGCCCGACCCATTTCTGCCGATCACCCCCAGGAATTCCCCTTCCTTGACATCCAGGCTAACATCACGCAAGGCATATAGTCTTTCGTAATCCCCCTTCTGAAACAAGTGCACAAACCTCTGGCGCAATGTTCTTTTCTTATCGTGCGGAAGGAGAAAAACCTTGTTAGCTCTGTCAAGAGTTATCATAGGTCCTCCGCAAAGCTGCGCGAAAGTTTGTTGAACATGCTGAATCCGATCGCAAAGACGCCCACCGCTGTGAGAGCTATGAAGATGTGGCTTCCAAAACGCATGAACCCGCACGATGATCCGATTACGGCCTGTCTGCAACCTTGAATTATTCTCGCGACAGGATTCAGGAATATAAACGTGTGGTATTTCTCCGGTACGATCGAAATTGGATATACGATCGGGGTCAGCCAAAACCCAAGTTGCACAAACACCTCCCATATATGATGCACATCTCTGAATTTCGGGTACAGCGCACACAAGATAAGCGACAAACCAACAACAAGAACATAAAGTTCCAGCAGATAAAGAGCCACCATGAACAGGCTAATCGAGAACGGAACACCGGAGATGACAAAGAATACTAAGAAGACAACCATATTCAACGCCAGAGTAAGCAGAGAGGTCAGAGAGGACGCCATCACAATGATCCAGCGCGGAAAGTAAATCTTCTTTATTATTTCGGCTTTGCCCTCCAGCATCACCATACTGTTTAGAGTCACTTCTCCCAGGAAATTCCAGAGAATGACGCCCAGCAGCAAATACAGGTTATAGTGCTTCGCATCCCATCTTACGAATACCGAAAACACTAAATACAGCGTCCCAAACATCATGAGCGGTTTGAGCAGGCTCCAGAGATATCCCAAGACGGAATTATCATATTTCAGCTTGAAGTCAGTAACCGCCATCACCCATATCAGGTAGAGATAGTTCTTTCTGCCTGGCTGAACATCCTGTTCGTGGGTTTTTGCATCTAACGACAACGACTCGCCCTTTCTCTCTATAATCAAGCCAAACCACTCCGCGGCCTCAAGAATCTCAACGCATTGGACCAGTTTATTATTGGCACAGTAGTGTATTTGGCAAGGAGTGTTCTGATAAAAACAGCATTTGATTTGATTTTTCGGATATTCCAGACTGCTTCCAACGAACCTAGGGGCCGATCGCAGACCTACTCCCAGCCTCAAGTCGCTTGACTCTTGAACATCATTGAGCAGATCGGAGTCTCCCGTGTGCATCGTCGATGGGTGGAGATGTCTTGATCAGCACCAGGTGCGGTGGAGACAGCTCGATACCGATCGACGAATTCTCCGCATATCAACGTTCTACGGCAGCACGGCCAGCGGGGATTCCGCCAGGATATCCGCCAGTAAATCGCCCGTTCGCTCACTTGACGGATCGTCGCTCAACGGGCGGAGATCGTACCCCGCGGTCGCCGCACGGTGCACTGGCTCCGCCGCCAAACCGACTGACGCCCTTCGAGACGCCGAAACGTATCCATCCGTCGACAACACTCCAGACAGCAGATCGACGGACGCAGTTACCGGAGCCTCTGCAACAGGTTCATCTTCCGCCTGAGGCTCCGTCACGGGGACGGCGGGCGTTTCCAGAACCGGCGCCGGGGGTGGGGGAGGAGCCAACGTGTTGCCGAATGCTCCTCGCATGATCGCGAAGTCGAACAGGTTGACGCGGCCTGAACCGTCCAGGTCGGCGGCAAGACCGCTGCCGGACATCCCAAACTGTGAGACCAGGGCATCGTAGTCAAGATCATCGACCGCCCTGTCGCCATTTGTATCACCGGTCAGGACAAAGAACTCGAATGCGAAGTCATCTCCGCCTGCACCATTGCCGTCGCCGTCCAGCGGCAGGCCGACAGCGTCGGAAACTCCCGCAGCCGACAGGGTCGCCACGTAATTACCGTCAAGCAGCGCTGTCGGAGAAACTCCCGCGCTGGTGTCCCAGGTAGCGGTGTTCGTGCCCGGATTGTAAACCATCGCCACGCCGCCCAGATAGAACATCTGGGCTTCGGTGATGTTCCACAGGCTCAGGTCCGCCGCGTTGAGGCTGGCCGAAACATCTTCGGAGAAAGTTATCGCCAACGAATCGATTCGCGATCGTTGCGGCAAGCCGTCGTTAACCTCAAACGCAGATACCGTCGGCGGGGTGTTGTCGACGTCGATGAATCTGACGTAGTCACCGCCTTCGAACGTGTCTTCATCTCCATCGAGCCGATTGCCCGCGGTGTCGCGGATGCTGGTGTCGCCGAATATCTTCAACCGGTATTCGCCCGTTGGCAGGGCGCTGACGCCGAGAATATCGATAGTGACGTTTAGCGAGCCGGGTGAATAAGTGGGCAACAGCGTATAGACCACGTTGTCGCCGGGCGTACCGTAATCGAGATCAAGCCCGGGCGAGACCAGTTCGTAATTGGCCGGCGCATTGGCTTCGGTCACGTCGAGTGGTTCGCTGAACGACACATCGAAGTCGCCGAAAGTCGCTTGCGTCAGAGAATCGTGCGTCTGCGTCGGATCAGTGCTCGTTACGATCGGAGGTGTTGCGTCGAGGCTTGATCCGGTAAACTCGTGGGCTCCCATATCTACGATCCCGCCGAATACCGAGAATTCAATTGAGTTGGCGTCAGTCAGAACCGCCGCACCATCGTGGGCTCCCATCATATAGTGAACACCATCGCCGGACGATATCCCTATAGTCGGCGTAAGCGCGGTGTTGCCCCCGCCGTAATGGAAGCGGATATCGCCTGTGTCGTACAGCGTGACGGCCATGTTGACGTCGCTGGAGTCGGCCTCGTTGGTGGCGTCCCAGCGGATGGTCACCTGGTTGAGAATCGAGGTGTCGACGAATATGCCGTCGCCGACGCCGTTGGTTCTGAGGTTGTCCCACAGCGGGGCGATGAGTCGGCGGGTGATGAATTCTTCGGGCGTATTAGTCCCGTCGTACGCATAAGATATTGTGTCGAACTGGAGGAGGCCGTTGGACGTGACGTACACCGAACTGTATTCGGCGTCAATGAACGGGAAGGTGAATCCGACGGGAAAGTTCAGCGTCCAGTATCCATCATAGTCGTTCCACGGCTGCGCCACGCCGCCTGATGGCATGAGGCTCGAACCGAGATCGTTTTCAGCGTAGTCATAACCAAGGTTCGGCGTGCCCGGATCGTCCACTCGGATAAAACCGTCAATGTCGGTCAGCGGAGCCTTCCATGCATTCGCCCTGTCGATGGCGGGCGAACCGCCGCTGAGGCCGAAGTTGTCGTCGGCTCCGCCGTCGTATCCGCCGCCGTCAGTGGTGTAGCCCAGAACGTTATCGGCGCCGTCTATGTCGACAAACTGCGGGTTGGGATCGATGCTTTCGGCGTCTTGCAGGGTAGCGCCCCGCCAGTCGCCCAGGAGATCCTGTTCGCTCCCCCAGAATCCCGTGCGGGCGTTAATGTCCACGCCTGTATACAGGAGATTGTAGTTGCTGATGAAATCGTTCTGGCTTGAGGCGTCAACGAAGATGTCGTACCCCGCCTCGACCCACAGGATGTTGTTGTAGATACGGCTGTGGTTTGTGCTGCTCTGGAGGCGGATAGCATCTCCGACAAGTTGATAGATAGTGTTGTTAACTACGTAGTAGGGGTTGGCGCCGCTACTTGCTCCGCTGAGTATTACGCCCTGGTCGGAGTTGTCGTAGATCAGGTTGTTCTCGATACGGTCGTAGAAAGACGAGGCTCCGAATACGCCAACGGAATTATCGTATACGCGATTGCGAATCACCGGGGAGTTGTGATTCGCCCAAATGCCGTAGTGGTCGTTCTCAAATACGCGATTCGCTTCGACCGTCGCCCCTGTGACCGCCTTGATGCCGTCGTAGTTGAGGTACGAGTAATTCTGGAACGCACGCGCGCCGCCGGTGAGATCTATGCCAACGCCGTTAGCCCCATTCTGGCCGTAGACCCGGTTGTTGCTCACCAGGACCCCACTGGAAGCGTAGATGCCCTTGTAAGTATTGTCAAAGACCGTGTTTCCACTGACAGTACTCTGGGCTCCGCTCGAGTAGACATACATCCCGGTGCTATTGTCGTGGACTTCGTTGCCCGTAATCGTCGCGCCGTATGCGTAGGAGTACAATCCGTACGTGGAGTTATCGTAAACCTGGTTGTCCGTTAAGATTGAATTCGCACCGTACGCCCTGGCGCCATCGTCGTTGTTGCGCAGTATGTTGTCGTTCAGAACCAGCGTATCGTTTGTCGTGTATAGGTAGACCCCGGAGTAGGAGTTGCCGTAGACTTCGCAATTCCGTATCGTCAGGTCGTCGCTGTCAGAGCCGCTTCCGGCATAGACGCCGTACTGACCGCCTGTGATATGCAGGTATTCGATCGTCACGTCGTCTGCATTAACCAGTTCAAATCCGTAGTTGCCGCCTAAGGTGTTGTTCCGGTCCTGCACGGCCTGGACAGCCGGATTCACCGGCCCGCTGATCGTCACACCGGAATCTTCGGCCAGCAGCAGGATATTGGTCAGCAGCGTGTAGACGCCCGCCTCGACATGGATGGTGTCGCCCGGATCGAGATCGTAGGCAAGCAGCACCGCGTTTATTCCGGCCATGGGCTCCGAGCGAGTCTTTCCGCTGTTGGCGTTGTCGCCGGTGGCGCTAACGTAGTAATCCGGCCCGTCGTTGGTGATCAGGAATGCTGCGTTGGAACTGTCTTCGGGATTCAACTTGGCCTTGATCAGCGCCTCGTTTCCAATGGTCTCGGGTCCTGCGACCCAGGCGAATGAGCCCTGTCCGAATCGGTCCATGGTAAGTCCGGACGCTCCGGGGATCGGGGCGTAGGCGCCGCCGTTGTCGGTGGACAATTCGAGGTCAACCGTTGGGCCTGTCGCGCCTCCGGGATTCACCGATGTAAGTTCGATACCGGAAATGACAGCCCCATATGCGGCTTCATTTATCAGTTCCAGAAGAATCCCGGCTCCGCCGACGGCGGTTACCGCAAAGTCTTGCGTGACGGCTTTGTAACGGGCTCCTGCATCCTGGAGTATATCGTAGTCGTTAGCTTCCAGGACGCCCTGGAGGTTGATGTCGAAGAGACGCCCGCCGACGCCAATCCAGGATGTCGGTTCTGCAAAGTGCAGGCGGATCGCGTAGTCGCCGTCGCGCACAGGCAGTTCGTAGACAAGCTTCTCGCCCACGCCGTTGATATAGCGATATGACCGGTACACGTCTTCAGGCGCCGGATCTGCGACGCCGCTCAGGTCAACGGCCCCGCTGAAACTCGAATACGAGGACGAGCCTGTGTAGTAGCTGTCGTACAGCCAGTTATCGACCGTACCCTGGTTGCCCGAGTTAATAAGCGCGTCGGTGTGATTCAGCGTAGCCCCGGACGTCCGCCAGTTGATCTCAACGGTGTCGCCGACCTCAAACTTCTCATACCCGTTGGGATCCAACACCTGCACGATCTGCGTCGGACTTACAGTAGCTTCAGACGTGTTTCCAAACGCCCCTGCATTCGCCCGCCCGCCGTTGGGTCCGGGTTCGGTGAGGTAATACTCAAACGGGTCGCCCATGTCCACACCGGGCGAACCGCTCTGCAGGTGGAAATCGTCGTCGGCGCCGCGGTCTCCTTCGATCTGCTGGATCCGGATCGCATCGGCTACAACAGGTCTGGCCGGGTCGGTCCAGTTGGACAATTTGACTGTCAGCGTAGTGCCTGTAAGCACCACCACCCCTAATTCCTCCCAGTTAGCGCCGGCGTCTGAGAAATCATCCGGCGCATAGCGCTGATCGACTTTCGGCGCCCGGACGAGTTTGTCTCCATCGTAGACTTCGTAGTAGGTTCCGTAGGAATATGACGAGTGATTGGCCCAGGTTGCAGCCACATTGTACGTAGCCCCAGCGGTGAGTCCTGTGAAGGTCCACTCAGCCGTGTTGTCTTCAGGATCCAAAGAACCCGGCGCCTTGCGGAAATCTCCGTTTAACCCTCCAGCCTCGGCCGTCCAGCCCGCTCCGTTCAGTGTAAAGCCCGCATCGCCGTCGTCTATGATCGCCGCCGGAGCCATTGTCGCAGCGCTAAAGCCAAGAATGGCGTCGGGGCCGTCCGAGTTTACAAACTGCGGATCGTCGGTGAGGCTGTCTGCATCGTTGTTTAAGGCGTAGTACCAATACTGGCGATCGAGGAATTCCGCGCCGCCCCAAGAGACCATTTTGCCCAGAAGCGTCGTATGCAGGATGTTGTAATTGCTGGTGAAGCCTGACTGGCTGTCAGCGGTTACGAAGATATCGTATCCGTCCTGCACCCACAGAATGTTGTTGCGAACATCAACGTCGTACGAACTGTTCTGCAGTCGTATGGCGTCGCCCACCGGCTGGAATATCGTGTTGTTGACAACCTTCGTCCCGTCAGCCCCGGCCAGCACGACACCCTGGTTGCCGTTTGCGTAGATCAGGTTGTTTCGCACCACACCGGTCGACTGCCCGTTGGCCGAAATGCCCACCGAGTTGTCGTAGACGATGTTGCCGTCGGCGTTGCTGGCGTAATTTATCCAGACACCAACATTGAGGTTCGCGTATACGCGGTTGCCTATGGCGTCGGCGCCGTGGTTGGCGTAGATCCCGTTGTAGTTGTGGTGTACGATATTGCCTTCGGCCGCGGCGCCTGCGTGGAGAACGTAAATACCCCAGTCGTTCGATCCGTCGTGGCCGTAGACTTCATTGCCTGTGACCAGGGTATTAAAAGCCCCATGAACGCCACGAGTGAAGTTGTCGAACACCGTATTGCCGCTCACGGTGGTCAGGCTGCCCGTTCCGTTAGAATATATGCCCGTGTCTGAACCGCTGACCGTATTGCCGCTTACTGTAGCTGCATTTCCATAGACGTATACGCCGTAGGTGTCATTGCGGTAAACGGTGTTGGCGTCTATTGTCGCATTGTCATTGCTGTTATGGACATAGACGCCCGTGTGGTAATTATCGAACACTTCAGAATTGCTGATTGTGATGTCGCTGCTGTCGGACGAGGCGCCAACGTACACACCGTAATACCCGCCGGAAATACCGAGGTGATCCAGCGTTACTCCATCAGCATCGACAAACTCGAAGGCGTAGCTTCCGATCGACACGTTGGCCCGGTCGAGTACTGCACGATGCGCGACCGGTCCGAGAACTGTTACTCCGGCGTCCTGGGCGGACATGACGACGTTGGCAAGGAGCAGGTAGTCACCTGTGTCCACGTGAACGGTGTCGCCCGGATCGAGGTCGTACGCCGACAGCAGCGCGCGGAGCGACGCCATTGGCATATCGAAGGTCTTGCCGCTGTTGAGGTTGCTGCCCGCCGCGCCGGTGTACTCATTATCCAGCAGGTTGGCGTCAAGGGGTATGTTGACGTAGTAATCCGCACCGTCGTTGGCGATCAGGAATGATTCATCCGACGCATCCCAGGGGGACGCACCATCGTTTGCGAGCACTTTGACACGGGCTAGATTCGAGCCGGTCTCCGGCGCCGCAACCCAGGGGTGCGAGCCTCGTCCGAACCTGTCCATAGTCAATCCGGCTGCTATGTCGTTGACGGCGGGATACGACACGCCGTCATCGGTTGACAATTTGAGATCGACCGTGGGCGCAGCCACGCCGCCGGCGTTGAGGGCGGTCAATTCGATACCGGAAATGACAGCTCCATTTGTTGTTTCATTTATCAGTTCCAGAAGAATTCCGGTCCCGAGCGCAGCGGTTACCGCGAAGCTCCGCGTGTGGGCTTTGTAGCGGGCTCCGGCCTCGGCCATGATGTCGAAGTCATCAACTACCTGAACGCCCTGGAGGTTGATGTCGAATCTCCGCGTTCCAACGCCTATCCAACTGGATGGCTCGGCGAAGTGCAGTCGGAGGGTGTAGTCGCCGTCGGGCACGGGCAGTTCGTAGACAAGCTTTGCGCCCACACCGTTAATATAACGATACGACTGGTATAGCGCTTCGGGCGGCGGATCTGCAACGCCTGCGAGGTCAATGGTCTGGTTCAACGTTCCATACGTCGACGAACCTGTGTAATAGCGATCGTGCAGCCAGTTGTCGACCGTGCCGGCATCGCCGGAATTGATCAGTGCAGCCGTCCGTTGCAGCGTCAGGCCCGCCGATCGCCATTTTATGTCGACATTCTGCCCGACTTCGAATTTCTCCAACCCGTTGGGATCGAGAACCTGCACGATTTGGGCGGCGCTGGTCGCCGCTTCGGCAGTGTTGCCGTAAGCACCCACGTTTACTCGATCGCCGCTTGGCTCAGGTTCGCTCAGGTAGTAGCTAAGCACGTCGCCGCCGTCAATGCCCGGCGATCCGGCCTGGAGGCGGAAATCGTCATCAAGACCACCGTCGCCCTCGATCTCCTGGATGCGGACGGCGTCGGCGACCAGACGACTGCTTGCCAGATCGTTGGTCAGTCGGATCTCCATTGTCGCTGCGGTCGCTACAAAGTACCCTTCAGTTTCCCAGTCGACCCCGCCGTCGGAGAAATCGTCGGGCGCGTAGTACTGGTTCCGTTCGACCATCGACACCAGTTCACCGTCGTCGTAGACCTCGTAGCGCCCCTGCGACGTATTGCCCGAACGGTTCCTCCAAGTCGTCGCTACGTGATAGGTTGCTCCCGGAGTCAGGCCCGCGAACGTCCACGTAGCCAGACCGTCACCGCCGGTGATCTCCAGGTAGTCGCCATTGTATCCGCCGCTGAGGGAACCGGGCGCCCAGACGCCTTCGACCAGCGCAAATCCGACATCCCCGTCGTCTATGATCATCGCGGCGCCTAGCGGTGCGGTGCTGAACCCGAGGATGTCGTCCGCGCCGTCGATGTCCGTCAGCAGCGGATCGGTGGTCCGGCTGTTGCCGTCGAAGCCCAGTTCGTAGAACCAGTCGGCGCGATCGGTGAATATGAACCCGTCCCAATTGGCCAGCGTTCCCGCTCCGTCGAAGAACAGAATATTGTAGTCGCTGGAGAAATTGTTCTGGCTGCTGGCGTCGACGAATATGTCCGATCCGTTCGTCACGTGAAGGATATTGTTGCGAATATCAACGAATTTCGAACTGGTCTGAACGTGGACCGCATCGCCGCTGGGCTGGTAGACGCTGTTATTGTGCACCCAAGCCGAATTAACGCCGTTCAGCAGGATTCCATGGTCTGTATTGTCGTAGACAATGTTGTTGACAAGTTCACTGGTGAATTGACCCTGGGCCTGGATTCCCACCCGGTTGTCGTAAACCTGGTTGCCCCGCACCGGACTGTCGTAATCCGTCCGTATGCCGATGTCGGAATTGTCGAAAACTCTATTGTCCACCGCTACCCCGCCGTAGTTCATCACGATGCCCATGAAGTTGTGATGCACCGTGTTCCTCAGGGCCTTAGCTCCCCACCTTACAAGGATGCCTTGGCTACTTTCGGTGTGCCCGTAGACTACGTTGTCGGCCAGAGTCACATTGTATCGAGCCTCGATTCCGACATGCCGGTTATCGAACACCGTGTTTGAACTTACGGTGGTCCAGTCGCCGGTTCCCGACAGGTATATTCCGTTATCGTTTCCGTACACGGTATTGCCGCTGACATTGCCCCCGTGCCCCACGAGGTTCAACCCGTAGGTTGTGTTGTCGTGAATCGTGTTGTCCGTTATCGTCGGCCTCTGGCCGCCGACGTCGGCGCCCTCGTAGTTGCGACGCAACTCGTTGCCCGTCAACACGAGGTCGTCGTTTGTCGCCAGGGTGTAAACGCCTTCGTTCTGATTTTCGAAGATCTCGGAATTGCTGATTGTCACATTGTCGCTGTCGGAACTGCCTGAGGCGTACACTCCGTAGTTGCCTCCGGTAATGGCCAGGTGATCCAGCGTTATCCCGTCGGCGTTAATCAGTTCGAACGCACATTGCCCCGCACTGGTGTTTGCCCGGTCGATCAGCGCCTGGTGGCCCGGCAGGATCGGGCCGCGAATCTCGGCGCCGGAGTCCTGGTTTGTGATCTCAATGTTCACGCTAAGCGTGTATGATCCGGTGTCGACGAGTATCGTATCGCCCGCGTCGAGATCGTATGCCTCCAACACCGCGCGAATCGACGCCTTCGGCGTCGCTGGCGTCAGACCGTCATTGGCGTCGTTGCCCACCGCGGCGGCGTATTCGTCGTCAACCAACGATCCATCGTTAACGTAGTACACATTAATCGGCTCGGTAATCTCGAAGTCAAAGTTGGATTCATCGAATAACGCCGCGTTCTCGCTGCGCGCTACTTGAACCTTGTAATCTAGTCCCGGAACTGTCGGCGCCGGGATCGCCCACCGGTACTCGCCGAAGTTCGGGAAGTCGTCGACCAGCAGCGAATCGAAGACTCCGCCCTTGAACAGTTCGATATCCACGTTGCCCCGCCCGTTGGGGCCGAGGTTGTAGTGCGCCAACACATCGTCAGCCTCCAGCGCCGCACCGTACAACGCCGCCTCGTCTAACTGACCCTTCCAGTTATAGGTGTCTCCCGCAGTGTCCGAACCGATCGCCAGATCCGCTGACGAGTGGTTTATCGGATCGCTGAAGTCCATCGAGTCGACCAGGACTCCGTTGGCGTAAAGGCGAATCTCGCTACCGTCATATGTGCCTACAAGATGCGTCCAAACGCCAGGGATAAGCTGTGTGGTAACGTAATTGGTGTTGAAGTGGTTCACGAAGAAACGCACGTTCTGACCGGAGTAATGCATCAGACCAAATCCGTCATCCCACGACGTGCCAGTCGTCTTGGACAGTATGCCGGCGTAGTTGGAAATATCCGCCGTCGGATTCACCCACGCCTCTACCGTAATCTGCGCCGGGTTCAGCGCCGCAGCATCGGGAATCTCCACCCGGGAGCTGACCCCGTCGAAGTAGACTGAGTCGTCGGTCGGGAACACGCCGACCTGGCTCAACAGCGGTCCGCCCGTATAGGCCCCGTGATGTGCTCCGGCTGTCTCGTCGTATGCGACCGGTAGAACAGCTTCCCCGAGGCGCCAGTAACCCACCGGCGAGTCGGCAAGAACACGCGTGCGATAGTCCGCCGCGGTCCCCGGAACAATTACCGGCTCGGTCCGCCAGCGGATCGGGAAGGTCTGATCTGCGGGCCAGACCTCCCCGCCGTCGGGCAGGGTCACCAGAACGTATTCAACCGGGCTCTTGGACGCATGAACCGTATTACCGTACGCCCCGATATTGATGTACCCGCCGTTCTCTGGAAGTTCGTTCAGGAAGTCGGAGTCTGCGTCACCGCGATCGATGCCCGGCGACTGTGTCGCGTCGACCGCCGGAACGGAAGCCAGCCATACCGGCAGGCCGGTCGCCGCGTCCCTGACGGGCGTCAATGAACCGGTCATGCGCTCTACACTGGACTTCAGATGGAAATCATCGTCGCGACCATCGTCAACAAGCGTATTGTATCCCAGCACACCGTCGGCGCCGTCTTGGTCGACAAACTGAGGATCCTGGGCAAAACTGTTGGAGTCGGTAAACGCAGCATTCTGCCACGCCAGCATCGTCGGGCGGTCCACGCCCTGCCAGCTTCCGGTCTTCCCCGTGCCGGTCGTCTGCAGGATGTTGAAGTCGCTGTCGAAGCCGACCTGGCTTGTAGAGTCAACAAAAAGATCGTACCCGTCGTCGACCCACAGGATATTGTTGCGGATCGTGATGTTCAAAACGCTGCTTTGAACCCGAAGAGCCTCGCCTGAATCCAGGTAGACCGTGTTGGACACAATGTCCGGACTCGACCCGCCTGAAACCAGTACTCCCTGGCCTGAAGTATTGTAGACGAGATTGTTGGCGACCACCGTATTGCTGTGTCCCTGACTCCTGATGCCGATCGGATTGTTGTAAACCGTGTTCTCGTGGGCCTCGCTGCTGTGGCCGCTCAGGCGGATACCCTCGGTATTGCTGAGGTACACGCGGTTTCCAACGGCCTTCGAACTGTCGTGGAGGTATATGCCGAAAGAGTTGTCATAAACGACATTGTGGCGGACCTCGGCGCCGTAGCGCGCATAGACGCCCTTGTCATTCGGGCCATTGTGGCCGTAGATCGTGTTGCCCACCACCAGCGTCTTGTGCATGGCGTGGACCCCTGTGTCTGCGTTATCGTAGATCTTGTTGCCCAGACCCAACGCCAGGTCCTCGTTTCCGATTGTCGCCCAATTCGTAAGGTTATTGGATATGTAAATTCCGGTGGAGTTGTTATAGATCTCGCTGCTCTCAATGACCACTCCATCCTGCCCGGTCAGATAGATCCCGTAATTCGCATTGTCGTGGACCAGACTGTTCGACAGGCTGTCGATAGGCGTCATGACGTAGATGCCGTAACGGTCGTTGTCGTAAGCGGAGATATAGTCGAGTGTGGTGTCCTCGGCATCGGTTTCGACAAGCAAGCCGTCCAACGTGTTGTCGCTAAGCGTCAGGTGGCGCCCGTCGAAGTTGGTCGAACTGTTGTGCACCCACAGACCACGGTTGCCTCCCGTCAGCGTCAGGTGCGCCAGGGTTACGTAGTCGGCGTCGTACAGTTCAATGTTAGTCATGTTCGCATACGGATTGCCGCGGTCGATAGCGGCGATCTTCGCCGGATCGGTCGGACCGGTGATGCGCATACCTTCGTCGTCGCCAACGCCGACGTCGCCGCTGAGGATCACGTTGCGCACGTGAATGTAGTCTCCGGTGTCGATCTTGACTGTGTCGCCGGGGCCAAGGGCGTACGAGCGAAGGATCGGAAGCAGATTAGCCTTGGGGTCCCCGGCGGTCTGGCCCGTATTGCGATTGTCGCCGACGGCGCCCGGGGTGTACTGGTCGTTGACGTTCGAATCGTCGTCCACGAAGAAGTCCGAACCCTTGCCCTGTGAGACTATCGAGAACGGTTCGCGCGACTGATCCAGGATCGCCCCGTTGGCGACCGAAATAATCTTGATGCGGTAGCGATCGAGAACATTATGAACAAGGCCGTCATCCGCCGGAGTCCATCCGTAACCATGCGCAGCCACCGGCTCCGTCGCTATGTCGAGCAGCCATCCGACGCCCTCTTTCCACAACTCGATATTCACGTCACCGGCGAGTTCCTTGCCCGGTTCAGCATCGTCGAACGCGTGCCAGATGATCGTGTGGCCCTGATCGACAATCATATCGGTATAGTAGTTCGGCGAGTCCAGCGAGATGTACGCCGATCTGGAAATCGCGGCCTCAGCAGTGTTTCCGTATGCGCCAAGATTGATCCTGGCTCCTCGCGGCGCCGGCTCGAGCGGGAAGATATCCAGAGGATCGCCCGCGTCGATGCTGGTCGACGTCACTGCCGTAAGGTGGTAGTCGTTCGCGCCGAGATTGACGAACTGGGGATTGTCCAGCCCCGGAGCCGGAACGGTTCGACCGATCGAGTGATTGTCGAAATCGGCCTCCACCTGCCAGTCGAAGATGTCGGTGAAATCTTTCTGCCACCAGACCAGCTTGCCCAGATTTGTCGAGTAGAAATTGTTGTAGTCGCTGGCGAACCCGACCTGCGAATCGGTGGTTACGTGAAGATCGTAACCGTCTTCGGTCCAGAGGATATTGTTGCGAAGTTCGACGTTCTTCGAGAAGTTCCGCACGTGCACTCCGTCGCCCGACGGCGTGTAGATCGTGTTGTTGACAATCGTCACCACGTTGCCGTTGTCGACCAGCAGGCCCTTGTCGGTATTGCGGTAGATCACGTTGTGGTGCACGTCAGCCGCATCGTCCACGTGGACGCCGACAGCGTTGAGGAATATGCGGTTGAAACGGACGGTGGAGTTGTTGTCGGCGAAGACGCCCCTGGTGTTGTCGTGGATCTCATTGACCTGGTCGGAGCCCCAATCGGTCCCGCCGAACGTTCCGTATCCGTAGATGCCAGTGCTGTTGCTGTGAATCTCGTTCCCGTAGACATACGCGCCGCCCACGTTGGACCACACGCCGTCACCGCTGTGGTGGATCTCGTTGCCGTAAATGTTCGCTGTGACCGCAGATGTCGAAATGCCTGTAGTGACGCCCGTGATGTCGTTATCGAAAATATTCGCCAGGGGGCCCGATATCCGTATGCCGCGACTCGCACCCGACAGCACATTGTCGTGGATCGAGGTGTCGTCGGTGTAGGCTTCGATGGCGTCCGTCCTGCCGCTGATCGAATTGTCCCTGATCTCGACCGACAGTCCGTCGTTGATCTTGATCCCGTCAGCGCCGCTCCCGGTGACAATGTTGTCGCGGATCAGATCGGCCTCGCCGTCGTCGATGCGAATGCCCACCGACGAACCGGGCAGTTTGTTGAAGCGGAACTCATTGTTCGTCGAATCGTCCACCGCATTGCTGTGCGCGTAGAATCCGGTTCCGCTGTTTGTCCCGCCGATCGTCAGATCGTAGAAGAGATTGAAGTCCGAATCGACCATCTCGAAGCGAGTGCCCCCGTAGGCAAACACGCTTCCGTCCGCAGATCCGGCGTAGACTGCGCCTTCGTCGTCCACTGTAATCGTCACAGTACCGCCGCTGGCGTACGTGCCGGTATCAACCACCACACGGTCTGTGGTCGAGAGTATGTAGTCGGCTAGAACAGACTGCACCGTCGCTTTCGGCGTGAGGGCGGTCAGACCGTCGTTCAAGTCGTCGCCGACCGCCAGCGTATAGACTCCGTCAACCAAACTGTCGTCGTTTACATAGTAAACGGTCGTTACGCTGCCGGCGCTGGGCTCCATCGATATGTTGTAAACGTTCACCGCAGCGCCATCGCCGATGATCTGTACGTAATACGTGCCCGCTGTCAGCGGTCCGGTGGATACCGATTCGTTATCGCTGGCGGTAGTCGACGCGCCGACCAGCGTCAGACCGTCGGATTCGAACACCGCCAGGTCCAGGTCGCCGAAAGCATGGGTGAAGCTGATCTCGACATCGAAGCCGGTAAGCTCATCGCGGAGCAACTCCACCTCGAACCAGTCGCTCTCACCGGGTACGCTTATTGTCAGGTCGTTGATATGCACGCCGGGAAGCACGCCGAGACGAGCGGCGGTCGGGTGCGTATCGTTTTGTTCGAAGCGGTCGGGCCCGAACATCCCGCCGTCTATATCGGTTACGTTCTCACCGAGCAGTACGGTTATCACGTCCGTCCGCCCGCCCTGCCGGTTGGCGTCGCTGTCGATCGTATCGACGACGCCTTGGTCCTTGGGCGTTATGGCGAATTCGAACGGTTTGACGAACTCGACATAGTAATCGTCCGGAATGAGGGCGTCGAAAATGTACTCGCCAAATTCGTCAGTAACGGTCGATGTGACAAACACGCTGCCCGCATCGTAAAGTTCCACGGTTTCGCCAACCAAGCCGAGCTCGCCGAAGTTCTGGATGCCGTCGCCGTTGATGTCCTCCCAGAGACGCCCTTCTATCGAGCCAAGCAGAACATCCAGCATCGTCTCGCGGAAGGTGGGGATGGTCCACGCCCCGCGCCCGATCGTGCCGGCCAGCAAGACGTTGTCCGTCGCGTCATAGTCCAGATCGAACACAAGCGCGTTGGGCAGGGAACTGTCCAGCTCCAACCACTGACCCGCAGGAGAGGCGGCCGGCAGCATCCCGAAGACACCGTTGCGCCCGCCGACGATAACACCATCGGCTATACCTGTCTCGACATAGACTATCGAATGCAGATCGACATCCGACAATGCACCGGTCAGATTTGTCCAGGTCGTCGCACCGGCATCGGGCGTCACCCACAGTTCGTCGTCGGTCAGCACGTAGGCCCTGGCCCAATCGGCCGGATCAAGCACTATATCCCTCGGGACGCCTCCCGGGAATGGAGCAGCCGTCACTGCGGGCAGGCCCCCGCCAGCAGTGCGCACAAGCACATTGCCGCTGTCGTTGCCCACATAAAGCACGTTCGCATTGTTTACGGCGGCCTGAACACCGCCGTAAGCCATCGCCGTAACCGTGCCCACGGGGTTGATCGGCATGAATTCATCGTCGTCGTCAACATCACCGTCATTGTCGTTGTCCATACCGTCGGACGTCAGGTCAGTCAGTCCGCCCAACGCGGTCAAGTCGTCCCCGCGGTTTGACGATTCGTACAGGTAATCGGTGCCTATTATCATCCGCGCCGGGTTTATCACGTTCAATTCAAACGGTTGGTAGAACTGAACGGTCGAATCGTAGTTCTCCGACAGCGAGTTTCCGCTACTGCCGGAGATGGTCAGATCGATATCAGTCGACCCGGTCTCGTCGTTGTCCGAATCGTACGATTTGCGTACGAACGAACCGAGTTCGTAGTAACTCGAATAGCGCAGCGACTCTTCTCCCGAGTCGTCGACGCCGACCTTGCCTCCGTCGCCCTTGGAAACCTCGCGCCATACAAGTCCGCCCGGAGTGACCTGTTCGGGCGTTCCGATATCCTGCGTACCTGCACGAATAGTACCGGTAACCGAATCCCACTTGACCGAATGCAATTCGGAGACCATCAGGTTGCCGTTGAGGCTGTACCAGTCACCGTTGTTTAGAAGAGGCCTGTCCCGCCTGTATACGCCCCCGTCGTCCACTTCAATGATATCGCCGGACGCATCGAACGCCATATCGCGAGAGTCCGCATGCGGTGCGCTGGTGTTGTCGGTGCTCGGATCGTGCGTCAGCGCAATCCACTGGCTGCCATGCGGCTGGGAGGCGTCTCCGCGGAACAGGCGCCCGGTGTAGTCTTCGGCTCCAATGGAATTGGGCCAACCGCCCGTATCCCCGTCACTCTGGGGCTGTCGGTCTCCGCCGACATAAACAATGTCCGGATCAACCGAATCGGCTACCATAGAAAAGTGCTTGCGACCCTGAGAACCGGGATGGACTCGCGGCTGGATGCCGATCCAGGTCCCGTCTTCGTCCGTAAGGGGGATGTCCATAACCGCCCAGGTCGCACCATAATCGGGCGAACGGAACATGCCCGCCATCTGACCGTCGTTCATGACGGCCACGTATACGGCGTTGATTCCGGCGTGGTCGTGTACGGCCATCTCGATGTTATTTGTCGTACCGTCCATCACCGTGTCCATTGCAGGACCGTTTATGGGCGCCCAGGTCTGTCCTGTGTCATCGCTGGTGTAGACTCCCTGACCGGCTCCGTTTACCAAAGCAGCATAAAGACGCGCAGGATCGCCCGGATCGCCCACCAGGTCGGTAACGTCTCCAGCCGGCAGATCCGTCCCAAGCGCGCCGGAGATTATCGGGAAGGTGGCGCCGGTGTTGTCGCTGCGATACACCCCGCCGCCCGAAGCGGTGTTGTCGACGGCGACCACGATAACCGACCCGCGCGCCGCTACGCCTGAGATATTCGTACCGTCCAGCGTGCCCCCGCCGTCCAGCTCAGTCCAGGTTCCTCCCCCGTCGTCGGTCCGCAACAGACCCTCGCGGGCTCCGCCCCGCCATCCAAACGAACTGTAGCGCCCGATCCCCGCGATTAGTGTCTCATGCGTTACGTCAGTCGGATCAAACTCGAGAGTGCTTATCGACAGCGAAGATTCCTCATCGGTCAGCGGTGTCCAGGTCGGACTGCCCGCCGTTGCGTTAGTGGTCTTCCAAACACCACCGTTAACGGCTCCGATGTACAGAGTGTTCACGTCGGTGGGATGCGGCGCCACCGCATGAATCGCACCGGTTACGGGGCTGTTGGTGATGCCCTCGACCTGTCCGCCTGTCACCGGTGACGGACCCTGCGGAACCCAGAGTGGAGGACCGGGAGCGGCGCCGGCTTCCAGCACCAGGAGATCATCGGGAAGCCCGGCGGCGCCGTCCAGCAACAATCGCGGTTCGAGGGGCTCCAGAAAGAAAGCGTTTTGAACGTTTTTGGGCGCACCAAAAGTACTCATCGCCTCATCCTTTCAGACATGCAACTTTACTTTGTCGACCGAACGATGTTCCCGGGCCACGCGTAACCAGACGGCCCTCGCCGCCAAGCGCCCAAGAACAAGTAAAGTATACCAGCCTTTTCCTGATCTCCAAGCTAATTCCTAGGGTTTTATGGGCTATCGAGCGGCGGCAAGGATTGCGGTGAGCCAACGAACGGAGAATGCTAACAGACACACCGTAGGACATGTATTGGGCAAGGTGCGGAACCGAACAGACTATTCAGATTTCGCTTAACTGGATGACATTTCATTCATTCTGAGGGGATCTATCTCGTCCATTCAATGCAATCCACGCGACATGCAGGCGTGGCGGAAGATATCGCCAACTTCGACACCGAACGGGCGGGCGGCTTTTCTGTTCGACACGCAGGATAGCGCTGACTATAATTCTGCGGTCCCGCGGGATAGACGATCGTGTCGGCAGTTTGGTCTTGAGTGTGCTGACGGACGGAGCGGTGCGATGTACGAACATATTCTAGTTGCGCTGGACGGATCGGCCCCGGGCCAATGGGGAGGTCGAATAGCGCTGGACCTGGCGCGCAAAACCAAAGCGGTGATTTCGGTTTGTCATATCTACGGTGCGAACATGCACCGACAGCGGTTTGAGGACATGGAACCGGGCCTTCCGGCTGACTTCCAGGAGCCGACCTCACTTGCGGAACTGCGCCAAACCCACGGAACGCTGATGCAGGAGGGCTTTGAGGCCCTGTCGGCGGGGTTTGTCGAGGACTACGTTCGCGATGCCAGGACCGCCGGACTCGACGCTCGGGCCCTGCTGGCCGAGGGACGCAATTACGTACGAATAATCGACTTGGCGAGCCAGATCGGAGCGGATCTCGTGGTCTTGGGCGCGACGGGTTTGGGATGCGACTCAGGAGACGCCCTGGGCAGCACCACCGAGCGCGTGTTGCGTCACGCACCATGCGACATGCTAATCGCCCGCGGCGCGGCCGAAGGCGCGGTGATCGCAGGCATCGACGGCAGTCAGGCAGCGCTGGATGCGGCAGGCACAGCTGCGCAGGCGGCTGAGGCGCTGGGAGAAAGGCTGGATCTGGCGGCGGTCTACGATCCGGAGTTTCACACGACGGTTTTCCGGGCGATGGGCGGAGCCTTGTCGCCTGAGCGACAGGCCCAGGTGGGTCTGGCGACTCAAGAGGACCTTCACGACCGAATAATCAACGACGGGCTGGCGACCCTGTACGCAGGCTTTCTGGACGAAGCCCGCGAGCAACTCAACGGGGCGGCGGGCTCGGTGGAGACAGTCCTGCTAACTGGCAAGGCGCACACAGCCCTTTCCCAACACGCACGCACCGCCGATGCGGGCCTGGTGGTTGTCGGAAGATACGGACATCATCGCGAGGATATCTCGCAACTCGGCGCCAACACCGAAAATCTCGCCCGACGCGCCGGAACGAATGTGTTAATTGTCGGCGGGGTCGGCGTGAGTGCGACGACCGACAGAGACGAACCGGCCATCACGCCGATTGAACTGGATTCCGAGAGCAAGTTGGCTTGGGACGCAGACGCCGAGCAATGCCTTACCCGCGTACCTCCGTTCGCACGCCCCATGGCGCGGCGCGCCATTGAAGCCTCCGTCCAGGCCGAAGGGCGCGACTCGGTAACGATCGCAGATTTCGCCGCTGTGGCTAAACGCTTCGGTATGGCCCAAGGCGATGAGCAAGACCAATAGCGTCTCAGGTCGTCGATCAGCATAATACATGACGTCGATCGATTAGTTCAGATTCGGGAGAACATCGCATCATGATTGCAACCGGCGTAAGCATTATGACCAAAACGTACGTCACGCTTGGCCTGGTCATCCTGGCGATGGTGGAATTCCTCACCGCGATGCACGTTTTCGGGCGAAAAGGCAAGAAACGCTGGTCAAAAGGAATGATGCTGATCCACCGCATCGGAGGTTACGTATTCCTGCTTTACTGGATCTGGCCGATGGTGGTTGGCGCCGATCTGCTGACCCGCATGTCACGACAGGAAGCCGGCTGGGCGCTTCATGACTTCCACGGGCCCAGGTTCTTCCACGCCATGCTGGGCGTTACGGTGTTCATCCTGCTGCTCTTGAAGATTTCGTTCGTGCGGTTCTACACGTCGTATCGCCAGCACGCCCGCCTGTTGGGAATCGTAATCACAGTCACCACGCTGGTGACGTGGTTGATCGCCGGATGGTTCTTTTTGTGTATGATGGGCGGTCCGGTGCTGGAGTAACATCAACCCGCATCAGGCCGCGGTTCGGCGGGGGACGCCTTTGCCTTGCGGCGGCGGACAAAACCGTGCACGAAGAAGATGTACGTCAGTATCAACCAGAGGGTCGACGCAAATATCGCCGCCGCCACCTGCCACCCGCTGAGGCGAGGCACGTCGTCGCGGGCCAGAAACAGCGCATCGGCGGGAATATCCACCTTGAAGCGATCCTTGAAAACGGCGCGCACGGTGCGCGAAAAGGGCATTCGCCGGTACGTCCTCAGGCGTCCTACGTGGCGGTCGAGCTTCTCCCAATCGTCGTCGACCTTCTCAGCCGTACGCACCACCAGCGCCGGACCGTAACCTTCCAGAAGGAAATACGTGTAAGGCACGCCGTACTTGGAGTGGATGAACGCCTTCTTGAAGTCGCCCTTACCGTGGACTGTGGCGAACGTGGAGGTCGCAAAACGTTGGGGCGAAAGATCTTTCGGAGCGGCGACATCCACCGGCGTCTTGGGACCCAGATCGTAGCGAAATTCGGGAATCAACACCATGATCATGACCGTCACGATGAGCATGACGAATAGTTTGACCAGAAACAGTCCTATGCGTTTCAGCGGGAAAGCCATATCGCACCTAACAACCGTACGCGACGGTTAGTCAAAAAACAGGCCCAGGATAATCAGGGCTATGATAAAAACCAGCGCAACGATGGAGATCGTTATCCAGACCTTGACCACCCGAATGGCCCATCGAGGATCATCCTCGGGCGCGCGTGTGGGATAGGCGTCCATCTCCGCTTCCCAGCGATGCGGCGGGCCTTGGTCGGGCGTCTCGTCCGGAGGTATTTGGGGCTCTGATGTCATGATTACTTCATATATCCATGCGGCGCGTCAATAGGGCTTGCCGCTGATCAAATGATCGCTGATCTTCTTGGCCTGTTCGTTTGAGATTTTCGTACCGTAGGCCTGCATGCGTCTAACCACGCGAGGCCAGTCTTTTCGGGGGTAAGTGCGCACGCGCTGGAGCGTGTGGCATCCTATGCACTGATCGGAAATCAGGTCTTCCGGACCCGCTCGGTCAGGATCTATCTGCGTTAGCGTGGGCGTCGGTACGTGAGCGGGCCTGCTGGTGACCATCCGCATAGACACGCTTGCGGCGCGCTCGTTAGGCGCGTAGACATTGTCGTAGTGGGCTATGCGATTGGCTCCGGCCTGGGCCTGGCCCGAGGGGCTTACGAACCGCGGGCGCGAGGCCTCGCGGTTGTATCCTCCCAGCAGGACCGTGGCGAACGACAGGACGCCCATAAGTATGAACACAGCGCGCCCGGAGTTGGCGTTGCGGTTCAGCAGGTGCGTCGCCCAGAGACCCGCTCCAACCGCGCAGGCCAATGAAGCCCAGAAGAACAGCCACGTCATCATCATCCCCATACCCGCGTAGAACACCAGGTAGAGACCCGCAATACCGTAGACAAGCGCCATGGGGATAGTGAAGCCCTTGTGTACGCGAGCCTGGCGCCGACTGTACGCCAGCCCGATTCCGATCATCGACGCCACGACAATATGCTTTATCCACCACCAGTCGAGCCCGCCGGCTACAACGTCTCCGCGCCCGTACATCAGATTGTCATAAGAAGCTTTGGCGTGATACTTGAGCACCCAGGCGTAGAAGAAGCCGACAATCGGAAGGCACAGGAACGATATGAACGCCAAATTGAACGCCGTGCGCCCGCCTCTCTCGTGGAGTTCCTGCATTCTGGGGCGCTTCGAACGGTACAACCACACCCCGCAGATGCACGCGACCATGAACGCACCGTAGGCGAAGTTCGCAAAAGTACGATGCAGCGTGAGCATCAGAAACGACGGATTGTAGAACGCCAGCTTGTCCCATCCCAGAATCCCCGCCGTGCCCTGCCATTGGCTCACCCCGCCCTTGGCGAAACCCGGCGTCAGCATGAACGCCCCCATACCGTTGATCAGGAAGAACTGCAGGAAGAACATCGGCGTCAGCAGCGCACCGAGCGTAATATGCATCTTCTTGTGGCCGCGAAGATGATCCCAGAAGAAGTAATGCAGCGTAAGCGTGGTCGCCAACAGGAAGAACAACAGTTCTTCAACGATCATCGTCCAGAAGAAATGCACGAACAATTGCGACCAGAACTGCGGATACAGCCCGCTGAGCAGGAACACCAGTCCGATAGCGTTGATCGTGCCGATATTGTAAATACACACGTGCCACAACTGCACGCGCTTCGCCAGTAGATCGTATTTCGCCTCTCGCTGGCGATAGCCTACGATCTGGAGAATCGTCACTGCGAACGCAAACCCTATCGCCAACGAGCCCACCGACGTATGGAACAGCGCAGTAAACCCGATCGACCACTTGGCGCCGCCGGGAAACTGGATGAACGGGATTTCCGCCAAGAGCGACGTCATGGATGGTGCTCCTTGAGATAGCGGATGATTCGCTCGGTTTCAGCATCGCTGATGGTAAGTTTGCGATCCCGTCGTTCGCTGGCGACACGCTTGGACCAATCCTTGGCGTCGTAACGGTCCAAGTCCTTCGGCGAGCGGTGATGACAGCCGACACAGGTCTTGTAGACCAGGTATCGGTCAGCCTCCATCTGCGTCAACTCGGGCTTTACAATCTGACCGTAAACAGTATCCGGGCTCTTGCTTCGTTCGCGGACAAATCCGCCGAGACAAAACGTAAAGAACGCCGCAACCCCCGCAACAAACATCGCCCACTGCCACCGCTTGAGTTCCGGATCGCCCCGCCCCCGCATCAGCCAAATCCACGCTATAGGCGCACCGATAACAACCGTAACCACAACGCGCCAGAGCACTGCGCTGGGACCAAGCCAGTCAAGGGGCGGGTGCAAGTGCACCACCGCCAGCAACACTCCCAGACCCCCCGTTGCCGCCCAGGCCAACGCACGCCCGCGATAGCGCATAGTCAGGTAGACCGTAGCGATAACAAGCATCAGGGCGATCAGGCCCATCTTGACGGTGAAGTGCGGCGAGACGTGACCGCCCATGATCGCATGAAACGCCACCGGAGCCTCCGCCTGGATGACCTTGGCGTAACCCCAGCCGATTATCGGCATGGCGAAGAAGAACAGAAAACCGGTGACGAAGCAGAAATTACACGCCCAACCGAAGTAGCGTTTCTCCTCGGGCTTCTTGTCCAGCGTCATGTATCGCAGTGCGAATACTCCGCCCGTAAGCAGCAGGACGTAGCTGAAATTGCCGAATATCCGATGCGTCAGCAGGTAGGGAAAACTCGGATTGAAGAACGCCGCCGCCGACCAACCCACAGGCTGGTCCACCCCGGGCAGGGCGACTCCTCCGGGCGTCATCATGTACCCGCCCAGTGCGTCCCATACGGTCTGCACCAACAACCCCATAACCGCCGCGGCCACACCCATCGTAATGTGAAGCCGTTTGCGATTGGACCAACGGTCCCACGTGAGATAGTACCCGAAGAACAGGAAGCCCACCTCGGCCAGGAAGAACAGGAACTGGACCACCAGAGGCCAGAAGAACAGGTTCGCCCAGCGGGACCAGAACTCCGGATACGCACCGATGATATAGACCGGAATGCCCGTACCCAACGCCGCCCCCGGCGAGAACAGGATCATCGAAAACCAAATGAAGCTCCTGCTAAGACGATCCAGCCGCGGATCCTTCCGACGCATGCCAATGTACTCAAGCACTGGAGCCAATAGCATATACGCCGTCACCAGTGTCGCGATCGGGATGTGCGAATACGTAATCTCCTCAATCCATACCCAACGGGGGAATACCGGTGTGTCGATAACGGGTAAGTCCATGACGAGTTTCGTTCGCTCCCGCGCCTTGGCTGTCTGGGATTTGAAATCGTTACACTACTCTAGGGTCAATCCCGGGTTAAATCAAGCACGTGTCGTACAACATTGTGCCGGCCGAAGGCTGGAATCGGACCGAAAATCCGTCGGACGCCGAATCGGAATCTACCTTGCCAGAACCCGTAGTTATGATAGAATCATCGCCAAGGCGTGCGATTGGCCAGCCCGAACGCCGCCGCAGGCAGTAATGCTCCAGGTCGGCTCGGACGGGGTAAACAAAGGTTTGCCCTTCAAGATGCGGATGAAGACGCCTATTGTTATGTATTGAGCGCATTTACAATCTTCGTGATTCGATCGGTCTATGAACGATACCCCGCAAAAACCAGCCCGCCCAAAGGCGCCGCCCAGACGCCCCGGTCTGTTCATGAAGCAGGCCAACATGCTTCGCATGGTCTACTGCCTGATACCGGTGGTGCTGTCGGGCGTATATTTCTTCGGTTGGCGCGCCGGGGCAGTCGTAAGCGTGTGCGTTGTCGCAGCGCTAATCACCGAGCGAATCACCAGTCGCGCACGCGGGCAGGCGATATCGACTGCGTGCCTGGTCACCGCCCTGCTGTACGCCCTGTCCCTTCCGCCTACGGTCCCGCTGTGGATCGCAGTGGTCGGTATGGTCGTAGGCGTGCTGTTCGGTAAGGAGGTCTTTGGCGGATTCGGGCGGAACTTCGCCAATCCGGCGATCGTGGGACGCGCCTTTGTGTACATTTGCTTCCCCGTCGAGCTGACCGGGCGGTTCGTGCCCGCATTCAAGGGTTTTCCGGGCGGTTTGGCGCAGTGGTCGTTCGAGAGCCTGAGCAGAATGCCAACCTATCTCGCTGAATCAGGCGGGAAGGTCGCCGACGCAATCAGCCAGGCCTCGCCAATGTGGGTCGCCCGGCAGTACGGTCTGGAGGCCGTCGCCAATTCAGGGCGGGGCGCGTCAATGTGGGACATGGCGCTGGGCTCAGTCGGAGGGACGTTCCAGGCTGGCGGCGAGTCGGTGGGGCGCGTACTGACCTCCGGCTGCATAGGCGAGGGCTGCGCCGCACTAATCGCCCTTACCGCGGTCTATCTGCTCTGGACCAAGACCGCCAAATGGCGGTTGATGATAGGCGGATTTGCCGGTTTGATAGTCGCTAACGTGTTGTTTCGCACTGTTTTGGGATTCGACGGAATCGGTCAGGTCCCCCCGCTTTTGTGGCAGTTGCTGAGCGGTACGACAATGTTCGCGGTGGTCTATATGATCACCGAACCGGTCAGCGCGCCAAGGAAAAACACCGCCCAGATCGCCTACGCATTTGGAATAGGCTTTCTGATAATCGTACTTCGCTGGCGCGGCATATTCGTAGCCGCCGCGACATTCTCAATTCTGCTGGGCAACCTTGTCGCTCCCCTGCTGGACGCGGGGGTCGAAGCCTGGGAACGGAGGGGCTCGCAGAAATGAGGATGAACGTAAACAGTCCGGGGTACGTAATCGGTTTTGCAGCGATTGTCTCGGGGGTCTTTACCGCGGCTGTCATGTCGCTGCACGCGGTGGCCCGCCCAATCGTCGAAGCAAGCGAGCAGTTGTTCCACCAACGAGCGCTCGTGGAGGTGTTCGCACTGGACGAACGCAAGACGCTGGACGAACGCAAGACGCTAACCGATGACGAGGCGACCGAACTGTACGCGCGCTGCATACGCCCGGTCGACCGTCCGATTGAAGATCCCGACACCGGCGCGGTGTTCAATATCCCCGCCGATCAGGGCGTCGGACGGGCCCCCAGGACCTACCGCGCGGTAGTCACTGATAAACAGACCGGCCAAGAAAAACTGCTGGGCTACGCGTTTCCGATATGGGGGGTTGGTTTCTGGGCTCGGATCGACGGTTATATGGCTGTCTCGGGCGACCTGAAGAAATCGCTGGGGATTGTATTTGTCCGTCACACGGAAACGCCCGGTCTGGGCGGACGGATCACCGAACGCGCGTGGCGGAGAAAGTTCGCGGGCCTTGACATCACCGAACCGGCGGCGCCGGGGCGGATTCTCTACATCGGCGGGCGGAGCACGGGACCGTTGCGGGAGAACCGCTGGGTGGATGCAGTGACCGGAGCGACTGGAACGTCGACGGCTGTTGAAGCGTTTCTGAGGCGGCGCATCGCTGAGTTCCGCCGGGCAATGTCAGCCGCCGCCCGAGAGGAGCGTCTCTGATGCCCGACCTGACGCCCAACTCCGTCCCGCCGCGCCAAGCGCTGCTGGTGCAGTTGTGGAACGAGAACCCGATCTTCCGTCAGGTGCTGGGCATTTGCTCGGCTTTGGCGGTAACCAACCTTGTGTTCAACACCGCACTAATGTGCGCGGGACTCATCTGGACGACAACTATGTCCGGTCTGGCCGTCAGCCTGCTGCGAAACGTCATCCCGCAGCGCATTCGTATCATGGTGCAGGTGCTCATAGTCGCCGTATTCGTAATCGTGGTGGATATCGTGTTCAGGGCGATGTTCTTCGAAATCCACAGCCAAATCGCCGCCTACGTGGGGCTTATCATCACCAACTGCATCGTCCTGGGACGCTTGGAGGCGTTCGCCAGCAAGAATCGCCCGCTGGCGGCGATGGCGGACGGATTGGGAGCAGGGCTGGGCTACTCGATGATACTGCTGGCCGTGGCGGTGGTGCGCGAGCTGCTGGGCTTCGGTACGTTGCTGAAGGGCACTGCGTGGGAGGTGGCGGTTCTGGGCCCGGGCAGCCTGGTCGAAGGCGGTCTGCAAACGATCGGACTGAGCGAACCGATGGCGGCTGCGGGACTTGAATGGCGCAACTGGACCATCATGGTCATGCCCCCCGGAGCGTTCTTCGTACTGGCGATAGCGGTTTGGACAGCCCGCGCCCACTCCCTGCGCCGCCAGCGCGCCGCAGAAGCAGAGGAGGCCTCCAAATGATCGCACAGGTCGCCAACGACACGTCAGGCTCAATGCACCTGGTGCTGATTCTTCTGTCGGCGGGGCTTACGGACAATATCCTGCTGACGCGGTTCCTGGGCATGTGCCCGTTCCTGTCCATCAGCAAGCATTTCAAGAGCGCCTTCGGCATGGGCCTGGCGGTGCTGTTCGTAATCACGTGCACATGCCTGCTGAATTACGGGTTGTATACTTACGTGCTCCTGCCGCTGAAAGCCTACGGAGTTCCGGCTGAGAGTCTCAAACTTATCCTGTTCATCGTGGTCATCGCCGCCTTCGTACAACTTATGGAAATGCTCATCGAGCGCATCAGCATGAAGCTGTATTACGCACTTGGCATATTCCTGCCGCTGATTACGGTCAACTGCGCCATTCTCGGCGCGTCGCTGTTCATGGTGACCAATGTCAGCGCCAAAGGACACGGTGCGATGGAAGTGCTGATGTACGGTTTTGGTACGGGTTTGGGCTGGTTTATGGCGATCATGCTCATGGCGGGCATCCGAAAGCGCCTGGAAAAAGCGAAAATCCCCGCCGCCCTCGAAGGCCCGGGCATAACGCTGATTATTGCGGGCATCATGGCGATGGCGTTCGTTATCTTCCAGGGCATGATCAAGATTTAGAACGAGGTTGAGTATCCCTTAACATGGACGTGATTATAACCGTACTCCTGGCGACTGCAGCAGCAAGCGGATTGACAGCCGTGCTGGCGGCGCTGCTTCTGCTGGCCGAACGCGTGCTGGTCAATTACGGTCCATGCGCTATCGACATAAACAGCGGAGAACGCGGCCTGGATGTAATCGGCGGCAAGCCGTTGCTGACGACGCTCATGGAAGAGGACATATTCATTCCCTCGGCTTGCGGCGGGCGCGGAACGTGCGCGTACTGCAAGCTGCAGATCCTCGAAGGCGGAGGGGCGGTGACCCCCACCGAAGAACCGCTTCTAACGCCCGAAGAGATCGCCGACAACGTCCGCATCAGTTGCCAGGTGAAGGTCCGTAACGATCTTGCGGTGCTGATTCCCGAAGAGCTTTTCCTGGTCAAACAGTATCGCGGGCGGGTAGAGCGGATAATCGACCTGACGTACGACATTAAGCAATTGCGCATCAGCTTGATCGAACCGGACACCATCGAGTTCCTCCCGGGCCAATACATCCAGCTCCAGGCTCCGGCGTACAAGGGCAATCCCGAACCGGTTTACCGCGCCTACAGTATGTCCAGCCCCCCCAGCGACCCCAACGCCGTCGAAACCATTATCCGCCTCGTGCCGGGCGGGATATGCACCACATGGGTCTTCACGAAACTCGCCGAGGGCGACGAGGTGATCTTCTCGGGCCCGTACGGCGATTTTCACCTCAGCGAATCCGACGCGGAGATGATCTGGATCGCCGGAGGCTCGGGAATGGCTCCGTTCTGGTCGATGCTGCGGTATATGAAGGAACACGATATCCGTCGCAAATGCACGTACTTCTTCGGAGCCGTCCACAGACCCGACCTGTTCCTCCTGGACGAACTTCACCAGTTGGAGGCCGAACTGGATTGGTTCACGTTTATCCCCGCCCTGTCGGCGGAGGGTGAATGCGACGACGGCGTCTGTGAAACCGGCCTGATTACCGAAGTGGTCGACCGACATATTGGAGACGCTTCGCACGCCGAAGCATACCTCTGCGGCAGCCCGGGCATGATCGATGCGGCGGTGAAGGTCCTTCGCGCCAAGGGCGTTGTTGAGGAGCGCACGTACTACGACAAATTCGCATAGGTCCGGAGCCCGAGAGATGAAACTCACACCACGGGAAGAGCTGATCGTCGAACGAATGGCGCCCGGAGTCCTGTGCGCTGAGGGCTTCCTCGGGTCCGACGGGCGATCTCTGGGCGACATACTCGCCGCTGACTCGCACACCGTTGAGTCGCTCGACCTTACCCACAAGCAAATCGCCGCCAAACTCGGCGAGATCATGCAGGCCGCCGCAGACGCCTTCGGCAATCCGGTAAGCGTGGGCGACGGTCTTTCCGCCGTCGCCGCCGAGGCGATGGGCCCTATTGGCTGCCCCTGGGGCGGATGCGGGGTCTTCGCCAAGGGGGAAATCGAACTGACCGACGCTCGCAGCGGTAAGACGCTTCGCCTGACGCCTCTGTCGGTGCACCTGATCGGGCGGCACGGTTTCTACCAGGGCAAAGGAGCCCGATACCGCCTCGAACCGGAGGAATTGGCCCGGCTGTTGGATATCTCCGGCGGTGATGAAGCATAAGCAGACCGACGCCCCGCCGTCCGGATCATCGCAACTTGCTGAAAAGAGCTGCAGGTTCGACGTGCCGATCGTCTCAACGCGAGGCGGTTCGACGGTGCGTAAGCAGCCACTTGTACATGTCGGGGTTGGCGTACGTTTTCGTCCATGAGTTGTGGCGAACTCCGGGGTACACCGTCAGTTTAATCTTCGTTCCACCGGCCTTTTTGACCGCGTCGACCATGGCTTGAGTTCTGGCAAGCGGTACGACGTTGTCTTTGTCTCCGTGGAACGCCCAGATGGGCAGGTTGATGAGTTTCTTGGCGGTCCTCGGGTCGCCTCCGCCGCAGATGGGCGCCGCGGCGGCGAATCGCTCCGGCTGGCGCGAGGCCCAGGCCCACGTACCGAATCCGCCCATGCTCAGGCCCGTAAGGTAGACCCGTTGCGGATCGGCTTTGGTGGTGGCGAGAATGTGGTCCAGCAGCTTGCTGAGTTTCTCGATCTTCCAGAATTCCGTCTTCGGGCACTGGGGAGATACAATTATGAATCCGGTGGTGTTCTTCCTGCTGACGATTTTCGGGGGTCCGTGGAATTTCACGCGATTCAAATTGTCGCCCCGTTCGCCCATACCGTGGAGGAAGATCAGCAATGGGTGCTTGTCGGCTTTGTTGTAAGTTTCCGGCAGGCTGAACAGGTATCGGACCGTCGCCTTCTTACCGTCGCCCAGCGTAACCTCCTTAGACGCCTCAACCTGGGCTCCCGGTTTCGCAGTCTGGGCCTTGGGAGTTGTCACAGCCTTGCCGCTCAGCGGAGTCAATCGCACCGTTCGAAAATGAACCTCACCGCCTTCAGACTGCAAGCCTATCTTCCCTGCCACCACGTCGCACCCGGTCGCCTCGTTAACCTTCTGACCGTTGAGGATGACCGTAATGTCGCCGCCATTGAAGGTAATCTCGTACTTGTTCCACTGGCCGGGTTTCTTCTCGGCGGCCTTCATCTTCGACACGCCCGAGAGCTTTCCAACGAACTTGTTCTCGGCGGATATCACGCGGGCGGAACCCTTCACATTAAACCCATGAAAACCGTAGACGTCTCCGGCGCTGCCGGACTTAAGCTGGGCCTCGACGCACTTGGGCAAAGCCTGCGGCTTGCCGGTAATCCGCATCAGAACTCCGCTGTTGGTCGCGGGTTTCCCGGGCGGCCAGCGCCATTCTACGATCAGCTTGAAGCTGACGTACTCCTTCTTGGTGGCGAGGTATCCCATGGGCTTGCCCTTGCAAACCAGCAACCCGTCGCGAACGGACCACACATCAGACATCTTCAGCTTGGGATCAACAAGATAGTGCTCCCAACCGTCGAGGCTTTTTCCGTCGAACAGATCGACGGCGCCTGCAGGCTTGCCTGGGGTGGGAACCGAACAGACCCACATTCCCGGTTGCGGGTGGCCGCCGTTAAGGGATCCGCCTGCGAGGTAGAGCTTGTCGCCGATTACTCCGGCAGCCGGGGCGGACAGGTTCCTGGGCAACCGCCCCACGTGCTTCCATCCTCCGTCGGGGGTTGACACGGTGATGTTGTTATCGATCCATCTTCTCTTACCGACCTGCGCCATCCCGCCCATGAAGTAGATTCGCTTTTGATGCACAAAGGTGGCGCCCTCGGCGTGGGTGTGTCCGGTGGGCAACTGGGCGCCTTTGCTCCAGGAGTCGGTTTTGGAGTCATATATGTCGACCAGGGGAAGATCCGCTTGCCCCTTGTCATGATGATACATACCGCCTATCACGTAGATTTTGCCCTCGAATGTCACGGTTCCGAAGTGGCAGCGGCCTTTTGACATGGGCTTGGCGTCGGTCCATTCGGCATCGGATTTCTCCAGATCCAGAACCCAGTGTTTCGGGCTGCATGTGTTGCGATCCTTCGTGAGCCCGCCGATGTAGTGGAGTTTGCGACCAACGATCGCAAGTCCTCCGCTTCCGCGCGATTCAGGGAGCGATGGACCGGGGGCGTAGGTGTTCTTGTCGACATCGTATTTCCACACTTCCGTAATCGTGTACCCCTTGTAACCATCCTTGAATCCCCCGGCGAACCAAATCGACCTTCCCTCGATAACCATATTCATGTGCGTTACAGCGCTGGGCAGATCTTTGAGCTTTGTCCAACCGCCGGTCTTCGGATCAAATACGTCAGCCCGCTTGCACGCCTTGGTCGGCATTTCATAACCGCCGAAGACGTAGAGTTTCTTGTCGAGCACAGCAGTCCCGGCCTCCCATCGAGGTACGGACATGTTCGGGAGTTTCTTCCACGAAACTCCTGGGGGCGTTTCGGCTGAAGCGTTCGGCGAACCTGTCATCGCGACCGCGATCATCACCGCCAGAATCCCGAACATGGACAAGTTGCATTTCGAAACCATAGTCGCCTTCATTATCCAACTCCTTATCAATGGGATTCTACTCGTGCCTCAACGCCTCGATGGGGTCCAGCATCGCCGCCCTGATCGCCGGGTATATCCCGAACAATATTCCCACGCCCATGGAGATGCCCAGCGAAAGCACGATGCTGTACATCGGTACGATGGTGGGCATACCGGCCAGATACTCGACCAGCCAGGGGAAGAACAGGCCAACTGCGATGCCCATAAGTCCGCCGACGGTCGACAGGACGGTGGTCTCAATCAGGAACTGCCCCACAATCTGCGAACGTCTGGCTCCAATCGCTCGCCTGATGCCGATCTCACGCGTTCTCTCGGTAACCGAGGCGAGCATGATGTTCATAATTCCGATCCCGCCGACAAGCAGACTGATGCCCGCAATCGAGCCCAGGACGATGTTGAACGTTCGCTTGGTGCTCTCGGCCTGTTCGAGCAGCGCCAGGGGGACATGCACCGTGTAGTCATTCTGCTCGTGGCAGCGTTTCAGCATCGCCCGGATCGCGTCGGCAGTGCTCTTGACCTGGCTTTGCTCTCTTACCTCGACGAGGATCTTGTGCAGTTCCACGCGGGTGAAGCTGCGAGTTCCCGCCGTGCGACGATACTCAATGTCCTCGTAGCGATCTATGAAGGTCGAGATCGGAATGTAGGCGTCGGCCCGCATATCCGGAACGTGCTCCCCGCCGTGTTCACTGCGAACAATTCCAACCACCTCGTAGATCATCCCGTCAGTCGAAGTTGACGTACCGCCAAAGCTCACGGGCTGGCCCAGAGTCCGGCGGCCGGAAAGAACTGTTCTCGCCCCGTGTTCGGTCAGCACGCAAACATCCGCGCGCTCCTCCATATCATGTTCCAGCAGCGTTCTGCCAGCCAGCTTCTCGCGCTTGACCAGATCGAACCAATCGGCTGAGACACCCACGATACGCATTTCTGTTTGCTCGGCCATTCGCCCATACGCAGCTTTCTTGCGGATAATTTTGACCGGAACGGTCCGCTTAACCGCGGGCATTGTCTCGCGAATGCGAATTTCATCGGCGTACGTCAAACCATAGGACAGAACGTAACTACCGCCCGCACTGGACGAACCGTCCTCGTTGGTGGGCTTGATAGAACTGATGATTATGTTGTTGCTGCCCAGCTTGCGAATGTCGTCGAGGGCCTTCTGGCTGGCGCCCTCTCCCACAGCGAGCATGGCGATCACGCTTCCAACGCCGAAGACCAGGCCCAGGACCGTCAACATGGACCGCATCTTGTGCAACAGGAGGTTCTTAACGCCCAGGCGGATATTGCGGACTAAGCGAATTCTGCGCATCAGCGTGAGCCCTCCGCAGAATTCGGAAGCGGCGGGGGAGAAGTGATTTCCGGTTCGTCAACGCCTTCGATTCGATCGATCTTCCCGTCAAGCATATGCATGCGACAGGCCGCGTAGGCGGCGATGTTTTGCTCGTGAGTGACCATCACGATGGTCTTGCCCTGGCGGTTCAGGTCGGCTAGAAGCTCCATGATCGCCACGCCGGTTGACGAATCGAGATTGCCCGTCGGTTCGTCGGCCAGCAGCACCGCCGGATCGTTTGCCAACGATCTGGCCACCGCCACTCGCTGCTGCTGCCCTCCGGAAAGCTCCATCGGGCGGTGCGCCAGTCGATCGGCCAGTCCGACCATGTCGGCCAGTTCCTCGGCGCGCCTGGCTGATCTTTCGGCTTCGTAGCCCAGATAGTACAGGGGCAGTTCGATGTTCTCCTGCACGGTCAACTGCGGAATCAGGTTGAAACTCTGGAAGATGAATCCAAGGCGACGCAGTCGAAGTTCGCTTCGCTCGTCGTCATCGAGATCCGACGCATCGTATCCGTCCAGCACAAATCGCCCGGATGTGGGGTGGTCCAGGCAGCCCAGGATATTGAGCATGGTGCTCTTGCCCGATCCGCTGGGTCCCATAATCGCCCAGAAATCGCCCTGGGCGAACGATACGGTGACCCCATCCAGCGCACGGACCTCCTGGTTGCCCATGTAGTAGTACTTCTTAACGTTGTCGAGCAGAATCAACGACGATCCGGGCGCGTCGGTTTGCGGCGAGGTTGTGGATTTCGCGGTGGTCATCGTCTCCGCCGACCCCCGCCCGAGCCCCTGGACGAACCGGAGGTTGAAGTCCGCGTTCTGCCTCCGCCCGCCGGTCTGGTCGCGGGCCTGGTCGCGGGGCGACGGGGCCTCCTGGTTTTCGTATCATTGCTCGATGACTCAGCCGCAGTTTCGTCAAACGGCGGAGCCAGGAGCACATACTCGCCGGCTTCAAGCCCGCTCTTGATATGTACGAAGCGGTTGTTGTCCATGCCCATATCGACTACGCGAGGCTTCGGGCCGCCGCGCGTCTTAACGTAAACCGTGGGCTTGCCTCCGACCAGTTGAACCGACTGAATCGGAACGGACACGACGTTGTCGTACTGGGCGACGATTATCTCGACTTTGCAGTTGTAGCCCGGTCTGAGATCCGGAGAGACCTCGTCAAGATGAACTTCGGCGTTGAAGACTTTGATGGCTTGAATCCATTCGTGGTAGGGCAGCGGATCTATCTCGGCCAGCGTTGCCGGGAAGTCCCTGTTCTTTGCCCCGGCGATGGTCACGTTTGCCGGAAGTCTCAGTAGGCTGGCGTCTCTGGGATCAGTCAGCATAGGTTCGCAGGCCTGGGGGATCTTGACGACAGCCATCATTCTGTGATCCGCGTTGGGCATGTGGAACAACTCCTGCCGTTCCCGAACGCTGGCGCCCTTTTTCAACTCTTCGGACCTTTCGCGATGTCGATGCGAGGTGGTTGTCGCATAGACCACCTGGCCGTCGACAGGTGCGTAAACTTTGCACTCCTTGATTTGATCGGCGTACTTTTGCTGGAGGGCCAGGTGTCGCTTGTGCTCTGAGGCAGTGGCTGTGACATCGGCTTCGGCCTGCCGGATGCTGGCGGCGGCTTTACGTTCGACGGGTTTGAGCGCGCGCTGGGCCTTGAGCAGAGCATTGCGCAGTTCGGCGGACTTGCTGACGTAGGTGTACTTCTTCAGCACGAGCAGTTTGCTCTTGGCCGTGCTGACACTAATCTCCGCTTGTTTCAGGGCCAGTTTGTCGGCTTTCAGTTCCGTTCCCGTCAGGTAGCCGGCCTCTGCGAGTGTTTCCGACGCCTTCACGCGGTCCTCGGCCCGAGTGCGTTGCTCTACGGCAATGCTGATGGCGGCCTCGGCTTCCTGGAACAACTGCGCGTACTCGCCTTCATCGTCGGCCGTCGGGTCCTGGTTCGGCTTCGAGTAATCCTTCAGGTCTTTGCCCAGATATTTCTTGAGGGCCAGTTCGGCAAGCATTATCTGGAGTTTCGCATCATCAATCTCTGTCTGGGCGGCGTTCTTGGCCACCACGAGGTTCTCAGTTTCGCTGACGAGCAGGGCTTCGGATCTTATCACGACGATGTCCTGGGCCTCCTTCTTCTGCACGAAGCTGGTCGGGTCCATCTCCAGCAACAAGTCGCCGGCTTTTACCTGCGAGCCCTCGTCGATCAGCCAGATCACCGTAGAGGAGCCCTCGAGCTTGCTGTTTATGATGACCTTGTTGCGATGGTGGATCGTGCCCGATCGCCTCAGGCTGATCGTTAGCGGACCGCGCTTAACTGCGTGCCACTTGCTGTCGTCCAGTCCGGCGGTTTCGGTCCAGAGGCCCCGCATCCACCCGCCCCTGTCTTTCGGAGCCAGAACGCCCCAGGCGCATGCTCCGATCAACAGCACGCATATTGAGGCGATGGTTATGTTCCGCCCCTTCTTGCTCTTCTGCTGTCGAAGGGGCGCGCCAGGCGCGCCGTCCACTTTATTCGGGTCGATATTCACGCCACAGTCCTTTCTCGTCAATCTCCAGTACGCCCATGTCGCGTTGGAGTTGCAGTTCGGCAATTCGGTAGCTCACCAACGCCGCCGTCATCGCATCCTGCGCCTGCACCAAAGACTCCTGGGCCTTGAGCACTTCCTGCATTTCGACTCGCTCGAGCTTGAACAGCAGTTTGGTGCCCGTCACGCGACTCAAGGCCAACTTGACCGCACTCGACTGGATTGCGAACGATTTGCGCGTCTGGGCGAGCGTCCGCAACGCGCTTCGGATCGCCAGCTTGATGTTGTCCTCGAGCTCCTGCACGGAGCGGGCGGCCTGCTCGAGCGTGATGTACGACGCACGGTATGCGTTGCGTTCGGCCGTTCGCTCCCACGGAAGGTCCGACGTCACGGTCGCCGAATACACGCCCTTTTCCGGACGCAGATGCGCGTTGGGCAACCCCGCCTGGCCGGAACCGCGGCTGGTGCCCATCGCGCCGGCGCCTGTCAGCGTGAGATCGGCTTTCAATCCGTCAGCCGACACCACTACGCCTCTCTGGGCGTCAACGACGCGCCCCTGAGCCGTTCGCAGGTCCAGGCGTTTGTCCAATCCCAGCTCGACGGCCTTGCCGACGGGCAGTTCCAGCTTGCCCGGTTTGGGCGACGCCCCGTTCTTATCGACGTTCTTGTCATCCATCACCGCCTTGGCCTGATCGACCAGGGAAATCAACTCCTGGCGATCCAATACGATCCGTGCGTCGGTGGGCAGACCGAGCGTTATCTTGAGCGCGTCGAGCCGCCCCTGGTGGGTGTCGCTGGCGCGGATGATGCGATCGCGGGCGCGGAGTACCTCCTGCTGGGTCTCTTCGAGCTCCGTTTTCAGCAGGCGGTCAGCCTCCCAGCGAGCCTTGGCCCGTTCGGCGGCCATGACGAGGCGATCGTGGCTTTCGGTGGCGTTCTTGACCTGGTCGGCCTGCTGGAGCACGCCGAGATAATCGGTGGCGACCTGAACCGCGAGCTTGCGCTTATGACGCTCGAGCGTGTATAGCGAATAGATAACTTCCCGCTGTGCTTGCGTGAGCGACTCGGTGACAATGTGTTTGCCCGCCCCGCGGAGCAACGGTACGGAGATTGACGCATCAGCGAAAACGCCCAGCGATGAACCGTATCCGCGAGTCAGCAGGTTGGCCAGGTCCACGCCCAATCTACCGGTAAGCGCCGCTCCGCTGCGGAATCGCCTGGACCACGACGCCGAAGAAGACACCACCGCTTCGCCGACAGGTCTGGCGCCGCTTTCGTCATGCGATATGTCTCCGCTGAGCAAACCGACGTACGTGTTGCGGAATTCCTGGCTTTCCAGATCCAGGTCAAGGGCGGTTATGAAGACCGCTTCCTTGGCGTCCTGGTATTCACGGTTGTTTCGCGCTGCGATCTGCAGGGCCTGGAGCAGTGTAATCCGGACCTCAGGTCCGATCACGGGAACAGGCCCGCCGGGCTTCGAGCCCTTCTCAGAAGTCTTGGCGCCCTTCTTCGGCCAGTGCGGAACGGGCTTGAGTTTGTCAGTGCCCAGCGAAGCCGGACCGGCAACGTGCAGCCCCTGAGCTTTCAGCAGGCGCCGGCGTAGTGCGTCAGCGGGCGTTTCGATGCTGAACGCCTCCTTGCGACCGATGGCTGCGACCTGGTTGTTCTTGATGATACCGTCGGCAACGTCGTCAGCCTCAAGGAAATAAGCCAATGGCGATCTGCATCCGGCCGCACTCAGGCACACGAGTACGACCGCAACCGTCGCCAAAGCCCTGCCCGCAGCGTTGGGCGATTTAGCCTGTCTATCGTCCATACTCATCTCTGTATTCAACGTTGAATTTCTTTCCCTCAACGGACCCCGTTAATGCCGGAATGGAGACACGACAATACGTCGTAATCCTATTACTCCGCATCCTGATCGTCAAGGGCAAAGCGAGATTCTAAGACCCGTAACGAATCGGCCGCCGACCGCCCTGTCAGTGACAACGGACGCGAGAATCAGGACCGCCCTGAATGACCCCCGCTCGGCTGTCGATTGCGTCGCCTGCAGCCCTATTCTCAGCTCGCTTGCGCGTCTTATTATCTGCTTCCAGGCACGCTGAGGGCGTATCTGCGTCGTACGAACCGCCGCCCTTTAGCACCATCGCAAATGACATTGCCGGACGATCATCACATTTGGTTCACACTTTCTCCCGCCGATACCGTCAGTCGTCCAGTCGTTCGCGACGAACATATCGCGGCCGGAACGCATTGTAACATCTTATGCACAAGCCACTTTCAACGCGCCACAGCTCCCGCAGCGCGGCGTCTCGGACGATTGCAGAAGCAGCGCATCGCGGACAACTGTGTACCTTGGCGACATACCGTCCAACGGCCTTTGCCGATCCGTTATGTCGCCATAACACACTATTCCCACTGTACTTGTCACCACAATAACCGTTGACACGCCCGCAAAAGAACCCGCCCGCGGCCCGATGGTGTGTCACAGGTGTGAACCTCCGACTCCGTCGCCCATAACGCCTTACCCCACAAACTCTTACGCCCCAGCCCCCTACTGCCTGGCCCGCCTGTTCTTCGCCCGGCGTGTTGTCGGTTGTGCTTTCTTCTTCCGCTTCTTCCGCCCGCCGGAATCACCGCCCCCGACGAGCTTCCCGTACTTCTTGCGCACCTTCCCATACTCAGGATTGACGCATTTGTCGCCCCACTTATACATCACCTGCAGCAGGCCTTCGGTGCTCTCGGGATACTGACCCTTGTCGTCGGTTTCCTTCATCCAACCAGCCAATATCTTCCGATGCCGCGCCAACTCGGCTCCGTATTTCGGATCACCAGCAAGGTTCCTGACCTCGTGGGGATCCTTCTCAAGATCGTACAATTCCTCAGCCGGCTTGTCCGGTCCGGCGAAACGCGCCGCCTCCGCCGTCAGAGCCCCCTCAGCGTGCAGCTTCTTCCATACTTTCATCAGTTCGCTGTTGTCGCGATACTGCGGTTGCAGATAAGGCCGATCGGTCAGGAAGTTCCGCAGGTACTTGTACTTCTTCGTGACAACCGCCCTGATCCGTTCGATGGTGTAGTCGCAGCGGTCGCGCGCCGAGATAACGTAATCGCGCGGTTTGTAATCTTTGGCGAATATACTTCGCCCCTCCATGTGTTTCGGAACGTCCAGCCCCGCCAGCGCCATTGACGTCACCGAAATGTCTATCGAACTGACCAGGTCGTCGATAACCAGACCCGGTTTGGTCACCCGGAAGTTCTCAGGCCAGCGCACCAGCAGCGGAACCCTCACCCCGCCTTCGTAGCAGAACTGCTTGTGCCTGAGCAGCGGCGGAGCCCCGTGATCCGAAAAGAAGAAGACGATCGTATTGTCCAGCAGCCGGTCGCTCTCAAGCTTCTTCAGGATGCCCGCCGCCGAATAGTCGGTCCCCAGAATGTTCGCATAGTGCCCCGCGTAGGCTTTCCTGAACGCCTCGTGGTCCGGGTAGTACGGCGGGACGGTCACCTTCGAGACGTCCACGGGATTCTTCCGGCCGGGAGGCAGGGCCCGGGCTCCGCGCTTACCCCCGCCGAGCTGTATCTGCCCGAACCACGGTTTGCCTTTCGCATCTTTCCAGCCTCGAACGCTGTAGAGTTCGGCGTCTTTGTAAACGAAATTGTAGTCGGTCTTGCCCGAGTTGAACGTTGCGTAACCGGCGTCCTGGAAATATTGCGGGACGGTCTTTACGCCTTCGGGCAGATTGATCATGCCCAGCTGGCTGTGCTCGGGCTTCTTCGTTCTCGAGCGCGAGCTGCGGTGATTGTGAATTCCAAGCGAGGTCTGCATCGCCCCGGTGATAAGCGCCGACCGGCAGGCCGAGCATACCGGAGCCGTAACATACGCCCGCGTGAACCGCACTCCTTTCTGCGCCATGGCGTCGAATGCGGGAGTCTTCAGCAAACGATCGCCGTAACAACTCATCCAGTCGTTCATGTCTTCGGCGATGATCCAGAGTATGTTGGGGCGGTCCTGCTTCTTCCCTGCGGCCGGGGAGGCAGCGGACCAACCTGAAACCACGCCAACCGCCAACCCCGCCGATTTAAGAAAACTGCGTCTGTTCATCGCACATGCCTCTGTTTGATATTCCGCACCGAGCCTGATGTAATCACCAGAACAGTTTACCCAATCACCACCGTTTTAACAGGGGACACCGCCCCGTTAACCGGTTGATGTTGGAGTTCTTTTGGCGGTTGCGTCTGGCTACGGGGGCCGCCGCAACCGCCGCAGATTCGCAGATAACGACATGAACGAGACAGTAATTCGAAAGGAAAGGGGACAATCGTGAAGCGAACGCTCACACTGGCGATGCTGATGACCATAGGCTGCCTGACAGCCATTCCGATAACAGCCCATGCACGTTATCGCGACGGGATGAATCTGTACATTCTTGGGGCTCGTTTTTGGGTCGACCTCCGGGTTGATATCCCGACAAAAACTCTCTGGGGCAGATCTAATCTCGGAGGAACTTCCTGGTTTCGGTAATGGTCAAGCGGGTGCCGGCGACGCTGGGATGCTCTCGCTATGCCCTTCAAGCGCCGCCCCGCGATCATCGACACCGATGTGGGGCCGGAAAGCTCCAATGTACTGGTAGGCGCGAGCGATGAAGAGGGGTAGTATGATGCATGTCAAGTCGCCCGGCGCTGTAGCCGGGAAGGGAAATATGGTAATCCCGACGGGAGAGCCCACGCTGATCGTGGGCGTGAGTTCATTTGGGCAACTCCGGTTGCCCTTGAGGCAGGCTTACTATGATCGAGTATAAGTGCGGCAAGTGTCGAGTAGGCCTCCAATCCCCCAGTTCGATGATCGGGCAGGAAGAGACATGCCCTGAATGCGGCCAGGTCTGCATCGTGCCGCGGCCCACGATAACCGACCGCGTGGTGCGTGTGTTCATCTCGAGCACGTTCAGCGACATGCACGCCGAGCGCGACGAACTGGCGAAACGAGTATTCCCGCAACTGCGAAAGCTCTGCGAAGATCGTGGGATTATATGGACTGACGTCGACCTGCGCTGGGGCATCACCCAGGAGCAGATAGACGAAGGCAAGGTCCTGCCGATCTGCCTGGCGGAGGTCAATAACTGTCGTCCGTTCTTCATCGGCATGCTGGGTGAGCGTTACGGTTCGCTGCCCAAACGAGGGGATGTTTCCGACGATCTAATCGCTGAGCAGCCCTGGCTGGCGGAGCGAACTGAGCGTTCGGTGACAGAGTTGGAGATTCTCCACGGCGTGATGAACGACCCGGCGATGGCTAACCGCGCGTGCTTCTACTTTCGCGACCCTGCGTACGTTGAGACTGTTCCGTCCGAGGATCGGAATGACTTCGTCGAGCCCGACCCATCCGGGCGCGAGAAACTGTCTGCCCTGAAGGACAGCATCCGCGATAGTGGTCTGGCGCTGCGTGAGAACTACTCCGACCCCCAGGCACTGGCCGATATGGTGCTGGCTGACCTGACCGCAGCTATCGACGAAGAATTCCCGCCTGGCAGCGAGCCTGACCCGCTGGACGCCGAGGCCGTCGAGCATGAGGCCTTCGCCGTCAGCCGGGCGCGGATCTACATCGGGCGCGACGAATACTATGCCCATCTCGACGAGCACGCTTCCGGCGAGGGTCCGCCGCTGGTAATCGAAGGCGACTCCGGTTCGGGCAAGAGCGCCCTGCTGGCCAACTGGGCTTTGCAGTATCGTCGCGACCACGCCCACGAACCGTTGCTGATGCACTTCATCGGAGCCTCGGCCTACAGTGCCGACTGGGCCGCAATGCTCAGGCGAATCATGGGCGAACTGAAACGCCTCTTCAATATAGACGGCGAAATCCCCACCAACCCCGACGATCTGCGCGCAGAGTTTGCCAACTGGCTTCAAACCGCTAACGCCCGGGGGCGGGTAGTGCTGATGCTCGACGCACTGAATCAGCTCGAGGACAGAGACCAGGCTCTGGACCTTGTTTGGTTGCCTGAGGCGATCCCCGTCAACATCCGACTGATAGTCTCGACCCTGCCCGGCCGATCGAACGACGTCCTGGCGAGACGCGGCTGGCCGACGATGAGAGTCGAACTGCTGACGGATGACGAGCGGCGGCGGTTCATTGACAAGTACCTCACCGCGTATACGCGCAGCCTGGACGAGAACTGCACCGATAGCCTCGCATCCGCCGCCCAGGCAGCCAATCCGTTATACCTCCAGACCCTCCTGGACGAACTGCGTATTGTCGGCGAGTACGACCGTCTGGGCAAGCAGATCGACGAGTATCTGACCGCCGCGGACGTCCCGCAACTCTACGAGAAGATCCTGGATCGATACCAAGAGGATTACGATCGCGATCGCCCGGGCCTTGTCCGCGATGCGATGACGCTTATCTGGGCCGCCCGCCGCGGGCTTAGCGAACCGGAACTGCTGGATATGCTCGGCGAAGATGGTGATCCCATGCCCCGCGCACACTGGTCACTGCTTCACTTCGCCGCCGATCGTTCCCTGGTAACGCGGTCCGGCCTGATCAATTTTTCCCATGACCATATCCGCCAGGCGGTCGCCAACTTCTACTTACCGACCGATGCCGACCGCCATGCCGCCCATCTCCGCCTTGCCGACTACTTCACCCCCCGCGATCTGACGGCCCGCAAGATCGATGAAATGCCCTGGCAACTGTCCCGCGCCGACAATCTTGATCGCCTGAAAGACTGCATCGTCGACCTGGACGTATTCCTGAATCTTCATACGGACGCGAAGAAGTACGAGTTGCGGGACTACTGGCTGCAACTAGATGACGCATACGACAAGGTCACCGAGTACACCTGTGCATTGGACGCTTGCGAGTCGTCCTCAGGCGCCGGAGCGGACCTCGCACTTCGATTGAGCGAAGTGGGGCTGTTCCTGAATGAATGTGCTGAATACACCGGCGCCGAACCGCTCTATCGTCGAGCCCTGTCGATCGACGAGGCGTCGTTCGGGCCGAACCATCCGGCGGTGGCCACGGTGCTTAATAATCTGGCATTACTGCTGGTGAACACGAACCGTCATGCAGAGGCTGAACCTCTGTATCGCCGGGCGCTGGAGATCAATGAGGTATCGCTTGGGCCGGATCATCCGAATGTGGCCACGGGATTGAGCAACCTGGCCGGGCTGTTGTATGTTACGAACCGTCATTCGGATGCAGAGGCTCTGTATCGCCGGGCTCTGGCTATCGACGAGGCGTCATTCGGGCCGGGCCATTTGAATGTAGCCTTTCGTCTTAACAATCTGGCGGAACTACTCAGGTTTACGAATCATCATTCGGAGGCCGAACCTCTGTTTCGCCGCGCGTTAGCGATCGTCGAGGCCAAGTTCGGACTGGACCATCCGGAGGTGGCCGCGGTACTGAACAATCTAGCGGCTCTGCTCGAACTCACGAACCGTCATTCGGATGCAGAGCCTCTGTATCGCCGGGCCTTGGCTATCGACGAGGCGTCGTTCGGGCCGAACCATCCGAACGTAGCCCTCCGTCTGAACAATCTGGCGGCTCTGCTCAAATTCACGAACCGTCATTCGGATGCAGAGCCTCTGTATCGTCGAGCGCTGTCGATCGACGAGGCGTCGTTCGGGGCGGACCATCCAAATGTGGCCATTGATCTCAACAACCTGGCGGGACTGTTCTATGCCACGAACCGCCATTCGGAGGCTGAACCTCTGTTTCGTCGCACCTTGGCAATCTTCGAGGCGTCGTTCGGGCCGGATCATCCAAATGTGGCTACGGGGCTGAGCAACCTGGCGACGCTGCTCGAACTCACGAACCGTTGTTCGGATGCGGAGCCTCTGCATCGCCGAGCCCTGACGATCGACGAGGCGTCGTTCGGGCCGGACCATCCGAACGTAGCCCTCCGTCTGATGAGCTTGGCGAATCTACTCAGGGTTACGAATCGTCATTCGGAGGCCGAGCCTCTGTATCACCGCGCATTAGCAATCGACGAGGCGTCGTTCGGACCGAACCACCGGAAGGTGGCCGTTCGTCTTAACAATCTGGCGATGCTGCTGTCGGACACGAACCGTCATTCAGAGGCTGAGCCCCTGTATCGCCGCGCCCTGGCGATTAACGAGGCGTCGTTCGGTCCGAACCATCCGGAGGTGGCTACGGGGCTGAACAATTTGGCGGCTCTGCTGAAATCCACAAATCGTCATGCTGAGGCCGAGCCTCTGTATCGTCGGGCCCTGACGATCGACGAGGCGTCGTTTGGGCCGGACCATCCGAACGTGGCCACGGGGCTGAACAATCTGGCGGCTCTGCTGAAATCTACAAACCGTCATGCTGAGGCCGAACCTCTGTATCGCCGAGCCCTGACGATCGACGAGGCGTCGTTTGGGCCGGACCATCCGAATGTGGCCCTTCGTCTGAATAACCTAGCGGGGCTGTTGAAATCTACGAACCGTCATTCAGAGGCCGAACCACTGTATCGACGAGCCCTGGCGATCTGTGAAACATCCCTCGGCCCGGACCATACCTGGTCACAGACCTTCAGCGGAAACCTGGAAGCCCTGCAACAAGAAATGCAGAACGGCGATGGTGGGTGATTCGCCCGTTGATTTTGATGAATGTTATCCTTCTGGCGTCGATTCCGTTGCACCTGATGACAACGATGATCCACACAATAGCTAGTCCGGGCAGCCTCCATGACCCAATGTTGAATATGTATTGGCTTAGCAGTGTGATCTTGCCGGTTTGTGCGTACGGTCTTGGCTGGTTCTACGCTTTTTTCATATCGCTCCTGTTACTGTCACTGTCCATGGTTACGGGGCATATGCGAAAGAGAATTGAACTTTCGCGAGACGACTAAATCGCGGGACGATGAATTGAAGGGGGATGGATATTGTGTTACGAAGACGAGAGCCAATTGACCAACGGCCGCAACTGGATTTGCGGGATCGGGCCGGATCGTTAGAGATTCAGATGTGACGAACGAAAGATCCGCCCTCTTGCCTCTCGACTTCCTGGAAGAAGGGGCAATTATGACATCTCCGGGTCTTCTCTTCACCTTCTCCCGGGCACAGAGTTCCCTCCACCGGCCAGCAGAACCGACCGGCTGCACGCCCATGGTTCATACCGTCTGACTCCATGTCAATCGCAGCCGGACACACACCCAGCAGCGCGACTCTCTTACCGCCCGGCTCGCGGCCGCAGTCCATAAATTCCCAACAGTTCTCGCGTTTCATCTTGGAGGCTCTGCCCGCCACACCGTGCTGTGAACTATTTCACAGCGCGATATAGTATCTCACATTTTCCGGTAAGTCAACTTGCGAAAAGTTTTCGTCCTCTCGTCCATGGTGCGCCCGTTCAGCAAGAAGGGGCCGGTCTTCGAGCCCTGAGAACTGGGGCGGGACGACTCGCCGATGTCGCAACACCGCCGCACGCACCGGAATGCGCCAGGCGCGAAATGGCGGCAATCGGGCTCAGGGCTTCAACGGGCCGCCCCCGACCGCCCCTTCCATCCGCCCCCCGTTGGCGAAGCCCCGGTTAGTTCTTCTGCGTTTCCGTGCGGTCACTCATACTCGGGAGAATATTCGCGTATCGCTTACTCATTGTTTTACCTTGCCCCCGATCAATCGACACCGGAGAATATCACCAACACTTTGGATAGGTCCTGCAATCACTTCGGGGCCGCTTGCGTATTATTATGCACAACTCGCAACAAACATCGGTTTGACAAGAGAGTTAGGGAGAAGCAACATGCGTTGGCTTAGTAAGTTGTTTGGCGGCTCGGCATCGATGAAAGAGGATGACACAACACAGCCGGCAAATGCTCTGGAGCCCCCTCACGAAGAAGCTGCACCTCTGGAACGGGATCCCGATACGGGCGCTGTTTCTGCGAGACCTGCGCAGGGGATAGATTATAAGCTGCTGGCTGCTGTCGCCGAGGGCAATAAGGCGACTGTGGAGAGACTCTTGAGGGATGGCGCTAACCCTAGCGCCTATGGGAAGTGTGGGTGTCGGGAATACGACGGGTTTGGGAAACACAGTCCGCTTGGTCTTGCCGCCAGACGGGGGGACACAGAGATAGGGAAGTTGCTGCTTCAGCACGGCGCCGACGTCAATGGGTACACAAATGGATTTCGCCCCCTGCACGCGGCCATCGAGCACAAGGATGTTGTCGAGATGTTGGTAGCGCACGGCGCTGATGTAAATGAGGGGGGAAACCTCTACGGCATTCGACCTCTCCATTACGCTGTCGGCGCGAATCAAGAAGAAGTAGTCGAGTTCCTCCTGAAACACGGCGCCGATCCAAATGCAGAGAAAGGTAACGGCGACACCCCTATGCATATCGCCAAGAGTGAGGAATTGCCTGACATGGAGGCCCTGCTTCTTAAGTATGGGGCGAATCCTCCGCCGCCCGAGAAGCCGCCCATAAAATCACGATGCGCCACGTGTGAAGCCGAGATCGAAGCCGTGCCAGGCCTGCCTTTCCAATGCCCCAAGTGTGGGAGCGAGTATGTGTACTGGCATCCGCCAGTTCACTGGATTTCGGAGATGGGCGAGGGCGTTGGGGACGGACGGGACAAAACCGCTTGCTCATACGCAAAGAGTTTCCTGGAGGAATCGGAGGAACTCCAGATCCTGGTCATGCAACTCAACAGAGCACTCTGGACATGGGAGGCGGCGTACAGAGGCGCGTCCACGAATGTCATGACTGAGAACGAAGACAAGGCCAAGCGCGTCCGCGAACGCATTGAGCAACTCGCAGGACACAAAATGTGGTTCAGGGCGTGCATGGCTATGCCTCCGCATCTACGTCATGTAGCATCTTCAGCCTTCGATACAGCCGGAAACTACACTGGCGCCGGACTCGTATCTGACCCGCCGCTATTTTCCACTGACGACTCTATTGTCTACGAGGAGTTTGCAGGTGAGGACTCTGAGGAAAGGAAGGCGGGCCTACTCAGAGTATTCGATCAGTTGGATGTAGGACCTGTCGGCCTTGACATGCTCATGTGGCGCCTGGCAAACGCCGTCATGGATGGGGAATCGGAGGAAATCGTTTTGGACTACCTCTGCAACCGCATCGCTAATGGCGTGTTACCGGAGTACTCGGCTTTAGCTGTCCTGCGAGACGCTGTCAAACTTGTCCATTCATCATCTGAGTACTTCAAACCCGAGTTTACCAATCTTGGGCGCTTCACCAAGTAGAACGAAGGAGCACAACATATCCGAATGCACATTCGAATTGACGGCTGGCTCTCTAAAGGACGCCATGTCACAAGCCAAAGCAGGAGCATTTGAGGTCAGGGTGCTGTCACGGGCTGCAGAATTGAAATCGCACGGGGATTCTCCGGTATGATGGGAACTTTTCTTACTTGCCGAGCATCAAACCTTTATATTGGTCTTAATTGTTACAGTTAACTGAACGGGTCGCCGATGCGCAGATTTGCAATATTGACAGTGGTTTTGGCGGGGCTTGTCGGCGGATGCGCGTCGGGTGATTACTATCGCGGGCGCGTGTTGTTGGTTCCGGCCGGCGGGGGCGAGATGGTCGATGCGTTCGGCGATTCGCTTCCCGACGGCGCCTTCAAACGCCTGGGGACCGGGCGGTTGGGGCATGGGAATTTCGTTCGGACAATTGTTTATAGCCCGGACGGAAAGACGATCGCATCCTGGGGGGGCGATCTGCGCTGCCGGTTCTGGGAGGCTTCGTCGGGACGGCTGATATGGGCTTCGCCCCCGTGGTATCGCAGGCCGATGTTCTCGCCCGACGGCAGGCACGTGGCGATGCTCTACTCGGGGAACATCCATCTGGTGAGGCTCGACAGCGGCAAGGTGGTCAGGACTTTTCGGCGTCGCACGGGGCAGGTTGTCTGGGCCGCTTTCGCCCATGGCGGAAGGCGGCTGGTGACGATATCCACCGATCGAACTATCCGCGTATGGAGCGTTGCGCTGGGGCTTGAAATGCGGAAGATCCAACTGGAGCCCAATGCAATGCGGGTGATGAACGTTGCGGCGATTCGGGCCGACGGAAGGATGCTGGCGGTGAGTACGGGCTATTCCAGCGTGTCCGTCTGCGATCTGGATATGGGCCGGTGCGTCCGAAAACTCAAAACGCCCAAACCGGCGTGGGTCAGGTCGCTTGCTTTCACCGGCGCTGACAACAACGTGTTGTACGGGAAACTGCACGATTCAAAGACTCTGTTCTGGGACCTGCGCAATGGAGAACTCTGCGACGGGACCGAACCGTTCAGCCGCCAGGGCGTCTTCGCCGTCTCACCCGACAGGCGCAACGTCGCCTATGCAAGCGGCGGGCGGATTCGTATCGAGGACTTGCAGACCGGAAGGGAAACGCAGACATCGGCGCGAACGCCCCGCTGCAAGAGCGTCCTGGAGATGATGGCGTTCCGGGGCGACCGAGCCGGGACGCTTATAACCGCCGCGCGCGACGGGCTGTGGCGATGGGACATCGGGACGGGGCGCGACAGCGCCATGCTCGCCGGGGCGATCGGCGGTGGGAAATGGACGGCGGTGTCGGCCGATGGTCGATTGGCCGCACTGCTGGACGCCGGGGGACTGGCGGGCGTTTACGATATCCGGGCGGGAAAGCGGATCGCACTGATCGAAGGCGGCGCCGAGAAGATCACAGCCGCTGCGTTTTCGACCGACGGGCGGACTCTGGCGACCGCCTCGGTCGATTCGATCGCCCTGTGGAATCTGCCCGATGGCACGCAAGCCGGCGCGATCGCACTGGATAAGTCGAAGTATCTCGGCGTTGCGTCATTGGCGCTGTCGGCCGACGGGAAGACGGTGGTCGCGGCGGTCACTAGCCCGAACCCGCAACGGAACAACAACATTCGCAATTCGAAATCTCCGGCGGCGTCCAGAGCGATTGTGCCCGCGGCGTTGCGGGGCATCGAGATATTCGACGTGGCTGCGGGCAAGTGTCGCGGGCGGATTCCGGGATACCTGTTCGCCTTGAGCCCGGACTCGCGCACGCTGGCCAAGCCGGGCTACAAGTGCGTCGAACTGTGGGACATCACCGCGATGAAGCCCATCAGGACGCTCAAGTGCGCCCAGGCCATGCTCAGCGGTATGATGGGCGCGATGCGGAGACTGCAATTCTCACCGGACGGTCGGAAACTCGCGCGATCGATCATCACACAAACAAGGGTCGGTCGGCGGAGCCTCGGCGAATACGGATGCGTGGAGCTGTTCGACCTGGCCGGCGGGCCGTCGCAAATACTGAAGGTGGACGACATCTCAGCGGCGCCGGTAACCGCGTTCTCAAAAGATTCCCGAACGCTCGCAACCGCAGGAGCCCGAGGCGCGATTCTGCTGTGGGACATTTCACGAGACGCCGGGGCGGATTTCCGTGAACATCCGTAACCGAGCCTTTGTCAGGCCTGTCGGCTGTTGACACCGCCGGCCGCAGCGTGGGATACTCATCGCACGACCGGGCGGTCCGATTGAGCGGTATGACAAACGTGTGCAATCCGCCTCGGGCGGACCTGCGGCGCCGCCGAAGCGAGATGTTGTACTCCTGAGAGATGAGTATTCGCAGAGGATCGAAGAGATGAGAGAGAAAACGAGCCGGCTGGCGGTTTTGGGAATGCTCCTTGCTGCGGCGCTGATGCTGAGCGTTGCGGCTCCGGCGGCGGTCAAGCGGCCGGCGGCTGGACGGATCGATCCGTTTCTGGGTGAGGCGAAGTTTGAGATCCAGCAGATCTTTTCCGGCGGGGTGGATGGTAAGCGGGGCGGCGGGCGGTTGCCCAACATTGCTGTCGCGACCGACGGGACGGTGCTGGCGACTCACGGAGCCAGCGGAGGATCGGGCGACTGGTGGAAACGCGGACTGCAGGTCCGCCGCAGCGCCGACGGGGGCAAGACATGGTCCAAACCGATCACCATCGCCAATCCGGGTTGGCAGGGCGGAGGGCTGACCGTCGACGAAAACACGGGCGATGTGCTGGCGTTCGTCGAAGGCCGATACGTGGGCAACGATCCGGGCGCCGTAAAGGCGATCATTTATCGCAGCAAGGATCAGGGTACAACGTGGAAGCCCGGAAAGGCGGTCATCGCACCGGACAAGAACGGAAATGTCCCGTCGATGTCCATGGCCGAGCACGGAATCACGTTGCGATACGGCAAGCACAAGGGGCGGTTGCTGCGCCCGACGCGGAATTACGCCGGCGGCGACCGCAGGTCCGAATGGAGCAAGATGTACACCAACGCCATCTACAGCGACGACGGCGGGAAGACCTGGAAGACCAGCGATCCGTTCCCCGCGATGGGCACGGGCGAAGGCGCGGTGGTCGAGCTTTCCGACGGGCGGATCTACTACAACACGCGGAGACACTGGGAGCCGTCAGGGTCGGCCTCGTCGATGCGGTGGGAAGCCTGGAGCGACGACGGCGGAGCGACGTGGAGGAAGCCGGCGGTCTCGAAAGTCCTTCCCGACGGGCCCCAGGGCAAGGGAACCAACGGTTGTCACGGCGGATTGATTCGCCTGCCGATCAGCGGGCGGGACATAATCCTCTACAGCAACTGCGACAGCCCCACGCGGGACCGCAACAACGTGTCGGTCTGGGCCAGCTTCGACGGCGGGAAGACCTGGCCGATCAAGCGTTCTGTCTACGCCGGCCCGAGCGCATACTCCTCGCTGTCGGCCGGGCGCCCCGGAACCACAAGCGCGGGCTGGATCTACATTCTGCTGGAAGGCGGGAAAAAATACCGCCACGAAGGCGCCTACATGGGGCGATTCAATCTGACCTGGCTGCTGAAGGGAAAGAAAACGGGCGACGGGACACTACCGAGCTCGGGCGAGCGGGACGTGATACAGCGGGCCGCGGCGATGGCGAATCGTTGAGAATCCGGTTAGTGTCTCGTCGGTTTCAGCGGTATTCTCAGGGGCAATACCATGCATGTTTGAGCATTCTCACAAATGAGAGGTTTTTGCGTTATAACCGGTGTAACCTTTGATGCTTCATGACGTATCAAATGGCATGAGTGTTGCATAATGGAGGGAGCAGGGTATGAACAAACCTTCCTTGAAAAAACCGCTCCAAGACGAGAGAATAGCTATTATGAAAAATTACCTTACAAGTTCAATAATCCTGATGGTGACGGCGGCGTGTGCGACGGCGATGCCGACTAAGATGTCCTCCATGAGCTCGGGCCCGACCGCCAAGAACCACCAGAAGCTCATCAAAGACCTCAAGCTCACCGACAAAGAGGCTAAGCCCGTCGGTAAGATTCTGGCTGACTACCGCGCAGACCTTGCCAAGTGGGCGGCGAAAAACGGTCCGGAGATCGCGGCCTGCCAGAAGGACATGAAGAAATACCACCAGATGCGCGACCCGAAGGTGATGGTGCAGGTCAGAGCGGCGATGAAGAGGCTCGGCGAGCTCACCAAGGAACAGGTCGACCTGCGCGAAGCGATGCTGGTCAAGCTTAAGGGCGTCATGACCAAGGAGAAGTTCGCCCTGGCCGCCGATGCGCTGCGTCCGCGTCAGCGTCCGCGCGGACAGGGGTTCCAGGAGCGTTTCCACCTTCTGGGCAAGATGGGGCTGAAGGAAGAGCAGTTGACCAAGATCCGGTCGATCACCGAAGAGGCGATGAAGCCGCCGGCCGACGGGTCGCCTCGCAAGGGCAACCCGATGCAGTTGGCGTGGAACAAGATCGTCGACGAAGTTCTGACCGCAGAGAACCGTAAGCAGTTGCAGGGCCTGATGCAGGAAGCCGGTCATCGGAAAATGGTTCTGGGCATCCTCAAGAAAGTAACGCTCACCCCCGAGCAGTCAAAGAAGGTCGACGCCCTGTGGAACAAGGCCTACGCCGACGCCGAAAAAACACCGAAGAACAAGTTCGTCATTTACCGCGCCGCCAGAATTGAGGCGGTGGAGAAGATCCTGACCGATGCCCAGCGAAAGCAGATAGACAAACTGATGAGCAATCCGCACGGCGGATCGATGGGGAGCAAGGCTCCCATCCCCATGCCCCCGGTCAAACGACCGCACTAAGCTGCTAGGCTCCGTCCTGGGACGATTGTGATTCGGCCTGTTCAGCGGGGTCGGTGTTCTCATCGCCTCCGACCGCCCACGATGAATCATCGGTCCAGCTTTGTTTTCTGGCCCATTGCCTGCTGCTGGACTTGAACAGCACCCAGATCATACCCGCGTTGAGCAGAGTCACCGGAACGAACCAGGCGACCAGCGTAAGCTTCATCGCGCCGGTCATCTGGATTGACGCCGGATGGATGTCGGGCATGAGACGAACCGACAACCAAACCAACGGAACGTCAAGGAACGCAGCGACCGCATACACCGCGCTTATCGTCGCCCGCCGCTCGGGAGACTCAATCGCCGGACGAATAATCAGATAAACCACGTAAAGCAGCCAGAGCATCAGGCTGAAGGTCAATCTGGGAGACCAGGTCCACCAGACGCCCCACGCCACGCGCCCCCAGATCACTCCGGTGACAAGCACCACGGTGCACATCAGAGCGGCCATCTTCGCCGCAGAAGCCGACAGATGATCCCACATCATCCGCCGCTGCCACAAGTATCCGATCCCGCCCACAAACGCCACAAGGCACGCCGCGAACGCGTTGATAGCGGACGGGAGGTGCACGTAAAAAATCTTCTGGATGCGCCCCATCGTCTCTTCCACGGGGGTGTAGCTGAACAGCATAACAGTGACAGCCGCAAAAGAACCCGCCACCACCAGCCAGAAAACACACATCGCTATCTTCGATCTATCAAGCATTAGTTCGTTCCTATGGCTCCAGTATGCGCTCAAAAGCCAGCCAACTGATTACGAGATACACTCCGTCGAACGCGAAGAGAATACCCAGTCCCTGGGCGTTCAGAGGATGACCGTCGGCGAACATGCCTATCAGCATCTTCGTCGAGGTGACCACCAGGGGCAGGCATATCGGGAACACCAGTATCGCCAGCAACCCGCCCTGCAGGCGGGACGAACTGGTGGCCGCCGAGAACAGCGTGCCCACGGCGGCGAAACCGATCATGCTAAGCGCCGTTACGATAATGAATCCGCCCGGGGCGGCCGACAGGTCGAAGTTAAACAACACGATCGCAACCGGAGTGACCACGCACGCCAGCACGAACATCAGCGCCAGGTTGCTCAAAAGTTTGCCCGCGAAGATAACACCGCGATCGACCGGTGCGGCAAGCAGTCCGGCCAGGGCTCCGTCGTGGCGCTCGACGGCCATTGTTTTTTCAAAACACAACACCCCGCCGAACAGATACGCCACCCACAGTATCGCCGTAGCCCCAAACGCCGGAGCCTTTCCCTGAGCGCTCAATCCCAGGCCCAGGACAACGATTATCAGAATACCGAGCATGATCACCAGACCGAGGGTCTGGCGGCTCCGCGCTTCGATACGCAGGTCTTTGGCGGTCAACAGCATGATCTGTCTGAGCACGCGCATCATCAGCCTGTCATCTCCCTGACCACATCGGCGACTTCTATATCATCGGCCCGCGCCTCCAAAACTCGACAGCCTCTATGCAGGACAAAAACCGAATCGGTTAGTCGCAGGGTCTGGGCGATATCGTGATTGGCGATGACCACGGTCTTCCCCTGGGCCTGGAGACGTCCGAGAAACGCCTCCAGCGCGTTTGCCGACGGTACGTCCAGCCCGTCGAAAGGCTCATCCGCCAGCAGCAAACTTGGATCGTGCATCAGCGCCCGAGCGATTGAGACGCGCTGGATCATGCCTCGACTCAGCGTTTTGACCGCGTCGTCAGCGCGATTGGACAGCCCGACAAGAGACAGCATCTCTTCGGCCCGGGCTCGCGGGTTGGAAATACTGTAGAGGCGGCCGAAGAATATCAGGTTCTCCATCGCAGACAGGTCGCGATAGAGCATCGGCTGGTGGGATATGATGCCGATTTTAGAGCGGATGGCGTTGGAGTTGGCTCCGACGGGCGAGCCGAACAACTCCAGCGTCCCGCTGCTGGGAAGCATGAACGTAGCCAACACTTTCAGCAGCGTGCTCTTGCCCGCGCCATTTGCGCCCAGAAGCGCTACGGTCTGCCCGGTGGGCACGGTCAGGTTTATATCTTTGAGTATGAGCCTGTCGTCCAGCCTGAGGCACAGAGCATTCGTGCGGACCGCCGGCGGATCGACCGGGGCGCGCTGTTGTGACTCGGATTGTGTTGACGTCGAGCTCATCTGGAGCGTTTGTCCCAAGTGCGGTCAGGCCGTCTCCGGCTCGGACTCGGGCCTGCGGATAAGGAGAACCACGATGCAGGAGATAACGAGTATCACGCTTCCCAGCCCCGCCAGCACCTTGGGTATGTTTGAAGCTTTGGCGACCGGTCTGGGTATGCCTTCAATGACAAACGACATTTCCTGACCGGCGGAGATGTCCGAAAGTATGTAAGACTGCATCGGTCGATCGTGAACAGTGAAAACGTCACCGGGCTTTAGAGTATCACTGCTGAACCCCTTCATATCCTTGGGAACAAAGATCAGCAGTTGCTTGGCCGGAGCCGGAGCCACGAGAGCAACGTCGACCTTGCCGGCGGGGGTCGGTATTACATAACCCATTTTGAGCTGCGACGTTCCGGGGGTAATAGGAGCCTTGCTGAGCAAGCGCCCTGCGACTATCGAAGCGCAGCACGAATGCAGCGCTCCACTCATCTGCTCGATCTTCTCCACTCCCTTGGGCAGCGACAGCGCAACTGAGGTCCGCCGCCCTTCCGCGTCAGCAGCACCCAGGTAGGCTGTGTCGGCCGGGTTGCGAACGGCAAGCGTTTCGAGGACCTCCAAACCGCCCTGTTCGGCCGGTTGAACAATCAAATGCCACATCGCCACTTCCCACTTGGGATCACTGTCGCTGGTCTCGTACACCGTTACGCTGATGTCCTGCGTGGGGTGACCTGCGTCGATTACGCCTCCGTCTTGCGTGTAAGACGTGCCCGCGTGTTTGATGAACACTCTCGGGCGGAAGGGCGGGACCAGGGGCAGGTTCTCTATCGTGACCACTCCGTGAGCGTCGAGTTTGGTCTCGATTGTGCGCATCTTTCCACCGTGCCCGTAAAGCTCAACGGTGACCTCGTCGTAGGCGACCTTCGGACCGCCCTTTGTGCCTTGAACGGCTTTGATGGCGATGGATCCGACTTCGCCCATCAGGGGCATGCCCCCGGGCATCGTGCCTCCAGGGGCGGTAAGGTCCGGCATGGTCGCGGGGCTTCCCGGAGGCTCAGCCGCCATCGCCGACCCCGACATCACTAATATCATTACAATAGTTAACTGCTTCATTCGGACGCCTCGGAACCGGCCGTATCGGAAATTTCTGACGGAACTGCGGGGGGAACCGGAGGAGGAGAACCGCTCGGGTCTGCGACCTCGACCGGACGTTTCGATCGTCGGCCCGAGGGAGTGACCAGGCACACCAGCGACCCCACGGACATTGCAATTCCACCGATCCATATCCACAATAGCAACGGATTAATAATTACTTTTATGTGCACCGTACCGTCTTTCCACCCGGCCAGGATTATGTACACATCCTCCAGCAGGCCGGTGTTAACAGCCACTTCACTGGTGGTTTTCGGGGGGTTGTTGTACTGCCGCCGCTCCGGTAGAAGGATAACTTCATCACCACCGGCATACGAGACCCCTATCCGGGCCTGACCGCCCATGTAGTTGGCCTCGGTGATTTCCTTCAAACTGTCCAACCGCACTTTGTAGCGCCCGAACTGTTCGGCCTGACCGGGCTGGAGAGCGAGCGACTTCTCGCTCGAGTGGGCCGAACCGGCGACGCCTACTACAATCATAATCATACCGAGGTGCACGAGTTGCCCGCTCCATCGCCTTATCGTAGACAAACGCAACGGAGCGGCTGTGCGAACGACATCCTCTACAATACTCGTCACCGTGAAACCCGCAACCGCAGCACACGCCATCGCCCACATGATATCGGCGGGCCTGGGGTGCAGGTCCATCGCGAAAATGGCCCAGATCATCGCCCCAACAGCGGCCGCAATAGCCGTAACGCCAGGCGCGATAAGCCGCTTGGCCAACGCGCCTGGAGCGTTGGCGTAGCGAAGCAGCGGACCGATCGCCATCAACGCCGCCAACAACAACGCCATCGGAACCACCACGGTGTTGTAGAACTCCTCGCCCAACGTCACCGATTCCTCGATGAACAGTTTGCTGAGCAACGGGAATATCGTGCCAACCATCGTGGTCAGCATTATTATCGTCAGCAGAATGTTGCTCGCGATGAAACCGCCTTCGTAGCTGACGACCTTATCCATCTTACGTTCGCTTTTCAGGAGATCTCGGCGCCAGATAATCACGCCTATGGAGATCGCAACGCCCATCATGAGCATCATCAGGAAGAACTTGCCCACCGATGAGTCGGGAAACGCGTGCACCGACGCTATCACGCCGCTTCGCGTCAGATACGTCCCGAAAATACACAGGAGGAATGTCAGCGGAATCAACCATGCGTTCCACACCTTCAGCGTGCCCCGTCTCTGCTGAAGTATCAGCGAATGCATCAACGCGGTGCCCGTCAACCAGGGCAGCAGTGAAGCGTTTTCGACCGGATCCCAGGCCCAATAACCGCCCCACCCAAGCTCCACATACGCCCACCACGAACCCAGCACGATGCCAATAGTCAGGAACAACCACGATCCGATAACCCATCTGCGAACGGGTGCTATCCATTTGTTGTCGGTCCGACCGCCGATCATCGCCCCCAGCGCCAAAGCAAACGGTACGGCGAAACCGGCGTATCCCAGGAACAGTGTCGGCGGGTGCGCGATCATCGCCCAATGCTGCAGCATCGGGTTCATCCCGCCTCCGTCTCCCGGGGCGACCTCGCCCAGCGCGAACGGATTGCTGGTAAACAGCATCAACGCCCCGAACAGCCCGCAAATCACGCCCAGAACGGCGATGGCGGGGGCATGACTGGCCGGATCGTCCTTGCGCCCCAATATCACTACAGCCGACGAAGCTGCGGCCATCATCCACGCCCAGAGCAACAGGCTGCCTTCGTGACCGGCCCACAGCGCCGACAGCTTGTACTCCACCGGAAGGTCTATCTCGGAAAAACGCACGACATATTCCAGGGAGAAGTCGTTGCTCAGGATTGCATGGACCAGGGCGACTCCGGCGATGGTGAGAAGCGCTGTGACGGTGTGAACCAACCACCGAGCGTTGCTCAAGGCGACCGATGACTTGAACCGCCCCGCCCAGATCGACGCCAGAACAGCGCCGCCCGAAGCCAGCACCGCAAAGGCCAGAGAAAAATTACCTAAAGTAGCTGTGTTCATCAGGGCCTCTTTTTGCCTTTGCTTTTCATTTCGTCGTATTTACTGGCGCACTTGGTCATGAGTTCAGTGGCTTCGAATACGTCGCCTTCGCCCAGACGACCCATAACAACCACCTCCCCGCCCGCTTTGAACAGGTCGGGAACCACGCCTTTGTACCGGACGGGGATCTTTGAAGTCTCGCCCAGGAGCAGAAACTCCGCCTTTGCACCCTTCGAGCCAAGCACGAGCCCTTCATGAGCTACAATACCATGCAGGCGAACTCTGTCCTTGCGGTACTCCGGGCTGGAGACGTACGCATCCACCGAAAGATAGTACGAGCGCCCGGCCATGATACCGTCGTATACGAGATATCCTATACATCCGGCAAGGACCACACCGCCGATTATGAGCTTCATGCGAACATTCGTCATAGCAGTTCCTTCAACAACCCCCTCATCTTATACCCTCCCAACAAAGATCGTGCCATAGCGCCTTCAACAACGCAAGAATCTTTTAAACGCTGCATATCCACAGACCGCTCACGGAATCCCATAGTCACCCTCTCCGAATAGCCCGATTAATTCTCGCTTGTGAGAATTTGCTTGTCAGGGCCATCTTGTGGTCGGGAACAGTAGGTTTTTGGTGAACTCTCATTAACGAGAATGTCCGTGGCGATTTGCCCGGTAAGTCTTCCAAATGATGAGATGAATCACAGGTCAACATTCTTGTCTTTGAGAGGGTCAATACCTAATTACAGTTTTTTCCGGCCTTTTATGGGCGTTTTCTCCCAGTAAAACGACGTCAAAAAACTTATGCCATTATGGTACGCCGCTTGCAATAGCTCTTGTGTTGCTTGCGTGAGGCCCGCAAGCATCGGACGGACATAAGAACCGAGGCCCAGGAGACGCTATATGACATAAAACCCGTCTTAAAGCCGAGGACTTAAGTTTTTTCCGCTAGAGGAATACGACCGTAAGTAAGGCATGTAAAGGTATATGCAAAACATCGGTCAAAAAAATTAGTCGCTTTAACCTAAGTGCCAAAGGAGCACAAAACCATGCGAAAAGTATGGCTTGCCCCGGTTCTTCGGTCCAGTTGTTATGAGAGAACCATTACCTTGTCATTCGTTCCGCTGCCTGGCTGCGTAGGGCGGAGCGCAGCGGAGCCCGGAGCAGGCTGGCAGCGGGCGGCGTATTCCGCCGGACTCTG
>JASLNT010000053.1 GCA_030745875.1 Phycisphaerae bacterium
CGGGCCTTGTTGCTCACACGCGAGTACCTGCTGGACGTATTCCACGCGACGAGCCCGATTCCGCACACGTATGATTATCTTCTGCACAGCTTTGGCGAGGCCAACCCCGCGCGGCCGGCGGCGTTCCGTCCGTCCGATGCACTGAAACGACGGTTCTGGCTCATCGACAACCAGCGCACCATGACAGAATCCAATGCGTGGTCTGTTGATTTCGTGCTGAAAGACGAAACTCCCGCGCGCCTGCGACTGAACATGGCCGCCGAGCCGGATACGCAAGTCACGTTCGGTCGCTGGGGAGACGAACTGGCAAAGCTCGTCGAGGAGAGAAAGTCGAAGCTCGACCGCCTGACGATGCTGGCGGCGCGTCGTAGCGGCGTGCGACAGACCGCCTTCGTCACCACGCACGAACCGACCCGCGGCGGTCAGAAGCCGCGGATCACGCGCGTTACGAAGCTTGCCCAGCGCCCCGACGGCGTGTTGGTTCGGGTCGATGCGATCGACTTCACTGACTACGCTGCGGTACGTTTCGGAGCCGACCAATCCGCACCGAAACCAATACACTTTGTACTTCCCAACGGTCAGTTCGCGTCGGTCGCGAACTACGGTTACTTGCGCGTCACGAAGTCCGGCAAGGTGACAGGGCGTGGCGATTGGCGAGGATTCCGGCTGCCAATTCGCGCCGGCCGCTTCACCCTCAACGGCAAACAGGCCAAGACACGGCGCGAGGGCGCCGACTTGATCTTCGGTGAACCGGCGCCTGTGGACATTTCGACGGTTGCAGTAGCAGCGGAGTGTCCGTTCCCGGCGACGATAGCTCCGAGCGGGTCGCTCCGTATGTTTGCTCGAGGCCGTCGCGATGCGGCTCTCGAAATTAAGAACACTCTACGAAAGCCTCTCTCCGGCTATATTGAGTTCTCCACACCGGCGGGTGTCGAGATCAAACCGGTACGGCTTGAATTTAAGTCGGTCGCGCCGAGCGAAACGGCGAAGTTGCCGTTCACTGTCACGACGGGCGATCCGGCGAAGGGGAAACAAACGCTGACCTACCGGGTGTTCTGGACAACCGACGACTCGGCTCCGGTGCGCTCGGCTGACCAGCCGCTGGTTGTGTTCGCCGGACCGACGTTGGTCAAAGAGTACGCCAATCGGCAGGCTAACTATGTGCTTCATTCGCCGAAGTTCACCGCGCGGTTCGCCATGCTCCACGGGCTGTGTTCCTATCTTGCCGACGACGACGGCGTGGTGCGACTGGACGGTTCGCCGCTGTTCACGATGTCCGACGGCAAGACTCCGCTCTTGTTCGAGCAGGCCAAGCACGGTTACACCTGGCCGATTGAAGCGCCGGCCAATCTCACTGTGAATGCGTACGGAAAGTGCCGCTGGAAGGCCTTCTTCTACGGTGGCCGGATGTCAGTTCGAATGGACCCGGACTGGACCCGGTTCGAACGGGCGCATTTCGAGATTCCCGGCCGCTGGAAATCCCCCGGTGGTCCGCCGCGCTGGAAGCGGATTGTCGGCGTGGACAAGAAAGGGAAAGAATCTGACGTCCGTCCCGGAACGAAGTTGAAGGTCACGGCGGCTGAACTGGAATTCCCCGGCGGCAAGTGGAATCTGGCGTTTCAGTTTCAGCCGCCCCAGCACGTCATGTTCGACGGGGTCGGTATGAAGTTCTCCATCGGTAGTTTCACCAAGGACAACTGGCAACTCGGCTTCGTCCGCCCCGACGGGTTCGATGCCTGGCGTGGCAAGAAGAAGCAGGCGGCCAGAGTCAATAAATAGCCTGCGGACATTCATGTGAAAGCAGGCGATGCAGGCGGTTGATCACCAATATTCCGGCAGCGGCGACGCGCCCTCAGGTGGGGGCGGCGGATCGGCAGGCCAAGGCAAGCCAATACAAGCCAAGGTGGTTTTTGACAAGAAACAAGGCCAGCCGTGAGCTGTTGATCTTATAAGGAATAACTCTCGCGCGTGGCGGGAGTCGAACCTGTAACCCTCGATTCCGCAGAACACGGCGGACGTCTCCCAGCCGCCCTCCCCCCCCCATCGAACCGCGACGCGGTCAACAAACTGGACGATGACGAAACCCCGCCGTTGCGAATCGTATCGGCCGCCGGATAGTTACGACTTCCGGATAAGCGTACGCTGATTGGCGACGAAATTGGGCCAATTAATCCCCGTATATCAAACGGGAATATCGTTCGCCTTTCCAAGCAACCGCCAGGCTGGTAAACTGAACGCCATGGCCCAATTAATCCCCTGATATCAACAGACAATATGCTTCCGCCTTTGCACCCGAGATCGGCGAAGAAACTGAACGGAAATCTATGACACAAGCTGACCTCCAAGACCTGATCCGACCGCTCTTGCCCGGTTTGACGCCTATGGTCCGATGCCCAGACCCCGTATTCAGCTTGCTCAAGCCGCCGCATCGGATACAATCATCGTGAAAGCCCCGCGATGGTGGCGGGCGCAATGCTATCTGGGAAATCCCGGCTTCGACACTAAGAGGATCAGACTATGAGACGATGTTCACTAATTACTGTCTTCATGCTTGCCTGCAACGTGCTGATGGCACAGGGGCAGGGAAGAGGCGCTGTGGATACTGTCGGGGTTAAAGGTGGACTGGTGGTTCACGTCTACTGTGGAGACGGGAAACGTACTGCCGAACTGCATGCAAACGGCAGATTTGTTGTGCACGGCCTCGATTCAGATGTGAGTGCTGCCCGTAAATACATCCAATCGCTGGGCTTGTATGGGAAGGTGTCGGTCGCACCGTGGACGGGTGAGCGGCTGCCTTATGTGGACAATCTGGTGAATCTGGTTGTTGTGGACAGCCTCGGCAAATTGCCCGTCCATGAAGTGATGCGCGTGCTCGCTCCGGAGGGTGTGGCATTGATCGGCGGGAAGAGAATCGTCAAGCCCCGGCCGAAGGAGATTGATGAGTGGCAACAGCACCACCATGGGGCTGACAATAACGCGGTGGCACGCGACAGCGTGGTCGGTCCGCCGCGGCATTACCAGTGGATTAACGATCCAGTATGGAGCCGTTCACACCTGGGCATGGCGTCCATCACCAGTCTCATATCTGCGAAGGGCCGACTGTTCTCTATCGAAGACCGCGGGTCGGTCGAGAACCCGGCCTTGCCGGGCAAGTTCTTCCTCATCTGTCGTGATGCGTTCAACGGCATTGTGTTGTGGCGGCGCCAATTGCCGAACTGGCATCCGGTGAACATCTTCATCAAGCTCACACCGTCACAGTTGCAGCGTCAGCTTGTGGCTGTCGACGAAAAGGTCTACTGCACGCCGGGGCTTAATGCGCCCATCACGGTTTTCGATGCAGCGACGGGGAAGGCCCTGAAGAAGTACCGCGGCACGGAGATGACCCAGGAGTTTGTCTACGACAAGGGGGTTCTATTCGCTGTAATCGGGGATCCTGTGGACACTTCTTCGGTAGGCGGCGGGAGATTAACGCTTGGTTCAAGTGCCTTTCCTACAGGAGCCTACAGCCCCAGAATTCCGCATCGTGATGATCCCAAGTGCTCGATTGCGGCTGTTGACTCAGACTCGGGCCGTGAGCTCTGGAAGAAGAAGGGGGTAGCGACCCGTGGCTACCAGGGCGCTTCCTTGGCTGTCCGCGGATCGAACGTAGTCTACTCGACATTGAACTCCGTGGTATGCCTCGATCGTTCTTCCGGTGAGGAACGGTGGCGTACGGCGCTGAAGATCTCATCACAGAAGGCAGGCAGCGGCAGGAAGGGGAGCAGCTATTTGCATCCAAATGCACGGCGTAATTCCGTTACAGTGGTCCTTTCAGATGAGGCGGTCTACCTCGGGGCGGCAGACTCGCAAAAGAGGTTCCCCTCGCTAACAGCATTCGCAATGAAGGATGGCACGGAGTTGTGGAGCGTCAAGACCCGCATGAATCATCACAAGCCGCCTGATATCTTCCTGACCGGCGGGGCCGTTTGGACTGCGAATAACAAGGCATACAAGCCATTGACGGGCAAACTGATGTCTGTTCTCTCCCAGAAGGTGACTGGCCCTATGGGGCATGATCGCTGCTACCAGAATCGCATTACTGAGCGGTGGTATATCAACACGGCCTCCGGTGGCAGTGATTTCCTGGCGCTGGATGGGACAGGGGAGTTTCCCAATCCATGGGGTCGGAGTACGTGCGGCATTGGCCACCTACCGTGCAACGGCCTTCTCTACCTCGGACCGCCTGCCTGTTCGTGTGCCAACAAGGTCCAACTCAACATGTTTAACGCCTTGGCTCCCGAGCCGGGTTTGAAATCGTCCGGCCAGCCCATCACCGTTGTTGTCAAACCTCAGCTCGATAAAGGACCCGCCTATGCTGCAACGATCGAATCGACGCCGGCAGTGACCGGCGCCGCCTGGCCGACCTACCGACAGGATCCGAGCCGCGGCGGTCGCACCAAGGCCACGGTAGCCACCACGCTCCAGCCCCGGTGGCGGACCAAGCTCACCACCCGCGCCAGCGCGCCGGTGGTCGTGGGGGGGCAGGTGTTCCTTGCCGACGTGGATGCTCACACCGTGTGTGCCCTGAATGCCGACAACGGTAAGATGCAATGGACCTATACAACAGGCGGGCGCGTGGATTCGCCCCCAACATGGCATGCGGGGCGCCTGTTGTTCGGCTCGCACGACGGGTGGGTGTACTGCCTGCGCGCTGCAGACGGCGTATTGATCTGGCGATTCAAGGCATTGCCCGACCGGTTGATGAGCGCCTTCGAACAGATCGAGTCCGCCTGGCCGGTCTGCGGCAGCATCTTGGTTCATGACAACGTGGCATATTTTGTGGCAGGTCGAAACTCGTTTGTGGACGGTGGACTCTTCCTTTTCGGACTTGACCCACAAACCGGCCGGATGATCCATCAGAAGAATCTGTATGGACCCTATGACGACGCTGGGCGCCCCGTCGTGAGCAAGATCACAGCCTTGGGTGGCACTGGGGCAGGCGGTGTCCAGGGCAACAAGAGCGACATCCTGTCGGCCAGGGGGGAGCATCTGTTCTTGAGGCACCAGGCCTTCAAGAAGGACCTAAATGAAGTCAGCCCTGGCGAACGTGTCCTGCCACACCTGATCACGTCGCACGGCTTTACCGACAGGACGCCGCATCATCGCAGTTTCTGGACCATTGATACGGAACTCTACTATGATCGATGGACGGCAAATCTAGGCGTGCGCGGGGATATCCTGGTCATGGATGGCACGCGTTACTATGAAGTCAGGGGCTATCCGCCGGGACGCTATACCACTTATGATGTTCGGAAGAATGCCTATACACTCTTCGCGGGGGAGCTTTCGAATGAAGAGCCGCAGAAAGACAAGCGGCGAAAGTACAAGGAACTGTGGCAGACGAAGATCCCGCTGACAGGCAAAGCCATGGCTCTGGCCAACGAGGTCGTGTTCGTGGCCGGTACGCCGGCAGTGTTCCCTGAAGGCGATCTGGCAAAGGCCTATGAAGGCCGAACTGGAGGTGTCCTCTGGGCGTCTTCCGCTGTGGATGGCAGGAAGCTCATGGAATACAAGTTGGATGCGGCTCCTGAGTGGGACAGCTTGGCGGTAACCAGGGGCCGCCTGTTTCTATGCACGACTGATGGCAGGTTGCATTGCTTCGAGGGAAAAGGCGAAGAGCGTAAGAAGGTACCGCACGAGTAGGGCCGCTATTCAGTGGTTAGCACGACTGCGTATGCCGGAAACGACCTTTTTGGACGAGGCAGTTACGCCCACTGTATCTGCACGGCGTGAGAACTGTCTTTTGACGTGGATCTCATTCCCTCCGCTTCACCGGTGGCGCGGTTCAATGCCCAGGGGCCGTATTCAGCTTGCTCAACGCGCTATATCGGATATAATCACCGCGAAAACCCCGCGATGGTCGCGGGCGACAAGGTCGACACGGTCTACTGCGGCACGCCCGACAACACACACGCGACGATCTCGATGGCGGCCCTGAAGGCGCGCAAGCATGTGCTGACCGTCAAGCCGCTCACCCGGACGATTCGAACTAATTCCTATTGTGGAAAGGTTGCATGCCATGGGCCAGCAGGCCATGAATCAACGAGTACACTGGGCCGCCGTGCTACTGGTGGCGGCCTGTGCGGTCGCGGCGACGGTTTCCTGTAACAGCGGGGAACATGCCGAGACGCAACGCGGCGAAATCAACGTTGTGTCAGTAGGCACGCTACAGGCGAAAGAGCCTGCTGCTGCGTTGAAGGCAGCCGGCGTCAAGGCGTCGAGTGCGCACTCCGAGCGTTTTGCTGCTCGGCATGCTCTTGACGGCGAGCCGAAGACCCGCTGGGCTAGCGATGCAAGCTCTGGCGTTGAGTTTCTGCAGGTCGATTTTGGCGAGATACTGCCCGTCGATACGATCACCATTGTCTGGGAGACTGCTTTTGCCCGTGGATATGAAATACAGGTTTCGGATAACGGAGCTGACTGGAAGGTGATCGCCGCGATAACCGATGGCAAGGGCGGCAAGGTTGAGCATAAGGATCTTAAAGGTCGCGGGCGATATGTTCGGATAAGCTGTAACAAAACGGCGCCACCGTACAAACATTATTCAATCTATGAGGTTACGTTTGGCGATGGCCGCCTTGCAGAGATTCGCCAAGAGATTCAAGAGGCGCTCACGCGCGATAAAGAGCAATTCAGGAAGAAAGCCGTCAAATCACTTAAAGATAAGCATGGCTCGACAAAGGTCATTTTTGCAGCGCGGCCCTTGATCAACAAACAACATGCGTATGAGACCTTCGGTCGCTACTCGTTGGATTATCAGGGTGGGGTGATCAAGGTCTCCGCCGCCAAGCTCTGTTGTCTCGACCTGGCGACCGGGGCGGTGTCGGTAATTTTGGATGATCCCAAAGGAGCGATTCGCGATCCAGCGGTTCACTACGATGGGGAGACCATTGTCTTCTCTTACCGCAAGGGAGATAGCCTGCGCTATCATCTCTACACGATTAAGTCCGATGGCAGTGAACTGACACAGTTGACCCGTGGTGACTTCGATGACGTGGAGCCCTGCTGGTTGCCCAATGATGATATCATTTTCGCCTCGGGTCGCGCTCAGCGCTGGGTTCCATGTTTCATAACCGAAAGTGGTAATCTGTTCCGTGTTGACGCCAAAGGCGGAAACCTTCGCAGAGTGACCATGCACGTTGACCACGATCTCCGTCCATGGGTGCTGCCGGACGGACGAATTTGTTTTACTCGTTGGGACTACATCGATCGTCAGACGATGGGCACGTTTCATCTCTGGGCCGCGAATCCCGACGGAGCGAATTTACAGGCACTCAAACTCTCTCACGATATGGAAGGTTGGATAGACGTAAAACCCGTCGATGCTCAACACCTGGTTGGCATAATGGGCAATAAACAGCACAGAGAACATATGGGTGTACCAGTGCTTATTGACCTGGGAGCTGGGCCGGAAGAACCGCCACGACCAAGGAATTACGATTGGCACACGAAGGCGCCGGGTCGAACAAACAGCCCAAATGAAGTCCCTGTCGCGGGTGTACGCGATCTGCGCGGGTGCGGGAAGTTTTTTTTCAACTACGGGGCTCCCTGTTTCTATTGGAGTGAGTTGAATCGTGATCCCTGTCCGATTAATGACCGGTGGTTCCTGGTGTGTGCCAGTGACGGACTCTACTTGGTGGACGATAAGGAGGGTCGCCATGAGAAGATTCTCGCCAATGACCGTCTCGCCATTCACGAACCGGTGCTGCTGGCGCCACGCGATCGGGAACCCGTCATTCCCGACAAAGTCGACCCCAAAAGCGACACGGCTCAGTTGATCATGCTGGACTTCTTTGCAGGCAGACCCAAAAGCATTAAGGGAATCAAACGTGAGGAGGTGGATCGTATTTTGGTGGTGGAAAGTCTGCCGGCGCCGATTCGCACAACCAATGATCCGCTGCAATTCGGTTATGGCAGCATATGGAACATCAAGCGACAGTTGGGAACGTTTCCTGTGGAAAAGGATGGATCGGCACATGTGAGGATCCCTGCCGCCAGGACAATTCATTTCATAGCCCTGGACAAGCAGGGGCGGGGACTTCAGCGCATGGCCGCCAGTTTCACCATGATGCCGGGCGAGACCTTTGCTTGTGTGGGCTGTCATGAGAACCGCAACACGGCGCCACTGTCTAAAAGGAGCGTTCCAATAGCCGCGAGTCGACCGCCCAGCCGTCTTGATCTAGAGGGCATGACGGAGTTCATCGATTACATGCGCGACGTGCAACCGATCTGGGATCGCCACTGCGTCAAATGTCACAACGCCGACGACATGAAAGGGCGCATCTCACTGGCGGGCGATCTCGGCTTGAGTCATCCCCATAGCATGGCGACTCTGGTTGGCCTTGAACATCTTTCGCTGGTGTCCTGCGCCCTTGCGACCAAAGGTTATTCACCCAAGGAAGTCAGTAGTTTCAAGAGTCCCTTATTGGATAAACTCGGTGGTTCCCACCATAAGGCAAAGCTGACTGGCAAGGAAAAGCAATTATTGATCCGCTGGATTGAAATCGGGGGTCCCTATCAGACTCTCGCCGCGAGCGATGGCACGGGCTTCTTTTGTCTGAACCCCTCGCGTATTCCCGGAAGAAAAGCGATAAAGCCAGCGATCAGGACAAAAATCAAAACCACTATGAAGAAGCGATGTAGCCGCTGCCATACGGGCGGAGGGGGCATCACGGCACTTCTGGGAAAACACAAACGCGTCGCCCTGAAACAAGCGAAGCCGCGACGGATTACGGCGGGCGCCGTCGCAGGCAATTTTCTGTTCAATCTCACTCACCCGGAGAAATCGTTACTTTTCCGCGCACCGCTTGCCAAGGAGGCTGGCGGGTTGGGATACTGCCAGGATAAGACCGGAAAGGCCGTGGATGTGTTCGCCTCAACGGACGATCCGGATTACGTCGCCCTGCTCGCTTCGGTTCGCGATGTGCGCAAGGAGATGAATGCTCTTGACCTACCCGGATTCAAACCCAACAAGAGTTACTTCGATCAGATGAAACGCTTTGGATTGCTGGACGAAGACGCCTCAACCGATCTGGATCGGGAGGCCCTGAGAGAGCTCGACGAACGCTACTACCAACAGCAATACCGTATCTTCCTGAATCAGGAGACTATGCCTGCAGTCTCGCCTAAAGCGACGGAAAAGAGCACGGGGCCTATTCCCAGCATTTAACGCGCGAAGGCTAAAGAAGGAGAACCCCTCACTCCCGGGTCACCAACGCACGGTCGCGCGGAGTCAAATTCCCTATCGACTTCTGGGCGCTGTAAACAGGCGATGCGGGCGGTTGATCACCAATATTCCGGCAGCGGCGACGCGCCCTGAGTTGGTGGCTGCGGATCGGCAGGCCAAGGCAAGCCAATACAAGCCAAGGCGGTTTTCGGCAAAAAACAAGGCCAGCCGTAAGTGGTTGGCCTTGTAAGGGGTAATGAACACGCGTGGCAGGATTCGAACCTGCAACCTCCGGTTCCGTAGAAAGTTCTGAGAAACGACAATAGCAACTTGTTCCTGTGCTCATCATGACGATAACCTGAATCTCAAAAGTGGCGGAATGGGGCAAGCTGCGACATGTCGCCACGCCCCAGGTAAGCGCGGAAAGAGGATGGGCGATCATGTTCTCAGTGACGGCTGGAGAGCCTATCAGGATCGACTGTCTGGCCGTAGCGAAGGCGTCCCACCGAGCAGATGTCGCAAACAACGGCGCGCCGAGGTGCGATTGCACTGGCGTAAACGTATATATACTCATGTGTTACCGGCGGAGGTTCACACCTGTGAACATCGGGCGGCGGCGGAGCTATTTTCCAACACGCTGAATCACTGCTGCTTCAACTCCAAGTCATTTGTTTACAACCCTTTACATCAACTCTCCACGTCAGCGGCCGGACCGCGCTGGCCCGATCGACAGGTTCACACTCTGCGGATCGCACGCCTCCGATTCCACGCGCTGACAGACAGCACACCGGCGCCTCCCCCGCCCGTTACGCACAGCCCGGGCCCGTCGCAAACTCCCGCCCGCTTGTGCTATCTTCCATCCGCCGGGCGACTTCCATGATATTCAACACACGGCCTTGCACTCCAAAACAGCTCCCCGCCCCGGACGACCCGTAGTTCGGATAACAAGCACGTGTTTTCCGCCCGGCCGCTGCGGACTGCAACATCTGTGAACCAATTGTGAACCTGCCTGTTTCGGGCTTGGGATAAGCGGCGTCGATTTCGACTGAGGCGTTGACTCGGCGGGTCCTTGAGGGTCTAATTCGGAGACTATGGCAAGAATAAGATTAGCAGCTCTGATAAGCGGCGGAGGGCGGACCGTACTGAACATCGCAGAAGAAATCAACGCCGGACGCCTCGAGGCCGACATAGCAGTCGTGATCGCATCACGACAGTGCAAGGGCGTTGACCGCTGTCGGGAAGCGGGCATGGACGTGCATATCGTCGCCTTGAAGGAAATGCCCGACTCGCAGACCTATTCGGAGGCAATAACGAAGATCCTGGACGAGGCGGACGCGGATCTGGTGCTGATGGCTGGGTTTCTGTCGCTTTGGACGATACCGCAGAAATACGAGGGAAAAGTCGTCAATATCCACCCGGCGCTGCTGCCGAGATTCGGCGGTAAGGGCATGTACGGACATCACGTACACCAAGCGGTGCTCGAGCACGGATGCAAAGTCAGCGGATGCACGGTGCACTTCGTCAACAACGAGTACGATTCGGGGCAGATAATCGTCCAGAAATGCGTTCCAGTCTACGACACCGACAGTCCGGACGACCTGGCGGCCCGCGTTTTCGTGGAGGAATGCAAAGCTTTCCCGGAAGTAATCACGCTGTTTGCCGAGGGGAAACTGACCATCGACGGGCGGATAGTTCGAATCGCCGAATAAGCTTCTATTCCAAGGACCATTGACTGAACTCGCAGGCGCACGGTCCCCTGCGGGTGCGGTGTGAATTGGCTCGCGGGGGCGGCGGCTGGGCACGACCTCGCAAAGAGTGAATGATTCGTTGAATATCTGCGCTATAATTGCTATTATACCCCCTTCCCCAGACTGAAAAGGAAGCGTATTTTGACTGATATCGCCGAGCACAAGCTACAGAACGTGGATGAACCGAATCTATATCGCGAGATGTTCCCGTACACGGAATTCCCGCTGGTGAAGTTCGAGGACTCCGCCCCGCCGATGGACCCCGCAGAGAAAATGTGGGTGACTGACACTACTCTGCGCGACGGTCAACAGGCCCGGCCTCCGTACACCGCCAAGCAGGTAGTAAGTCTATACAAGCTCTTGCATAAACTTGACGGCGGAGCGGGGATCATCCGCCAAAGCGAGTTCTTCCTGTACTCGGATAAGGATCGGCAGGCGCTGGAGGAATGCCAAAGTCTCGGCTACAAATTCCCCGAGGTCACCGGATGGATCAGGGCGGTGAAATACGACTTTGAATTGGTAAAGGCGATGCAGTTGCCCGAAACGGGTATCCTGACCAGTTGCAGCGACTACCATATCTTCCTGAAACTGAAGAAGAACCGTAAGCAAGTGCTGGAGCAGTATCTGGATATTATCCGGGCCGCACTGGACCAGAACATCCGCCCCCGTTGCCACTTCGAGGACATAACCCGTGCGGATTTCTACGGTTTCGTCGTACCGTTCGCCATAGAACTGATGAAGCTGCGAGAGGAATCGGGCATCGATATCAAGATACGCCTGTGCGACACGATGGGCTTTGGAGTGCCCTGGGCAAACGCCGCCCTGCCCAGAAGCGTTCCAAAACTCGTAAGAGGGCTTATCGAAGACGCCGGAGTACCGGGCAATCTGCTGGAATGGCACGGGCATAACGATTTCTATAAGTCCGTGGTCAATCCCGAGACCGCGTGGCTGTACGGTTGCGCCTCATGCAACGCGAGCCTTCTGGGAATCGGCGAGCGAACGGGCAATACGCCTCTGGAGGCGATGGTCGTCCAGGCCGCCCAACTCCAGGGCATGCGCTCGAAAGTAAAATATCCCGTAATCACTGAAATCGCCGAGTACTTCCGAGATGAAATCCGGCACGCGATCCCCAGCAACCTACCGCTGGTCGGACGCGATTTCAACACGACCCGTGCGGGGATCCACGCCGACGGGTTGCTCAAATGCGAAGAGATATACAGCTGTTTCGAGACCCAGACGCTCCTGAACCGCCCGGTGGCGGTGGCGATTACCGACAAATCCGGAGCCGCAGGCATCAAGCACTGGGTCGGTGTGAACTACGGACAGAACGTCGCAAAAGACGATCCGCGCCTCCTGGCGATACGCGACCGTGTGGAAGCGGAATACGAGGGTGACCGAACCACAGCGATTAGCGACTCAGAAATGCACGACTGGTACGCCGAAGCATTCATTCAGGATTGATCGACGCCGACACGGCGCCCCGGGCCTAAACTCCCGGACCGTGCTATATCCGCCGTTGTCCTGCGTTTGTCTAAATAGAGTCCAATCTATCCAACTGCGATCTGCTATACTGCCGATAAGAAGTAACAGCCAAGCGCAGAGGACAGCGGAATGACCACGCTACCAAGATACAACGGCGTTGACGATGTTATCCGGCGGCTGCAGATTGTTCACGTTCGACGCCACACCATTCGGATGATGACCTTCGGAGCCGGTGTTTTCGCCGTATTGGTCGCCTCGCTGCTGCTGACCACGCTGGCTGGGGGGTACTGGTCGGATCAACCCCCCGCCGTTCTCCGCTGGGCGCTGGCGGTCTCCTGCCTGACGCTCTGGGGCGGAGCTTTGGGCGTTCTGCTTAAATATGGGGCTTTCTGGAAGCAGACGCCCGCGCAGACAGCTCGATTCGTCGAACAGGCCGCTCCAGACCTCAAGAACAACCTGATTAACTCGATTCTTCTCGCCCGCGACACCGACCAGGCCAGCCCGGAATTCGTCCAACAGGCCATAAACGAAACGGTCGCTATGACGAGAGACACCGATCTGTCCGAGAGCTTGTCGTACAGGCAATTGCAGCGATGGGGACTGGGCGCGACGATTGCGGGGTTGCTGCTGGCCGCTGTGGTAATCCTCCAGCCCGGTCCGTTTCAGCGAGGTCTCACCGCCGCTCTGACGCCCTGGAAATACGTCCCGCGCGTCAACACGATCGGCGGAGTCACGATAGCTCCCGGTGATACAACTGTCATCGCTGGTCAACGCGTTGTTATAACGGCCGACATCCCCGCTCTGGGCGACCCGGACATGGACCCAACCGAATTGGGTTCAACTCTCGCCAAACTCAAACCGCGAGTAATTGTCGCAGGAAGGGAGGCTCCCCTCCTCATGCTCGGAGGGACGCCCGGGAAGTTCACCTGCGACCTCAGTGCAGTCATGAGGGACATCGACTACGCTGTCGTTGTCGGAACGGACCGCTGGCCGGAAGACAAGCCCTATTACACCATCAAGGTGATGAATGACGTCAAGGTCAAGAGTCACCATATGCTGTACGCCTATCCCCCCTACACTCGCAAAGAGTCCCAAAAAGTCACTGACAGCGGAGGGGTGGTGGAGGCTCCGATAGGTTCGACGGTCGGCATGACGGTGGTGCTGTCGAACCCCGTGCCCCAAATATCACTGGAGATCAAGGGCAAGGGCCCTGCCCTGATGCAGGCGTCAGACGACCGAAGGACATTCACCGCAACGTTCCCCGTAGACACTGACGGCGGGTATCGCATGTCCCTGCAGGACAAGCAAGGGCGCACCATCCGCCAGCTTCCCGACCCGGCCTCCGTAGAAACCAACGCCGCCCTTCCCGCCGCCGGGAAGCTCCTGGACGGATACTACCCCATTCGGGCTATCCCGGACGCGCCTCCGACAATCAAGTTCCTGCTGCCCGGACGAGACCTTACGGTGGCCCCGGGAACCAAAGTACGCATGAAGGTCAAAGTCACCGACAAGTTCGGATTGGAGAACATGACGCTGTTCGTGGGAAAATCTGACGGACAGGTCGCCGAAGTGCTTTCGCGAGACCTGAAAGGCTCGACCGACGAACTGATCGAATACGAGTACACCGTCGCAGCCGACTTGCCCGACAACGGTACGGTGGTGCTCGCATACAACGCATCAACCACCGATCAAAGGAATCTGCCCAGACTCAAACTCACGCCCCAAACATCAGCCTCCAAGACTTTCAAAATAACCGTCCAGGACGCGGCGAAACTCTCGGCACAAGCCGCGAAACGATACGAAGAACTGCGAAAGAAACTCCTGGAAATACTCAACATCCAGCTTTCCCAGCGCGTCAACACCGCCATCTGCAAAACCCAGCACACCAAGCTGCCGGAAATCAAGAAGACAGGCTCGGAGATATTCACCGGGCAAAAAGCGGTGCGAGACGCCATGCTCTGGTTGCTGACAAAGCACAAATTCGACCAGGACATGCTTGCGATCCAACAGGAGATCGCACGGCTGTTCGCAAACGAGGCCAAGACGGCGGTCGATCAGGCCCAGATCATAGTAACTCTCGGCGCCATGGACGGACGAAATAAAGCATGCGACGAACTGGCCGACTCGCAGGACACGATAATTGAGGCCATCCAATCAATGCTCGCGATTATGCCCGAACTGGTAGGCAAGAAGGACAAGAAAACCACCGCCGCCGACGACCTGCCGCCGGATGTAAAGGCGAAGCTTGCAGATCTCAAAGCCAAACTCGAGCAATTCACCGAAGGCCAGAAGAAAGTCATAGAAGCGGCGAAGCGACTGGCGAAGGCTCCGGTCGACACTTTTCAGGAAGAAGATGAGAAAATCCTCAGCGACCTCAAGGCGGCTGAGGATAACTGGGAGAAGTTCATCAACGAAGCATTGGCGGATTTCTCCAAACTCGCCGAACAGGATTTCTCGAACCCGGCGATGCTGAAGGAGTTGCTGTCGGTTAAATGCGACGTAACGATGGCGAAAGACGCCCTGGCGAAAAAGGCCGCTGAAATCGCCGTTGCCGCCGCGGGCTCGGCGAAAACCAAAGCCGAAGAGGAAATGGACAACCTGGAGAAATGGCTGCCGGACAAGCCTGACCGGGAGAAGTGGTCAATGGAGGCTCCAGCGGGCGGACAGGAGAACATCGAAATGCCCGACCTGCCCGACGAGCTTGAAGATCTCGTCGGAGACCTGCTGGAGGAAGAGGAAGACCTTTTCGAGGAAATGGCCGACGTGTCGGCCAAAGCGACTATGAGCGGCGAGAAAGGCATCGGTTGGGACGCCATGGACGGTCCTATATCCAGCATGGCCGCAAAGGGCGTCACGGGCAACCAGCTTCCCAATCCTTCCGAGATATCCGGACGATCGGGCGAAGGCAGGCAAGGCAAGTCAACGGGTGAATTCGTTGAAGACAAGGCCGTCGGCAAGGGCGGGCGCCGCACTCCGACGCGTCTGACGCCCGAACCATTCTCCAAAGGAGAAGTCGAGGACAAAGGCTCCGAAGCCGAAGGCGGGTCGACAGGCGGTGGGAAGATTTCCGGCAGCGGCGCCGAAGGGCTTGAAGGGCCCGTACCCCCGGAGATCAAGAAAGACCTCAAACGCCTGTCCGGAAAGCAGGCCGCCCTGATCAACAAGGCCGAGCAGATTCGAGCCCAGTTCAAAGTGACCGATCATTCGAACTTACGACTCTTCCAGGCGGTCACCCTCATGAATCGCGTCAAGGACGATCTGGACAAGTTCCGTTACCGCAACGCTCTCAGAGCCCGCAAGGAGGTGGTCGGAGCCCTGCAGGACACTGCAATGCTTCTCTCGGGCGATGTAGACGTTCAGGCCGACGTGTCGGCCTCCATGCCGAAGTACATTCGCGATGACATCGCCGATGCAATGACCGGCGCGCTGCCCGAAGAGTTCCGAGAAGTGCTCAAGCAGTACTATCACAGACTCAACCAGGAAGGCAAGTAAGCATGCGATTCGGCAGGCGTGCAAGCAAGGCTCCGTGGTACTCGGGCGGTCTGGCCTTCGAATGCCAGGAATGCGGAGGTTGCTGCGCCGGACCGCAGGAGGGATACGTGTGGGTGACCCGGGATGAAGTTGAAGCGATCGCCGCACACTTGAGAATCTCTGTCCATGAAATGATGGACAAGTACGTTCGCAAGGTGGGAAGGCGTTTGAGTCTCATAGAAGTCAAGAAGACCAAGGACTGTGTCTTCCTGGAAACCGCCCGGGACGGACAGAGAAGATGCGCCATATACAGCTATCGCCCCAAGCAGTGCCTGACCTGGCCGTTCTGGCGGTCCAATATTGGCGACCAGGACGACTGGGCGATGGCGGGAGTTCGGTGTGTCGGTATTAACCGGGGGAAATTGCACAGCCTGGACGAAATAGAGACTCGCCGTGACGCCACCCGAGAATAATCATCATACCGCCCACACGACTGACCTCGCGCCGGCGGTCAGGCAATGCCAACAGGCCCCCGCGTTCCTGCAGGCCATACTCGATGTCTACAAAGATATCGATCGAACAGACCGACAGCGTCAGGCGGTCTGCATGGGAGGCGGAGCCTGCTGCAGATTCGATCTGTTTGACCATCGCCTGTATGCGACCCTGGGCGAACTTGCGTTGCTGGGGCGAACCCAGCCGGCGGATCCCTCGCGGCTCACACGCAACAGATGCCCATACCAGCAGGGTCCGCGATGTCTGGCCCGCGAGAATCGCCCATTGGGCTGCCGCGTCTTTTTCTGCCGCGAAGAACCTGACACCCTGAATGACGGAATCTACGAAGAGTCCCACAGGCGAATCCGCCAACTGCACGAAAGGCACAATCTGCCTTACGCATACGTCGAATTGATTTCAGCATTAAAGATATTACGCGAGTTTTGCCGTTGACACCGTGTAGAACAGCTTCTATTATTTTATAGGAATGCGGACCGCGATGGAGCGGGTCTTCATTGAGCGTGTACTCATAGAGGTTATTACCATGAATAAATTTAGCATTACACTGGTGCTCGCGTTGTTGGCGATCGTGTTCGTTTCCGGGTGTTCGACGCCCGAAACGGCGCAGGAACGGGGCTTCAGAATCAGCCAGAGTTGGAAATTGGATCGGCGAATGTTCATTGACGACAGCGATGACTTCTGGCTGATCGACAAGAATTCCATGCTGTCGCGGTTCCATCAGCGTCTGGGTTACTAATCTAATCGGCTCGGCCGGATTGTCCCAGGACCCACCGACACGCCACCACTGGTGGGGCGTCGGTGGGTCCTGTTGTTTTATGCCAAGCGCCACCCCTGAAATGGATTTCGAATCTAATTCGGCCTCAAAACCAGCAGTTACGGAGCGACAGTCATGAGCAGAGTAAACCGACTGGCGGTCTTCCCCGGCACGTTTGACCCTATAACCAACGGGCACATCGACGTCATCAGGCGCGGCGTGCGACTTTTCGATGAGTTGGTGGTGGCGGTTGGCAATAACCCCGAAAAAGCGTCCATGCTTGACGCCGAAACGCGAGTGGAGATAGTCAGGCAGGCGACGGCCGACATTCCCAACGTTCGAGTCGAGATGTTCTCCGGGCTTACCGTAGATTTCGCCGCCAGCGTTTCGGCCACCGCGATTCTTCGCGGTATCCGGGACTCCACCGATCTCCACTTTGAGTACGATGTGGCGCTGACTAACCGCGTGGTGGCGGGGATTGAGACGGTATTCGTAATCCCCAGCACGGAACACGCCTTCACTTCATCGAGCCTGATCAAGCAGATTGCAAGAATGGGCGGCGACGTTTCTGCAATGGCTCCGGCGGCGGCGTTGCCCCACCTGAAAGCATGTCGCAACACTTCCGGTCCGGACAACGCTCTGGATCAGTAGACTTGCCCCCTCGGCGATTTCATGCGAGCAAATCGGGCGTTTGAAACGCTCCCGGCCGGACTACTATTGACATAACTCGTTGAGCGCAAAAAACAAGGCGCCAGGAGAGGGGGGCCTGGCGCCTCAAACTCGGTCAAGAGGGAATATGACCGAGGAGCCTCGTAGTTACCAATAGCTATTAGAGCATTTGTCGTTCAATCTGTCAAGCGAAGAATATTTTTTTTTTGGCGCCTGAAACCGCGTCCATACGCCTTTTCGCAACGAAAAAGAACAATCAGTAACGACTTGATCGAACGAAGCTTATCCATTCCCAGCCACATCGTTGTTATCGACCGGATCGCTCGATATGTCCTCGATGTACAGACCCTGCGATTTGATATATTCATTGACAGCAGCGGGAACCATATACCGCACTGATAACCCGCCCCCCAGGCGTTTGCGAATCTCTGAAGAGGAAATATCGATCAGAGGCGTCGTGCACATCCCAGCGGCCAGATCAGAGGCAAGATGCTTGCCGAAACGTTCAACCAGAAGAGCGGATATTGCGCCCATTCTCTCGTGCCATGGAGGGCGGGCGGCTATTATGAGTTTTGCGAGTTTCACGACATCATCGGCCCGGTACCAGTTAGGCACATCCGCCAGCATATCGGCGCCGATAACCAGTTCGATCGCCCTATCGTCTTGGCAAGACTCCCGGATCTCCTGCAGCGTGTCAAACGTATAGCTCGGAGACGGACGCTGTAATTCAACCTGCGACACTTCGAATAGGTCGTCGCCCTGAACTGCACGGTTCAACATTTCCAGTCTGTCGGCGTCTGACGCGACGGCGGGGCCTTTGTGAGGTCCCCTGGACGAAGGGACCAGCGTAATGCGTTTGTACCCGCGTTGTTCGGCCACCGCCCGCGCAGCAATCAGGTGCCCGTTGTGTACTGGGTCAAACGCCCCGCCAAACAACACAATCCGTTCATCCATCGCGATCTCCAGACTACTTCTACACAATGCATTGACTCCCGGACCACATTATTGTATAAATCTTGGCCCCCAATAGCGAACTCTTGTGTGTCGGAATCTGCAGGCGGCAAGATTCGCAACAACAAATGTGGTCAGGCGGATTCCCCGCGACCGGAACGAGAATGGAAGAAAATGGAACAGAAGCACGCGGACATACTGACAGAAATAACCGACGCCGATTCGCTTGCCAAGCTTGAGGCTTTGGGCAACGACAAGGCCAATGAGTTCATTGCCGACGCCGTAGCATTGTGCAAACCGTCGAAGGTGATCGTATGCAATGACGATCCGGCCGACATAGCGATGATCCGTCAGGCGTCGATCGACAATTGCGAAGAGACCCCCCTGGCGATGGAAGGGCACACTCTCCACTTCGACGGACCCAGCGACCAGGCCCGCGACAAGAAGGTCACGAAGTATCTCGTGCCCGAAGGCGAGCATCTCGACGAGAAGCTCAACTGCACTGAGCGCCAAGGCGGTCTGGCTGAGTTGCGAGAGATATTCGACGGCGCCATGGCTGGCAGAACGATGTACGTTCGCTTCTTCTGCCTCGGCCCGGTTGATTCGCAGTTCAGCATCTCCTGCCTGCAGCTTACAGATTCGGCCTATGTCTGCCACAGCGAAGACATGCTTTATCGCGCCGGCTACGAGCAGTTCAAGCGCATCAGCCCCGACGGTGAGTTCTTCCGCTACCTGCACACCGCCGGACGCATGGAGAACAACGTTTCGGTCGACGTCGACAAGCGCCGCATCTACATGGACCACACGCAGAACACCGTATACAGCACCAACACCCAGTACGCCGGCAACACCGTGGGACTCAAAAAGCTCTCGCTGCGTCTGGCGATCCGCAAGGCCGATCGCGAAGGCTGGCTGGCCGAGCACATGTTCATCATGGGCGTAAACGGCCCCAACGATCGCGTAACCTACATCGCTGGCGCGTTCCCGAGCGCATGCGGCAAGACTTCGACGGCGATGCTGCCGGGCGAAACGATCGTCGGCGACGACCTGGCGTACTTCAAGGCGATCGACGGAAAAGCCATCGCCGTCAACGTAGAGTCCGGTATTTTCGGCATTATCGCCGACGTCAACGCTGAAGACGACCCGGTTATCTTCGACGTGCTGACCAGCCCGGGCGAAGTTATCTTCGGCAACGTCCTGGTGAAAGACGGCGTCCCGGCCTGGATGGGCATGGGCGTTGACCTGCCGGCCGATGGCGTGAACTACCAGGGTAAGTGGACCTCGGACATGACCGACGTGAACCCTTCGCACAAGAACGCACGCTACACAGTGCGGATCAACTCGCTGGCCAACGCAGACGTCAAGGCCGACGCGCCCGAAGGCGTGGAACTTGGCGCAATCGTCTACGGCGGACGCGACTCGGACATCTCCGTACCGGTCCAGCAGAGCTACGACTGGGCCCACGGAATCATGATCGGAGCGTCGCTGGAATCCGAAACCACAGCAGCGACCCTCGGAGCCGAGGGCGTGCGAACGTTCAATCCGATGAGCAACATGGACTTCCTGTCCATGCCGCTGAGCCAGTACGTCGGAAACAATCTCGATTTCGCGACAAAGCTCACCGACCAGCCCATGATCTTCGGAGTTAACTACTTCCTGAAGAAGGATGGGAAATTCCTCAACGGAAAGCTCGACAAGGGCATATGGGTCAAATGGATGGAGCTTCGAATCCACGGAGAGGTCGACGCGATTGCGGCGCCGACCGGGCTGATCCCCAGACACGAAGACCTCGCGAAGCTCTTCAAGCAGTATCGCGACTTCGACTACACCGAGCAGATGTATGTCGACCAGTTCACGATCCGCATCCCCGAGAACCTGGCCAAGCTGGACCGCATCGGCGAGATCTACGCAAACACGCCCGATACGCCGGAGGCGCTGACTGACGCGATGGACGCACAGCGTAAGCGTCTGACCGACCTCCAGGCCGCCAAGGGCGACTACGTCTCACCACTCGATCTGTAAGTCTTACATAGCACACAGAACGAAGGCCTCACCGGACAGTCCGTTCGGTGAGGCCTTCTCAATATGCAAGGGGCGAGCTTTACAGTTTCCACGGGGCCCGCAGCGGGCGGGTGAGCATTCTTGAAGCTTGCGAGTCGCCGACGAAGTCTTCTTTCTTCGGGTCCCACTTTATCGTCTTCTTGCCCTGGCGGATCATTATGTCTGCGATGTGGCTTATCGTGTCGCTGCGGATCGCCGACTCCACGGGGTTGATCGTGGGCTGGCGGGATTTTATCGAGTCCAGGAAGTTGCGGTCCTGTCCGCGGCTGGTGATGAGATTCACCTCGTTGGCTCCGATTTTGACCTTCAGCAGTTTGGGATCGCTGGCGTAGATCCCGCCTCGGTCAACGCTAATCCAACCCTTTGTTCCGTGGAACGTGGTCCCGTGGCCGCACCATCGCTTGCGGTATTTCATGACCACGGGCCTGGCGACTCGGTGGCCCATGAAACGCATCTTCACACCGCACGCATACGTGCAGTAAACATCCCACGAGTCGATAGTGTCGTACAGTCCGCGTGTCGGAAGCGAGCCCTTGCCTTCGTAGGCGATCGGGCATGTGTCGTCGGCGTTCATGCCCCACTGGGCGATATCCAGCGGGTGGGCGCCCCAGCCGGCGATGAATCCAAGCGCATAATCGTAAATGTGGTACGTGCCCCAGTTCCTGCACCTGTCGGGCGTATAGGGTTTCATCGGGGCCGGTCCGATCCACAGATCGTAGTTCAAGTCCGCCGGCGCGTCGGTCTTGACGTTCTTACCGTACTCGGGGCCCTTCCCATCGCCCCACTTCTTGCCAATGTTCGGAACCTGAGAGTCTATGTCCGGACACCACGCGTCGATTGTCTTGATCTCGCCTATGTACCCGTTCCGCACCAGCTCGCACGCAAAGCGGAACTGCCTGCCGGATCGCTGCTGCGTACCGTACTGGAAGATATTCCCGTATCGCTTGATGGATTTCCGCAACTCTTTGGCCCACGCCATCGAAACACCCAGCGGTTTTTCGACGTACATGTCCTTGCCCGACTTGGAAGCCGCCAACGCCAGCGGTACGTGCCAGTGGTCCTGCGTACATATCGCCACCGCGTCGATATCGTCGCGCTTGAGAACTTCGCGGAAGTCGGCGTAGGGCTTTACGGTCTTCCCGCCGCCGTATTTCTTGTTGAACCGGTCGGCCAGGCGATCGCGCTTGGACTTAAACGGATCGCAGACCGCCAGATACTGAACGTCCGCATGCCTTACGAATCCGCCGGAGACAGCGCTTCCCCTGCCCCCGCAACCCAACTGGGCCATGTGTATCCGCTTGCTGGGAGCCTCAGCCCCGAAAACGCTGGACGGTACGATAGTCGGAAGCGCAATCGCCCCGGCCGCCGCGCCCTTGAGAAGATCACGCCTGTTAACATTCGTAATGCTCATTTGCTTATCCTCTGACGTCGTCTGGTGGATTTACCCTATCATCGTCGCGATCAATGGTAAGCATTTCCATCGCCCGAAACAACGGAGTATCCAAGGTATTCCAAGAGGTTCTCCCCCCCGCCCGGTTCACACGATGACCCTGCGGTCGATTCGGAACGTCTGCAATTGAGTTCGAAGATATCCACGCGTATAATTGAGTGCTGGTTGCGAATTATCGCCTGGAGCATCGCCATGCACACAAACTGGAAAACAATCTTGTTGCTCTTGGCAACCTGCTGTTTCGCCGGCTGCACGAAGACCATTGAAATAAGACACTACCCCACGTTCTACACGCCCGATCTGAAATCTCTAGCCGTCCTGCCCTTCGATAACGACACACTGAACAAACAGGCCGGTCACTACCTGGCCGACCGATTGGCCAAATCCCTGCGGGTAAACGGGACGTACAAGATAGTCGGTCCGCGAGAGCTGGCTTCTCGTGTCGGATCGGCGAGATTGAAAGAACTCCCCCCCGCCGACAAACAGGCCGCAGCCGAACTTATCGGCAACCTCGGAGACGCCCAGGCCTTTATCATCGGCACGGTTACAACGTTCACCTCGGCGAAATACTCCTACAGGTGGCGATACAGAGGCTATGGGCAATATTGGTACGGGCACGACCCCTATTACTGGCGCTGGCGACGCCCGATAAACTACTACACGCACAATGAGGGACGCGTGCGAGCTCGCGCGACTCTGGTGCGTATTTCCGACGGTTCGATCGTATCTGAAACAACAATGTATGCCGGCGGAACCGTATTCGCCGAAGGCGACCCGCCGTACAGGACGCACGACGAATGCCTGGTCGAAGCAACCAGACGCGCTGTAGACCAGCTCATCGGGCGATTTGCGATCGTCCGCAGGCGAGTACGAGTACGGCTCGACAAAGCGCTCCGGACGGCGGGCGGCAGGGATGGGGACAAGTGGATCATAACCGATCGTTTCGACCTCGAAGGCGAGCCCGTCACCGCGCTGGTGTCGCTACCGCCCGAATGCACAGGAAACCGATTCAGACTGGAGGTTACCGAGTCCGGGCGGGACGAGACCCTGCTGGAAGAGGATTTCGTCTGGTCAGATCGACAGCGCGAGCGTCAGATCATAATCGCTCCGAAGCGACTGGGCTCCTCTCCGGCCGGACGAACGTTCGCAATTACTCTGTATTCGGAGTATGAACGGATCGTATCCAGGAAGATAACCGTTAAGTAAAATCCGGGACAACACAGAGCCTGATTCGCGTAAGGCTCTCATCTCCAGCCACTTTTGGCGTGACCGCGGCGTTTGGATGCCTATAATGGCGTGGTAACCCGCTTTGGATGCGACCGCCTGTTTGTGGGGCGAGCCGCATTACACTTGGACCAACCGCACCATCGCCCTCAATGGACACCCCGGTGGAAGATACCGGATGTTTGCGTGGTGTTGGACGGTTCCGTCCGAGAGGCTCCGGCCTGAGCAGGGGATGAAATGCGCCGCACCCCGGAAAGTCGATGACCACCAACGGGCGAACCGAGGAAAATGACCTGCAACCCAAATAAACCACAGGATCCCCCAAAAGGGCTCTACAGCAAACAGTTCGAGCACGACGCCTGTGGTATGGGCGCCGTAGTGAGCATCGATGGAACCCGCAGCTACGATATCCTCGATCTGGGCAACCAGATACTGATGAATCTACAGCATCGGGGAGCCTCCGGCAGCGACGGGATCACCGGAGATGGAGCAGGGATTCTCCTGCAGATCCCCCACCGCTTCTTCGAGGCCGAAACCGCCGCCAATGGCGTCAAACTGCCCGATCCGGGAAAATACGGTGTGGCGATGCTGTTCAGCCCGAAGGACAAGGCTCTGAGCAAACGATGCGGCGAACTGTTCGACCAGGCCGTCGCCCACCACGGTTTGGCGGTGCTCGGGCAACGTGATGTGCCCGGAGACGCCTCGGGATTGGGCGATCTGGCTAGAGCGGCCGAACCGTACATCCGCCAGGTGTTCCTCGGCGCAGGCTCACTGGACAACCAGGCGTTTGAGAGAACGCTGTACTTGGCGCGCAAACGCGCCGAGCAACTGATCAGCCAAACGCTGGGCGATGAGGCCGATGATTTCTACATCTGCTCGATGTCCAGTCGCACAATCTGCTACAAGGGCATGTTCCTTGCCCCGCAGTTGTTCGGGTATTACCCCGACCTGTCCAACCGGGACATGGAATCGTCTTTGGCTTTGGTCCACCAGCGATACAGCACCAACACGTTCCCGAACTGGAAACTGGCCCAACCGTTTCGGATGATCGCTCACAACGGCGAGATCAACACTCTCAGCGGAAACGCAAACAAGATGCGTGCTCGAGAAGGGCTGTTGGCCTGCGATTTGCTCGGAGAGAACCTGGACGACCTTACGCCCATCCTCACGCCCGGAGCAAGCGACAGCGCCCAGTTCGACAACGCAGTGGAACTACTCGTTCGGGCCGGACGCTCCCTGCCCCACGCAATGATGATGATGGTCCCCGAGGCGTTTGGGGCGAACTATCACATCAGCACCGACAAACGGGCGTTCTACGAGTATCACTCGGCGATTATGGAGCCCTGGGACGGTCCGGCGGCGATGGCGTTCACTGACGGACGCATAGTCGGAGGCATGCTGGACCGCAACGGTTTACGCCCGGGCAGATACGTTGTAACCACCGATGGCCTGGTGGTTCTGGCCAGCGAGGCGGGGGTAGTGGACCTCCCGGCCAAACGGATCCGAGCGAAAGGACGCCTGAGACCCGGACGCATGTTCCTGGTGGACACCGAAGCCGGACGCATAATCCTCGACAATGAGATAAAGGGACGCATCGCCAGGCAGAAGCCCTACCGCAGGTGGCTCGCGGAAAACCGCATTGAACTGCGCGGACTGTTCTCGACAACCAAAGTTCAGGCCCCGGATCCCGGAGTATTGTACAGGCGAATGCAGGTATTCGGGTACACGCGCGAAGTACAGCGGGTGATTCTCATTCCGATGGCCGTTGACGCACAGGAAGCCGTTGGATCAATGGGAACCGACACGCCTCTGGCGGTCCTGTCGGATCGCCCGAAACTCTTGTTCGAGTATTTCAAACAGCTATTTGCACAGGTCACCAACCCCCCTATCGATCCTTTGCGAGAGGGGCTTGTAATGTCGTTGATGAGTTTCGTGGGCCGACAGCGGAACCTGCTGTCCGAGAGCCCCGAACATTGCCACATGCTCAAACTGCCCCACCCGGTTCTGACCAATGAAGACATAACTCTTCTCAAAGCAGCCAAACGCGACGACCTGACTGTTGCATCCGTAGACGCCCTGTTCGACGCCGACAGCGACAGTCCCGGTAAAGCGCTTCAGCAGGGAATCGCACAACTGGTCGAAGAATGCGTTCAAGCCGTCGAGGACGGAGCGTCGCTGGTCGTTATATCGGATCGCAATTTCACCTCCAAGCTTACGCCGATACCCATCCTGCTGGCGACGTCGGCGGTGCATCATGCGCTTCTAGACCGCAAACTGCGAGGCCGGGCCGGTCTGATTATAGAAACCGGAGAGGCTCGTGAAGTCATGCATTTCTGCCTGCTCTGCGGTTATGGAGCCAATGCCGTTAATCCGTACCTGGCTTTTGACGCCCTCAACGAACTGTCCAGACAGGGAGAAATCCCGGAACATATCGACGCCGAGCAAATAGTCGACAACTACATAGCCGCCGTCAAAAAGGGAATTCTCAAGACGATGTCCAAAATGGGCATCTCCACACTGCGAAGCTACCAGGGAGCCCAATTGTTTGAGGCTATTGGAATCAATCGCAGTGTAATTGACGCTTACTTCTCGGGCACTCCGTCCCGAATAGAGGGCGTGGACATAGACACTATCGCTCGCGAAGCGATATCGAGACGCGATAAGGCCTACGCTGATCCGATCCCGGCGGAGTTGCCTCTCGAATTCGGAGGGGAATACAGCTTCCGCGTTGACGGAGAAGGACATCTCTGGAACCCCGAATCAGTATCGCTGCTCCAGCATGCCGTACGAACCGGCGACTCCGAAACGTACCGAAAGTACGCAGAACTCATTAACAATCAATCCGAGAAGCTGTTCACTCTGCGAGGCTTGTTCGAGTTCTCTCCCGGCGATCCGGTGGAGATGGACGAAGTCGAATCGGCCGAGGAGATCGTCAAGCGATTCTGCACCGGGGCCATGTCGCACGGTTCGATCAGCAAGGAAACCCACGAAACGATGGCCCGGGCGATGAACCGCCTGGGAGCCATGAGCAACACCGGCGAGGGCGGAGAGGATCCGGCGCGATACAAAACAGGCGATGGCGGCGATTCGCTTAACAGCGCAATCAAGCAGGTCGCCAGCGCTCGGTTCGGCGTGACTATTGAATACCTGTCCCAGGCTAAAATGCTGCAGATCAAAATGGCCCAGGGAGCCAAACCGGGCGAAGGCGGACAACTGCCCGGATACAAGGTAACCGAAGACATCGCCCGCCTGCGACACGCCACGCCGGGCGTAACGCTGATATCTCCGCCGCCGCACCACGACATCTATTCCATCGAGGACCTCGCACAGCTCATCTATGATCTCAAGTGCGCAAACCCCGAGGCCCAGATCTCGGTGAAACTGGTCAGTGAGGTCGGCGTGGGCACGATTGCGGCCGGAGTCGCCAAGGGCGCCGCTGATGAAATACTTATATCCGGACACGACGGCGGGACGGGCGCCAGCCCCCTGTCGTCAATCAAACACACGGGCGGTCCGTGGGAGCTTGGCCTGGCCGAAACACAGCAAACTCTTATGCGCAACGGTCTGCGAGACCGAGTCTGCCTGCAGGCCGACGGGCAAATGAAGACCGGACGCGACGTAGTTATCGCCGCTCTGCTCGGGGCCGAAAGATTCGGTTTCGGAACAGCCCCGCTGGTGGCGCTGGGATGCTGTCTAATGCGTAAATGCCATCTAGGCACCTGCCCGGTCGGAATCGCCGCACAGGACCCGGAACTCCGAAAGCAATTCACAGGACAGCCCGAACACCTCCAGCGCTTCATGATGTTCATAGCCAACGAGGTCCGCACCATAATGGCCGCACTCGGCTTCCGGAAGTTCGAAGATATGATCGGTCAGACCTGCAGACTCCAGGCCCGAAAGGCGATAGAACACTGGAAAGCCCGCGGTCTGGACCTGTCGGCGATACTCTACAGTGAAGACACCGCCGGCGGACAAGCCATCCGCCAGGTCCGCAGCCAGGATGAGATGCTGACGTCGCATCTGGACTGGAAGATACTTGAGACGGTCGAAGAGAGTATCCGAAACCGCGAGAAAGTATCGATGGAGGCGCCGATTCATAATGTGGACCGCACCGTAGGCGCGATTCTGAGCAATCGGATCGCTCAAGCCTGCGGGGCCGACGGCTTGGATGATGGAACAATTGACATCACGCTGAACGGTTCCGCCGGGCAGAGTTTCGGCGCATTCCTGGCGCCCGGCGTGACACTCCGCCTGGTCGGCGACAGCAACGATTATCTGGGCAAGGGCCTGTCCGGAGGGCGAATCGTGGTTCAGGCACCGCCTGCGGCCCCCTTCCCGCCACACGAAAACGTAATCGTAGGTAATGTTGTGCTGTACGGCGCAACATCGGGCGAGGTCTTCATCAACGGTCTTGCCGGCGAACGGTTCGCCGTTCGCAACAGCGGAGCCGAAGCTGTTGTGGAGGGTGTAGGCGACCATGGTTGCGAATACATGACCGGGGGAACCGTGGTGGTTCTCGGACGCACGGGGCGGAACTTCGCGGCGGGAATGAGCGGTGGGACGGCGTATGTGCTGGACGAACATCAGCTTTTCGATACGCTGTGCAATCTTGACCTGGTCGACATTGAACCCGTTCTGGAGCCCTCCGACATAGACAAGCTGCACGCACTGATCACACAACATCACGAATGGACTCACAGTCTGCGAGCGAAGCACATCCTGGACCGATGGCGAGACATGCTGGGCAGATTTGTGAAAGTAGTGCCAATCGATTATCGAAGGGCCATACAGCGAATGCGAGACCGTGAGGACAGACAGGGCGACAGCACGCCGGCGACCGAGGAGGTGTTCCATGGGTAAACCCACAGGATTCATGGAATATCAACGAATCGAAGCGTCCCATCGCCCGGTCAACGAAAGGGTCGGTGACTACTTCGAGATCAACCTCCCGATGTCGGAAGAGGAGATGAACCAGCAGGCGGCCCGCTGCATGGATTGCGGAATACCGTTCTGCCACGGATACGGGTGCCCCGTAGCTAACCGCATCCCGGAATTCAACGACCTGGTCTATCAGGGCAGATGGCGCCAGGCCTGCGAAATGCTCCATTCGACCAATAACTTCCCGGAGATCACCGGGCGATTGTGCCCGGCTCCGTGTGAGGCGTCCTGCACGCTGAATATCAACAACGATGCGGTGTCAATCAAACAGATAGAATTCGAGATCGTGGAACGCGGGTTCGCATCCGGATGGATCGAACCGGTTATCCCGGACAGGAAGACGGGCAAACGAGTAGCTGTCGTCGGATCCGGTCCGGCCGGCCTGGCCGCAGCGCAACAACTCGCACGCGCCGGACATGAAGTGGTCGTCTTCGAAAAGGACTGTAAGATCGGCGGTTTGCTTCGATACGGAATCCCCGACTTCAAACTCGACAAGAAGATCATCGATCGCCGACTCGAGCAGATGCACGCTGAAGGCGTGGAGTTCCAGACTGACGTCATCATAGGAAAGGATCTCTCGCTGAAGTACCTCCGCCAGCAGTTCGACGCGATCTGCCTGACGATCGGAGCCGGACAACCTCGCGACCTGGGCGTTTCCGGACGCGGGTTGGAGAACATCCATTTCGCCATGGAGTATCTTGCCCAACAGAATCGCGTGAATTCCGGTGAAGGCATAGGCGACGAAAAACAGATTTCCGCCAGGGACAGGGTTGTCGTCGTTATCGGCGGCGGAGACACCGGCAGCGACTGCGTAGGCACCGCCATACGCCAGGGCGCACGCGAAGTCCACCAGTTTGAGATCCTGCCCCAACCGCCCGAGGGCCTGGACCCGACGGCGCCCTGGCCGATGTGGCCGAAGATTCTGCGAACGTCAACCTCCCACGAAGAAGGCTGCCAACGCCGCTGGGGAATCCTAACCAAACGATTCATGGGCGTCGGCGAGCGGGTCAGCCAACTGCGAGGTTGCGAGGTCACGTGGACCCAGTCACGCGGTAAATGGAAGATGGCGGAGGTCCCAGGCAGTGACTTCCGGATGGACGCGGATCTGGTGCTGCTGGCGATGGGCTTCCTGCACGTGGTTCGGGAGGGCCTGGTCGAAAAGTTCGGCCTGCAGTGCGACTCCAACGGGAATCTCGTGGTCGATGAAGACTTCCAGACGTCGGAACCGGGCGTGTTTTCCGCCGGCGATTCGGTGTCCGGAGCATCGTTGATAGTAAGAGTAATCGCCGCCGGCCGCGCCGCAGCAGCAGCGATCAACTGTTACCTGCAGGATTCCTGAGCCACGCAAGGCGAATTAGCAGCGAAGATGCTCAAACTCTTGTCAAGCTTACGGGTATACGGTATTGTATGCCTCCTGACTTGCGATGGCGGCAAGTTTCCAGCACAGGATACGCCGGAGTGGCGGAATTGGCAGACGCGCGGGATTCAAAAGCCCTAAAGGCTCATTTCTAAGTTGATAACAACAAGCCCTTTATCGTATAACTGTAACAGGCAACTGTAACAGAAAGGGCCAAAACATGGCACGAAGACGGCGAGAGTCAGGCATCTATCAACGAGGCGGACGATACTACTTCTCGTGGCATCTGTCCGGCAAGGGCTCACAGCAACTGGCCCTGATACCGATGGGCGAAACACGGGGGACGAAAGACTTGACCATCGCCAACCAACTGGCCGCAGATATCCGCGCGTCCGGCCTGACAGCGCCGCAGATCACAGCCATGCGGAAGACTGGCAACCGCAAACCGAAATCGAAGATTGGGCGCAAAGCCGAAGCGATAAATCTCGCCCCGGGCCTCAATAAACTGCTCGATGATTTCGAGACGGACAACATGGACCACGCCACGGCAGAGCAGGCCCATCGCAATGCGCGGAAGGTGGCAAAGTTCATGGCCGCCCAAGGCATCACCGACGCGGCGACAATCACACCGGCGAGCATAGCGAACCATCTGGCCGACCTCAAGGCACAAGGGGTTGCAGCGTCGACCCGGGCGAAGTCTCGAACCGCCCTATCGACATTCTGCAAGTTCTGTGTCGCCCGCGGCATCCTCAAGCACAATCCGGCGCGCGATGTTCGCGGCCCCAAGATCACCTTGCCCCCGCCGAAATACCTGACCCAAGCCGACTACGACAAGA
>JASLNT010000054.1 GCA_030745875.1 Phycisphaerae bacterium
CAGAGTCCGGCGGAATACGCCGCCCGCTGCCAGCCTGCTCCGGGCTCCGCTGCGCTCCGCCCTACGCAGCCAGGCAGCGGAACGAATGACAAGGTAATGGTTCTCTCATAACAACTGGACCGAAGAACCGGGGCAAGCCACTTCTATAGACGTAGTTGTGTCTTCTCAATCAATGCACCACCATTTGTCCGGATCGCCGGCGGAATGGTCGGCTATGAGTTGTCGAACGTTTTCCAGAATCTCGTTTGACTCCATTGGCGTTTGCTCCCGCGGCTGAGATCGTGATATTTGGATGCTAATGCAAACGCGGGAGAGATGCAAGTTGTGAGAGACCGATGAACAGCCAATCCGCCTCTGGCGGAGCAAGGAACACAATTTTCAAGGGGACGGTAAACGTAGAAGCGGCGTCTGGCCGCTTTGAATCACGCGGCTGGAAGCTGCGTCTATGTGTGGGGCTGCGACTTACGGCACACGGCATCGCTCCGCGACAAGGCAAAGCGGCGTCGAGCCGCCGCACTCCATATTACGGCACGGCGGCGGTTCTGTCGCCCTTTTCGGGCTTACGGGCATTGGGGCACGTGTTCCGGGCCCTGCCGGACCCGGCTGGAATCGCGCTGGCCCGTTGGGCCTTTGACGGTAAACGTAGAAGCGGCGTCTGGCCGCTTTGAATCACGCGGCTGGAAGCTGCGTCTATGTGTGGGACGAACGGCGTGGCGGCATCGCTCCGCGACAAGGCAAAGCGGCGTCTAGCCGCCGCACTCCATATTACGGCTTGGCGGGGACGAGGGTCCATTTGTAGAGGGTCATGTTGTTGGCTGGTCTTCGTCCGCATCTGGCGTGGAAGGTCGTTGGGCTGCTGTACGCTAAAATGCCGGGGAACTGAACGCTGATGGGAAACACTATGTCGTCGACGACAAGGCGCATGTCCTTGCCATGGTAGGATGCGACGCCGTCGGGATTAAGAAACGCGGCCGCATGTCGCCCGTCCGGGCTGATCATCGGGTGTCTCAACAGGCCCTTGAATGTCCGCCCTTCTCGCCCGTTGTGGACAATGACGGTCGGACCTTTCATCAAAGCGTCCGGAGCCCTGGGGATCGGCGAGAGCTTCCGGCCGCGAGTGCAGCCCGGACGGCCGACATAGACCGCCTGCTTGTGGTCCCGGGAAAACGCCACACGGTAGCCGAAGTTGGCTTTGCGTTGCTCGCGACCGTCAAAGATAGTCGCGGAATATATCTTGCACGCCGGGATCTCGCCCGGGACGAAATGCTCGTAAACCACATCAACCCCGTAGGTCACCCCGCCGCTGTTGGTGAATGCGACGAGCGGGCGGGGATTGACCCCATAAAACGCCCTCCTGGCGTCAACGGGATAGAACGGTTGGCGAATTCTGGCGTAGGACTTGCCCTCCACGCCGTTGTGAACGACGAACTCGTTAATGGAGCAGGCCACCCGGGGACCCGAAGGGTGTGCGGTCAGGCCCCCGCGCTGGGCGAGGAAGGCGTATTGCGTCCCGTCGTAACTGAAGGTCAGCGAGCCCTCTCTGAAGATGCGATACGCCTTCGATTCCTTACCGTCGATAACGGCGCGATATCGCCATCTGCGGTCGATCGGTCCGAGGCGGCCGAAGTAGGCGTAGCGTTTGGAGTCCCAGCTCCAGGTGGTGCCGATTATCTGCGGCCAGGTTTTGAGGTACTTGTTGTCGAGGTAGACCTTGTATTCGCATTGATTCGTAGTTTTGCTTTTCACGGCTACGGTGTGTATGAACCTGGTGCGGTCGGGGCTGAAGAACACCTGGGGAACGCGCGGGCTGGGTCCTTTGGGCTTCTCGGACCCTGGTGTGGCTGGCGGCGGGATAGCGGCGGAGGGGTGGGCTCCGGTCAGGCCCGTAAGTGCGACTTCGCGCCCGTCCATGAGTGCGAACCAGCCTCTGCGTGCGTCGCGGGCGAGGCATGCGTAGTGCTTCCCGTCGGGCGATATGCCGATGCGGATGAGTTCGTCGTAGGTCTCGCTGTCGCGGCCGTTCCAGCGGATGCGGGCGTTGTTAAGCGCCGGGCGCCCGTGAGAGAATCGGCGATCGTCCGCGGTCAGACCTATGGCGAATATCTGGTTGCGGGAATCGGCGCTGAATAGACAGTGCGGGATCTCAGTTCGAGGCGCGGTGCGTTTCTTCCTGGGGGGCGTCCAGCGGTTGGGATACGTCGGCGGGGTTTTCCGGTCAAGATCGCCCGGGTCGCCCTTCTCGCCGCAGATGAACGGAACGGCCCGGTCGCCCTTCATGTAATAGCACGCCAGCCGACTGTTGTCGGGGCTGGTCTCCACGTACCTGGAGCCCTTTGGAACTCTGGCGTGGACCTCGATCCGCAATTTCACCTTGCCGGGTGCGAACTTGCCGCCGGGCAGCGTCATCGCCTCGATCGACGCGTCGGCTCGGCGAGGCTCGGCCCGGGCCGATGGCTCGCAGGCGGCGTGAAGGGCGATAACGCCGACGACGACGGTCCACGCGGCGAGCGCGGATGCGAGTTTCCCACGGTTTCGGCCCTGGAATCGGATCATTTCATATGCTCCCTGCGCGTGTTGAGCGGCCCCGCGCCCGAACGGGGGACAACACATAGTCATTTCTACGATTGAACCGACAATAAGTTCGCTCATTCGCAAGCGGCGAGAAGGTTCACACACCCCCAAAAACGCGCGTACCTGTGAACCTCCGCAATTGGACGATAAGGCGAGATATTTCAGGGGAGAATATCGACTCTAACACACTGCTATATAAACCGTTGCCGACGCTACGACTCGCGTATCAACTGGGCGACTTGCCCGATTATTCCGACTATAGCACCCCCAAAACGACCTGTAACATGTGTGAACCAATTGTGAACCACCGCCCGGGGTCCGGGGGCTTACTCGTCGAGCAGTTCCAGGCGGACTACCGACAGTTTGATGGTCTTGGGACCGAGGTCCTCGAAGTGGATTTCCAGTCGAGTTTCGGGCCAGCGCTGGGAGCCTTTGGCGACGACGCGACCGCGGCCGAACATTGGATGACTCACCAGGCTGCCGATCCGCAGATACTCGTACTCGGGCGGGAACGCTTCGTCTATGTCGGACGATTCGATCATCTCCCGTTCGGCCGCGTCGTCGTAGAACCCGCCCCGCGGTCCGGTGCGATCGGCCCAGGGATTGGGCGGAGGCGTGGTGATGTCCTCGATTTCGACCATTTCGGTCCCGATTTCGTTGAGGAACGGTGATGCAATTTGCGTTTCGGTGCGCCCTCGCTGCATGCGTTTGCGGGCACAGGAAAGCGCAAGGTGCTCCATCGCGCGGGTCATTCCGACGAAGGCAAGTCTGCGTTCCTCTTCATCTTGCGGGCTGGAGGCGATTTGTCTTGCGTAGGGCTGGTCGCCCCGGTGGAAGGGAAGGAGCCCGAACTCCCATCCGACGATGAACACCGCGGGGAATTCGAGCCCCTTGGCTGAGTGGAGCGTCATGAGAGTAACCGCCCCGTCACCGCCTTGCATGTGGTCCACATCGGCGATAAGGGCGACCTGGTGGAGGTATTCTTCAAGCGTTCCGCCTTCGGTGCGTGAGTCGAACTCGGCTGCGTTGTTGACCAGTTCGCCCACGTTCCGCCACGCCGATGAGTCCGGAGCGTCATCCCCTCCGAAGGCGTCCTGCAGCGATATCGCGTCGATAACGTGATTTGCGATCCGGGCGACCGGTTGGTCCTTCTCTTCGGTGAAGGAAGTCATCAAATCGTGGAATGCGGCGACCTTTTTGGCGGCCGGAGCCCTGAGCCCAGCCGCCAGCCCGTCCTTGCAGACCTCCAGCACGGACTTCCCGCTCATACGTGCGTGCTCGACCAGGCGTTTTACGGCCGTCGCCCCGATTCCGCGGGCCGGTAAGTTGATGATCCGCAAGCAGCTTATGTCGTCTACGGGGTTTACGATAACCTTCAGATACGCCAGCACATCCTTTACTTCCTTGCGGTTGTAGAACTCCACTCCGCGTGCGATACGGTACGGAATCGCGTTTTCGCGGAGCGCGTTTTCGACAACGCGCGACAGGCTGTTAACGCGATAGAACACCGCCATTTTCTCAGCGGCCAGGCCCTGGTCCCGCAACGCGATGATTCGCTCTGCAATCCATTGGGCCTCGGCGTGTTCATCGTTGCAGTAGACAACGCTGATGTCGGCCCCGCCGGTGCGCCTGGTCCAGAGGGCTTTATCCTTGCGATGGGTGTTGTGTGAGATCAGGTTCGACGCCCCGTGCAGGATAGCTTTCGTCGAGCGGTAGTTTTCGTCGAGCACGACTATCTTCGCATCGGGATAGTCCTTCTCGAATTCGAGTATGTTCGAGATGTCGGCCCCGCGCCATGCGTAGATGCTCTGGTCCGGATCGCCCGTAACGCACAGATTGCCGTGCGGTCCCGCAATAGCCCTAGCCAACAGGTATTGCGCGTGGTTGGTGTCCTGGTATTCGTCGATCATCACGTATTGGTAGCGTTTTGAGAGAATCTCACCGACATCGCTGTGATCCCGCAGCATGAACGCCGTCCGCAGCAGCAGGTCGTCGAAATCCAGCGCATTATTGGCCTGGAGGAGCTTCTGGTATTGGATGTAGACCCTCGCGACCTGCTCTTCGTGGAATGACTGGGCCTCCTCTGCGCAGGCGGTCGGCGTGCGGAGGCGGTTTTTCGCCCGTCCGATCGATGCGTGCACTCTGGCTGGCGGGAAGTTCGCCACGGGCACGCCTGCGACCAGGATCGCCTCCTTGGTCAGGCGGACCTGGTCGTCGCGATCGTATATCGTGTAGTTCGGTTCGATCCCTGCTCGATCGGCGAACTCTCGCAGCAGGCGGGCGCACAGGGCGTGGAACGTGCATAAAGTCGCCCCCGAGCCGACGTGAAGCGATTCGACGCGTGAGGCCATTTCGCGGGCGGCTTTGTTGGTGAAAGTTATCGCCAGGATGTTCCACGGCGCCACGCCGGTTTCGATAAGGTGCGCCAAGCGATACGTAATCGCCCTGGTCTTTCCGGATCCGGCTCCGGCGAGAATGAGCATCGCCCCGTCTGTGTGGGTGACGGCTTGGCGTTGCGGTTCGTTCAGGTTGTCCAGAAGACGGTCCAATCGCTGCTCCCAGGCGCTCAGTTTGGTCCCTGAAAACAGCACACTATACCGCGAGCCGAGCCTCGATTCCATCGCCGAGCCCAAGCGTGCAGAAATAGTTGCGCGCAATTTAACACCGGTCGCCCACAGGCCGATGAACCCTTTAGCGGGTAGGGTGATAAGTGATAATCGTGCCAGAAACTACACAAAAACGCTCCGCCGGTAAGCGGGTTTTGACCACGGGCGACGTGGCGCGTATATGCCACGTAGCCGCTCGTACAGTCACCAAGTGGTTCGATACGGGCAAGTTACAAGGCTACCGCATACCGGGCAGCCGCGACAGGCGAATACCGGTCGAGCAGCTCGTTGCTTTCATGAAAGCCAACAACATGCCCATGGGCGCGTTGGGCGGCGTGACCAGGAAAGTGCTCGTCATCGACCCGGACATACCGCCTGAAGTTTCAGACGAGTTCTCCGAAATGGAGAACTACGAATTTCGCACGGCGGCGACCTGTTTCGAGGCGGGTCTGGCCGCACGCGAAATCCTGCCCCACGCAATTGTGATCGCGTTGACGAACGGAATGACCGCAGTCAAGGCCGGCGAGATAGGTCAGAGCGTCAAGAACCACGACCTGCTGAAAGGCGCGAGCCTGCTGGCCGCAGCTCCGAACCTGACGCCCAAACGACAAGAGAAGCTGTGTGCAAGCGGATTTGACGGATGTCTGATCACTCCTTACACAGCGATCGATCTGGCCGAGGTGATAGAGAAAACGATGGATCTTGTCATCTGATTCGGGAACAGTAAGCGCCCCCGGCCGATTAGAGGTGTCGTCGTCAGACGGCAGGCCGAGGGCGGTCCCGAATCCGGATGAGTGCAGTGGACGCCCGCGGGTGAAACAGCAGCCACACCCCGGGAACATAGAGCAGGTGGTCCGACACACAGCGGATCACCTGCTCTCTTTTATCGCCCGCGAACCGGCTCGGACGACCGTCTGTAAAAAAAACCGTGCGATTGACTTGCCAACAAGCCCGGAAGTACCGATAATAGAGTGAGCATATTAAGGAAGTTTGAAATACCATGATCCGTCAGCCAAACAGCTTGAGCCTGCTTTTATTGCTCGGGCTACTGCTGCGCTGACGGATTGCGGGCCGATTGAGAGAACAGTTTCAACGGGCCCGGCAATCCGGTATCGGATTGCCGGGCCCGTTGTATTACATTAGGTCGTATTAGGTTAAGATCAGCAGACAGGATTACATTATGGCAGACAATGCGAACATCCCGAAGTACGCCCCGCCGTCCGGATTCGACATTCCGGACCGGCAGTGGCCCGGTCGGACCATCACCTCCAGCCCCATCTGGTGCTCGGTGGACCTGCGCGACGGCAACCAGGCGTTGCCCAATCCGCTCGGACCCGACCAGAAGCTCGAGTATTTCCTGTTGCTCTGCGAGATCGGATTCAAGCATATCGAAGTTGCGTTCCCGTCGGCCAGCAGCGACGACTTCGCCTTCGTCCGGCGCCTCATCGAAGAGAATCACGTTCCCGACGACGTGTTCATCATGGGTCTGACACAATGCCGCAGCCACCTGGTCGAACGAACGTTCGAGTCTATGGTCGGACTCGAGCGGGGCATCGTGCATTTGTATGCGGCGACCTCCGATCTGCACATGGAGGAGGTCTTCGGTCTGACGCGGGCCCAGACGCTGAAAATGGTGGTCGATTCGATAGGTCTGTCGCGACAACTGGCCGACAAGGAGCCCGGAAGCGATATCCGCCTGGAGTTCTCGCCCGAGGAGTTTACGGCGACGGATTTGAACTTCGCCATCGAGGTATGCCACGCCGCAGTGGAAACATGGGGCCACGCAACGCCCGACAAACCGATGATACTGAACCTCCCGGCCACCGTGGAGCGACGTCCGCCCAACCACTACGCCGACATGATAGAACTGTTCATCCGCAAATTCCCGAACCCCGAAAACGTTGTGATATCGCTGCACAGCCATAACGATCAGGGCATGGCGATCGCATCGAGCGAATTGGCGCTGCTGGCGGGAGCACAACGCGTCGAGGGCACATTGTTCGGGCACGGCGAACGGACGGGCAATGTGGACCTGGTGACGCTGGCGTGCAATCTGCACTCCCGCGGCGTGGATACGGGGCTGGATTTCTCGAGGCTCCCGCACATCGCCAAAACCGTAGCTCGCCTGACCGGAATGCCGATCCCATCCAGGATGCCCTACTCGGGCGAGTACGTTTTCACTGCGTTCTCCGGATCGCACCAGGACGCGATACGCAAAGGCATGGCGCGGCTCGATAAATCGGCAGAGCGGTTCGGACTGGGATGGTGCGTACCGTATCTGCACGTGGACCCAGCCGATCTGGGCAAGCAGTACGAATCGCTGATCCGCATCAACAGCCAATCGGGCAAGGGCGGAGTAGCCTGGGTGCTCGAGCAGGATTACGGCATCGAAGCGCCCAAGGCGATGCATCCGGAAATCGGAGCAGCCGTCCAGCGCCTCTCCGACAGCGTCCAACGCGAAATCACCAGTAGCGAAGTCCACGAGATATTCAACGATGAATTCCTGAATCCCGTCGGCCCGTACGAACTGTTGGGATACTGGCCTCGCCCGGACGACGACGACCCCACACATATCCACGGTGAGGTGCATTTGAAGGTCCGTGGCGAGGAGAAAACGCTCACCGACGACGGTAACGGACCGATATCGGCGTTCGTGCACTGTATGCGGAAGCTCGGAGCCCCCTACTTCACAGTCGACGATTATCACGAGCAGGCCATCGGTAAGGGCGCAAACGCGACCGCCCTGGCGTACGTACCGCTGAAATTCGACGACGGACAGGTGCTGTTCGGCGTGGGACGCGACACGAACATCGACCAGGCGGCTGTCCTGGCGATAGTAGCGGGACTGAACAGACACGCGAAAGACGAGTGATTTGATAACGGCTGGCGGTTGGCGCGCGGGACGCCCCGCCGATTGGAGAAATGCGATGAGATTGGGAACGGTTGGTCGGATTTGCGTTGCCGCAGCACTATTTGCAGCAGTTGCGGGCGGGTATCTGGGGCTCGGCGGAGCCAGGGCCGAACGCAAGGCTCCCGCGAGTGAGCCACTGTACGCCAGACTCCAGCGCGCGTCGGTGGAGATTCTGATTGATGGGCGGATGACCGGGTCGGGATGCTTCATCAGCCCCGAGGGCGTGGTGCTGACGGCCTGTCATGTAGTGAATAACGTCAAGGGCAAGCATATTGAGGTTATCTCTCCGACGGTGGGCAGGCTGACCGCTCGGCGGATTGCGACCGATCGCGGGCACGATTTAGCGTTGCTTCAGGTAACGGGAAAAGGGCGAAAATACCCGAGTCTCAAAGTAGCCGACCGCACTCCGGAGGCGTTGTCCGAGGTGATGCTCTCAAGTTCGCCGATCTGGCGCCACGGATTAGTGCTGAAGGGAACGGTGGCCCGAACGAAACCGTCGTACTGCTGGCAGGCGACTCTAAAATGCTACGTTCGGTGCGTATATATAGACGGCGCGTCGCCTGTGGGATCCTCGGGCGGGTGCTGGACGGACTCACGCGGGCGGGTCGTGGGCGTCCAGAGCGGATACTTGAACAACACCGATAAATCGTGGGTGGGAATAGCCTTTGCCGCTCCGGCCGACGCGATAACGAAGATGCTGGCCGATCGAGGCGATCGGAAGGTGGCTACGCTTGGGGCGGCTATGGAGGAGTTGTGGACTCAAAGCCAGGGATTCATCGCCCGACTTCCCAAAGGTGTGCAAGGCATAGTAACTCCGCGCCTGGACAAGGGCGGTCCGCTGGACAGCGCGGGGATGACACACGAAACGCTGATCATGGAGATCGACGGAAAACCGGTTGCATATCTCGACGACCTGCTGAAAATCGTGCAATCCAGGAAGCCCGGGGACGAATTAACGCTGAAGGTTATCGAACCGATCGGAAAGCCCGCACGTAAGATTAAAGTCCGCCTTGCGAGGATCAAATGACAGATCGCCTTATGCCAGAGACTTGTAAGGTTTCACCGCAAGATAGCCGATTGTCTTACTAGCCCCTTGCATTGCGGGCGGTTACAGACAATATGATCAAGCGCGCTTTCGACATACTGGTCTCGATCCTGCTTCTGATCCTGCTTCTTATACCGATGCTGGTGACAGCCTTCCTGATCCGCATCGGCTCGCCGGGCAAGGCGATTTTCAAACAGCGTCGGGCGGGACGACATGGCAGACCGTTCACCATACTGAAATTCCGCACGATGCGAATCGACGCCGATCCGTACGGTAGTTCCCCGCATTCCGGAGACGACCCTAGATTGACGCGCCTGGGCAAGTTCCTTCGCGAAACGAGCCTGGACGAATTGCCCCAACTGCTCAACATAATAATCGGGCAGATGAGTCTTGTCGGTCCCAGGCCCTTATACGAACGCCAGGCCGAGAAGTGGGACGATGTCCAGCGGAGGCGCCTGGAAGTTCGTCCGGGGGTCACCGGATACGCCCAGGCCTACGGGCGCGGGCAGCTTACAATCGAAGAGAAGATTGAAATGGATGTCCACTATGTGGATAATCGAAGTTTCTGGTTTGATCTACGCATCATTTTGCGGACGGTGGGCAACATTCTTCGCCCACGCAGTGAAGTTTACGAGAAACGATACAGTAACGACAGGGAGTACGAGAACGATCAGTAAGCAAGAGGTCAATATCCTGTTTACCTGCGCTGGACGTCGCGTTGTGCTGATGGAGGCGTTTCGCAAGGCCCTGAAAGGTCTGGGCCTGAAGGGCAAGCTGATCGCAGCGGATGTCATGGGGGCGTCACCGTCCTGCCACGTCGCGGACGTCGCGGAAATAGTCCCGCGAGCAGGATGTATCGAGTACATCCCGAGCCTGGTGAACATCGTCAAGAAGCACGACATCTCACTGGTTCTTCCAATGACGGACATTGACATACGTTCACTCGCCCGTCAACGGGCCAGATTCGAAGCCGTCGACTGCACAGTCATGGTCGGTAACGAAGAGTCGATCAAGCTCTGCCGCAACAAGGCCGCCTTCCAGGACAGTCTTTCGGGCGCCGGCCTGGCGACTATAAGGACCCTTACGCTCGAGGAATTCCACAGCAATCCGTTCTACCCGTGCTTCATCAAACCGCTCAGGGGCTCGGCTTCGGTGGGAACCGGTTTGCTGAACGACGACAGGGAACTCAAGGCCCACCTGGCGACCTTCGGAGATCTGATGATTGTCCAGGAATACGTCCCCGGACAGGAGTACACCGTGGATGTCTTCCGGGGCCGCGATGGAACGATACACTGCATCGTACCGCGTCTGCGAATGGTCATTCGCAGCGGAGAGATCGAGAAGGGAATCACGATAAGGGACGAACGCATCATAGAAGATACGCGAAAACTCTCAGGGCTGCTTGGCGATGTCTGGGGCGTGTTCTGCTGCCAATGCAGATGCGAAGATAGCGGCCGGCCGCGGTTCTTTGAGGTTAATCCGCGATTTGGAGGCGGATCTCCCCTATCGATAGAAGCAGGAGCAAACCTGCCCCGCTACGTCCTGCAGGAAACCCTCGGACTACCGATCGACAAGAACATTGATTTCAAGGATCACCTGATGATGCTGCGATACGATCAGGCGGTCTTCACTGTCGAGAAGAATCCCGAATCCCTACCGGGCTTCAACTCGCCGATTTCGAAGTAATTCCCTCAACGCCTCACTGTGCAACATGCCAGTCATTCCGGCAAGAAACCAGGCGATCGTCTTCGACCTCGACGACACTCTCTACGCCGAACGCGACTATGTGCTCAGCGGGTATCGTGCAATCTGTGAGCACCTGAGCGACGATCCGAGTCACAGCGACCGGATGCGGGATTGGCTTTGGGAGCGTTTTCTCAGCGGGCGTACGGCCGGAGCCTTCGACGCACTGAACGAGAACTTCTCGCTTGGCCTGACCGGTCCGCAAATCACGGAACTCGTAGCGGTTTACCGAGATCACAGTCCGCAAATAACCCCGCGTCCGGGCGTGTGCGAACTCCTGACCAGGCTCCACGTCAGCAATCTGCTGGGGATCGTCTCCGACGGTTTCCTTCCCGCCCAGGAGCTGAAACTCGACGCCCTCGGTCTGGCGGAGCACTTCGACGCAGTTGTCTTTACCGAGGCGATGGGGCGCGAAGCATGGAAACCCTCACCGGCCGGTTTTGAAGCTATCTGCAGGGAACTGCAGATTGACGCGGGACAGTGTACGTATGTGGGTGATAATCCGTCTAAGGATTTCGCAGCGCCCAATGGGCTGGGATGGCGGACGGTTCAGTTGCTCCTTGACGGACAGGTTCACTCTCACAAACCCGCCCCGCCGGGCGGTGAGGCTCAGCTTATCGCCAACTCGCTCGAAGAATTGGACGGCATGATTGCGTAAGGTCCGAATCCGGGCCGAATGCACGCATTGTCGCCAGTCTTAATCTCTCGATTTCGATCCCGTTTCAGACTTTGGTTTCTTCCGTATTGAGCGGTCCGTGGGCGTTGAGGGAGTCGACGTCCGCGGTCGTTTGGGCGGTCGGGGCCGCCTGGTGGAGGAACTGCGCGTACGGCTGGGAGATATCGCCCGCCCCGCGGGGCAGTGTGTGCATACGGCAGTCTTGGATCCTTTGCAAGTGTAACACGTTCCCGAACCGCCCTTACCGGAGCAATACGTGCATGGGCCCGTGCCCCTGCGGCTCTCGGGCTGCAGTTTGCTGCAGGTAGGGCACGATCCGGGGCGAGCGGAATACGATGAACTGGACCGGTGCGTCACTCCGAGCCCTCTACACGTGGAGCATTTCGCATAAACTTTGTAGTAGACTCCGCCCGACCGCCTGGTCCCGGTGTAAACCTTCCCTTTGCCCGAACAACGCGAACATTTCAAGCGAAACTGACCTTGGCACGTCCTGCACTTGCCCCGCGCCGAGCCCTTGCAGTAGTAGCATTTCCGCAATCCGGTCGCCACACCGTTAGTCAGACAGGCCTGACAGGGCATATTCCCCGACGCCGAGCAGTGCATGCACACCAGCGGGTCCACACCGCGCAACTTCGCCAGATCCGACTCTATCCGCGCCAGGCTCAGCTTCAGTGTTGCAGACGTAACATCCGCATCGGTGTGGAGTTTCAAAACGCCTTTGTAATAGGTCTTTGCGCGAGACAGCATCCTGAATTTCACCACGCCGATCGAACTCTTGGACAATTCCTTGAAATACCAGTCACCCAGATTCTTACAGGCCTCCACAGGCAGCGTGGAGATATCTTTGGCGGCCATCGGAGTAAATGTCCGGAACTGCTCGTCAACATCATCGTTAATGTACTTCATCGCCCCACCCGGATCATCCATCGCCGTGATCAGCAGTTTGATCAGATCAGATCGAGCGTCAAGATCGTCGGCGGATTTCTCCAGAGCCGCAACGTGAGCGTTGATCTTAACCTTGGTTTTCTGGAGATACGACGCTGTCCGCAAGTAGTTCGTCAGCCGACTGACATTGGGAAGCTTGCCGGCGACTGCGGCGGCCTTGGCCTCGACCAACAGGCTCGAAGCCTTCTTCCAGTCGCCTTTGGCTCCGCTGGCGAGGCCCGCCCTGGTCAGAACCTTTACGGACGCCTGGGCCAGTGCTCGCTTGTCGGCCGCGGATTTCGTCAGGAAGCTCCACCGGCGGAGTACGGCCGCCTGCTGGGCCAACCAATGGGCTTGTCTATCGGGATCGACCTGGACAAGATTAACCAAAACAGCCTGGAATTTCCGACAGTCTTCAGTGGTGCGAAGAGCTTTGATTCCGTATTTCACGGACCTTTCCAACAATGCGATCTTCAACTTACCGTTGCCTTCGGCTAGAGAGACAGCCTCCATGAGCAGGCTGGACCTTTGGCTGTCGGTGCGTGCGTCCTTGATGATCTCGCGGATGAACGATTCAATCTCGTCATCAGTGGGTTCGGATTCGGCGAACACGGCTGCAACCGCAAGCAGCACTGCGAGGCCAAATGTAATCTTTCTAAGTTTCATCAAGGATTCTCCCTCGCCGGTCACGGGCGTCTATCGTGATTATACCGCCCAAGACTTCTGCAACAACCCTTTTGCAGTCGACAGACCCCCCGAATCCCAGCCGCACCCCGGAATCTCACGGGCAGCGGCTGCATCGCAGGGTTTTGTCCCCGTTGCATTTTGGACACGCCTTGGTTCCCCCGCCTCCGGCGCAATCAGTGCAAACATCGCTTCCCTTGGGAGAATGATAACTGCAGTACGAACACGTACCGTAGCGATACCGCTTTGTCCGCGTGTCGTAGTGCATGTTCCCCGTACCGGAGCAGGTGGTGCAGCTCTTGGAGGAACGATACTTACCGTAGTAGCTCTTCACTATGTAGTAGATAATGCCCTTGCCGCTGCATTTCTTGCACTTCAGGCCGTAGATTCCATTGCACCGGGCGCACTTCATCCGACCGCTGCTTTCACATTTGGCGCACTGCAGCTTCCCGCTGCTCTTGCCCTTGACCATGCACGGACCGCAGTCAGTCTTCCCGGCTGCGAAACAGAACACGCACGCCAACGGATCGGCGGTGCGAGTCTTGATCAGCTCAGCTTCAATCTGGGCGATCTGGTGCTTCATGGCGGCGCTTGTTATGTCGGTTTTTCCGTGGAGCGTCAGCGCCCGCTGGTAGTAGGTCTTCGCCCTTCGCAGCATTCTGTATTTATTCAACCCCCCGCCGCTCTTGGCCAGTTCCTTGTAATACCATTCTCCCAGGCTCTTGCAGCCCTCAAACGGTACTTCGGAGATGTCTTTTCCGGCAAGCGGAACGTACGCCTGGAGTTTCTGGTCGGTGTCCTCGTTAACGTACTTCGCCGCACCGATCGGATCGTCAAGGGTGACCAGCAGCGTTTTGATCAGGCTCGACCGAAGGTCAACATCATCGGGCTTCTTGGTCAGTTGCTCGCTGTACTTGGATACCTGCTCGCAAGCCCTGGCCAGGCTCAGGACCGTGCGGACGCGAGAAATCAGATTGGCCTTTACGAGCTTCCTGTAAATCGATGCGACGGATTGGGCCTCGCTGTAAGCTGAGAGAGAAGCCTTCCAATCGCCCTTTGTCGCCGCGACGTGTCCGGACCGCACCAACAAATCAATAACCTTGTCCGCCAACTTCGACTTCTCGTCCTTGGACTTGCTCAGGATTTGCATCCGACGATACACCTTGGCCTGCTGGGCTAACCAGTGGGGTTCCCTGTCCGGATCGCGCGTAACGAGCATGCTGGCGGCCTTCTGGACCCTGACGCAGTCGTCGGCGGTTCGAAGGCTCTTAACACCGTACTCAACGCTCTTTCCCAGCAGGGCGATCTGCAGTTTCTCGTTGCCTTCGGTCATGGAGACAGCTTCCATGAGCTTGGCTGAACGCTGGCTGTCGGTGCGAGCGCCCTGGATTATCTCCTTGATGAAAGTCTCGGTCTCGTCACCGCAGACCAACCCCGCCAACACTCCCACGACGATCAGAAGCGCCGCGACACGCAATGTAACTGCTGTAGAATTCATAGCACCACCTGTTTTTTCTACGCACAGGACACCAGGGAGGTTACGCCTAATCCCAATACTCGTTCAAAATGATATCCTGACGTCCCTGCAATCAGCCAACGCCGATTCGAAGGCTTGCATCGTACATAGAGACGAAACGCATGGCAAGAAACGTTGTTGCAAAATAGCGATAGCGGCGTCAAGGCCGCAGACATTCAATGTACCTATAAGACGCCCGACTTGCTCGTTTGGTTCCCCGAAAAAGCCAGTTACGCCTCTTTGTCGAAGAACTCCCTGATTGCGGCGGCCAGAATATCGATATCTTCGCTGGTGACGTCCAGGTGGGTCACAATGCGAATAGTCGGACCGCCCAGCATCTTTCCACCGAGAATCAGTATGCCCCGCCCAGCCAGGAACTCCACCAGGCGATCCACAATTTCCCCTGACATTGACGCGAAAACCATGTTCGTCTGGACGGCGGCGCGATCGACCGATATCCCGTCAATATCGCTCAGCCCGCCGGCCAGTCTGGCTGCATTGGCGTGATCTTCGGCCAGACGCTCTACGTGCTGTTCCAGCGCGATGATACCAGCCGCCGCCAAAACGCCCGCCTGACGCATTCCGCCTCCGAGCACTTTCCGCCACCTGCGAGCTTCTTTCACAAGCGATTGGCTGGCGCAGAGCAGCGAACCGACCGGAGCGCCGAGCCCTTTCGACAGACAGATCGAGACCGAGTCGAAATGGCGTGCGATGTCGGAGACCGGAACCCCGAGTTTGACCGCCGCATTGAACACGCGAGCCCCGTCAAGATGTATCGACAATCCGCAGTCGCGTGCGAAAGCTTCAGCCCGGGCGAGATAGTCCATCGGCAGCGCCATGCCTCTGTGCGTGTTCTCCAGGCACAGCAGTCGCGTGCGCGCGAAGTGGAAGTCGTCGGGCTTGACCGCACGAGCTACTTTGTCGAGATCCAGCGAACCGTCGGGCTCAAGATCGATCGGTTGGGGCTGAATGCTCCCCAACACAGCCGCCCCGCCGCCCTCGTATTTGTAGGTGTGAGCGTGCTGTCCGACGATGTACTCATCACCGCGCTGGCAGTGCGCCAGTACGCCTATGAGATTGCTTTGCGTTCCGCTGGGCGCGAAAACCGCCGCTTCCTTTCCAAGCATTTCGGCGGCCAGCGCCTCCAGACGGTTTATCGTAGGGTCCTCACCGTAAACATCGTCTCCGACTTCCGCGCGCGCCATCGCCTCGCGCATGGCGTCGGTGGGCTTGGTTACCGTATCGCTTCTCAGATCAATTATCTTTTTCATTGTCGAGCGTTAATAGACCCTTCCAAAGTCGCGTTTCTGGGGTATCGCCTTGGCTCCGGGCATATCGATTCTCGGATAGGCCAGGAGCGTGGATTTAGCTTCCATTAGAACTTTGAGTATCGCCCGGTAGTCGGGATCCTTTGTCGATTTGAACCTGGCTTTCTTGTCGTCTGCGGCGCCGCCTGCGGATTTCGCCAGCAGCTTCACGAAGTCGGGAGTCCACTGGGGATTGGTGAAGTTCAAACCCCTGGCGTCGACGCGCACCTTCTTCTCGGCGCAGATCTTTTTCAACTTATTGACCCATGGCGCGGGCTTTGGGCGTCCCTTGCCTTCAGCGGCCGGAATGGTGGTCGCATCCCGTCCGCCGGTTGAATGCGGACGCGACATGTCCCAAGTGCTGTAATACGGAACGTTGGCGTCGATCCAGGCGTAGATGCGGCGGCGGCCCTGATCGTCAACGTTGACCGGTTTGTGGTCCTTGCTGGTCGAAAGATGCTTCGATTCGATGATCTTCGTGAGTTTGCTGACCCACGACCCGGTCCCGAACGCCGGGAAGTTGCCCGTCGGACCCGGATTGATGTAGTAGTACGCCACATATCCCTTGAACACCAGCGACTGGTACGACATCGAATAGAACTGCGTTTTGTCGCCCGACAGGTCTATACCCTTGGCAGGCGTCGCGCCCGAGTGACACTTTATGCAGTGCTTGTCGAGAACGGGCTGGACCTGCTTTACGTAATCCACCGGCCCGGCGCCCCACGCGGGGGGAGTGATCTTGTCGGGCGGTTTGCTCATACGCTTCATGTTCGTGGGATTGACCGGAGACGGTTTGAGCCGGTCTTCGTGGCAACCGATGCAGGAAGCCTGTTCTCCGGTGGTGATCTGGGTCACCGAACCCATGCGGATGATCTCCTTACCGTTTTCGTCAAGGGCCTCGAAGTAGATCTCGGTGTTCGAAGGAACTTTGAAGTAAGCCGCCCCGCTCTCAGCCACGGGCACCGTGCCCAGATTGATCTTCACGTAGTAACTGCCCTGCCCGATTATCGGGTAGTGGTCGTGGTAACGCCCGCCTTCGGTGTTGTACTTCTTGGGCGACTGGGCCAGGATTCTCAACCGCTTGACCTGACCGCGTTTGACGCCCTGCCGCAGCAGGCCCTGGTAAACGTCCTGAACGAAGAACGTCCCCTCACCGGGCTCCTGAGGACACTCGCCCGGGATAATGTTCGGTACGGGCTTCTTGTTCAGCGACACTGCGTTGAAGCATTGCAGCTTCTCATCCTTGTACAGAGGTACGATCAGCCCGTCGTGTTTGAGAATCGCTATATGATATCGCCCGGTCCGTCCGTCGGAAACCAGCGAGTAGTCGCGGGTAACCGGATACGGATCGGTGAATGAATTGCGATACAATCTGTCGCCCGGAGCCCAGTTCGTGTGCTTCCAGTCCCTGCCGACGGTGACCTTGTACGGCGTGGCGTTGGTGATCTTGGTCATACCCTTGGGATTCTCAACGCCCAGGGACCGGTCGACGATTGCTATGTCGCCCAGCGGAACGTGGTGATGGGCCGCCATCGTGACGATCACCTTCTTCGTGCCCGGTATCTCCTTGCCTCCGTAAACAGAATTAGGCACCGTCAGGGTGTTTCCGTGATACAGCTTAAGTTGCCTGCCGCTGGGGTTGATCGTCCAGAGACCCTCCCACATGAAGATGTTCTTGTCCTGGTACTCCCATCGCGTACAGAGGATCGACCCGTCAGCCAGCACGGAAGGCGAGATGGTGCAAAGGGTCGTCCAGTCAAAGCGGCGCATGTTGGAACCGTCGGGGTTAACAGCATACAAGGCGCATGCGAGGAAGTTCTGGCAGAGCGAGAACGACTCGACTCGCGACGAGCTGAAAATGATCCGCCCATCGCCGTAGTAGATCGGGCTCACGTCGTGGAACGGGCCTTTGGTGATCTGGCGCATTGCGGTTCCGTCGACATTGATCTCCCAGATATGGAACGGTTTGCTGGTGTCCTCCTTGTACGAAAACAGCAGTTTCTTACCGTCGAACGAGGGGCTCATGTCGAATATGAAACCTTCTGCAGTCTCGAAAACTGTTTTAGGCGCGACGTCCGGTCTTGCGGGATCGTACGTGCAAATCGCCGCGCCGCGTCCGGTCCGGCGGGCGAACATCGTGGCGTTCGTACCGCTCATACCGTAGTTCTGGCGCTTGATGAACGCGATCGGCGGGCAGTCTTTGGTGAGTTTGAGGAGTCTGGCTTTTTCGGCGGCGATTTTGGCTTTCTCCTCGGCTGTCAGCACTTTCCTGGTGAACGAGTCCATGTCAGGGCTGTGCTCGACGCGTTTGGTGCGGTACAGCATCTTACCGTCGGGCGTAGTAACGCGGATGTTCTTGTACTGAACCTGCGTGCTCCAGCTGCCCAAACCGATGCCTCCGGCCTTGTGGCTGAAGTGCCTTATGTCGTGTATGAGCTTACCGTTCAAGTAGCATTTGATGGAAGGACCTTTGACCTTGATCGCAATGCGATACCATTTCCCGTTCTTGATCGAACCTCTGGCCTTCGTGAAGCTCCCCTTGCCGCCGCGCCCGCGCGACTCGACCGCATGCGCGGAATTACGCCATCCGCCGAGATTCCACCAGTAGAAGTTATTCTTATCGGCCGCTCGGAAGATTATCAGGAAACCTTCGGACCCGCTGATCCTGCGGGCTTCGAGTTCGTAAGTGTAGTCGGTCCACCTGGTGAATTTTGGAAAGGTCCGGCAGTCGGTTCCGCCTGCGGCCTGTGCGTAGATATCGTTCTTGTGAATCCACCGCCCCTTGGCGGGTGTCCAGTCCTTAAACGACTGATAAACCTCCGCGGCCCGCACGGCGGAAACGCCCGACGCCAGAATCGCCGCCATCACTGCTAAACGCCTTAAACTGCTGAACATACGCCAGTCCTCAATAGTGTTTCGAACTCACCGCCTGCCTATCTTAACGCCGGGCCGGGCAGCGGCTTGCCTTTTTCGTCAAGAATCTGGAGCGCCATCATGTGCCTGTCGCCGCCCTTTTCCGGACCGGCGTAGCGCCAAACAACTTTCTTCTCACGGTTTACCTCCAGCAGACCGGCGCCGTTTTTGCCCCGGGTAGCCCCATATACGCCCATCGCAACGTTCCCGTTGGGCAGAATGTGGATCCCGCATATCATGCCGATCTTGACGTCCTTGATGTCCTTCTTGTCAAACCGCCAGACCTCCTTGCCTTTCGGGTCGAATTCGGTGACGCTGTTGATATGCCCGACTACGGTGTTGCCGTTGGGCAACCGGACAGCGGAAAAAGCAATCGGCTTGGTCGCAACTTCGAAGACTACTTTGCCCGTCGGCGTGTATTCGCGAACCATGGCTTTGGCTTTGTAGGCGACGAGGTAGTTTCCATTGGGAAGTTTGCGAACGTGTCGCAGGTTGTTATGGCTTCCGGGCTGGCAGAGCGGGAGTTTCAGTTCGAATACGATCTTGCCCTTGGGATCCACTTCCACGATACGCCCGGCTGAATTCTCACCGACCATTGTGTTCCCGTTGGCCAGGCGTTGGCAGGAGAACGTCCCGCCGCCCTTCTGCATCGCCGGCTTGTAGCTCCAGACGATCTTGTTCTTCTTCGGGTTGATCTCGACAACGTTATTGTCCGCCAGCAGAACATTACCGTTCTTGAGCATCCAAATATCGCTGCAATTGCCCCCCTTGTGCTTCCAGAGGATCTTACCGTTGCTGCCCAGCAGCACGATTCTGCCCGTACCGGTCGCCAGCACCTGCCCCTTGAACGTCCCGTGCAGGACTTTTGCATCAGTTGCATCGGCGCCGTTAAGCGACGCAGGACCGACAATGGACAACACTACCGCCAACAGGACGACAAGAGTGATTTTCCGCATAGCTTTACTCCAGGGATATTGGCCCGGCCGATAACGACGCCCTACACATTTCGAGCAACTCGCACCGCGCACGAACTCATACCCATATTCTCCAGATCAGGCGGTCCGATGGCAAGAGGGATCATGCGGACCGGCGCGCCAATCGCATTTCACGGTCCGATAGGTTCTTTCACCGCTGTCGGATCGAACGGATTGAAATAGTAGATTCCCCACTTGTCGTACTGTTTCAGGTGCGTTTTGAGACGCTTCTGAAAGTCGGGGTAGTCCTTGTTTGCCTTCTGGGTCCAGGCGGCTTCAGCCAGAGCGGCCAGGCGGGGAAAGGTCATGAACTCCAGTCGCTTGACTTCCTTGATCTTCTCGGTCCAGACGCAGGTCTGAATCCCCATGATTTGGGCCTGAGCTTTCTTGTCGTACTTATCTATGAGTCCTTCGGGAAAAGCGTGAACTCCTCGCAAGTCACCGAACTTCTTTTTCCAGCGGCGCCCGCATTTGTGCGAACTATGCTGCACAAAGTCAAAGTAGCATGGAACGCGCGGGCACAGGATGACCTTGAACCCTTTGTTCAGTGCGCTGTCCAGCGCCTCGGGCTTGTTGTGACGCCACCACATAACGATCGCCTGTGAAGGCTTAATCCCGGACTCGGTCACCTCATCCCACCCGATCGTCGTCTTGCCCAAACCGGATATCACGCCCGCCATACGACGATTGAAGTAGTGTTCGATCTCCAGGAGCGTTGTATATCCGGATTTTTTCATTCGGGCCTGCACGTCCGGCAGAGTCAGCCATTTGGCGTTTCCGTAATGCGCTTCATCACCGCCGTAATGCAGCCACCGACCGGGAAACAACCCCGCAGTCTCGGTCAGAATATCGGTGAGATACGCATAGGTCGCCTCTTTCCCCGGGTTGAAAGTGAAATCGGGCAACCGCCTGGAACCGCCGCCCGAGAACTCGGGATAAGCCCGGTTGGCGGCTCCGGCGTGTCCGGGCATGTCGATCTCCGGAACAACCGTAATCCCGCGAACTCGCGCATACTCTACGATCTTCTTTATGTCGGCCTGGGTGTAGAATCGGGCCGGCGCGTCGGCGTCGGTGTGGTGGCCTTTGGCTCCAACGGTGGTGAGTTTGGGGTACTTCTTGATCTCGATGCGCCATCCGGGCGCGTCCGTCAAGTGCCAGTGAAACCGATTGAGTTTATAGTACGCCATCCTGTCCAGGAGTTTTAGAACCTCCCCGGTTCCGAAGAAATGGCGCGACTCATCCAGCATTAGACCTCGCCAACCGTACCGGGGCTTGTCGCGCACGCTCATCTGCGGAATCTCCGTCGAAGCGTCGACGAGTTGGCGGAGCGACTGAATCCCGTGAAGAACGCCGTATTTCGTATTGGCGGTGATCTTCACTCCGCCAGCCGACACGTCGAGCATATACCCCTCTTTCCCGAGCCCCAGGTCTTTGACCGCCAGGTCCAGCACAATCGTGTTGGCGCCGGTCTTCTTCACGACCTTCAGCTTCATACCGCAGCTTCCCTTCAGATACCCCGAAAGCAGCACAACCGCCTCATTCAGCTTCTCCGCGCCGGTAGCCCGGACGATCTTCGTTTCACCGTTGAGCGTGAACTTACCGTCTTTCAGCACGATCTTCTCCGGCTTGGGAATGATCCCCTGGGCGAACACAGCATTGCCGCATGCCCAAACTGCGATAAGAACTACTATGATCTTCTTCATTATGGCGGTATTCCTTCGTTTACGGTCCGCGGGCGGAAGCGAACTTATCGGTTGATCGTCAGAGTCATCTTCTCAGCGGTGATCTTCAGACCCGGGATCGTGATTAGTCCGGAGGCGTCGGCCTTTACCGAACCTCTTGCCCGCCCAAAGGTCCACTTGAACGCCTCGCCAGGCTTGACCTTAAGGTTCTGGATGCGCCTCAGTGAAACATCCGCAGTCGCATTCTCGGGGATCTCGAAGGACGTCTTCAGGTTCTTCGCCGAAACCAGGAACAGCGACATCTCAAGCTTGTCCTTCGTGTCGGAAATGTTCGTCCATCGGAAGAACGCGTTGATCTGCCCCGGAGCCTTATCGCCCGTATTGTCCGGCCAGGGGAGCTTGCTGTTGCATGAAGCGTTGGTGAAGACAGCGTAAGCCTGATTCTTCTTCACGCCCAGCCAGTCGAACGAATTGATCAGATCGTTCACCTTCATGATCTGCGCGTGGTTGTTGGCGTGTCCGAACGGTCCCCAGTAGAAGTACAGCGAGTACTTTCGGTCGTTCATAGCCTTTGCGAAGCGATCGTGGCCGCGGGACCAACCGTCGTTTTGGCCCGAATAGTCGATCACTACCGGAGGATCCGATCGTTTTGCGTTCCTGGGGATCGACTGCGGCGGAAAACCCATGCGATGCGAAACGTGTTCGACACCGGCGGGAACATTGGCCTTGATCGCCGCGAAGATATCGCCGTTAGGAATCCCAATACCAAGCGTTCCGCTGCCGCCCATTGAGTTGCCGCACAGGTAAACGCGATTGGGATCGATCTTGTAGGTCTTGACGGCCCACTTGACCGTATCGATCACGCGACGCTCTACGGGCCTCGCATCGGCGCCTGAGTTCATCTTAGTCAGGTTCTTATCCCGAGCGTGCATACCGCCCCACCACCAGTCGCCTCGATTGGCGCGGCAGTCGAGATACAGCGCGTAGAAATCAGCGGGCGGATGGTAGATATCGTGGTTGCCCACCCTGCTGGTGCATCTTACGCAGGACCATACGTCGTGCCCAGCCGAGTGTAGAACAACGTAAAGCGGGGCGTTGTCCCGTTTGGTTTTCGGATGGACTACAACGAAGCTGTCTGTCTGCGGGTTGGCGTATCCCCACTCTTTCTTCACGCCATGCTGAAACACCTCCAGCGTCCTCCCGCTGACGGACAGCCCCTTGGCCTTGGGCACATCCTCGATCCGCTTTTTCGTCGGCGTCCAGTCGGACGGAGCCTTGGCGGCTGAGGGATCGACCTCTTTGACCGCAACGACGTTGACCTGCACGAACTGGCCGTTATACGGTTTTTCTTCGACGCCGGGGACGGTCAGCTTCTTGAAGTTCGCGATCATCTTGCCGTTCTGACCGTCTCCCGACATAGTCAGCTCGGCTCCGCCGTCGATCTCGATCGCAGCGGTGTAGTCGATCGTAAACACGTCGTGCGCCACGCGATCGCAGCGGTTCAGGAAGTAGTGCGATTTGGGCGATGAGACTTCGAGCTTGTAGATGTTGTACCCGCCATTGTTCCCCGACCCGCCGATGTAGAAGTACTCACCGTCCTTCACGCCGCCCTTGTACCGCATCGGCTCGACCACGCCGCGGAAGCGCAACGTAACCTTGTACCGCTTACCCTTCTCGCCGCCAAAGTTCCGCTTCTCGGTAAAGTTATCGGTCTTGTTCGGATCCCCGGTCACCAGGGCGGACCTGCAGACCGCCCCCTTGCCGAGTTTCTTCTCCATAGGGTCTGCGCTGGGGAATTTCCAACGAAAACCATCAAGCTCGGCCCCCGGTTTGCCCGCCTGGCACGCCGGGGCGATCAGCGTAATGCAGAATGAGATAACGAAAATCAGTGACAAGCGCAATTTCATAGTTGGGCTCCTGGTTGGAGGGCGTAATACGGCCGACACAATCAATCCTGTTCGAACCGCCTATTGCAGCAGAAGCGGGGGGCGATGGCAAGGGGGAGCATTTGTGTTAGGAGTTTTGAATCGTCGGGTTTATGATGCGTTGAACTACTTGAGGTGACCGGATGAATAGAATAAGCAGACGCGAATTCCTTAAGGCTACGGCGGCGGGCGCGGCGGTGCTGGCGATCGGACGGGGCGCAAGTGCTGCTCGGGCGGCGGGCGGCGGGCCCAATATCGTGCTGATACTCGCCGACGACATGGGCCCGGGCGAACCGAGCTACGCGGGCGGGATCGTTCCGACACCGGCGTTGGATCGCCTGGTCAAGGAAGGCATGCTGTTCAGCGACGCGCACACCAGCTCATCAGTCTGCACGCCGACGCGATACGGGATTCTGACCGGGCGGTACAACTGGCGGAGCAGGCTTAAGAGCGGCGTGCTGTTCAACGCGACCGACAAGGCTCTGATGGATCCAAAACGCCTGAACCTTCCCAACTTCCTGCAAAACTCCGGATACCACACCGCGTGCATCGGCAAGTGGCATTTGGGGGCGGATTTTGTGAAGCCGCCCAGAGGCGCTGGCGCCGATAAGAAGAAGCGCTCGGCGTCATGGCGGGTGGACTACGGCAAGCCGTTCAAGAATGGTCCGACAGATATGGGATTTGACGAGGCGTTCTTCATTCTCTCGTCGCTGGACATGGCGCCGTACGTTTACCTGCGTAACAACCGCGCGGTGAGCTTACCAACGGTCAACAAAGGCTTCCCGCACAACGAATACAACAAGTACCAGCGCATCGGAGCGGCCGCGGCGGACTTCGAAGCACACAAATGCCTCGCCGACTGGGCCTCTGAATCGCGAAGCTACATCAAGCGCCGGGCGAAGGACGCATCGAAGAAACCCTTCTTTCTGTACCTGCCCCTGACCTCGCCGCATACGCCTATCGCCCCGGGCAAGGCGTTCAAGGGCAAGTACAAACAGTACAGTTGGTACGCCGATTTCATGGCGGAGACCGATTGGGTCGTCGCACAGGTGCTCGAACAACTGAAGGAATCGGGCGTAGAGGAAAACACTCTGGTGATCTTCACCTCCGACAACGGTTTCGCCCCATACGTGAAGATTCCCAAGATGTTCACCGCAGGCTACAAACCCTCAGGTCCCTGGCGCGGCGCCAAGGCCACAATCTACGAAGGCGGACATCGCGTGCCGTTCATCGTCCGCTGGCCGGGCAAGGTGGCGCCGGGAAGCAAGAGCGATGCGACGATCTGTACGACCGATTTCTTCGCAACCTTCGCTGAACTTCTGGGCAAAACCGACCAGATCCCTGACAACGCCGCCGAGGATTCCTTCTCGTTCTATCCTTGTTTGAAAGGCCGGAAGATCCAGACGCGCCCGTTTACGATCCATCATTCGATCTCGGGCAAATTCGCCATCCGTAAAGGCGACTGGAAGTTGATCCTGGCCAAAGACCGCGGAGGCGGCTGGGGGTTGCCCGGGGACAATACCAAAACAACCGCCAAAGTCGTCCAGCTTTACAATCTCAAGGACGACCCGGGCGAAACCAAGAACCTGGAGGAGACCCGCGCGAAGATCGTGGAAGAACTGGTGAACGATCTTGCAGAAGCCCTCCGCAACGGACGCACCACGCCGGGCAAAAAGCAGAAGAACGAAGGCTGGCCATACCGCGACGGACCAACCAAGGCGAAATTCCCGCAGCTCAAAGAAAGCTGAGACGAAAACTGGACGGACTCGGAGATCTCAGGATGAGAAGAACAAACAGACGCGACTTCCTAAGGACGGCGGTTGTGGGGGCGACTGTGTTTGCGACGGGCCGGAACGCGCAGGCGGCGCCGAAAGCTAAACGCCCTCCGAACATCATCCTGATAATGGTCGATGACATGGGCTTTTCGGATCTGGGTTGCTACGGCAGCGCGATTCAGACGCCGAATATCGACAAGCTCGCCGCGGACGGGCTGAAGTTCACCCAATTCTACAACACCGCCAAGTGCGAACCCACCCGGGCGAGCCTGCTGACCGGGTGCTATCATCGGGAGGTCGGCGGGGGAGCCTTGCGAAACGCCATGACACTCGGCCAGGCGATGCAGCGAGCCGGATACCGAACGCTTATGACGGGCAAGTGGCACATGTCGTCGAATCCCGTCGCCAAAGGATTCGATCGATACTTCGGACACCTCAGCGGCGCGACGAATTTCTTCACGGGCGACAACACGTTCCGACTGGATGAGGAGAAATTCACCGTACCGAAGAAAGGTTTCTACACCACCGACGCAAACACCGACTACGCGATGCAGTTCCTGGACGAGGCGGTGAAGAAACATTCGAACAAACCGTTCTTCCTGTACATCGCGCACAACGCCCCGCACTACCCGCTGCAGGCCTGGCCCGAAGACATCGCGAAGTACAAGGGCAAGTTCATGAAAGGCTGGGACGCCCTGCGAATCGAGCGTCACAAACGTCAGTTGAAGATGGGACTGCTCAATCCGAAATGGAAGCTCTGCCCGCGAGACCCCAAGGTCCCGGCGTGGGATACGCTCACCGACAAGCAAAAGAAGATCGAAGATCTGACGATGGCGGTGTTCGCGGCGATGATCGATCGGGTCGACCAGAACATCGGCAAGCTGATGGGCAAGCTCAAGGATCTCCAAATCGCCGACAACACGCTGCTGCTGTTCCTCAGCGACAACGGCGGCTGCCCGTTCCAGCGGACCCGGACACCGGACATTCCGCCCGGCCCGGCGAACTCCTACTGGACCTACCATGAAGGCTGGGCCCAGGTCTCCAACACGCCCTTCCGCCTTTACAAGCAGAACCAGCACGAAGGCGGAGTGTCGACACCGCTTATCGCCCACTGGCCGGGAGTGGTCAAACCGGGCTCGCAAACCGACCAGCCGGGGCACCTTATCGACATAATGGCCACTTTCCTGGACATCACGTCCACCCCGTACCCGGAAACGCTGAACGGGGCGAAACTCCGCCCGTTGCGGGGCAAGAGCCTGCTTCCGATACTCAAGGGCGGACGCCGCGACCCGCACGAAGAACTGTTCTTCGAGTTCGGAAAATACAAGGCTCTGCGCGCGGGCAAGTGGAAAATCTCGTGGCGATACGGGCCGTGGGAACTGTACGATATCGAGGCCGATCGAACCGAGTTGAACAACCTGGCGGGCAAAATGCCCGAAAAGGTCAAACAGCTTTCCGAACGCTACGAAGCATGGTCCAGGGAACTGGGCGCACGGCGCAGGAAACAACGAACACCAAAAAAGAAGAAACAGAAAAGGACGCAGACATGAAACGCAATCGGCTATTCATACTTATCGCCGCCGTCGCAGTGATCGGGCTTATGTCCTGCCTTACCGACGGAGCCAAACAGACCGACAAGAAGCCCACAAAAGTAGCCTTCAAAATGAAGCGAATTGGAACGTTTCGCTCGGAGGCCTGCGAAGTGGGCGACTTCAACGGCGACGGAAAGCTGGACATCGTAGCCGGTCCGTACTGGTACGAGGCCCCAACCTGGAAACCGCACAAGTACCGCAAGCTGCGGGGGAAAGTCGACGACAAGGGCAAAGGCTACTGGGACGACTTCGCCAACATCCCGCTGGACGTCGACGGCGACGGGAGGCTTGACGTGGTGACCTGCTGCTGGTTCGCAAAGCGGATCGACTGGTACCGCAACACGGGAACCGACGGCGATTGGCCTATGAAGGTGATCGACAAGAGCGGGAACCACGAGTGCGGAGACCTGTGGGACATCGACGGCGACGGGAAGAAGCTCGAAATCCTCCCGATCACCCAAGCGACCAACTGGTACGAAGTCGGCGCCAAAGGCAAGGGGATGATCAAGCACGAGGTCTCGAAGAAACGAGCCGTTTGGGGCGGAGGAGTCGGAGACGTAAACGGCGACGGGCGCCCGGACATTCTCCGACCGAACGCCTGGTACGAGGCCCCCGCCGATCCTCGCAAGGGCAAGTGGAAAGAACATCCGCTGGCGGTCGGAAACATAAAAGAAGGCAAGCCCGAACATACTCCCCAGATCCACACGTACGACGTGAACGCCGACGGGCTCAACGACATAATCACCAGTTCGGCCCACAAGTACGGGATATTCTGGTACCAGCAAATCCGCAAGGGCAAGGACATCACCTGGAAGCAGCACGTGATCGACAAATCCTGGACGCAGGCCCACGCGATAGCCCTGGGCGATCTGGACGAAGACGGCGACCTGGACATGGTTGTCGGCAAGCGAATGCTCGCACACAACGGAGGCGACCCGGGCGCCAAGGACCCGCCCTGCCTTTACTGGTATGAACTGGAGCGGGGAAAAACGCCCAAGTGGACAAGGCATGTGATCAGCGAGAACCAGGGCGTTGGAGCCGGTTTGAGCATCCCGCTGGTTGACCTAGACGGCGATGGCGATCTCGATATAGTGGTAACGGGCAAACTGGGCGGACCGGTCATCTTCGAAAACCTCAGGAAAAAGGCCCCAACCGCCGAAAAGTAACAAGTTGACGAAAACCAGGGAGAATCGCTGCTGTGAGACGACAGTCCAAACTTGCAGTCTGCATCCTCATGCTGTCGTGCGCTGCGGCAGGATGCAATGACAGACCTCTGATGCCCACGCCGAATCTATATCTTGGCGCGGGCGACAACCCCTTCAACGACGTCCCGCAGGAATTCAGAAACAACCTGGTCGACGTACTGTACGTGACTGACCGAGAATCGAGCGACACAACGAACGGTTCGGTGAAATACGATCATCATCGGTCGACGTCGCTTGCGTTCGGTTCCTGCATTGTCGAAATAGGCGACAACGTAAGCTGGAGCGTGCTGGTCGAAAACAGCCGCAAATCAAGGCGGTCGGTGTCGCTTTCCCTGAAGACAAAAAAGACCACCGAGCGCGGGAGGTTCCCGGCGACTCCCCTGACGGTAAGGGCGACTTCCGAGGGTCTGGTGGAGAACCCGGAAGAAGTCAGGCAACAGAACCTGGTCGCCTCCAAACTGCAGGACGACATCACCGAGCGACTCAAGAAGACCCAATGCAAGGAAGCGTTCGTATACCTGCACGGTTTCAACAACACATTTGAGGACACCGTGTTCGTAGCGGCGGATCTGTGGCATTTCATGGGAAGGCGCGGAGTTCCGATCGTATACTCCTGGCCGTCGAAGCGAAGCCTGTTCGGATACGGTTACGATCGCGAATCGAGCGAGTTTACCGTGTTTCACTTCAAGCAGTTTCTCCGGTCGATCGCCGGATGCAAAGACCTGAAGAAGATACACGTTCTCGCCCACAGTCGCGGTACGGACGTAGCGGCTTCAGCATTCCGCGAACTGGTGATCGCCGCCAACGCTTCGCCCAAACCCGGGGGACCGAAACCCGACTCGCCGGGCCAGAGCGCACACAGAGTTCTGCACAAGATCGGAAACGTGGTGCTGGCGGCGGCCGATATCGACATGGAGGTCGCCTCCCAGCGTCTGGTGGCGGAAATGGCGTTCATGAGCGCCGAAAGAGTCACGATTTACCTGTCTCACGATGACAAAGCCATGAACTTCGCGGTCTGGTTGTTCGAGAGCATCGGGCGACTGGGCGAACTGTCGCTAAGGTTCTTCTCGCCAGGCCTCGTTGACACGCTCGAAACCATCGACCGGATAGATTTCATAGACGCCCGAGTCAACACCGGTTTCCTGGGGCACACATATTTCTACTCCAGTCCGGCGGTCAGTTCCGATCTTATCCTGCTGCTCCGGGACAATCTGGAACCGGGTAACGGAAGACCCCTGACCTGCCACGAAGAGACCTCGCAATACTGGTCGATCGGAAAAGACTATCCCTACACGCAAGCGGAGTGAGCCTCTGAGCCAACCGCCTTATCAGGGTCGATACGAGATGATCGTACGATACCCGCTCCCTAGAGAATAATTGAAAATGTCGCAGAGTGATTCGCTAATGAAGCTCATGGGTGCGGTTGTCCTGGCTTGCTGTTTCGGAGCCCCGACGGCGCAAGCCGAATCGCAGGGTCTGAAGCTCAAAGAACATCTCGGGCGCACGTGGACTAACGAACTGGTCCGCTTTCCGATCTCGTCGCAGCAAGGCAAGAAAGCCGCAAACGGACTGGCGCTCATCGGTCCGGGCGGCAGGGAGATCGCTTACCAGTTAACCGGCGACAAGACGAAAAATCGGATTTGCCTTCAGGCTGATCTAACGCCCTATGCGACCAGCGAGTATCGCTTCTCGGACAAACCAGCCGCTGCAAAATCCGATCTCAAGATCACGGAATCCGCCGACCAGATCCGCATATCGAACAAACACACGGGCCTGACCATCGCCAGGAAACTCTCGGGATCGCAGGGACCTATCGCATCGATTCGCCTGCGATCGGGCTTGTGGACCGGAGGCTCCAGCCTGTCCAAAGGCGATGCGATTGCGTCGTACGATGCAAAGGTCACCGCTCGCGGGCCGGTCTTTGTAGAGATCATCTGCAAGGCGGTTTTTGCAGACAAAGGAGAGTGGACCCTCAGGTGTCGCCTGGAAAGCAACGAACCGGTCATTATCGTCGATGAGCAATTCGACACGCCCTCAGGCGGAGTGTTCAGCGTATCACTGGGCGATAAGACGTTTCAACCGGCGAACATTCTGTTTAGAAGCGGGAACATGTCCGGATTCGGCAGGGTGATGTCGAATCCGACTCCGGATAAAGGGTTGGCGTTCACTCTCGAGCCCTGGCTGCACTGGTGGGAGGCCCAGCGGCAGGGGAACTGGTTTGCACTGTATTCAGAAACCGACATGCTCATGGTCGGACTGCTGAAACCGAGCTTGTGGAAGGACCCGGGCTGGAAAGGCTCCGCACCCCAGGCGCCGCCGCGCGTGAAGGCGACTGTCGCAAACAAAGTCACGGTGCTGCAGTTCCCGCTGAGCGGCGGGCGAAGAAGATGGATGCTGGGCGTTCCCGACAAGGCCCAGAGCATCAAACCGCTGTCGGAGAAGAACCGGAACGTCTCGCCCCCACCGCAGGATTATCTGATTAAGCATGGCGATTTCCCTCTGGATGAGGTTAAGGACTATGTCCTGGAATGGGACGGGGATCACGAGAATTATCCGCGGCTGTTCCTTGGAAAAGAGGACCTGACCGGTCTGCGGAAACTGCTGAAACCGGACCGGCGCGAATCGGCTCGACGGATACTGCAGCGACCGATCAACAAGTACGACATTGAAACTCCAATTCACGAGTACTTCGCATCCGGAGATGCGGGACTCGGAAAGCGAATCATCGAAACGAGCGACAATTGGCTGGACAAGGTCGTTGACGACGACCTGCTCGACCAGAACAGGCGAGTGACTCTGGGCGTAGCGCCCCACATGCAGGCGGTGCTGATGCTTCCGGCGATCAACTTGACTGATGCGGCGATGAGCTGCAAGTCGATGACGCCCCGGTTGCGAAAGCGTTTCCTGGCGCGTTTGGCGTTTCTGGGCTATACGCTGAACCGCGACGACTACTGGTCTCCACGGCGCGGTTTCTCAGCAAATCCGAATATGACCACCACCGTAGCCCACTACCAGACGGCGATCGCGTCGCTGATCCCATCGCACCCAAAAGCCAAACAATGGGCCGCCAAAGGCCTGAACCAACTGCGATATCAACTCAACTCCTGGTCCGATGAAGACGGCGGATGGCTGGAAGCCCCCCACTACGCGATGGTCTCGTACGATCACATGCTGGCGTCCTTCATAATGGCCGCCCGCGCCGGGTTCGGCGACTATCTGTATGAAGATCGCATGCGCAAAGTTGTCGAGTGGTTCGCCAAGATCTCCACGCCCCGCGACGTCCGGACAAGCGGTTTTCGCCACCATCCGCCAATTGGAAACACGTATCACGGCGAGGGAACGGGGCTGTTTGGCATCGTCGCGGGTCTATGGAAACAGCGCGACCCGCAGTTTGCGGCCAACATGCAGTGGATGCACCGAGAGCACGGATCAAGCAATCTGGGAATCGGATGGAGCTTTCCGAGCCTGGCCGGATACAAGACACTGCTCAGGAACTACGAAGGCAAGCCCAAACCGCCGACTTTCGGCAGCACGTGGTTTCGCAAGACAGGCGTAGTCCTGCGAAACGTAATGGGCTCCGAGCGGGAAACGTACCTGCACCTGATCGCAGGGCCCAACCATGACCATTACGACTACGACTCAGGCTCTATCGTTCTGTGGGGCAAGGGTCGGGTGCTGGCTGACGACTGGGGTTATATCGGACGTCACGCGCGAAAGTACCACAGCCTGCTTTCATCAAAAACCGCGGGCGGAAACATGCGGATCAAGGAGTTCGCCGCCCAAACGCCTCTGGACTACGTAAGCGGGCTCAAAGGCTCCTGGCGACGCCAGATCGCATTCGCCAAAGACACCGATCCCAACGGGCCTAACTTCTTCCTGATCCGCGACACGCACAACGCTGACGAGGGGGCGACATGGCGGTTATGGTTGACGACTGAAGCTGATATCGACGGGGACAGGAAAGACAAACCAAAGAGCGGTTCGGCGATCCGGATTCACGCCCGGGGCGCAACGGTGTCCGGCCCAGATGATGTCGATCTGGACATCTTTATGTATCGCGCGGGCAAACTGAAACTGCAAACCGAGACCGCCTCCCAGAAGCTGTCTTGTGCGAATCGCAAGGGCAAGGTCGGTCCGACAAGCATTCAGCAAACCGCCCTGATCGCTTCACTGGAAAAACGCGACGCGGTGGTCTCGCTGCTCTACCCGCGCCTGAAGACTGAAAAATCTCCGAAAGTCACCTGGTCCGCCGACGGGCGAATCGCCAAAGTGGTCTCACAGGCGGGCGTAGACTACGTATTCCTGGCCCCTGAGGCAGTCAAAGCCGAATTCGACCAGGTCGCGTTCCAGGGAAGCGCAGGCCTCGTACAGATTCGCGGAAAAAGAACACTTCTAACGCTCGGCGCCGGCGGTGAGATTCGCCTGGGCGCGAGAGAACTAACATCCGACAAACCCAAAACGCAAACCAACACGACGCCCTGATTGAGAATGACCCGGGAGGCCCGGCGTGTTTCGTAGTTGACTCACGCCAGCGCCGCAAAATAGAATAGTACGCTGGATAATGGATGATTACGGGCGGCGTCCGACGCCCTCTACACCACAGCGGAGAACTGTAACGATGAACAAAACCGTAAGGCTGTTGCTTTTTGTATTGATTCTGTGCGCGATTACCTTCACCGCCCTTCCGCAGGCGACCGCAGCGGCGCTCACTGCTGAAGGCCGGGCCCTGCTCGAAGCCGATTGGCTCGCCCAGTGCGGTAAAAAGCCCTCGACCAAGCTGATCACCAGCGAGATCGAGTGGGCTCGCGAACTGGCAGCCCGAATTCTGAAAATCAAGGGCGCCTCCTCGCTTAAGGTTCATCTAGACAAGTTGACCGCACTCGAGAAGAAAGTCTCCGGAGCCAAAGACGCCGATGCGATCAAGAAACTCTACTTCGAAGTCCGAACCGCCAAGCGGGCGATCATGCTGGCCAATCCGCTGGTCGACTTCGACAAGATCGTCCTTATCGACAACCCGTTCCCCAACGGAAAGCCCGGCGATGCGACGAACGAATGGCGGCACGAGGCGCGTCACCGCAACGGTTATATGGCCGTCATGGGCGGCAAGCTTATCGTCGTAGGCCTGAATCCGGGCGGCGAGGTCAAGAGCCTGTTCGGCGATCGCGTGGGAAGCTTCTGGCGCCCCGACGTCCACTTCAACGGAAAGAAGATCGTCGTAAGCTTCCAACCGCAAGGTCACAAATCATTCCACCTTTATGAAGTCGACTCTGAGGGCAAGAAAGTCAAGCAGCTTACCTACGGCGACTACGACGACCTCGACCCGGTCTACACGCCGGACGACCACATCACCTTCTGCTCGTCCCGAGCACATACTTACGTCCGCTGCATGCCGATGACCCACGCCTACGCGGTCTCCCGCTGCGACGCCGACGGGAAGAACATCTACGTAGTTTCGCGAAACGGCGAGGCCGAGTACATGCCCTCGGTGCTGAACGACGGTCGCGTGATCTACACACGCTGGGAATACACCGAAAAACCGCTCTGGCGCGTCCAAAGCCTCTGGACGATGAACCCCGACGGTACGAACGTGCAGACGTTCTGGGGCAACCAGTCCCGCTGGCCGGACGTGCTGACCGAAGCTCGCGCGATACCCGGTTCGCGCCGCGTTATGTTCATCGGACTGGGACACCATGACTGGTTCAACGGTTCGCTGGGCATCATCGATCCGGCCAAAGGCCTGAACTACCCCAACGGTCTGACCAAGGTCACCCCGGACGTTCGCTGGACGGAAGTCGGCGACGGACCGGCCGAAAAAACCGAATCTAAAACCTATCACAGTTGCAAGAATTTCCGGGCCTACAAGACCCCCTACCCGCTGAGCGAAGAGGATTTTCTCTGCTCGGCGATCATCAGCGGCAGCGGACGATTCCAACTTTACCTGATGGACATACACGGAAACCGCGAACTGATCCACAAGGGCGCGCACAACGCTTATTACGCCATGCCGCTGAAGGCTCGAAAGGCTCCGCCCGCGATCCCCGACCGCGTCAAGTGGCCGAAGATCGGATCGAACGAAAAGCCCGCACCGGGCGTCCTGTACAGCAACGACGTGTTCAACAACGCACCGAAGATCCTCAAGGAAAAGGGCAAGTACGTGCGAACGCTGGTGATGGATCCGAAGAACTATACGACGTGGCACAAGACGGTCCAGCACGACGGACCGGCGATCAGCGTGTTCCAGGCCGACGGCGTCAAGCGGATACTGGGCACCACGCCGATCGAAAAAGACGGGAGCATCTGCATGGAGATCCCCGCCGGAATCGCAGTGTTCTTCCAGATTCTCGACGAGAACAAGCAGTGCATCCACGTCATGCGATCGTTTACGGGCGTGATGCCCGGCGAGATGAGGGGCTGCTTCGGATGTCATGAGTCCAAGCTGTCTACGCGAGGCAACCCATCGGCCGGTTCAAACAGCATCGCGATGCGAAAAGGACCCAAACCGCCCGTCGCCCCGCCCTGGGGAGCCGACACCACCATCAGCTACACACGCTTCGTCCAGCCCGTGCTCGACAAGCACTGCGCCAAGTGCCACCAGGACCCCAAGCACAAGGCCTACAAGAAGCTGAACATGACTTACCGCCCGTCGAAGCATCGCTGGCGCAGCCGCGTGCACACCCGACCCGACGAGACCAGCCCGTTCACCGAACCGTACTACACGCTCGTGGGCGGCGGATGCGGATGGGGCAACGGTAGCAAGAAGAAGCCCCTGTCGGGCGTCTATATCGTCGAGTCGTACAACGATCGCAAAGGCGAGGGAACGGACATGAAGACGCTTCCGCCCTACTCGGCGTTCTCGCCGGTCAGCACGCTGATCAAGAACGCCTCCAGCGGTAAGCATCACAAGGTCAAGATCCCAGAGGCCGATCTCGAAAAGCTCGTCGCCTGGGTCGACGCCAACGGTCCGTACCTCGGCGATGAAGAGATCCGAAAAATGTACGATCCGTTCTCGTTCGCAGCGGAGAACATCTCAGCCGTCCGCCCGCGCGTGGCGACCGCCCCGGTCATCAACCGCTTCAACATCCGCCAGGACGGCGATTCGATGGCGCTTGCGGGTCCGCTGAAACTGTCCAAAGGCATCGACGAGGCCAGGAAGAAGATGGAGGCTGACAAGAAAGCCAAAATCCAGGCCGCCAAGCGTCGCGCCGAAGCGATGAAGAACCTGAAGGTCGGCAAGGTCGAGATCATCAGCGCCAAGTACGGTTCGGGGAATAAATGGGCGGATGTGACCAAGCAGGTCCGGGCCCGCGCCGCCAAGAGCCGCCTGATCCCGATCCAGAGGTACAACGCAGCGTTCGGCGACCCGACGCCCGGCACGAAGAAGACCCTGAAGATCGAATACAAGGTCGACGGAAAGCCCGGCAAGGATGAGTTCTCCGAAGACGCCGACATAATCCTGACCACGAAGTAAGGACCAATCAGCGTCCGCCGCGAGCGGAATAGAAAGACCCAATCACAGGGCGGTCTGACCAACAGGCCGCCCTTTTTCTATCGATTAACAGTCGCCAAACGCCCGCCGCTACGTGAAACGCCCGGTCGCATCATCATCGAGTTGTTCGCGCAGGACCGCGAAAGGTCCCGGGTCATCGTCTATGGGGATACTGCAGACAGGCATGCCTCCGTGGATCTGGTCAACGGGTTTTCCCTTCTCGTCGAAGAGATCTTCCACAACGATCCGACAGTCTCGATTGGGACTGCAGAGCTCGTAACTCGCCCCTTTATGGATCGCATTGCGCGGCTCGACTTTCACCATCTTCGTACCGGGGTCGTAGTCGCGGACGACGCCCGTGAATCGATGGCTGCTGGACAGAGAACCGCTGACGTCGTATTTCTGCCCAGCCGCTCCGGGACTACCGTGAATGAACCCCGTCGTCAGGCTGCGATTCGATGTCGCGAAGATGTCGCGGAGATTCTCGGGATTGAAGCTCTTGCCTTCCTTCAGGTCGTCGATGGCGCGGCGATACGCTCTTGCGATCATGGCGACGTAGTAGAGCGACTTCGACCGCCCTTCGACTTTGAAGCTGTTGACGCCCGCGGCGTGAAGTTCGTCGAGGTGTTCGATAACGCAAAGGTCGCGGGCGTTCATCAGATAGGCGCCGTTTTCATCTTCATCGATAGGCAGGAACTCGCCCGGGCGCTCGGACTCCTCAAGATAGAATTCATCCTTCAGCGGGACGTACTCCCGCCCGGGTTCTTTGTTGTCCTTCCTGAATATCTTGTATTTCCAGCGGCAGGAGTTGGTGCAGGTCCCCTGGTTGGGATCCCGCCCGGTCAGATAGGTCGATATCAGGCAGCGCCCCGAATAAGCAATGCAGATCGCGCCGTGCACGAACGCTTCCAGTTCCATATCGTCCGCGGCGTTGCGGATTTCCTTGATTTCACGAACGTTCAATTCGCGTGACAAGATGATGCGCCCCGCACCCATTTTCCGCCAGAATTGCGCCGAAGCGTAATTAACGGTATTGGCCTGTACGGAAATGTGGATCACCTGGTCGGGGTACTTTTCGCGCATGAGCATGATCAGCCCGGGGTCCGACATTATCCATGCGTCAGGCTTGCATCGCTCAAGCGTCCTGCCAATATATTCGATGCAGGGTTCGACCTTGCTGTTGTGCGGCAGGATGTTGGCGGTTACGTAGACCTTCTTGTCGATCGCGTGAGCGTAATCGACCGCTTCGACGACCTGATCGAGCGTTTTGAATCCGTTTTCGCGAGCTCGCAGTGAGAAGCGCGGGATGCCCAGATAGGCCGCATCGGCGCCGAACGCGAAGGCGTACTGCATCTTCTCGAAATCGCCAGCGGGCATTAGAAGTTCGTAATCGATCATTGCGGGAGTATAACACAGGCTCCGTCGCACTCCAGCATGACAATTGCGAGCCGGGGCTGTCGCGGGTCGGCCCGTTCCAGGCAGAATCCAAAGGACTCCAAGGAAGCCTGTCTCATGACACAAGCAGTTGACCAGTTGCCAACCGCCCGCCGTTAAGCGTATCATTCGCCCATGCGATACTACGGCAGGGTCATCCGCCCTCCCAGCGAGGCCGACAGCTACATCCTGCAGGCTGCTTACGGTTGCTCCCACAACCGCTGCACGTTCTGCGGCACGTACCCGGACAAACCGTTCAGCATGCGCCCTATCGAGGATGTGCTTGAGGACATCGCGCTGGCCGGTCGGCGAATGCCCGATACGCCCCGCGTCTTCATCGCCGACGGCAATGCGTTGGTTCTGCCCGCGGAGCGATTAGTCACGATCCTGGACGCCCTGGGCGACGCCTTCCCCCAACTGCGTCGCGTGGGGATATACGCCTCGGCCCGCGACATCCTCGAAAAATCCGACGAAGAACTGTCGATCCTCAAGGAAAAGAAACTCCAGATCATCTACCTGGGCCTGGAGAGCGGAAGCGACGAAGTCCTGCGACGGATCGACAAAGGCATCACCTCATCAGAAATGGTCGAAGGGGTCTGCAAAGCCAAACGCGCCGGTATTCGCGTCTCGGTCATCGCGCTTCTGGGCCTGGGCGGGGTCGAACTGTCAGCCCAACACGCCGCCGACACCGGACGCGTCGTCAGCGAAATGGACCCGCACTACCTTTCGATGCTCACGTTGATGCTCGTGCCCGGAACACCGCTGCACAAGCAGGCCAACGACGGCGATTTCCGCCTGCCGTCGCCCGAAGGAATGCTGACCGAACTGCGGACGGTTATCGAAAACACCGACGATCGCCTGTCGCGCTGCGTATTCCGCACGAACCACGCCTCGAACTACCTGCCTCTGGCCGGAGTCCTCTCACGCGACAAGGCCTCGCTGCTGGCGACAATCGACGAAGCCCAAGCCCGCGGGCCGGACGCCCTGCGCCCCGAGAATTGGCGAGCCCTGTAGTTTCCCGCCCAACGCGATCGCCCTGCCGTTCCAGTCACCAATCTTACATCCTGGTTAGCGGTCGACGCCGTCGGGGCGCACCCTACAGCAGAAAGTCATTGATAGCTCCCCAAAGTGAAGTGATACTGAACGAATGACTGAACGCCTTTTCATTTTTCTCACCGCTGCGAGCGCATTGGCTTTGGTCGCACCGGCCCGCGCGGCGGGATACTCGCCCCGCGTCGGGGCTCCGCACCCCGACTTCACCCTGCCGTCGGTAACCGGCGGTAAGGCGATTTCCCTGAGTGACTTTCGCGGTAAGAAAGTTTTGCTGCTGCATTTCGCCTCCTGGTGAGCCGGATGCCGCAAAAGCATGCCAAGGTGGCATGCGGCAACAAAGAAGTGGGTCGCCCGGGGACGGCTGGTCGTGCTCGGCGTCGCACAGGAGCAGCATCCCGATCGCTGTCTTCTCTTTGCGAGATGGAAACGCATGGACATGCCGATAGTCTACGACCCGATAAACGCCCTGGAGTGCAAGGGCGTGCCGATCGCCGTCGCTGTCGACGAGCACGGCGTGGTCCGGGGCGCAGGCGTGCGAGCTGGAACGCTGGAGCGTGAGTTCCTGTCCAAAACATTCAAGCCCACCGGCGCCAAGGCTCCATCCGAAGCGCGTTTCAGCGCATCGCTGGAAGCCCTGAAACTCACCGCCGCCGAAACCCGGCGATCGAGCGCATGGCGGGATTACGGTGATGCGTTGATACTCAGGAAAGGCCTGTCCGGGCTCGCCCGCGCGATCTCCGCATATTCAAAGGCGGCCGCCCTCGATCCCAAAGACGGTAATGCGCTGTTTCGATTGGGCGTGTGCTATCGGATGCGGTACGAGTCATCGGGGCGCAAGGACGGGGACGATAAGAAATCAACGGACCTCTGGCGCCGGGCCCGCAGTCTCGACAAGCGCCAATACATCTGGCGCCGGCGCACCGAGCAATACGGGCCTAAAGGCGATCGGCCGTACGTGTTCTACGATTGGATGATACAGGCGATAAGCGAGATTACAAACCGAGGCGACAAACTCCCCCCGCTGGGACCGTCCTGGCGCGCCGCGGTCCAACCGAGCGAAAAACCCACAACCCAGCCGACGAAAAGGAATCCAAAATGAGTACGAGACAGTTTCATCACATTGGTCTGGTGACCGACACCGAGAAACCCGGAGAGATGTACTTCGACATGCTGAAGGTCTGGGGCACGAACCCCGACGACGACCCGAACAAAGTCGAGTGGGTGCGCTTCGCTCCCGACAGCCCGCTGGCCGACACGCCTGTGGCCAAAATGCCGCACACATCGTGGATCGTCGACGATCTCGACGCCGAACTCGAGGGCAAGGACGTTGCAGTCGGACCGCTGACCGCCGCCGAAGGCGTGCGCATCGCATACTTCATGCAGGACGGCGCACTGATAGAATATCTGGAGATAAAGCAGTAGAGCACGCGCCGCTGGATTCTAATGTCTCCACGAAGGGACTGCGCCTTCAACGCAGGAGGCGTACGTATTCTCTATTTTCTCATTGACGATATCCCGATCGGATGTTATATATTTTCAGTCAACTCAGGGACGGTCTCTGGGCTTAAGAGAACCCGCGACACGGACCGAACGGATGTGCTGGATGATAAGAAAGGACCGTATTAAGCGCCGAGCGAGCGTCAGATAGTCCCCCTTTCCCCAGACCATTCACCCACAGGCCGCTGGCCCACATACGCTGCGAATCACATTTACCGAAAGTAAATGAATGTGTTAATGAATCAGAGGCATTCTATCAATCGTGCTGAACAAGGGCGCCCGATGCGAGGCGATATCGCCTGCAGACGCCGCCGAAGGGAGAGATGATGATGAAACTTCTAACACATCGATCGAATTGGTTGCTCGGTATGCTTGTGATACTGGCGGTGCTTCTTGCGGCGGGATCGGCTCCCGCCCAGAACGCCAACGCAGACCAAGCCGCCGGCATCCGCGATCGTATTCGTGATTTGATGGAAACCTCGCGACAGGAATGGCACAAGGGGTACGATGCGGCTCTACGGGCCGACAGAGGCGGAGGAGCCTCCGCCGAGGCGGACAAGGAAATCGCCTATCAGGCCGCCGGAGCCGCCGAGGAGCAGGCCCTTATGCACGCCGAGCAGGCAGGCCCGGTCGCCGAGGCGCTGTACTGGCGTGAGAAACAGCAAACCTTGCGGGAGCAGCGGGACCGCTGGCCAGCCGGAGCGCCTGCATTCGACTCCGCCACGGATCTGATCGATAACTACGGCGACAAGGCGTTCGCCAAACTCATGGAAGCCCAACGCGGAGCAGCCACCGACCCCGAGATGCGCCAGCAGCTTCACGACTATTACCGAGAGGAAGCCGC
>JASLNT010000055.1 GCA_030745875.1 Phycisphaerae bacterium
CATGTCAACGACGCCCATAACGCCGGTATCATCGAACCGGGCAATATCAAGGCCTGCGTTGGGGGCGGTGGCGCCGACCCAGTTATCGCCGGTAAGCCAGAACAGGTCAGTTCCGGAATTACCGTCCCACGTCGCGTCGACCTGCGCCGAGGCGGGCGTCGCGATCGCAATTGCGACCGCCAGAATAATTGTTAGACGATTACGTCTTTGCATGATAAGACTCCTGCACGCGATGGTTGTACGGGTACGGATTGCCGCGAATACGGCCTTACGGGTGACCCCGATAGGTTGTGGAGCTCTGTCAATATACCGCTCCTGTTCGGCTCAAACCGCCCGACAGATATGAAATGCCAGACAACTCGATACCAGACTAATGTCACTGCTTTGTCCAGCGAAAGCGAGACGTACTACTCCTTAGACCACATATATCCTCACGTCCCAGACGCCTCTATATGCCGCCGGACCAACTCCAATTACAGGTGCTATAATATCACAGCAGGCACCGAAAAGTCAAGTCGGAAATAGCCGACATCTCAACGCAAAACGACAAATCTCAAGCACCAACGTAATGTCATGGAAGCCAGGGTATTACGGCCAGGCAATCGCCTGTGACATAGGGCAGGAGACAACGCCGCGGGCAGGCCGGCTTCTGTAAGCGTTGGAATATAAAGATGTTAGCGTACAAGAGGGGTCGGTCGCAAGCACCTGGCGTCCTGACCGAAGGTACACAACGCTCACGCATGTGACACCCGCGATAACGACAACCAACACGAATCAACAAAACCGAATACGATTGTAACCATTTAGCACGCAGGACGATAGGGGGTCGTGATTACAGATTGCCAGACGCGACGAGCAGTTCACCGAAAAGCGACCGCCCCGGAACCTGTGAACCAAATGTGACGCTGCGGACTGCCTGACGGTCGCGTGCGACGGGGTCAGTCCAGACCGTGTTTGGTCAATTTGTCCCGAAACGTTGAGAGCTTCATTCCCAGTGTGCGAGCGGCGGCGCTTCTGTTTCCTCCGGCTTCTCGAAGTGCGCCGGCGAGCAATTCCTGCTCGGTCCGCAGGATGGTGTCGTGGAAATCGCCCCCTCCGTTGGCGGTTACTTGTTGCTGCGGTGTCAGGTCCGCCGAAAGCGCCTCGGCGGTTACCGCCCCGTCGCCAAGCAGTGAGGCCCGCCCCAGCGCATGGGCCAACTCGCGAACGTTTCCCGGCCAGGAGTGTGAGGCGAGCAGTCTCAGCGCGTCGCGGTCGAGAGGGATTTCGCTCCCGTTTTCGCCGCGTCCCAGCAGGTGTTCCGCCAGAGGTGGCAAGTCGTCGAGGCGGTCTCGCAGAGGCGGTATATCTATCCGCATCACGTTCAGGCGGTAGTACAAATCGCTGCGAAAGGTTCCATCGGCAGTTTTGGCCAGAAGGTCCTGTTTGGTGGACGCGATGATTCGCACATCGGCTTGCAGGCGTTTGGAACCCCCCACCCGTTCGAAGAATTTCTCTTCGATCAAGCTGAGCAGTTTGATCTGGAGCGTCGGGGGGATGTCATCGACGTCGTCGAGGTATAGCGTTCCGCCTTGCGCGAGGTCTACCTTTCCCTTTTTCAGTTGGTCAGCCCCTGTGAAGGCGCCTTTCTCGTGACCGTAGAGTTCGCTTTCGATGAGGTGCTGGGGAAAGACCGCGCAGTTGACCTTTACGAACGGGCGCGCCCGTCGCGACGACAGGTTGTGAATCGTATCGGCGACCAGATCCTTGCCTACCCCCGTCTCGCCGGTAAGCAGCACCGTCGCATCAGTTCTGGAACACAGCAGGACCATTTTGCGAACGGCTTGCATCGCCGCGGCGGTCCCGACAATGCGTTGTTCGGTCACGCTGCGGTTTTCGTCTTCGGGAGTTTCGCCTTGAAGTGTCGCGCTGAGCGTGTCTTCAATCCGCGACAGGATAGGCAGGATCGCCTGATTCCGAAACGGTTTGGTCACGAAATCATAGGCGCCCATTTTCATGGCCTCCACGGCAATTGGAATGCTTCCATATGCGGTCATGAGTATTACCGCGGGATGCGGCCCGTCGCTGTCTTTGATCTGTCGCAGCAGTGCCATTCCGTCGATATCCGGCATGCGCAAGTCGGTCAGGACAACGTCGAACCGCTCGCCAATGAGCAGATCGAGGGCCTCTTGCCCATTGACGGCGGGAGTGGCGTCGTGATCCGCCGCGGTCAGATCGTCCACCAGAGAGACCCGCTTGATCTCTTCGTCATCAACGACCAATATTCTCATTGCTGATCCTTTTTTCCTTCACCGCCCACTGCGGTCAGTGCGATTTGGAAGGTTGTTCCGTGAGCGAGCTTGCTTCGTACGTCGATCGAGCCGTCCATTTCCGACAAGAGCATGCGGCAGAGTCCCAGTCCCAGGCCCGTGCCCCCCGAATCGGCCCGAGTAGTGAAGAACGGTTCAAATACGCGGTCCAGTTGGTTCTCTGGTATACCCACTCCCGTGTCGGTGACCTCAATGGCGACGCGTTCGTTTCTGCTGAAGCTCTGGGGGTCCAGGCGAAAACTGTGAATCGAGAGTCTCCCGCCATCGGGCATTGCGGCCAGGGCATTTGTACACAAGTTGAAGATCACCTCCTGCAGGGTGTATGGATCGCCGCGGACAGGAGGCACGTCGCCTTCGTCAACGACAATTTCGACCCCGTGGGCGTGGCCTTCGCCGAGTATCGCAATGGTCGCTTTGATGGCCTGGTTGACGTCTGTGTTCTGGAGTTTCAATCCGTGCGGGCGGGCGAAGGCCTGCACCCGTTTGGCGGTAGATTCGATCCGACCGAGTGCTTCGGTCATCATACGGATGTAGTTCGTAAGCTGCGTATCGTCGGCGACCCGCTCGCTGATCGTCCGAAGGCAGTTCTGGATACCGTCGAGCGGATTGCTGATCTGGTGCGAGATGCCCGCGACGAGTTGTCCGATACCGAGCATCTTCTCTTTCTGCCTCACTTCCGCCCTGACGCGATGCATGTATCGTTGGACGGACGAAGTTAAGTACACTGTAATCCACAACGTGCTTCCGAGGGCGGTAACTATCCCTACCGTTTGCATCTCGTCCAACGCATGGGAACTGGTTTCCGCTGCATCCCGCAAGTGCGGTAGCGATAGGCTTATCACCGGGAGCCAGCGGAGATGCTGCATGCACAGAACTCCGCCGACCAGGCAGGTCGCCATAACAGCGAGGAAATACGGAGTCCAACCTCTCAGCAGCAGCGTTGCAATGATGATGTGGAACAAGAAATAGAACACGAACGGATTGTGCGAGATACCGGAGAAATAAAGCAGCAGCGTCATAGCGATCTGGTCCAGGGCGATTTGGACGAAGATATCGTGGTCCAGTCCGCTGTCGCCCGGGCCTCGCCGCCACTCGAGGAATCCGAACAGCGAGTTGTAGATCAACATCGACACTGCGATCAGATACAGTGGTATGGGATTCAACAGAATCCCGAGAATTGAAGAGGTTACGTACACAACCGCCACGACACCGGCGCAGGCGATCCACCTGAGCTTGACCAACCACTGCGCCCTGTTCGATAAAATGGGGGAAGCACGGGTCATACGATTCTCTCAACCAACCACATGGTAACTCCGCACGCGGGTATAGAATACCCTAAACCATCCGACCATGCCACAGATTTTGGCGCAACGATATTGCCCGCGCCGGTGGAGGCGGTCTTGAGTCTCCCGCGCCCCCGCGCCCCGGCAGTTCTGACGGATTCCCGCGCCCCGGCAGTCCTGACGGATTCCCGCGCCTCTGACGGATTCCCGCAGGCATCCCGTTATTTCAGACGGTGGATACTGGCGATAGTCGGATGTTTCGGGGGTATTTCCGGGCTTCTGTTTGGATTAATCCCAGTTTTCGGCTTTTCGACCGATTGGCACATTGGTTGCATAAAGCATGGCGACTCGCAGACTTCTTGTGCGGTTCGGATCTTCCCGTGCGATTGTGGCTGATCGCATCCGGGGTTTTATGGGTCAAGGGTCAAGAGATGGTTTCATCAACCGTGTTTGTGCAGTGAAAGGAAATGGAGATGAAGAATCGTTTGGTTTTACCCGTCGTGTTGGTGATGTTTGGGGCGGTTGTCCTTGTGGCTGCGACGGCGACGGCCGCCGACAAGCCCGAGCAGGACGTCAGTGCCTTGATCAAGGCGTTGAGCGAACGTCTGGAAGCTCAGGACAAGAAGATTTCGACGCTGGAATCGAAACTCACCGACGAAGCCCTTCAGAACGCACGCCATGAAGAGATTGCCAGGATCATGTCGGAGATGCGCCAGGACGCGAGCAAGCGCGATGCTCTACCGCAATGGCTTGACAATCTGACGTTCTTCGGCGATTTGCGTTTGCGGTATGAACATCGCTCCTCCGACGGAATACAACTAAGGGAACGTAACCGCTATCAGTTCCGCCTGCGTTTCGGGTTCATCAAGTCCTGGTTGGACGATCAGATGAAAGTCGGCTTCCGCCTGGCAAGCGGTGACAACAACACCGTGTTTGGGCGGAACACCGACCAGACATTCACCGGTGGGTTCAACAAGAAGGATCTCTGGATCGACCAGGTGTACGCCGTGTACTCGCCCAAGGCGATTCCCGGTTTGACGGTGATCGGTGGTAAGATACCGAATATTCTGGAACACACCGACTTGATGTTCGACAGCGACCTCAATCCAGAGGGTTTCGCCCTCGCCTATCACCGGGAAGTGTGTGGGATTGATGTGTTCGGTAACTTCGCCCACATAGTGGTCAACGAGGTCAACCAGCAGAACGCTGCCGGTACGGTTGGTCACGACACCATCTTGAATGTCTACCAGGCCGGTTTCAGATCGCCGCTGCCGGGTGGCATGAATGCAACGATTGCCGCCACGTGGTATGACTTTGAGAACTATGAAGACGCTTTCCAGTGGGCCGCGGCTAACATAGCGGGGGCCGGTGGCGTGGTAAATGGTTGGAACAGAGACATGAAGATCATGAATGTTCTAGCCAAGGTCAAGTTCAAGGCTTGCGGACTCCCGTGGCAGGTGTACGCCGACTGGGCGCATAACACGCAAGATAACGACGAGACAGCCGATTTCGAGAACGCCGATGACGGATACGCCGTTGGCGTGAAAGTCGGAAAGAACAAGAAGCAGGGTGATTGGTCGGCGGGCTATCAGTACAAGTATATTGAATTCAACGCCACACCCGCCATATTGAACGATATGGACTTTACTACGGACGGTCCCGGTCTCGGCGCGACAACTAACGTCAAAGGCCACGTATTCAAAGTCGCGTACAATCTGACCGATTTCCTGACCGCCGGCGGTAACGTATTCCTTGTCCAGCCGATCACCGGCGATCGCGACGAGAACAACTTCATCATGCAGTTTGACCTGATCTGGAAGTTCTAGCAGCAAGTCGTAAAAACGAATAGCTTTTCCGCGGACCGGAACGGGCAAGCCAACCCGTTCCGGCTGCGGTCGTTTTGTGGAGTTTGCCACCGTACTCGCTGAACTGAATCCCATTACGGATGACGGATTTCCGCGACTATGACGGATTCTCGCAAGCCTCGTGTTGCTTCGATGGTCTGCGGGGGGCCGTTTCAGGGCGCATCTTCGGTCTTCTGTTTGGATTAATCCTGTTTTGCGGTTTTTGGGCCGATTGGCACATTGGTTGCATAAGGTATACCGACTTGCAGACTTTTTTGTGCGGTTTGGATCTTCACCGTGCGATTGTGGCTGGTCGCATTTGGGATCTCGAGCGGCGCGACGTTTCACTGAAAAAAGGAACGCATCATGTCCGAGTTAACGGCAAAGGACTTGGGGACTGAACTCCTCCAGCGCATCCACGCGTTGCCCCAAGGCAAGAAGATCGACAAGTGCATCCAGTGCGGTACGTGTTCGGCGTCCTGCCCTACCAGCAGCGTCATGGAGTACGGACCGCGTGAGATTATCGCCGCACTGCGTGCGGGTATGATCGACCGGGTCCTCAAATCCAACACTGTCTGGATGTGCGCATCGTGCTATTCATGCGTGGTGCGCTGTCCGTCCAGTATTCCCTTCACTGACATCATGTACGAGCTCAAGCGGTTGGGAGTCAAGTACGGGATCTATCCCAAGAAGACCACGAACGCTGCCATGGCGAATGCCTTCAGCGAGGTGATCGACAAGCATGGTCGGAACTCGGATACGAAGCTGATCCTCAAGTACTATATGCGCACGAGTCCGTGGAAGATACTGGGACAGATGGGTCTCGCGTCCAAGTTGTTTTTCAAGGGCAGAATGGACGTTTTCACCAAGACGATCAAAGGGCTCGATGGTCTCCAGAAAATGATGGCTGCGGCCGAGGAGAATGGGGAGAAATGATTACTACCAATAACAAAAGTTTCTCGTACTACCCCGGTTGTTCCACCAGATCCGCGAACAGAGCATACGATATCTCGACGCGGAGCGTGGCGGGAACACTTGGGATCGAACTGGAAGAGCTGGACGACTGGAACTGCTGCGGCGCGACGGCGTACGTGGCGATCCACGAGAAGCGTTCGTTCGTCCTGTCGGCGCGTAACCTGGCGATTGCCGAGAAGACGGGCAAGGACCTGGTGGCCATTTGCAACGGGTGCTATCTGGCCCTTCGCAAGACGAGCAAGTACATCGCCGAGAATCCGAAGCTCAAAGAAGACGTCACCAGGGCGCTGGCCGCCGGTGACATGAGCTACGAAGGCACGATCGGAGTTCGCCACTTTCTTGATGTGGTGGTCAACGATCTTGGCGAACAGGCCATTCGCCAGTGCGTATCCCGCAAACTGGATGGGTTGAAGGTGGCGCCTTATTACGGTTGCCAGATCGGTCGGCCTTTCGGCGAGATCGACGACGCCGAAGACCCGCAGATGATGGACGATCTGATCGGTTGGCTCGGTGGCGAGGCGGTGCATTTTCCGCTGAAGGCCAAGTGCTGCGGCGGGTTGATGATGACCACCCAGGTGGATATCGGTCAGGAGCTTACCGGTAAGATCCTGCAGAACGCCAGGGACGGCGGCGCCGACTGCATCATCACCGCATGTCCGCTCTGCCAGATGAACCTTGAGGGTTACCAGCAAACGGTCAGCAAAACGATGGGGACCGACTGCAGCATTCCCGTTCTCTACTTCACGCAACTGATGGGGGTCGCTTTCGGGTCGAGCCCGGGCGACCTGGCCCTGAAGGACTCATTGACACCCGTTGAAGCCTTGTTGACAGAGAAGGTGCATAACTAATGATCATGAGAGAAGATAATGGACAAGAGCGGATCGGCGTTTACGTCTGTCACTGCGGGACGAACATCTCGCATACCGTGGACGTAAAGGATGTCGCCGACTATGCCCGCGGGCTTCCCGGCGTGGTCACTGTCCGGGAGTACAAGTACATGTGCTCCGATCCCGGTCAGGACATGATCAAGAAGGACATCGTCGATGACGACCTCACGCGAGTGGTCGTCTCCTCCTGCTCGCCGCTGATGCACGAGGAGACGTTCCGGAACACCTGTGAAGATGCGGGGATGAACCGCTTCCTCTTCCAGATGTCCAACATCCGCGAGCAGTGCTCCTGGGTGCATCCGGACCGCGCCAAAGCTACCGCCAAAGCCAAGCGCCTCGTCGCCGCGGCGATTCGGCGCGTCAGCTTCCACAAGTCCCTGGAACAGCGCGAAGCGCCGGTAAACCGCAACACGCTTATCGTCGGGGCGGGTATCGCCGGGATCGAGGCGGCTTTGAAGATCGCCGATTCCGGGAAGAAGGTCTATCTGGTCGATAAGGAGCCTTCCATCGGCGGTCATATGGCCAAGTTCGACAAGACCTTCCCCACGCTGGACTGCGCGGCCTGCATTCTTACGCCAAAGATGGTGCAGGTCGGTCAGCACCCGAACATCGAGTTGATGACCTACTCCGAGGTCGAAGAGGTCTCGGGCTACGTCGGTAATTTCAAGGCCAAGATTCGGCGCAGGGCCCGATTTGTGGACGAGGAGAAATGTACGGGGTGCGGCGACTGCACCCAGAACTGCCTGGTCAGGAACCAGGCGTACCTCGATCCTCCGGTGATTCAGGAGGTGGAGATCGACGAGGCAAGGAGCGCCCTGATAGATCGAGTTGTCGCCAAGTACGGAGGTGGCGGCGAGATGCTCGTGCCCATCCTTCAGGACATCAATGCTGAACTGAACTGGCTTCCGCAGGAAGTCCTGATGAGGATATCGCAAGTAAAGGAAGTACCCCTCGAACACGTGGTGAGAATAGCGACTTTCTACAGCTCATTCAGCCTCGAACCGAGGGGCAAGCACATAATCAATGTTTGTATGGGAACGGCATGCGAGGTGAAGGGGGCGCCGAGGATCACCGCGAGGCTCGAACGTGAACTCGGTATCAACGTCGGGGAGACCACCTCCGACATGAAGTTCACGCTGGAGGCCGTTCGTTGCGTCGGTTGCTGTGGACTCGCGCCGGTGATAATGGTCGGTGATGAGTTCTACGGAAAACTGACTCCTGGCAAGGTAGCCAAACTGATCGATCAGCTTGCTGCCGCTGACGGAGATTGAATCATGGCGAAAATCAAACCGGAAGACCTGGCGAAGATCCAAGAGAGTATGTCCAAGACCATGAGTCTGCGTGATGGCGAGGCACGCGCGAGGATCACTGTACACATGGGCACGTGCGGAATAGCCGCCGGCGCAAGGAAGCTCATGAGTACCCTGATGGCGTCCCTGGACGAGAGACCGGAAAAGGACATCATCTTGAGCGCCTCGGGTTGTGCGGGGCTTTGCAGCCGCGAACCCATGATGACGGTCGAACTTGAAGGACAAGCGCCGGTGAAGTACGTCGATCTTGATGAAACCAAGGCAAACAGGATATTAGAGGACCACGTCCTGTCCGGAACCGTGGTCGAGGAATACGCACTTGCCGTCGGTAGCGAAAGGCGTGGTTAGTGATATGGCAGGCAATGAAGGAGAGACTCCAGTGAAGTCTTATCGAATGCATCTTATGCTTTGCAGCGGGACCGGTTGTGTCTCGAACAAGGCCTTCAAGATCAAGGAACTCCTCGAACAGGAACTCGCCAGTCACGATCTTCAAGATGAGATTGCGGTCGTCCTGACAGGTTGCAACGGGTTCTGCGCGCAGGGACCGGTGATGGTGGTCCTACCGGATGAGATATTCTATCAATTGCTCACCGAGAAGGACATCCCCCAACTTGTGGAAGAGCATTTTCTCAAGGGTAGACCTGTCGAGCGATTGATGTTCACTCCACCCGGCGAAGAGGCGCCCGTGCCTGTAATGAGCGATATCGGGTTCTTCGGTAAGCAGAGGCTCATCGCCTTGCGGAATCGCGGGTTGATAGATCCCGAGAGAATCAATGAGTACATTGGTCGGGGAGGATATGCGGCACTTGCCAAGGCCCTGTCCTCGATGGATCCAGAGACGGTAATAGGGCAGGTGACCGAGTCGGGGCTGAGAGGTCGGGGCGGCGCCGGATTCCCGACGGGGCGAAAGTGGTCCAGCAGGAGGAAAATGCCCGGCGACATCAAGTACCTGGTATGCAACGCCGACGAAGGCGACCCCGGCGCGTTCATGGACAGGAGTATTATCGAGGCCGATCCGCACTCCGTGATCGAAGGGATGACCATTGGAGCCTTCGCCGTCGGCGCCAGCCATGGATATGTGTATGTGAGAATGGAATATCCACTGGCTATCAAGAGAATGGAAATCGCCATCGAGCAGGCCCGGGAATTCGGTCTGCTTGGCAAGGATATTTTTGGTTGCGGTTTGGATTTCGATCTCAAGATATTCAGAGGCGCCGGAGCATTCGTGTGCGGCGAGACAACCGCCCTGGTCTCCTCCATTGAAGGGCGCCCCCCCGAACCGAGACAACGTCCCCCGCGTACGGCGCTGTGGGGCAGGCCTACCGTTATCAATAACGTCGAAACCTGGGCGACCGTGCCCGAGATCATTTCCCGGGGTGCGGATTGGTTCGCCGGAATCGGAACCGAAACGAGCAAGGGGACAAAGGTGTTCTCGCTCGTTGGAAAGGTCAGGAACACGGGCCTGGTCGAGGTCCCGATGGGCATCACCCTGCGGGAAATCGTCTTTGATATTGGCGGTGGTATACCCGACGGTAAAGAGTTCAAGGCCGTTCAGACCGGCGGTCCGTCCGGCGGATTCATTCCAACAAGTCTGCTTGACCTTCCGGTGGACTATGAGCGCCTTGACGAAGCCGGGGCGATGATGGGGTCCGGCGGAATGGTTGTTGTGGATGAAGATGCCTGTATGGTCAGCATGGCTAAGTACTTCATCGAATTCAGTTGCGACGAGTCCTGCGGTAAGTGTACCTCATGCCGCGACGGTTCTGATGCGCTTCTGGCGATTCTTAACAGGATTTGCGCGGGTGACGGGCAGGAAGGCGATCTCGAACTGCTGGAGGAGTTGGGGGAGGCTATAAAGGATGGTTCCCTGTGTGGACTGGGGCAAAGCCTGCCTAATCCCGTGTTGAGTGCGTTGCGGCATTTCAGGGAGGAATTCCGCCTCCACATCGAAGAGAAGAGTTGTCCGGCAGGCGTTTGTGAGGCTCTCTTCCAGTATCAGATTGACGCCGAAGCCTGCAATGCCTGCGGACTCTGCAAGAAGCAGTGCCCCTACCATGCCGTCGAGGGCGCCAAAGACGTGGCTCATACGATCGACATGGGCAAGTGTACAACGTGCGGTGTGTGCTACGACGCATGCAACTTCGATGCTGTTAAGAAGGTTCCCAATACCGTCGCGAAAATGGCGGCCCGGGCATGAAACCAGAGTCGAAAACCAGCGACAGGCGAGCTGCTGTGGACCGCCTCTGGAAACCGCGTGAACGAGTCCGGAAAAGGATCGGGCCAATGACACTTGACCAAGCCCGGGAGATACTGGAAGCCGAGGTGATTGTCGGCTCGGGTCTCCAGGATATTGTCGCGGAAATGGGCTGTGGTGCCGATTTGATGAGCGACGTTCTGGCCTTTGCCAAGAGGGGCGCCCTGCTCCTGACCGGACTAACGAACGTGCAGGTCGTTCGGACCGGTGAAATGGCGGACATCGTGGGAATCTGCTTCGTGCGAGGCAAGACGCCCCCGCAAGAGACCATCGAACTAGCCAGAGAAAACGATCTGCCCCTGCTCGCGACGGAGCTGCCGATGTTTGAGAGTTGTGGTCGTCTGTATCGTAACGGGTTGAAAGGATGTTCCGAAAGTATCGGATGAGTTTCAAAAGGATATCCAGGTGAGTCCTGAAGCAAAGATAACCAAGACCCAGGAAATGGTGTACGAGATGAAGGTGGGTGACGTAATGACCACCAACGTCATTACGGTCCAGGCAACGGACCGTATGAGTTTGCTGAGGGACGTATTCCGCGACAACCGGATATCCGGTCTGCCCGTGCTTGACGGCGAGCGACTCGTTGGCCTGGTCAGCCTCGAGGATTTCATCAAGTGGTTGGCCGACAAGCAGGACGACTGCCTGGTCCAGCAGAAGATGACCGGAGAAGTCGAATACGTGTACCAGGACGAACCGCTCGTGCTGGCGATCGGCAGCTTCGAGAAAAGCGGGCTGGGGAGATTCCCCGTCGTCGATGGCGATACCGGGCGGCTCGTTGGTATCTTGACGAAGGGTGACGTTATCGAAGGGCTCCTGAAGAAGCTCGAGATCGACTACCAGAACAAGGAGATACGCTCTTATCAGACAGATCATCTTTTCACGGATCTCGAGGCGGACGACAAAACGCTCACTTTCCAGTATTCGGTCAAGGGACAGGATCTGAAACAGGCCGGAACGAGTTCCAGCCGACTGAAACGAACGCTTAACCGTCTGGGTATGCATCCGGATATAGTCCGGCGCGTGGTGATCGCCAGCTACGAAGCCGAAATGAATCTGGTGATCTTCACGGAGGGAGGGAAGATACGCGCCAGGATCCAGGAGGGGGAGGTGCTGGTCCAGGTAGAAGACTCCGGACCCGGTATCGCCGATGTGGACAAGGCGCTCCAACCGGGTTATTCCACCGCTCCCGACTGGGTCAGAGAACTTGGTTTCGGCGCGGGGATGGGCCTGGTTAACATACGAAAGTGCGCTGACCACTTCGATATCTGGTCGAGGCTGGGGCGCGGAACGGTTCTGAAGGCTACCTTTTTTACCGACGAGGACAGCTATGAAACTGGGCGACCTGATAAGCACGCTCGGTCTGAAAGTAATATCCGCTCCGGGCAACCTCAACAACGAGGTGACCGGAGGGTATGCAAGCGATCTGCTTAGCGACGTTATAGGCAACAGCCGACAAGGCGATGTCTGGATAACGCTGCAAAGCCACGTGAACGTTGTAGCCGTGGCGAGCATGAAGGACCTTGCCGGGATCATACTCGTGAACAACAGACAGTTGGACGAAGATGCCGCCCGGAAGGCCCAGGAAGAAGGCATAACCGTCATGGTAAGTGAATTACCAACGTTTGAAGTTGTCGGAAGACTTTACGGTCTGGGTGTTCGAGGCGCCGGCGACGGTGGACAGGACCCCGGATCGACATGAAGGAGCTAAAAGCAGACCTGCATGTACACACGTGCCTCTCGCCCTGTGCGGAGGCAGAAATGGTACCCTCGGCCATCGTCAGGCAGGCGAAGGCGGTGGGATTAGATATGATTGCAATATGCGACCATAATTCGGTTGAGAATGTCCAGGCTGTGATCAGGGCCGGCGAGAGGGAATCGGTCCGGGTCATACCTGGGATAGAGATAACCTCGCGCGAAGAGGTGCATATCCTCGGACTCTTCAAGTCCCAGCGGGAATTGACATCCATCGCCGCGGTGGTATCCGATCACCTCGCCGGACGGAATGACGCCGAAGCATTTGGCCCGCAGACGATCGTCGACGAGTGGGACAAGCCCGTCGGGAGCAACCCGAACCTGTTGATCGGCGCCACTTCCCTGGACGTTGAGAGCACTGTCGAGGCCATCCATGACTGCGATGGTCTGGCGATAGCGGCGCACGTCGATCGCCAGCGGTTCAGCCTGATCGGGCAATTGGGTTTCATACCCGAGGGGCTCATGCTTGACGCCGTGGAGGTATCTGGCGGGACCGGAATCGGGCAGTGGGCAGGTCTGCCCGCCCTGGCGTCGTCCGATGCCCACCGCCTGGAGGATATCGGTCGTAACCACACGACATTCCGCGCGGAAACCGCAAGCCTTGATGAGATTGGCAAGGCCCTGCGAAACCAAGCCGGTCGGAGGATATCGGTCATGGAAGATCTATCGCTGCACATTCTGGACATAATGGAAAACTCACTCGCGGCCTCGGCAAACCGGATCGAGATCACAATTGCAGAGGACACGCTCGACGATCGGCTTTCGCTGGAGATACGCGACAACGGCAGGGGGATGGACGCCGAGGCGCGGAGCAACGCCCTCGACCCGTTTTACACTACAAGGACGACCCGTCGCGTGGGGTTGGGCCTGTCCTTGCTGGCACAGGCTGCAAAGCAGTCCGGGGGGACCTTCGAACTGGTTTCCGAGCCAGGGCGGGGCACGACAGTCCGAGCCGCCTTCCAACTGAACCACCCCGACATGAAACCGCTGGGAGACATCGCCGAGACATTGCGGACGATTCTCGTCTCCCGACCGGAACTGGACCTCCAGTTCAGATACACGCAGGATTCAAAACTCGTAGCCGGATTTGGTGGTGACAACCGGCGCCACGATGAGGAGTCAGAGAATGATTAGTTTGACGATAGACGGTCAAGTGGTGGAGGTAGAAGACGGATCTACCATTCTCCAGGCGGCCCGGAAACTGGAGATACAGGTCCCGACATTATGCAACCACAAGGCCCTGTTGCCCTACGGCGCCTGCCGCGTTTGCCTTGTCGAAATCGAAGGCTCACGCGGTTCGTGGCTTGAGACATCCTGTACGTTTCCCGCACAGGAAGGACTCGTCGTCAACACGACCTCAGATCGCGTGCTGAGAACGCGCAAAATCATGGTGGAACTCCTGTTGGCACGCTGCCCGGAGGTCCCGGTGGTCAAAGAGCTCGCCGCGGAGATGGGACTCGAAGATACCCGCTTCCCGAAAAAGGACGAGGACTGCATCCTGTGCGGTCTCTGCGTTAGGGTCTGTGGGGAAAAAATGAACGTCGGGGCGGTCAACTTCGTCAATCGCGGAACCGACAAGACGGTCGAACCGCCATACGACAGACATTCCGAAACGTGCATAGCCTGCGGCGCATGCCAAGTCGTCTGCCCCGCCGACTGCGTTGACCTGTCGAAAATCACGACCCACCAGCCCAGACCGATACCCTCGGAATTCGATGAGGGCCTGAGTTCCCGACCGAGCATTTACGTCCCCTTCGCCCAGGCCGTGCCCAACACGCCCGTTATCGACAAGGAGACCTGTATCCGGCTTCTAAACGGGGACTGCGGTGCGTGCGAGTCGTTCTGCGAAGCCGGCGCCATCGACTACGAGCAGGAGGATTCCGTCGAAGAGGTCGACGTGGGAGCCGTCATCGTTGCCACAGGATTCAATCTATTCGACAGCAAGCTGATCGGACGTTACGGATACGGTAAGTTCGACAACGTGCTGAGCGCAATGGAATTCGAGCGGATTACCCACGCCAGCGGGCCCACCAGCGGTAAGATACTGATGAAGGACGGTGGAAGCCCCCAGGCCGTCGCCATTCTCCATTGCATCGGAAGCCGCGACGAAAACTACCACGAACACTGCTCCCGCGTCTGCTGCATGTACTCGTTGAAGTTCGCACATCTCGTCAAGGAGAAGACAGACGCGGAGGTCTACAACCTCTACATCGACATGCGGGCGTTCGGAAAGGGATACGAAGAATTCTACAAACGCGTACTCGGAGAGGGCGTACACTTCATTCGCGGGAAGGCCGCCGACGTTACCGACGTAGCCGAAACCCCCGAAGAGAAGGGCAAGCTCGTTGTGGTGGCCGAGGATACGCTCCTTGGCGTCACCCGCCGCCTTCCGGTCGACATGGTTATTCTCTCCGGGGCGCTGACGCCCAGCGCCGACTCGGCGGACGTTGGCAGGGTATTTTCGCTCGGTTGCTCGCAGGGCGGGTTCTTCCTCGAGAGGCACCCAAAGCTCGCGCCGGTGGATTCGATGTCCGACGGTATCTTCCTCGCCGGCGCCTGCCAGGGACCCAAGGACATTCCAGATTCAGTCGCCCAGGGCGCCGCGGCGGCGGCAGGGGTTCTATCGCTTATAGACAAGGGCAAGGTCGTCATCGAGCCGATCACGGCGGAAATAATCGAGGACCGATGCGCGGGCTGTCAATTGTGCGTACCAAACTGCCCGTACGCCGCAATCGAATACGACAAAGAGAAGAATATCTCGGTGGTCACCGAAGAACTCTGCAAGGGATGCGGCACGTGTGTCGCCGGTTGTCCTTCCGGAGCGGCCCACCAGAAGAACTTCGAGGACGAACAGATATTCTCGGAGATCGAAGGCATCCTAATGGAATCCGAAGTGTAACCAGACGGAGAACAAATAAATGGCTGACCAACAGTTCGAACCGAAGATTGTCGGGTTCCTCTGCCGCTGGTGTTCGTACACCGGCGCAGACCTCGCCGGCACGAGCCGAATGGAGTACCCGCCGACAATGGCGGGAATTCGAGTGATGTGCTCGGGACGCGTGGACCCCACGTTTGTGGTCAAGGCGCTCAAGGATGGCGCAGACGGCGTGCTGATCGCCGGATGCCACCCTGGCGACTGCCACTACTCCGAGGGCAATTACAAAGCGATGCGGCGGCATCCCATGCTCGCGAATCTGCTGGAGCAGTTTGGCATTGAACGCCGGCGAGTCCGCCTGGAATGGGTCTCCGCCTCAGAAGGCGAACTGTTCGCCGAGGTGGTAACTGAATTCACCGAGCAACTCCAGGAACTCGGACCGCTGAACTGGAACCAACGTATCGAAGCCGACTGCGAAACGGTTTAGGAGTCGAAAATGGCAAAACCGAAAGTGGCATTTTACTGGTGTGCGTCGTGTGGCGGGTGCGAGGAGACTATCGTCGACCTCGCCGAGGATATCCTGAAGGTCGTCGACGCCGTCGACATCGCCCTCTGGCCCGTTGCGATCGACATGAAACGCAAAGACGTTGAGGCCTGGGAACCCGGAGATGTCGCCGTTGCATTCATCAACGGCGCCATCCGACTCTCAGAACAGAAAGAGTGGGTCGAACTCCTTCGCGAGAAGTGTTCGCTGGTCATCGCGTTCGGTTCGTGCGCGCACATGGGGGGAATCCCCGGATTGGCAAACGCCACCAATCGCCAAGAGATCTTCGCCAACAAATACCATCGATCGCCCACGGTCGCCAACTCCGAGGGCATCGTGCCCACCGAACAGACCAGCGTCGAGGGGTACGAACTCGAACTCCCGACGTTCTGGAAGGATGTCAAACCTCTCAATGAGGTGATCGACGTGGACTACTACCTCCCGGGCTGCCCGCCGCCGTTCAACCTGGTCGCCGAAGCCGTTGGGGCGATCCTCGAAGGCAGACTGCCCGAAAAGGGCGCGGTCCTGGCGCCGGAAAAGGCCCTGTGCGAGTCCTGCAAGCGAAACGAAACAAAACCCGACGAGATGACCATCACCGAATTCAAACGGACCGCGACGTCCACGCCGGATCCGGAAAAGTGTTTCCTGGCAGACGGATTCCTCTGCATGGGCCCGGCCACACGCGACGGGTGCGGCGAGAGGTGCATCAACGGAAACATGCCGTGTCGCGGATGCTTCGGACCACCACCCGATGCGACGGACCCGGGGCTGAAATTGCTCGCGGCCATTGCGTCGCGAGGTGAGGCCGATAGCGAAGAAGACGCCAAAGCCCTGGCCGATTCGCTCGTCGACCCGCTTGGTACGTTTTATCGCTTCGGTTTACCTGCCTCAATGCTTAAACGCAGCGCGGATACAGAAAGGGCGCAAACATGAGCAAACGAATCACCATCGATCCAATCACGCGCCTCGAAGGCCACGGAAAAATAGAAATTTTCCTCGACGACGCCGGCGATGTGGAAAGGGCATTCTTCCAAGTCCCCGAACTGCGCGGTTTCGAGACGTTTTGCCTGGGCAGGCCCGCCGAGGAAATGCCCCGCATCACCTCACGGATATGCGGCGTCTGTCCGACTGCCCACCACATGGCCGCAACAAAGGCCCTCGACGATCTCTGGAAGGTAGACCCGCCACCGGCCGCAAAGAAACTGCGGGAACTCGTCTACAGCACATTCATGGTCGAAGATCACTATCTGCACTTCTTCTTCCTGGGCGGACCGGACTTTGTCGTGGGGCCCACCGCACCGGCGGCCGAACGCAACATACTCGGCGTCATCGCCAAGGTCGGCCTGGATATCGCGGGCAAGGTCATCCGCCTGCGCCGCGAATGCCGCAACATCATCGAAACTATGACCGGTAAGGTGATCCATCCGGTGTTCGGACTCCCCGGAGGCGTCTCCCGCGGACTGACTGAGGAAGAGCGGGTCGAGTTCCTCAAAACCACCGAGTTCGCCATCGAGTTCAGCGAGTTTGCGATGAACCTCTTCGACGACGTAGTCCTCAAGAACTCCGACTACGTGGACCTGATTCTCAACGACGCCTACGCACACCAGACGAACTACATGGGACTGGTCGACGAGAATAACAAAGTGAACTTCTACGACGGGCAGGTACGCGTCGTCGGTCCGACCGGAGATGAAGTAGCCAAGTTCCCGTCGCAGCAATATGTAGACCACATCGACGAGCATGTCGAACCTTGGAGCTACATGACCTTCCCGTACCTCAAGAACCTCGGTTGGAAGGGCTTTGTCGACGGACCCGACAGCGGCGTGGTTCGCGCGGCGCCACTGGCGCGATGCAATGTAGCCGACGGTATGGCCACACCGATGGCACAGGCCTCCTACGAGCGAATGTACGAGACGCTCGGAGGCAAGCCGGCACATGCTACGTTGGCCTTCCACTGGGCCAGGCTCGTCGAAGCGCAATATGCGGCCGAACGAATGAAGGAACTGCTCGAAGATCCGGAAATCACCAGCGACAACTTCCGAGCCGAACCCACGGAGACCCCCAGCGAGGGTGTCGGTATCGTCGAGGCGCCTCGGGGAACGCTCGTTCACCGTAACCGTTCAGGCGGGGCCTCAGACGCTCAGTTGACCTCGCCAGGCTCTGTTGGTCCCGGTGACCAACTTCACCAAGAATCGTACCGCGCCGAGCCGATTTTGGCAAGAGAAAAACCCGGTCCATTCGCGGGTTTCGG
>JASLNT010000056.1 GCA_030745875.1 Phycisphaerae bacterium
CAGGGCCTTGCGACGGTCGTTTACGACGGCGATATCAACGCCGGCGCCAACGCCCTTGCGTTGAGTTCTGTGGACGGATACACGCTTGACATCGGAACGCCCGGGACCCCGCGCAACGTCACAGCCGGACAGGTGAGCATCGCTCAGGCCGTTAATGTCAGCGGAGACGTTTCGGCTACGGGTAACGTGGACATTGTCGACGGCGCGACGACCATCGGCGGTGGAGTCTCAGGAGTCGACTTGAGCATTGCCGGCGGTTCGGTTAGCGTTGGAGGCTCCGTTTCAGGAGCTAATCTGGATGTTTCGGGTGCTGCGGTGGACGTCGCCGGTCCGGTGACCATCACCGATACTATTCAAGTTCGGGGCGGCGGTTCGCTGACCCCGGCGGTCGGTGCGAGCACTAACAATCTGGATGTTGCTTCGACCAGCGTATTTGACGCTACCGTTCCCGTGACCGTCACGGGCAACGCCCAGCTTGGAACGCGATTGCAGATATCCGCAGGCGCGGGTGACTCCTTTGTCCTGGAAGGCGCTAACCTGTCGAGTTCGGTCGCGCCGCGGACGCTGACGGTGGACGGCGGTACGGTGACGGTTGTCGACAGCGGTGGTGATATTCCCAGCGGATTGCTTTATCACCTTGACGCCGCCGAAGGCGTCACGAAAGATGGAAGCAACAGGGTTTCGGGCTGGGCTGACCAGGGTTCGGCCGCCAATGATTTTGTGCAGGCCACAGCAGCCAAGCAGCCTCTCTGGATAGCCGACGGTATCAACGGATTGCCCGCGATACAATTCAGCGGAGCCAACAACAATGAAGAATTGCTCCTGAACACGGAGACGGATCCGCGGAGTTTCTTTGCGGTGACCACCGCGCTGACCGGAGGCGGGCTGCGAGGAATCTGGGGCGAGCAGGGCGCCGATGCGGGCATACGCCTGAACGACGCCAACTGGTACCGCAGCGCGGGCCACGGTAGCGACGGCAACGACTTCGCCAACGGAGATGCGAACGGCGTCAGCGTTAACGGCACGCTTCTTGGCCAGTATGTCGTGGGCACACCCCACATAATCGCCGAAGTCAAGGGCCCCAATCACACTAAGACGCCTTATACCGTAACGTCTATTGGCGAGTACTTCGACAACAACAGGGACTACCACGGCAATGTTGCCGAAATGCTTGTATTCGACCGCATATTGACCGCCCAGGAAGCCAACAATGTTGGCGGATATCTTGCCGCGAAATATGGAATAGACGTTGTCGGAACGTCCTACGAAGGTCAGAGTATCGGCACGGGCAGCCCGAATCTGCCTAACACCAATGTCATCGTAAACAGTGATACGACCCTGGGTCTGACCGCTGAGGCCGGTAGTACGGTGGTGGTGGGCGGTGTTACGATTGCCGACAGCACGAAGCTGACCATCGACAGCGATTCGACCGATTTGCGTTTGACCAACCTGGCGCTTGGAACCGATTCGATGCTCGTGTCGACCAAAGCGGTAGGTGTGGCGGCTGATGAAGTGACGATAACGGTCGGCGGTACTCTGCAGGGCGGCAATGGAGTTGCCCTGGTGGGCGATTACGAAGAGGACGACGTGGGCACGGACCTTACGCTGGCGGACGGTTCTACTCTCGAATGGACGTTGGGCCCCGATCCGGACAATTACATTAACGTTGACGGCGGTATCGTAACGATTGACGGCGCGCTTACGATCAAACTGCTGGACGGCGGCGGGAGCCTGGCCGGTGAAAATGTCGCCCTGTTCAGCACGTTCTTTGGCGCTTCGTTCGATCCGACCCAGATCACGATTGAGGCTCCCGCGGGCTGGTCGTGGGACACGCTTGTCGGCGGCGAGCCCGACATTCAGTACATCGATGATGAATTCATCGTCCTGAAGAACCTGTCGACGGGAATTGTGGTTGTGCCCGGCGACACGAACGGCGATCAGATAGTCGACGACGCGGACCTTGCGATCTTCAAGGCGCAGTTCGGCGGGGATTGGAACGGTGTTGCGCTTGAGGATCCGGACTACGACAACGACGGCGATGTTGACATCGATGATTTCGTGGTGCTTCGCGCGAACTTCGGTACGGGTGTTGTTCCGGCCCCGCTGGCTCCTGACTTCTCAGCGACTCCGGAGCCCGCAACGATGAGTTTGCTTGCAATCGGAGGCTTACTTGTTGTCCGCAGGCGTCGTCGGAAGGCGTAATTGACGCGACCAGGACCATGACGTTCTGCAGTAAGATCATATGAATAATTGAATCTGAGCATGAAGGAGCGATGGAACCGATCGAAGAAGTTGACCTCGCCTTGCCGATTAGTCTATAATAAGATCGGATATGTGAGGTGAACCCGCCATGCTTAGTACAATGAAATTGCAGGGATGTTATCGAGCATCTAACGATCGTTCGGTCCGCGGCCGTTATCCCGGGCGGCAGCGCGGGGGGTTTACTCTGGCTGAAATCCTGGTCGCTTTGGGCATCCTTGCTATCGGGATGTCGATGGTGGCTGCGATCTTCCCGGCAGCGATGGAGTTCAACCGGGCCTCGACGAACGATACGCTTGGTACGATCATCTGCGAGAACGGTCTGGCTATTTCGGAATTGGAGCTTACGGCTGAAGTCGTCAATGTATCGCCGACCCCCACCGTGCTCACCGTATTCGCCGACGATACAAAGGACGATCACATTAAAAAAGCCGCCCAGCGTTATCCCACGGGCAAGACGGATTCGAGAACCGGTTTTGTGATGATGGTTCGCAAGCTTACGGCCACGGGCAGTATCTCTCAGGTCGTTACAGTTGCGTACCGCAAGACCGATAAGGACAACACCGTTGCGCTCGTACCGGTCACCTGCACGATTACGGGCGGTAAGGACGTGAGCGGTGGGGCCGGTAATCTGCGGATCGGTTCACCGTTGATCAATCGGACCACCGGACAGTTCGCATTTCTCGATTCAATCAACTCCAACGGAACCGCCGGTACGCTGGATATCGACCCCAAGAAGCGGAACCTGTCGGTCAGCGGAGCGTCCTTCTATGTGCTTCTCGAGCGGAAGCCTGACGGAAGCTCCATTCCCATCACGGACATGCGTCGCAGCCCGGCGATAAAGGCTATGTCAAAAGTGACTGGTCTGAGACGCGATCCGAACCCCAACAACTGATACTCTCGGCGTCTGTGCTCTGTGTTATTTGATCGGGGGCGGTGCTGCGCCCGGGCGCATACATATCGCGGGACTTGTCCATAAAGCTGCTGGCCCGACGGTTGAAATTGTGTAAGATCGTAGTCATGCGGATTCTGTACATTCACCAGTACTTCGCCACCGAGCGCGGACGGACCGGTACGCGAAGCCTCGAGCAGGCCCGTGCAATGCAGGCTTGCGGACACGAGGTGACGATGCTGATAAGCTCGGCGCAGTTGCGCGATGACGAGATTCCTCCCGGTCGGGGGGTGATCCGGCGCGGGACAATCGCGGGACTTCCCGTGATCGTGCTGCACGTTCCTTACGACCAGCGAATGGGATACGCCCGCCGCATCGCCGCATTCCTGAAGTTCATGATGCTCGCCTGCCGAGTTGTGCTCGGCGGTCCGCGATGGGACCTGATCTACGCATCGAGCACTCCGCTTACCGTTGGAATTCCAGCGTTGGCGGGCAAGCTGTTCCGTTCGATTCCGTATTTTTTTGAGGTCCGCGACCTCTGGCCGGATATTCCGGTGGCGCTGGGGGTGATTAAGGACGGAGTATTGGCCCGCGGTTTGAGGATCGCCGAGTTGCTGATCTACAGGCATGCTCGCGTTATCGTTGCGGCTAACGGCGACATGGCCCGCATGATCAGGCGCAAGACGCACAATCGCAAACCGATAGTCGCCGTCCCCAACGCGTGTGACATAGATCTTTTCGATCCGGACCGGCGGGATGGTGAGTTTCGCCGATTGCACGGGCTTGAGGACAAGATCGTCTGCATTCACGCCGGACCGTTCGGCAGGGTCAATCATCTTGAATGCGTGTTGGACGCGGCCGAACTGCTGGGCGATTCTGAGACGCTTAGTTTTGTGCTGATTGGCGAGGGCAGGGAGAAGCTGCGCATCCAGGCGCAGGTCGCCGAACGCGGCCTGTCGAACGTTCTGATCCTGGATGCGATTCCCAAGCAGGAACTCACAGCCGTTCTGGCCGATTGCGATATTGGTCTGGTGACGGTCATACCGGTGGCGGAGTTGGAATGGAACTGCTCCAACAAGTTCTGCGATTATCTCTCATCGGGCCTGCCGGTGGTGCTGAACTATCGGGGATGGCATGAGCGTCTTCTGTTTGATCACGAGTGCGGGCTTTCGGCGGGGCAGGGCGATACGGAAGCTTTCGCCCGGGCAATCGGTCGGCTCGCCGGTGACGCCGATCTTCGCGCCGGATACGCTCGCAGGGCTCGCGGTCTGGCTGAGACGGTTCTGAACCGCAGCAACGTGGTCATACCGTTACTGGATGAATTGAAGACCTTCAGCTCGCAAGATATGTCTTGATGGCGCTGGCCAGACTGTTCATGGTCCAGAGACGTTTCTCGTCGTCGCACTCCAGCATCGTGACTCTGAATCCGTTTCTTTTGCAGTAGAATCCGCTCAGCGGTACAACGCAGATGCCCGTGGCGCCCATCAAGTAGTATACAAACCGCTGGTCGTCGGGGCAGTCGGCGACAAGTTGCTCCACCATCTCCCTGACGGCTTGGTTCTCGATCTTCAGAGTCTGATTGTTGTTCAGCACGCCGTCTTCGAACATTACGGTCATGTAAAACGCGCCGCACGGGCAGTTGACCTGGACCCCGTCTATATCGCAGAGGATCTTGTGGGCTTCCTTGGCGCGCTGGCTGAATATGGCGGCGCGAGTCTTGAGGTGCTCGGGATAGCGCGGGTCGCCCATTACGCGCGGGATGACAAACTGCGGGGCGGTTGTCGAGCAGACCTCCAGCCGTTTGGCGGCCAGCAGGGAATCTACATACGTGTCGAACGTTTTGTCGCGGCTGCGATTTAGGACCTCCAACCAACCGCACCGTGAGCCCGGCCAGGGGAATTCCTTTGACACCCCGCGCATCACCAGGGCGCATGTGTCCCCGATTACCTCCGACAGATGCAGCGTGCCAAAACCGTTGTAGACTATGTGCGTATATATTTCGTCGCAGACTATGAACAGGTCGTTTTCCCGTGCGATCTTGACGATCTGTTCGAGCATTTCTCTCGGGTATACCGCGCCTGTGGGGTTATCCGGATTGATCAGCAGGATTCCGGCGATCGAATCGTTGTATTTGACCTTCAGGCGTATGTCTTCGACGTCGGGCATCCAACCGTTGTACGGATCGAGTTCGTACGTCATGTGTTCGTATCCGCTGTGTGCGGCTTCGGCGGACGAATGAGTGCTGTATGCCGGTGTCGGGCCGAGTATTCTGGCCTCTCGCCTGAGGAATCCGTATACCTTCGAGACCGCATCGCCCAGCCCGTTGAAGAAGATTATGTCGTCGGCTGTGATCTGTGCCCCGCCGCGCTTGTTAACGTGTTCGGCGAGAAATTCTCGGGTCTGGCGGATCCCGGCGGTTTCGCAATAACCCCACGAGCGGTCGTTGTCGACCACGTCGTGCATGATTTCCCTGATCCACGGGGCGATCTTCTCGCCTTTTTCGATGGGATCGCCAATATTCTCCCACGTGATATCCAGACCGAGGTCCCGGAATCGGTGGGCCACCTCCACGATTTCTCGAATCGCGTAAGTAAGTGATGCGGCGCCTACATGGACTATGTTCCTGCGCATAAGATTTCAGCCTTTCGTCAATGGACAATCCCGTATTGTAGCAATCGCGGGCGGCCGTGCCAAGTCGATCGACGAGGTCGCCCGCAATGTTTAGATCGGCAATGAGCGGGGGGCGGCTTGACGTGATAAATACAAACTGTTCGTGATCGGCGCAGGGTCGGGCGGCGCCTGCAAGGTCGGGCATGGAAAACGCCCGTGATTTCTGCTAAACTCCCGCGGTAGTTGGTTTCTCCCTCTTTTAGGAATCACCATGGTTCGCAGGCGGTTTGTGAATCTCTGTTCTTGCGTAATTTTCGCGGTGTCGTCCGCGTTATGCGTTTTCGCTGCGCCCCGCGGGAAGGAGAAGCAAGGGCCCCAATCACCGCACTGGCCCGGGTGGCGAGGGGTGAATCGCGACGGAAAATCGTCCGACAAAGGCCTGTTGAAGAGTTGGCCCGAGGGCGGTCCGAAGTTGCTGTGGAAGGTCGAGGGGATCGGTAACGGGTATTCAAGCGTAGCTGTCGCCGATGGCGCGATTTACACCACCGGGCAGAAAGGCGATGACGACACTCTGGTTCTGACGGCGCTGAGTCTCGATGGGAAGGTCAAGTGGACAGCTACCGTAGGCCCGGGCTTCACCAGCAACCATCCCGGCGCGCGCAGCACCCCGACCTGGGATTCGGGCAGGATCTACCTGGAATCGGGCAAGGGGCTCGTCGGATGCTGGGACGCCAGGTCGGGCAAGAGAATCTGGGCTCGCAAACTCAGCGAGTTCGAAGGGCGGGCCGGTCCGTGGGGATACTCCGAATCCGTGCTGATCGCAGGCGACATGGCGATTGTAACCCCGGGCGGAGAGAAAGTCGGCCTGGTCGCACTCGATAAGAAGACGGGCAAGACTATCTGGAAGTCCAAACCGTTCGAAGAAGCCAATTACACTTCCCCGCTCTACGTTGTGCATGAGAAGATCCCGATGGTCGTTGTGGGCACCGCAGGCGGGTTGCTGGCTGTCAGCGCAAAGACCGGCGGGACATTCTGGACGAACCAGTTCTCCTACGGGAACACCGCAAACGTCACCACCCCGGTGTACGCCGGCGGGCTGCTGTACTGGTCCAACGGATACGGTATGGGCGGGATATGTCTCAAGCTCAAAGCCGCTTCGGGCAAGATAACCGCTTCGGAGGCCTGGACGACCAGCGAAATGTCCTGTCAGGTCGGCGGATACGTTGTAGTGGACGGTCACATTTACGGTTTCGGCGACAATACGGGGTGGCTTTGCCTGGAGATGGCGACGGGAAAGCGAAAATGGGTCAATGATGATTTCGCCAAGGGCTCGATATGCTACGCTGACGGAATGCTGTATCTCTATGACGAGGACGGCGGGAATGTAGCTCTCGCGACAGCCAGCCCCAAAAGTATGAAGATCACCGGGCGGTTCAGCGTGGAAGGCGACGAACACAGTTGGGCTCCTCCGGTGGTGGTTGGCGGAAGGCTGCTGTTGCGCTACGGAGACAATCTTTACGCATACGACGTTAAGGCCCGGCCCCGGCCGGTGGACAAAAGACAATAAAGCACAAAGGAAGCTGCGATGAAAATAACTGTAAACGGTGAAGCACTCGACACCGCCCTGATCGAACAGGAAATCGAGCGCCTCAGGCCTGACTACGAACGGTACATTGAAGAGAATCAGGCCGATCCGCCCGAAGGCCAGCTCGAAGAATGGGCAAGCGAGAATATCATCGAGCGTGCGCTTATGATGCAGGCCGCCGCGAGCATGGACGCTGAAATCCCTTCCGAACAGATTGACGCATCATTCGAGGAGGTCAAGGACAACATCGGCGATACGCCCGAAGAGGAAGTCCGCGCGGAAATCGAACTGCAGATGAAGCTCGATCTCCTGATGCAGCAGGCCGTTGCCGACGTCTCGGAAATCGGCGAGGCCGACCTTAAGGCGTACTACAACGAGAACCTGGAGATGTTCGTACGCCCCGAGCAGGTTCGCGCCAGCCATATCATCAAGCACGTGAATCCCAGCGTCGATCGCGAAACCGCGTTCGCCGAGATAGTCCAGATCCAGGCCCAACTCAACGCAGGGACACCGTTTGAAGAACTCGCCTCCCAGCATTCCGACTGCCCCGACAGCGCCGGCGACCTGGGTTTCTTCGAGCGCGGGCAGATGGTCGAGGAGTTTGAAAACGTAGCCTTCGGGATGAAGGTCGGGGATATCAGCGATGTCTTCCTGACCGATTTCGGGTACCACATCGTCAAACTGCAGGACCACGTTCCCGGCGGACCGGTCCCGTTTGAAGACGTCAAGGATCAACTTGGCGAGCACCTGACCGAACAGGCCCAATCCCAGGCCGTGGAAGCCTTCATAGACGACCTGAAGGGGAAAGCTGAAATCGTGAGACTCCAAGAGTAATCAAGGCGAAGACGGGGCCTGAATTACAACGGAAGGGTTAATCATGCAGCGACGTGAATTCCTGAAAACCGTCGGCGGGGCGGTTCTTGCCGCAGCGTCGATCGGCGCGGTGCTGTCGGTTGTTCTGTGCGTTGGCTCGATCGCCTCGGCCGATTGGCCGGCGTTTCGCGGACCGGGCGGCGCGGGCTTCGCCGCAAAAGGCCAAAAGGCTCCGACCCTCTGGAGCGGAGAGAAGAACATTCGCTGGAAGATCGCCATGGACCAGCCGGGCAACGGCAGCCCGATCGTGGTCGGCGGGCGAGTCTTCGTCACGTCCGCCGAAGACAAGAACGGACGCAAGCGGAGCCTCTACTGCTTCGACGCATCCGACGGCAAGCAGCTGTGGGCCAGAACCGTCGAGATCGATCGCGTCATGCCGAAGCACAAGACCAACAACTACAGCCCGACGACACCGGCGTCCGACGGTAAGCGAGTTGTCGTCTGGCACGGTTCGGCCGGTCTGCACTGCTACGATCTCGAAGGCAAACCGATCTGGTCTCGCGACCTTGGCGAGTTTCGACACCGCTGGGGCTTTGGGACCTCGCCGATCCTGCACAAAGGTCGCGTGATCCTGCACACCGGGCCGGGAAAACGCGTGTTTGTTGCGGCGATTAACCTGCCGGACGGGAAGACCGTCTGGAAGACCGATGAACCGATCGAAGGCGCCAGGCGACTCAAGGACGAGCAGATGGGTTCCTGGACGACGCCTGTGGTCATCGACACGAAAGACGGAGCCCGGATCATCGTTTCAATGGCCTGGCGGCTCGTCGCTTACGACGCCGAAACCGGGAAGATCGTCTGGACCTGTGAGGGAAATCGCCACTCCCGCGGCGCGCTGGCGTATTCGGCTCCGATACCTGTCGGCGATATGATTTTCGTTACAGGCGGTTTTCTCGGGGTATCTCTCGGCGTTCGTCTCGGCGGGTCGGGCGACGTCACCAAAACCCACCGCCTCTGGCGATTCGAGAAGAATCCGCAGAATATCGGTTCGGGCGTTACTGTCGGCGGGTATGTCTATCGCGCCAACGCGCGGGGCGGCGGGCTGGATTGCGTGGATCCGAAGACCGGGCGCGTGCAGTGGGTGCATAAAGGCAAACTCGCTGATTCCACGTACTGGGCGTCGATCGTGGCGGTCGACGGTTTGCTGTACGCTACGAATCAGAATGCGACGACTATAATCTACAAGCCGAATCCGAAGAAGTTCGAAATCGTCGCCACTAACCGATTGGGCGGGAAATGCAACGCTACGCCGGCGGTCTCCGGCGGGCGGATATTCATTCGTACGATGAAGAGTCTATATTGCATAGGTGAGTGACGGACCTGCATCTTTCCCGTATGAAACGAGGCGTATCTCCAGATGAAGGACCGGCCGAACATTCTGTTTATTCACGTCGATCAGATGCACCACAGAGCGATCTCGGCGTACGGTAATCGGCACGTCAAGACGCCTGCGATAGACCGGATCGTAAAAGACGGGTGTTCGCTGATGACCGCCTACACCGCCATGCCGCAGTGCTGCCCGGCCCGTGCGAGCTGGTACACCGGGCGCATGTCCAGCGAGACCGGAGTCCCCGTTAACGGCTGCGGACTCCTGGCGGATCTTCCGGATTTGGGGCAGTGGCTTGGTAAGCGGGGCGGGTATGAATGCGTCTATGCCGGCAAGTGGCACATTAACGGGCGATCTGTGGCCAGGAGCTTCCGCCAGATATACGGATCGGGCAAGGGCGAGTTCGGCGACGGGGCCATCGCCAGGGCCTGCATGGGTTTCCTTGAAAACTACAAAGGCGACAAACCGTTCTTCCTCAACGCCGGTTTCATGAACCCGCACGACTGCTGCTACACCGCCGGAGCCACCGGCGGGCAGGGCAAGTTCCGATTCGCCAAAGAAATCGCCGACAAACTCCCGCCGCTGCCGAAGAACTTTGCGAACAACCAGAAGGTCGCCGCCCGGACTCGCGGCTGGAAGGAGCTGGACTGGCGCTATTACATTTACAGCTACTATCGCCTGGTCGAGATGGTCGACGCCGAGATCGGGCGTCTGTACGACGCGCTGGCCGGTTCGCGGTTCGCACGGAACACAGTCGTGATCTTCACCGCCGACCACGGCGACGGACTGGGGTTCCACGGTAAGCTGTCCAAGGGTTATATGGAGGAGGAGGCCTGGCGCGTGCCGCTTGTTATCGTCCATCCGGGCAAGATCGAAAAGGGCAAGCGCGACACCGAGCATCTCAGCATTGGCGTAGATATGGCCGCTACGATATGCGACTACGCAAAAGTTCCTCCGCTTCCGAAGATGACCATCGCCAAGAGCCTGAAACCGATCGTCGAGGGCGATCCTCCGTCCAAATGGCGAGATTACATCGTCGGCGAATCGTTCCTCGGCGGCGGTCAGATCGGCATTCGCGACAAGAAGCATAAATCGATCCATTACGGCGATGGTCTGGTGAAGGTCTACGACCTGGTTGACGATCCGCTGGAAATGAAGGACCTCGCTTCGGGCGCCGCCGGCAAGGCGGTGATAAAGCGTCACAAGGGTTACTTGCGCCAATACGTCGCCAGGCTCGAACTTTGCACGCGTGTCGACCGGGAGGCTCCCGGGGCCTACAAGACCTACCTCGACTGGTACCGCAAGGTCAAGGAGGAGGCGTGATGATGGACCGCAGAGAATTCATACAACTGTCGGCGTCCGCTGCAACCCTTGCTTCAAGCGGGCTCCTGCCCCTTCTCGGCGCCGAAAAGAGGCGCCCGGGCGGACGGCGCCGCAATAGGCTCGCCCCGGTCTCCGGGCCGCGCAACATCTTCACCGAACCGGCCGCGATCGAACCGATCACGGGCTACCTGCCCCGGTTCATCCCGGCTGGCGACGGGTCGATGAAGGGCCCGTTCGCCGCAACCTATAGTCTGATCCAGATGCAGGGCTCGCAGGCGAAGTCCCGCAACAGGGTTTCCGGTTCGCTGAAGGTCTCGTTCGCCGATGCGATTTGCACATCGTCAGAGATCCGCACCGCCAGGCCCGCCAATACAGTCAGAAACAGGGTCCGCTGCGCCGGCGACCTGAATCTTGTCAAGAGATGGACGCTCAAGTCGTCGGTTACGGGGGCTCCGGACCTGGGGTTCACTGAAATCGGATCCTGGGACGGTAAGCAGATGATCGTAAAGTCGAATTCCTGGACACAGACTCGCGCTGTGTCGAACCGGCTCATAGCCCAGTGGGCGTTGCCGGGCCTGCTGGCCGCCGGTAAGTTCAGGGACAAGCCTTTGCAGTTCGACATGCTTGACAACTCCACGTTGCGCCCGGACCAGACCCTGAGCTACAGCGGCCGGGTTGAAGTCCCGACCGCCAAAGGCAAGATCAAGCTGGACTGCTACGCCCAGACCGGAAGGGGGATCCTGCCGATTCACTATCTGGTCGACACCGCCGGTCGCGTGCAGCTAATCACCCACGAGACTGTAAACTGGGCTCTGACAAAGCTGAGCTGAGCTGAGCGCCAGATCCTTCCATTCGTCGTTGTCAACGGCCCGCGGGGGGCATACAATGACATGCAGTTGGATTCACACGTCAGCGGATACAGAAAGGTCCCGGATACTATCGAGAGCGTTAGACATGTCACAGAAAATGAGAATCCCGTTAGCTGTCGCCCTTTGCCTGTTTCTGACCTCTTGCACCATGCCGCATATCCCCAAGGCGACGATGAAGCCGATAGAGAAACCCAGGAAGTCCTTCAAGTACTCCGTGCAAGGTCCCTGGAACATAGGAGACCCCGTCCACGAGACTCTGACTCTGCTGTCGATACGGATCGCGATCGAGCAACACAAGAGCACGGGCAATCTCTTTGCGGGCGTTGCCTTGAGCAAACTGCCGACCTGGGATTCCAAGACCGCCCACGCCATGACCGCCAGCGGCGCGGACAAATCCCTGCACCAGTTTCTCCGAGGCGTCATCTGGCCCGATGATCCCGAAGGCCTGTTCTTCAACAACAGGAAAGATGTGTACAACTTTTCCACCGGCTTTACGTGGCATGCGGCCTTCAAGAAAGACCCTTCGAATCCCAAGAACATCACGGCGAGAACTCACTTCGGGGACCTGCAGTACTTTCATTCGATGTCGCCTGGCGTTTCCCTGTCCCGACGGGAGGTCCGGAAGAAAATGCTCCAATGGGCTGGATTTCTGCTCGATGTTTCCGCCGGCAGGACCAAGCCGAGTGAGTCTCTAAGCGAGATTGCTTCGGTCGCGGAGCTTTTCCCAAATCGATCGACCGTCAGCGACCTCTTTGTGGCGGATCCTTTGTCGGCTGACATCGATGTCCGTCATCGCGCCGTCGGGGCGTTGCTCCATATGGTTCAGGATTCCTATTCTCAGGGTCACGCCAAGCGCTCGGTCCAGGGAGGGATTGTCTCTTTCCACTGCTACAGCGACCCCGACCACGACCGCAGCGAGCACGCGCTCCACGACAAATGGGGCCCTGGCGCCACCTTGACAGAACGCATCCGGAACACTCCCGGCGCCTCAACGGCCGTCCGGAAGTCCTCGGCGCTGCTGGTTTTGATCAACGGCGGCAAGTCGAAAGCGGAAATCATGCGGTTCCTCGAGACAGAAGTGCTCAACCTCGCTTCTGAATAATCGTCCTGCGGCGTCGGATTGGCGGTCAATCAGGGGGCGTTGGGTCAGCCCATCCTTACGCGAGATAGTAGGGTTGCAGGCGCCAATACTCACGGACCTGCGATTGGTTCGGTTGCGGCCTGTGGGCTCAGAGCCCCTTGACTCGCCATTCTTTGCGGCAGGCCTGGCGGATGTAGCGCTCGGCTCCGCTTAGGTTGGTCACCTTCATGTTGGGCGCATCCCAGTTGAGCGTCTTGTCGGGGAACTGCAGCGACACGGTTCCGAGAAGGACCATTTCGCTCAAGGGTCCGGCGTAGTCGAACGAGGCCTGGGTCTTGCCCCCGTTCTTGCCGAGTATCGCGTCGATGAATTGGCGGTAGTGGTTCTGCGGTTTGGGCTTGGGTCTGGCGACGCCCTTGAGTTTCTCGCTTGGATACAGAATCGGACCCGAACCGTGGGGCATGAGCATTACGCCGTCTTCGCCGATCAGCAGCGCGCCCTGGGCGGGGTATTTGCGCCCCTCGAGCAGATTCTTCTGAAACTCGGCGGGAGGATACTTGTAACCGTCGGACCAAGTGATATCGATGGTCTTACCGGCCGTCAGATCCGCCCCGGCGTAGGTGTATTTCACGATCTGCCAGATCGGGAAGGTCTCTGCTCGTCTGGCCGGGTCGTTGCGCCACTTCGGCTCGACCTGGGCCTTGACGGCGATCGGCATGCCCAGTCGAAGTGCGCGGTACGGCATGTCCATGATGTGGCAGCCCATGTCGCCGAGCCAGCCGCATCCGAAGTCCAGCCAGCCGCGCCACCAGGTCGGGTGGTAGACGCCGCGAACATACGGCCGCACGGGCGCCGTGCCGCACCACGCGTCCCAGTCCAGTTCGGCCGGCACGGGATCGGTCTTCTCGGGGCGCGGCCCGACGGGTCGGTATTTCCCGGAGCTCTTATTCGACCAGAGGAAGACTTCCTTGACCTTTCCGATGGCGCCCTTGCGGAGCATTTCCACCGACATCCTGGCTCCGACAGAGGAACTAAGTTGGATGCCCATTTGCGTTACGACGCCGGCGCGTCTAGCCGCCTCGGCGATCCGGCGGGCCTGGAAAACGTCGTGGGTCAGCGGTTTCTGACAGTAGACGTGCTTTCCCATTCCCAGCGCCGTCATGGTGATCGGCGCATGCATGTGGTCCGGTGTGGTTACGTTGATCGAGTCGACCTTGTCGCCTTCCTTGGCCAGCAGTTGACGCCAGTCCTGGTATTTCCGTGCGTTCGGGAACTTTTTGGCCGCGGCGGCCATACGGCGGGTGTCGACGTCGCAGATGGCGACGATTTCGGCGCTTGGATGCGAGGCGAACTGGTTGACATCGCCCCAACCCATACCGCCGACTCCGATAGCAGCGTGCTGAACTTTTGAATTCGGTTTCGCAGCGCGGCTGATCCGGGCCAGCGGAAACGTCATGACTCCCGCAGCGGCGGTGCTTTTCAGGAGTGTGCGTCGCGTCGTCTTCGGGCCGCCTGATGCGGGAGTATTGCTCATGATCATGTTCCTCGCCGATAGTGTCTTAAACTGGGATTTCTCAGAGCTGCCTGCCGACAGGCAGATAGCATTGCGCCCGCAACCATCGCAGGGCTTTCACAGTGATTGTATCCAATGCAGTGCGCTGAGCAAGCTGAATGTGGCCTCTGGGCATCGGACCATAGGCGTTGAACCGCGCCACCGGTGAGGTCGGAGGTCGAAAACAGGCTCTTTTCTGTAGCCACGACGTACTTTCCCCGTTGGTATCGCTTGTCTGCACCGTCGTCTGCCCCCCCCCGCAGTGTACGGTATGGAAACCCCATCCGAGACGCATTTTGGCGGGCTTTTCAGGCGGCATGACTTAGTTCCCCCCTTGTCCGAGGCCAGAGCGGGTGCTATATTGCCCGCAATCGGCTTGGGGACGGTTTCCGGGCTCCAACGAACGTGCGAAACGGACCAAACGGATGCGCCAGGTGATGAACAGGGCTGAAGCGAGGCGCCAAGCGAGTGACGCGCCCTCCCCCTCTCCCCAAACCCCTCACCCCCGGGCCACCGACGCACGGTCACGCGGAAACAAATTTCCGATCAGTAAGGCTCGCGATGGTCGTGGTCAGGAATCCATATGGGAAATACCAGTGAAAAGTAAAACTGTAACAACGTTGCTGTGTGTATTGGCTGGACTGCTCTTGTCTTCGTGCGGATTGCGGGGCCCGGCCGGCGACGGACAGATGATGACTGAGTCGCAGCGCCAGCAGCGTGCGGTAGTCAAGTCGAAGCAGATCGTCTCGAAATACAGCGGAGTGTTTGACAGCCCCCCGCGACGCGTTCCCTCGTTCAAGTTCGTTGACGGTCCCATTACGGGCAATGGGGATATCGGACTAACGCTCAGCGGACCGCCCGAAGCCCAGCGATACTGGATCTCGAAGAACGACTTCTGGAAATCCGGGCCGGATGTCAAACAGTGCGGGCCGAGCCTGATCGGGGGGATCGACGTTCGTATCGAGGAGTTGAAGGGCGCGACCTATCACGTCGAACAGGTGCTCTACGAGCCGGTGGTCTCGTCTAAGTTCACCCGCTTGGGCAATACCGTAACGATAGATGCATGGGTGGCGGCGACGGGCAATACGATCGTTCTCACGCTCCGCGCGGCCGGCAAGCCTGTAACCGTTGACCTGGACCTGTGGGTCAAGGAGGGATATGGTTCCGAGACGTCAGAAGGGAAAGCCCAGGGCGTTCTGTGGGCAAGGCGCAAGTTCAACACCGGTGACCTGCTCTATCCCACCGAGGCTACTGTCGCGATGCGATGCCTGGACGCGAAGGGCGATTCGGTCACTCTCACGCCAGACAGGCCGGTGACTGTGGTCGTTTCGGTAATGACCAACCACGAGTCTGACGCCTACCACGCGATCGTCCTGAAGAAGACGGCCCGGATCGATCGTGACCAAGTCGACAGGCTAAAGGGGCGACATGTCAAATGGTGGCAAACGTTCTGGGCGAAGTCCTTTGTCGAGATCGAGGACAAGCTGGTCGAGAAATTCTATTACGCCTCTCATTACATCATGGCCTGCTGCAGCAGGAATTCAAAGTTCGCGCCGGGTCTGTACGGCAACTGGATTACGCTCGACAGGACCGCATGGGCAGGCGATATCCATCTGAACTACAATTACGAAGCAGCCTATTGGGGGCTCTACTCGTCCAACAGGCTGGAAATTGTCGAGCCCTACGACGCTCCGCTGCTCGACTATCTTTCGGTATCCAGGACAAACGCCCAAAAGCACCTGGGCAAGAAGGGAGCCTATATGCCTGTGGGAATAGGACCCAAGGGGCATAGCTCGAACTTCTTCGATAGTAAGATGATGGACGAGATCTACGGAAAGAAGCATGGCGCCGATTCCTACGAATCCCTGACCGGCCAGCCCATGTTCCTAGGCCAGAAGAGCAACGCCCTCTTCGCCAGCATGAACATGATCTTGAGGCACTACTATACTTACGATGAGAAGTACGCCCGGAAGGTCTATCCGTATCTGTCGGCGGTGGCCGAGTTCTGGGCCGATTATCTCGAGTTCGAGGACGGCCGATACGTCATCAATGACGACAGTTACGGCGAAGTGGGGCCATGGCGGAAAAAGGGGTGGCAGGAGGGGTATGGCGATCGGAATCCGATCACCTCAATTGGGTTCCTTCGCGTCTTCTTCAACGCAATGCTGGAGATCAGTGGTGATTTGGGTGTTGATGATGACAAGAGGGCGATATGGAAGCACATTCTGGCCAATTTGAGTGAACTGCCCGTGCACGTGGACGCCGTCACGGGACGAAAGAGATTCCGTGCGTGCCAGGGCGGCAGCGGGTCAGGGGCGGGTCGGATCGGCCTGGATCGAATCATGCTTCACGCTCTAGTGTTCCCGGCGCCCAATATCGGCCTGGGGTCCGACGCGGGGCTTCTCAAGATGATCCGGGATGATATGAGCGAGTGGGGCGACGGGAAATGGCTGAACAGCGGAAACGGGTTCCAGACGTTGTTTATCTGCGCAGCCCGGGTGGGTTACGATCCGAAGTTCCTGCTCGCCAAGGCGCGGGCGAAGGTCGAGAAGTCTGCATATCGCAATCTCGTGATCCACGCTGATGGCGGGGGAATTGAGACATGCAGCGGCGTGCCCGGAATGATCAACGAGATGATGCTCCAGAGCCACAACAGCGTGGTGCGGGTGTTTCCCGCATTCCCTTCCGACCAGAAAGCCGCGTTCTACCGACTCCGAACGTTCGGGGCGTTCCTCGTGTCCAGCGCCATCGACGGCGGGGACATTGGGTATGTTCTGCTTGAAAGCGAGAAGGGCAAGACATGTCGTCTGGCAAACCCCTGGCCTGGAAGCGAAGTGGCTGTCAGGCGAGCGGGCGGTAAAGTGGAGACCGCGTCGGGCGCGGAGATCACCATCAAGACTCGCGCGGGCGAGCGGGTGAGGCTCGCCCCCCGGAACGTTGCGGTCAAGGGCCCAGCGTGGCTCGATATGGACTAGCCCTTGTAAACCCCTCACCCCCGGGCCACCGACGCACGGTCACGCGGAATCAAATTTCCTATCAGTAAACCCCGGAAATTGACTTTTCTGCACCGGATAACGCACCGCCTCTACGGGGTCTATTCTGTAACCCCTAGTCAAATTAGGTGCTTACGCCGCTTGGGTCAAGTCCTATGCGGCTCATTGGCCGCAAAACAGACGGACGCGATCCGTCGGTGACGCCGAACGCAGCACCGGCGTCCTTGGATACTCGTCGCCGACACATTGCTGGTGCAGTACGGGAAACATTCTGGGCCGTATTTCGAAATGTACTCCAGGGAATATGCCTCGGTGTCTGTCCCGTCGCCTGCGCCCCCCCCCCGCAGTGTACATCATGGAAACCCCATCCGAGATGCATTTTGGCGGGCTTTTCAGGCGGCATAATCGAGGATATGTTACTGAATTGGCAATACTTCTAACGTTTCGTGTCATCGGAGCCGCTGGTCCGCTCCGCCTTCGGCGGATCTTCGACCCGGCGGATTGCACACGCCGGGAGATGTGGCTTTCATAGTTTCTTGTCCGACTCTTACGGCTAGTGATATGGTGATAGTTACTTCCAAGGTAAAGGAGTATTTGGTTTCACCGCATCTTTTGGGTAAGGGTGCTTCTTACCAAACACAAGCATCTGATCTCGTGTTTCTGCGACAACGAATGATTCATCGAATTCTTTGTCTTCGTTTTGAACGCGTTTGGAATTCAACTTCAAATGTTTGGCTAGGAAGGGATAAGCGGCTTGTCGATGCCGAAGCCCGTAGCCGTGTCTTTCTTTGAGGTGAGCGTTTTTCACTTTGTCTTCGGCGCCATATAATTTGTAGACCTGTTTGATGTAAGGGTATTCCACTTCCGGCGTGAATTTTGTCCAGTCACTGCGTACGGATATGATGAGTTGCGGGCGGGGTGCTGCAAGGGCGGCGATTTCAGCGTTATTGGTTTTGTGGGTGTCGCTCCAGTGAATTTGCATGCCGCTTTCGCATTTGCAGCCGCCAAAAAAATGAGCGGACACCATCGTAACGGGAACGCTGACGGTCACGCGCTGGTCGAGCGCCGCCAAAATAAAAGTTTGTGTTCCGCCTCCGGAACAGCCTGTCATGCCGATGCGTTCTGAATCCACATCCGCCAACGAAGTCACGAAATCCAAGGCCCGAATGCTGTTCCATGTTTGTAATTGAAACAGTTCTTTGATGGGCTTGATGAGTCTTTGCGCCGGGTCTCTGGAGGCTTTGCCCCAGTGACCCCAGCCAGCTTCTTTCCAATCTCCTTTACCCACCATGTCGTACGAGAAGACGGCGCAGCCCATTTTGGCCAACACAGCGCATCGGGCTTGGTTGCCCGGGCCAAATCGATTTCCATGACCGTGAGGGGATAAGACGCCAGCGAGTTTGCCCTTGAAGTTGGTCGGTCGATAAAGTGAACCTGTGACGTAGTAACCTGGATAGCTTTGGATGGCCACGTTTTCCACCGTGTAATCTTCGTAGGTTCTCTTATCTGTGTAGAGAGGTTTGAGGGGTGTTTTCCTGGGAGCGATGTCTAGTTTTCCACCTTTCAAGATTCCGGCAATAATCGTGGCTTTTCGTTTCTTCCAACCTTCCAAGTCCGAATATGTCGCTTGAAACGCCTCAAGTTCTTTTGCTGCTTCTGCGGGGGATTGCGCCTTTCCCTGACGAAGTCTGGGTGTGTTGGGATCGCGTCTTGCTTTTCGTTTCTTGTTGTCTTTGGTTGGCCGGGAGGCTTTACCTGTTTGGGACTCAGCAGAAGTGCGTTTGGCGCCTGCGAAGCTAGGGTGTTGTGAGCAGCAAATACAAGCAATAGCGGTTAATGCGGTTATTGTCCGCCTGAAAGCCATAGTTAGAGTCCTTCACCGGGATTTTCCAGACCTGCCTGCCGGCAGGCGGGTGGCATTGCGCCCGCAGCCATCGCGGGGCTTTCACAGTGATTGTATTCGATACCGCGCGTTGAGCAAGCTGAATGTGGCCTCTGGGCATCGGACCCTGGGCGTTGAACCGCCGGAGAATCTCGCAGAACTCACTTACGTGTTACGGCTGCTTTTAAGGTCTTGCGGGAGATTTCCTTGCCCGTTACAGCATTGTAAACGACCTCTTGCCCGGGGGTGTGAAGCGGGATGGTCACAACGCCCGCATTGCGCGTGCCGTCGCCAAGGCCCACCCGAACCTTGACGTTCGCAGACAGGTTGTTCCGCAGCACGATTCGCCGACTTTTCGTGCCGTTAAGGGCGCTTTTCCGGCCGGATACTCGGTCGATATTGACCGAGCTCTGCGTATGGTTGCGGGCGATGAAGCAGCAATTCTCGATGACAATGTCGTCCACGGAGCGAAGCTCAATAATCGCGCGATCGCCCGACGTGTAGTCGAACAGGCAATTGCGCAGGGTTACGCTTTTCATCATCTGGCCCTTCCTGGGGTCCAGAGGAATGTTGCCCTGGCTGGGCGTTACAACGATCGCGCCGCTGCTGTAGCGGGCGTTAGGTGATGCGGACTTTGCGTTGTCGATCCGCGGTTTGTCCCACTTGCAGACAAACGAGGAATCCTCGATCAGGATCGTGCCGGGATTCTCCGAGGTGCCCGGAGAAAAGTAAGTCAGATTGAAACTGGGTCGATCGCCCCCCTGCGCGCAATCCACGAAGTGACAATCGCGCACGACGTGCTTTGGCGGAGATTTGTACGGTGCGTTGTCCGCGAAATACTGCTGATAAGGGCGGGGGCGGTGAGCCCACTGGGCGCCCTGGCTGCCGACCCGCAGGAAAGTGCAGCGCTGAAGAAGGGTGTTTCCGGAGTTCGATACGTACAGCCCGTGTTCCTTCGGGATCTCGGTGTAATCGCAGTCGATGAAGCGTCGGTCAGGTGCGTTGTACTCGCGCGATCCCCACTTCAGGCCGCTGGCCCCCCGGCCGGGGCGAATGCCGATGTTGCGGAACTCCAGATATCCCGAGGGCGACAGGTCGGTCAGGTCCTTCGATCTGGGGCGATACAGGTTGAAGGCCCACTGGGCTCGCGGCGAGACGGCGACCTCCAGGTTTGAATACACCTTGGGCGTTCCCGGCCAGGTCTTCAAGTCGGGGATCTTTGCAGCTGAGACACGCTTGGCTCGGTTAGCGCGAAGGTGGGGCAGACGGCGATTCTTGTTCTCGGCTGCAGTGGCGCCGAAGCCGTCATGGGCCTTGAACGGCTTCATCCTGGCGCCGCTCGGGGCGGTCTGCGGCTTCTTGTCGGTCTTTGCTTCCGGCTGTCCGGCGTTTTCGGCTCCCTGACTGGGTGTTACGAATGCAGGCAGGACGGTTAGCATCATTGTTAGTGCGTGTTTCACTTTTCTATTCCTTCAATTTGTGTTCCGGCGACGGTTCATGTTGCTCGCGGAAGAAGGGGGCCGTTTGAGGGCGCCGCCGGAACATACGCTTTACCTATGTTTACCGTAAGTGTGATTTCTTTTCAATCATAAGGAAGAGTACCCGCCCCGGAACGCAGGCGGGCAAATGACAAATGAACCGGGTATTGCCCACCGGGCAGGAAGGCGACGCCCAGCGGCAAAACCATCGCTCTGCGACAAGTGAAAGCGGCTGGCGGGCGGTTGTCGCCGGTAAGGATGGTAGGTGGCGGGTGAAGCTCGATACCATGAAGGCCAACGGCGCGATTGACCGACATGTCACACCCCGCGCAGGTGTGAACCTCCATCCGAACCGCCGCCAGCCGGATTTGTCAGGGACTGCGGTTGCGATGTGGATATGTAACTGATGGAACCACAAGCGATTGCAGCAACAAGCCCCGTTGGCGGACGCCTGGAACGGATAACTAGTACCGCTTGTCCATATATGTGCCACACCTGTCAAACTGTGAACCAATTGTGAACTATGACTTGAGGCGGACGATCGTGGATTTGAGGTCTGACGGCTTGGCTGGTTAGCGGTTTTGCGGATCGTTCCGGGCGGCGGATCTGGAGGAGGAGGGAAATGGCGCCGGGTTTTTCTTACATGCCGGCTTCGAGGCGGTCGATAAGTCGATAAATGGAGACTTCTTATCGAAAGATCACCAATATTCCGCGTATATGAAGAACCCCCCAAGCCGCGCCGTCGCCCCAAGCCCGTGCTCAGAAGCTACTGGCCGTTCTGGATGATCTCCATACTGCACGTCCTTATCGCATTGGGATATAAACACGCGGTGGGGCTTGGCATTACGGCTCATCGGCTGCCCGGCGACAAACCGGAGTACTGGAACGCATTTTGGCAGAGTCTTCCAATCGAATCGTTGCGGACCAATCTGTGCGAGAGTATCTGGAATCTGAACTCCCAGCCGCCGATGCACAACATCTACGGCGGTGTGCTGGCGAAACTGTTCTATCCGCATCACCTGGAATGGATGCACTATATCAACATTGGTCTCGGCGCCTGCATTCCCGGGATGGTCGGGGTGATCGTATGGCGGATATCGAGAAATAAATTCGGCGGGCTGCTGGCGGCGCTGATCTCCGCGCTCAATCCGTCGCTATTTCTGTACGAGGCGTATCCGCTCTACACGCTGTCGGCTGCGTTTCTGGTAACTGCGTCGATCTTCTGTCTGGCGATGTTCTGCCCGGATCGCAAGACCGGGTGGTTGTACGGATTTGTGGTTATCGTGAATCTTCTGATCCTGACGAGGAGTGCGTATCATCTTGTGATATTGCTGGCGGTGATTCCGTTTGCGGTGATGCTGGCTGACGCCAAACGGTTTCGGGTGCTTGCGATATGCCTGTTGGTCAGCGGGTGTTCCGTCGGCTGGTACGCTAAGAATTACGTCAAATTCGGGTTCTTCGGGTCCAGTAGTTGGGCCGGTCAGGGGTTGTGGCGGATCACGGGCAAGGACTATTCGCTTGACCGCAAGGCCGATCTGCTGGCGCGGGGGGTGATCGAACCGGCGGCTGCGAATGTCCATCCGTTCACGCCGCCGTCGGGCTACACGCAATACAAGGAATTCAACGAGACGTCCGAAATCGATGTCCTGAACAACGACGACTTCAACAATATCAACATAATCGCGATTTCCCAGTCGTACGGGCGGAGCGCACTGGGCGTGATGCGCGACGATCCCAAGACGTATTTCAAGAACGTCGGCCGGGCGTACAGGGCGTTTTGCGTTCCGTCTTCGCAGTACCTCCAGGTGTCCGAAAATGCAGCGAAAATGTCCGGACACGAATGGGTGTTCAGCCGCATTCTCCAGGGCCAGTGGCTGTGTGAATACCTGGCTCGGGAGACTGACGTCACCGAGGGCGCGGATATTTTTCGATCGCTGCTGTTCTTTATCCTCCCGCTCATGATCCTGGGGTATTTCGTCAGTTCGGTCCGAAGGTGCGGGATTCGCCCGCGTGCGTGGGGTAAGATGATGTCCAGGGATCCGGTCACCGCGATGGCGATGTTCCTTATCTTTTACTCCACAGCCGTTTGCTGCATGGCTGAGCTTGGTGAGAATATGCGTTTCAAGTTTCTTATAGAGTCTTTGCTGTGGTCGGTTGGACTGGGTCTGGCGGCCCGGTTGTGCCAGAGACGCAAACTCGCGGGCGACGACCTTGAGTGGGCCGGACCTCGCGATTGACGGGGATGTCGGGGCGCATATGATGTAACGAAGGAGTTGTGCTATGGGCAGCAAAGTCGCGATAGTTCGAACCTCACCCCAAACGATCCTGGATGATACGCGCCGAGTGATGCAGATGGGCGGTCTGGCCGATGCGATGAATGCGTCGGCGACGACGATCCTGAAGAACAACTTGTCGTGGCATTTGTTGTATCCCGGAGCCAACACCACGCCATGGCAACTCGAAGGAACGATTCTGGGCCTGCAGGATGCGGGGTTCGACGACATGGTCTGTGTCGAGAACGAAACTGTGGTAACCAGCGCATCCAAGGGCGAACGTCTAAACAAACAACTTCCCGTTTGCGAACATTACTCCGTGCCGATCAAATACAATTTCCGCAAATCCGACATGAAGTGGGAAGTTTATAATCCCAAAGCCGAGATGCTCGTTCTCAACGAGATATTCCCCAAAGGCATTCGGATTCCCGATTATTTCCACGGTAAGAACGTTGTGCATCTTCCCACCACGAAATGCCACATCTACACGAACACAACCGGTTCGATGAAGAACGCTTTCGGCGGCCTGCTTAACAACAAACGACACTACTGCCACTCGAAAATCCACCAGACACTGGTCGATCTGCTCGCGATTCAAAAGGAAATACATCCGGGCATATTCACCGTTATGGACGGTACGACCGCGGGCAACGGGCCTGGCCCGCGGACGATGATACCGGTGGCTAAGAACGTGATGCTCGCATCGAGCGATTGCGTAGCCATCGACGCGGTGGCCGCCAAAATGATGGGCTTCGAGCCGATGGACTACGATTTCATCCGCCTTGCCCACGAGCGTGGGCTTGGATGCGGGCGAACTGAGGATATCGAGATTGTCGGCGATACTGACGCGGCCGAAGAAAGATGGGGTTTTCACACCGGAAACAACGCGGCCTCCAGCGTGGGCAAGCTGTTCTGGTTCGGCCCGATGCGATGGATGCAGAAACTGCTATTCCACACGCCGGTGGTCTATGCGTTCATATTCGCTTCAGCGTTCTACCACGACCGCTGGTGGTATCCGGTGAAGGGCAGGAAAGTTGTTAACGACTGGTTGACCAACAGTCCCTGGGGTAAACTCTTTGCAGATTATCAACCGGGCAACTCAGAGAGATAATGGACACAGGAGCATAAGATGGAATTCTTTGACACCGTCGTCAACCGTCACAGCTATCGAGGCCCGTTCACCGACCAGGAAGTCAACCCGGACGACCTTCGCAAGGTCGTGCAAGCCGGGCTCGACGCGCCCTCGGGAATGAACAAGCAGACCACCGGTTTCGTCATCGTTACTGATCCCGACCTTGTCTCCCGGATCGCCGCCATGCACGATTCGAACAAAGCCTTCCAACAGGCGAAAGTGTTTATAGTTTGCCTTGTTGACGCCGAACCCGAGAAGATATACGCAGGCTGCCATTTCCAGATCGAAGACTGCTCGGCGGCGGTGGAGAACATGCTTCTTGCAATCGCTGCTATGGGTTACGCCTCGGTCTGGATTGACGGGTGGTTGCGCACGGATGGACACGCCGAGACGATAGGCAAACTGCTGGGCGCCCCGGACGACAAGGTCGTTCAGATAATCCTCCCGATAGGCGTTCCCACATATCCGGTCAGGGGTCCGGAGAAACAACCGTTCGAACAGAGAGCGTGGTTCAACAGTTATGGCGGATAGGGACTACACATATGTGCAACAGACGCGGTTTCTTAAAGAAGGTCGGGTTTCTTGCGGCCGCAGTTTCGGCACCGGGTGTTCTGATCTCACGTCAGAAGCAGCCGAAGCCTGATATCATTCTCTTTATCTCCGATGACCACGGATGGGCCGATTCGGGCGCCTATGGCGATACTTATATTCGGACGCCGAATATCGATCGCCTGGCTCGGGAGTCGATGCGTTTTACGCATGCGTTTGCAGCGTCGCCTTTGTGCAGTCCGTCGCGATGTGTCATAGAGACCGGGCTAATGCCTCACCGAAACGGCGGGCACAAGTTTGGCACGCCCATCGACAGTGACATCCGCACCATGCCGGAGTATTTCAAGGCGATGGGCTACTACACGGCCCACATCGGCAAGTTTCACCACAATCCCCGCAAGCGATTCCCTTACGATCACGTGCACCGCAGCGAAAAGAAGGCCCCTGCGTTCCTATCCGGTTACGACAAGCCCAAACCGCTGTTCCTGGTCGTCTGCACGCATCCGCCCCACACGCCGTGGATCAAGAACACCGCTTACGATCCGAAGAAGATCAAGCTGCCGCCCAACTACGTGGACACCCCCGAGACCCGTAGTGACCGGGCGAACTACTACAGCGACGTTACGTTGATGGACAGCACTCTAGGCCGCGTCCTCGACGCTGTCGACAAGCATCGCGACAAGGCTAATACGCTATTTGTCTACACGAGCGATCAGGGCGCCAACTGGCCGTTTGAGAAATGGTGCGTGTATGACGGTGGGCTGCGCGTTCCCTTGATCGTTCGCCAGCCGGGCAAGGTTAATCGTCCAGGCGTGACTGACGCGATGGTGAGTCTTGCCGATATTATGCCCACTCTTATTGACGCGGCCGGCGGCGAGCAACCCAAGGATATTGACGGACGAAGTTTCATGAGCGTTGTTCGGGGAAAGACAAAAACGCATCACAAGGCGGTGTTCGGCACGCACACGGGCAACGACAACGGCGGTCCGGGAATCGCCAATCACTGTCCGGCGCGCACGGTTCGCACTGCTGCGCACAGATACATCCTGAATCTCGAGCCGGACCGCACGTTCACAACCCACATCAGCGGCTGTCGCAAGGGAAGCCCGCACCACCTGGCGTTCTGGGATTCGTGGGTGCGCAAGGCCAAAACCGACCCCAAGGCCAGGAAGATCGTACAGGCGTATCAGCATCGAGCGGCTGAGGAACTTTACGATATCAGGACTGACCCGCACGAAATGCACAATCTCGCTGACTCGCCTCAGCACGCCAAACTCCTCGGTTCAATGCGGAAACTGCTGGCCGAGTGGTGCAAGCAGCAGGGCGACACCGTTGGGCGGAAACGTCTGACTGAATAAGGGGCCTTAAATGACAAGCAGATACCCGACCGTCGCATGCGCCGTTGTGATTATTGCTCTGGCCGCCGGGAGCGTCCTTGCCGCGCCAGCCAGATCTTACGGCCGCATCGAGTTGATTCGCGATACATGGGGCATACCGCACGTGTTCTCCGATACGGACCCCGGCGCAATGTACGGTTTGGGCTATGCGTGTGCGGGCGAGCGGGGCTTTCAGATGTATTATTCGCTGCGGATCATTCAGGGGCGCCTTGCCGAGGTCATAGGCGACGTGACCAAACAGCGCCGGCGCGATACATCGGTGTTCAACGACCGCAAGATGCGGACATTTGGCTTCCACCGTGCGGCCCGAAAGGTGGCTGGGCGGTTGGATGCTGAAACGCAGCGGTTGTTGCGAGCGTATTGTGATGGCGTCAACGATTGGTTTGCCGCCAACAAGGATAAGGCCCATCCGATGTTTGCAAAACTCGGCGTGACTGTTGAGCCTTGGACGCCGGCGGACTGCATTGCATCGTGGTGGCATCTGGCGCAGTTCTTTGCAAGTGACGGTACGCGCGATCTGATCGCCCGCCGCAACTTCGCCGGCGGGGGGCGCGGCGGTCGGGGAGGGCGCGGTATGATGCGGCGCCCCACTCCCGGACCGCTGTGGGTGGACGATTCGGCGGCGGTTGTACAGCGAAGCGACGTTTCGGACCAATGGGTTCGGCGTGTAGAGAAATTTGTTAGCGACCATGGCCTGGACCGCCGGAGCGATCCGACCAGCCGTCCGGCCGGGCCGAAGTTCAGCCACGCCTGGGTCGTTGGCGGAAAGAGAACCACGACCGGGGCGGCCGTTCTGGTCAGCGATCCTCAGACTCCCGTGCGGAACCCGTCGTTATGGCACGAGTTTCACATTCGGGGCAAGACGTTCAACGCACGCGGTGTCGGCGTGCCGGGCAATCCGGGCATACTGATCGGTTTCAACGAACATGTCGCCTGGGGCGTTACCGCACTGGGCGCGGACCAGGCGGACCTGTTCATGCTTAAGACCGATCCCGGGCGGCCTGACGAGTATCTGTTTGACGGTAAGTGGCGCAAGATGACTGTGCTGAGCGAGGTCGTCAAGGTGAAGGGCGGTAGGGCGGTTCCGATCAAGATTCGCTTGACGCATCTCGGGCCGGTCGTCACGCGGTTTGCCTTCGCTCGCCCAGATGAACCGGAAGTGGCGTTGAAACGCGTACCGGTCTGTATGAAGGACAGCGAAACCATCCAAGGCCTCGTTGCAATGCTTCGGGCCGACAATGTCGGTGAGTTTCACAAGGCGCTTGGGCGGTGGCACTTTCCGTCGGCGAATGTGGTTTTTGGCGACGACAAGGGCGCGATCGGTTACTCGGTGGTTGCGGCCGTTCCCGTTCGTTCAGCCCTCGCTGTCCGCAATGGACGGGCTGCGGTCGACGGGTCGAGTTCGAAATACGACTGGCGGGGATACGTTCCCCACGACCTCAAACCGCATGTGATCAATCCGAAGCGAGGCTGGATCGCCAGCGGAAACCACCGGACGATAGAATCATTCTATCGGATCCCATTGGGCACAATGACCGGGTCCGGAGGGCATTCGGTGCGCTCGTGGCGGCTGTACGAGCGTTTGGCGGGAAAGGAGCGATTCAAGCCCGCCGACGTGCTCGACATCCATTATGACTCAGTGAACGCTGCGCGGCGGGAGATTGTGCGGTTCGGATTTCATCTGCGGGATGTGCAGAAGCACAAGCTCTCGCCGGATGCGTCGCGGGCTTTGAAGCACCTCGAGCCGTGGCGCCAGGGCGGTTCGAAGTCCGACCTGACCGTTCCCGGCGCCGAGACCGCCGCCTCGCTCAACACGTTCTTCAGGTTTGTCGCCACCCCGCTTGCCGGCAGGTATGGCGGCGGAGAGTCGGGATTGGCGCGCTTTCTGACACACCTGGGCCGACGAATCGACAAAGCCCCCAAGACTGCACTGGACAAGACCGAAATTGAGTTCATCGATAACGCGTTGGCTGCGGCGTGGCGGGCGTCGCAGAACAAGTATCGGAGCGATACGTTGCGGTGGAGCGAGTTGGCGCGCAAGGAAGTTCTGCGCCGCCGAATGGGATGGTTCGAAAGCCTCGACGGATTCGCTTCAATTGACCGCGCCGGCGACCTGACATATCCGCCCCTGACGTGCGTCGACGGCGGGACGATTCGATCGCAGGCCGGACAGTCTTACACGCAGTACGTTCCACTCGGTGATGTGGATGGTGCGATGAGCATCTTACCGCCGGGCCACAGCGATCGGACCAAAGACCCCCTGCAGACCAGTACGATGAAGCTATGGGGGACCGGGAAGCTTCACCCGGCGCCGCTGTCGCGCAAGGCCGTTGGCGCCATAACCGCTTCGGCGGTCGTACTCTCAAAGTAACGTCGCCATCGCCCCTGTTGCTACTTGGGCCTTAGAAGCTTGCGGACCTCGGCGCAGATATCATCAGCCGAAACGTTCGCGGCGCCGACCTTTGGTATGATCGCATCGATGGCGATCATTGCCGCGCGCATTGATTTGAGTCTATCACCGCGCTGACTCATCGGTGGGAGCTGCCTTGGTTGCGGAATGACCAGCCACTGGTCGCCCTTCTTGTGCAGATTCAACGGTTTTGGGAGTCCTTTTAGTATGCACTTGGCTGTGTCACCGGTGATTTCGCATTGCATATGTCTTTTGGCGTTCTCTAAGTCTGGTTTTATCATACCTACCTGTGCCTTGACACTTGCCTCCACCCAGACTTTTTCACCGTATGCCTTGTTCCCGGCGTCGATCAGCTTATGGAGCGTCTCCAGAAAGGGCATTTGCTTTATCAGATACTCTTTGTCCTCAGTGGAGCAGTCATAACAGGACGCCATCGCATTACCGTCTCCCGAGGCAATGGCTTCCAGCAATTTCAGGGCCACCGCCTTGGGTCCGGAGGGGGAAGATGAAGATGAACCTCCTTCATTTCGACCGCAACCGGCCTGCAGGCCCGCAAAGACAATCACCGCTATAATCAAATGCCGCTTGTTGCGCATTGTGCTTCTCCCGATCTCGACCGATCCGCCGGATGTCCTGCTCCGAACGATACTATCAGTATAACGTGTTTCTGATTCCTGTGGTCTATTAATGGCAGGAGGTGACCTGCGGACAGTTCTGAGGGACGTCGCTATTCCCGCCCTATGGGCAGTTCGAGCCCGACAGGTGAGACTACGAAACCGGCGTGCTTGATGTTGCGCCCCGGATCGTACATCAGATCGTCACCGGCAAGATCGACTATGGCGCATCCGGCTTCGATTGCTATCGCCGCTCCGGCTGCGGTATCCCACAGACACGTTGGACCGAACCGCGGGTAGATATCTGCTGTTCCGTCCGCCACGGCGCATATTTTCAGCGAACTACCGTGGGGCACTATGTTTGTTATTCCCAGCCTGGCGAGGAACTGTTCGGTTTTGGCGTCCAGGTGTGAGCGGCTTACCACTGCCGATGCCGGTTCAGAGCATTTACTGGCGGCGATCCTCTCCGGTGGGGTGTTGGTTTCGCATTTCCAGGCTCCAAGCCCTTCCGCCGCCCAGTACGTCACCCCAATCGCCGGGATGTCGATCACGCCGAGGATTGGCTTGTCGTTCTTTACCAAAGCGATGTTCACGGTGTAGTCCGTCAGACCTTTGATGAACTCCTTGGTTCCGTCCAGCGGGTCTACGCACCAGTAGATCCCCCAGTCCTGCTCATCGAGGTTGTCCAGGTCGCCTTCTTCCGAGAGTATGGGGAATCTGGGTTCGAGTTTGTCCAGACCGGCCTGTATTGCCCGATGAGAGGCTATATCGGCGCGCGAAAGCGGTGAACCATCGGATTTCTCGGTGACATCGATATCCTCGGCGGCGACCTGCAAAATGGCCGTTCCCGCCTTCTGTGCGATCGGTCGGACTTCTTCAAGAAATGCAGCGAGCAGTTGTTGTTCCATTTGCGAAGTCTTCTCCAGTCTGTAAAGTAGCCGGTCAATTGCTTGACCGGAGCGGTAATCTCCTGTTATAGTACCGCCGTACTCGGGATTGTGCAATATGGGGAGGCCAGCTGCTGATTTCCGGTATTTTGAGATTCATCAGGCCTATCGTGATAGAGAAGATAGAAAGAAATGAAATCGACGAACATAACGTGGCATGGAGGGCAGGTCAGCGCCGCAGACCGCAGCGCACTCCTCGGTCAGCGCGGATGCGTGGTCTGGTTGACCGGTTTGAGCGGTTCGGGCAAGAGCACCATTGCTCGAGTTCTGGAGTCGCAGTTGATCGGAAACGGACGCCTGGCGTATGTTTTGGACGGTGACAACGTTCGTCACGGGCTCAATTCGGACTTGGGATTTGCTCCGACCGATCGCCAGGAGAACATACGCAGAATCAGCGAACTGTCGGGACTCTTTGCAGATGCGGGCATTATTACTGTAGCGGCGTTTATTTCTCCGTATCGCGCCGGTCGGGAACGCGCCCGCGAGATCGTAGGTCCCGAGAGGTTCGTCGAGGCTTACCTCGATGTATCTCTGGAAGAGTGTGAAAAACGAGATCCAAAAGGTCTTTACCAGCAGGCGCGGGCCGGTGAGATCGCCGACTTCACCGGTATTGACGCGCCTTACGAAGCGCCGGAGAATCCGCAAATCAGGATTACAACGGAGCACGCAACTCCCGCCGATGCGGCCGGGAAGATCATGGAGTACTTGGCTGAGAACAAGTTCCTTTCCGCCCAGTAAGAAAAGAGAACACCGTGGAGGCTGATCCTCCGCAGGAGCAAGACGTGAATTCATATAACATAACGCATCTTAAGCAGTTGGAAGCTGAGAGCATCCACATTATCCGCGAGGTGGTGGCCGAGTGCGACCGCCCGGTGATGATGTATTCCATGGGCAAGGACTCCTCTGTGATGATTCGCCTGGCCCGCAAGGCGTTCGCCCCGGGCGGGCTTCCGTTTCCGCTGCTGCATGTGGACACAACATTCAAGTTTCGTGAGATGATCGAGTTTCGCGACAACTTTGCTCGCGAGATAGGCGCCGAACTGATAGTTCACATAAACCAGGAGGCGTTGGATCGCATAGGACCGGCCGAGAACTGGACTTGCACGATGTGTGCTGATGTTCTTAAGCGTGAGGCGTTGGTGAAGGCCCTTCAGGACGGTCAGTTCGACGCGGCCTTTGGAGGAGCTCGTCGCGACGAAGAGAAGTCTCGCGCCAAGGAGCGGATATTCTCCTTCCGTGATGAGTTCATGCAGTGGGACCCAAAGAATCAGCGCCCCGAGCTATGGAGCGTATACAACACGCGACACGCCAAGGGCGAGTCGTTCCGCGTTTTCCCGCTGTCTAACTGGACGGAGTTGGATATCTGGCATTACGTGCACGTTGAGAAAATACCGATTGTGCCCTTGTACTTCGCCAAAAAACGCCCCGTGATCAAGCGCGACGGGATGCTGCTTCTGGCTGGCGACCTCAACCAACCGCAAGAGGGCGAAGAGATCGTTGAGATGTCGATTCGCTTCCGCACGCTTGGTTGTCAGTTGTGCAGCGGAGCGATGGAGTCGACCGCTACGACTATTGAAGAGATTATCGCTGAAACCACTATCGCCAGGAATTCCGAACGGCAGAACCGGGCCGTTGACCAGGACCGGGAAGGTTCGATGGAAGAGAAGAAAAAGGACGGGTACTTCTAGTGGATGCGATAAAAACGCTACAGGAAGATGAACGCAAGGACCTGCTGCGGTTAGTAACCGCAGGCAGTGTTGACGACGGTAAGAGCACCCTTATCGGGCGCCTGCTGTATGAATCAAAGGGCATCTACGAGGATCAGTTGTCTTCGGTTGTTGAGGCGTCGGCTCGCGTGGGCTCCACGGGCGGTGATTTGGATCTTGCGTTAGTTACCGATGGCCTGCGCGCGGAGCGCGAGCAGGGCATAACTATTGATGTCGCATATAGATACTTCTCCACACCGCGCCGGAAGTTCATCATCGCCGACACTCCCGGCCACGAGCAGTACACTCGCAATATGGCTACCGGAGCGTCGACCGCCAGCTTGGTGATCATCCTTATCGATGCACAGAACGGCGTCGTTACGCAGTCTAAGAGGCATGCGTTTATCGCTTCGCTTCTGGGTATCCCGCACGTTGTTGTCGCGATTAACAAGATGGACCTGGTGGACTACTCCCAGGAGGCGTACGAAGCGATCTGCAGCGAGTTCACCGAATTCGCCGCCAAGTTGGAAATCCACGATCTCACGTTCATACCGGTAAGCGCCCTGAAAGGCGACAACGTGGTCGACACCAGTGAGGCCATGTCCTGGTACAAGGGCGGTTCGCTGCTGAATCACCTTGAGACCGTGCACATCGCTTCCGATCGCAACCTGATCGACCTTCGTTTCCCCGTGCAGTACGTTCTCCGTCCGGACCGGACGTTCCGAGGTTATCTGGGGACGGTTGCGTCCGGTACGATCAAGCAGGGCGACGAAGTTATGATCCTGCCGACCGGAATGCGCAGCCGCATCAAGACTGTCTTCGGCCCCGACGGTGATCTCAACGAAGCGTTTCCACCGCTGGCGGTGGGGGTGACGCTTGAGGACGATATCGATGTCAGCCGAGGCGACACCATTGTGCACGTAAACAACGTTCCCCGGGTCGACCGGGACCTCGACGCCATGATTGTTTGGATGTCCGAAGACCCGATGCAGCCGGGCAAGCAGTATCTGATCAAGCATTCCACACGAATGACACCGGGTCAGATCTCCAACTTACGATTCCGAGTGGACGTTAATACGCTGCACCGCTCACAGGCCGACAGCCTGGGCCTCAATGAGATCGGGCGTTGTGTTGTTTCGCTTACGCGTCCGATCGCCTACGATCCCTACACTCGCAATAGAGAGACCGGCTCGTTCATCGTAATCGACCGTCTCACCAACAGCACAGTGGGCGCCGGCATGGTGCTTGATCGCGATCCCAATAAATTGTCCGTGTCGCCTGAAAAGCAGGTTCGCACTCATAAGAGCGGGCACGTCAGCCGTCACGCCAGCGGGATATCAGAAGAACTTCGGACCGAACGTATGGGTCATAAGCCCGCCACGATCTGGCTGACCGGTCTGCCGAGGTCGGGCAAGAGCACCATTGCATACGAACTGGAGCGAAAACTGTTCGAGGCCGGGTCCAATTGCTTTGTTCTGGACGGTGAGAACGCGCGTCTTGGCTTCAGCAAGGATCTGGGCTTCAGCGCCGACGACCGTAGCGAGAATCTCCGCCGGGCCGCTGAAGTTGCCCGAGTTCTCAACGAAGCGGGGATCATATGCATTTGTGCGTTTGTTTCACCATACCAGACAAGCCGCGACCAGACTCGCGAAATCCTCAGTCCGGAGCGATACATGGAGGTATATCTGTCGGCCCCTGCCGATGCATGCCGACAGCGTGACGCAAAGCTATACGAAATGGCTGACAGCGGTGAGATCAGCGAGTTTTCCGGCGTGACGGCTCCCTACGAGAAGCCCCATGCTCCGGACCTGACACTTCCGACACATGAAATCGACCTTGAAGAGAGCACCGAGCGAATCATCGCGCTGCTCCGAGCGAAAGGCGTAATCGGTTGAGGCGGTTGCCCGGACTTGCAAGAGGCGGGTCCGGCGAGGCTTGAAGAGTTCGCCCGATCTGTTACAGTAGCGTACTGCCATGCCGAAGATCCTCGAAGTAATTCTGTTGGTGGTCATCCCAGTAGTCTGGGGGTTGTTGATTCACTGTGTTTTCGAGATGTTTCGCGGCCGTCGTGTACGTCGTGATCTGCGCGACCAGAGCGTCGAGGCTAAGGAATCATGATCCCACTGGACGAACTTCTTCAGGGCTGCTACTTTTCGAATCCGGTGATGCTGGTGGGATGCCTGCTGGCGATGGGGTTGTGCATCGGGACTCTGGCCGGTCTGTTCGGTGTTGGCGGCGGATTTCTGACTGTCCCGATACTCGAGTCGATGTTCGGATTCAATTTCACGATTTCAGTCGGCAGCAATCTTGCCTCCGCCGCCGGTACGAGTGCTGTTGGTGTGGCCAGGCACGGGAAGTTGGGCAATGTCGAACCAAGAACCGTGGTGCTCCTTGCGTTGGGCAGTGTGCCCGGAGCCCTGTTTGGGGCTGAGATACACCAGTGGCTTTACGATTCTCTAGGCGATGGCTTCAGGCAGTTGATGAGGGGTTTGTTTGTCGCGCTAATGCTTGCGGCTGCGTGGTTGATCTGGCGCGGGCCGAGGGAAACTACGCACGGTAAGTCGCCGCTGCAGCGTCTTGCGATAGGTCCGTACGTTGACCTGCCCCGCGCCGGTATTCTGCATGTCAGCCTTCCGGGAATGCTCGCCATGGGCCTGGGCGTTGGCGTGTTGGTTGGTCTGATGGGCGTGGGCGGAGGGGTGTTGTTCATGCCTCTTCTAGTTATGGCCGTGGGCATGTCGGTTCACCAGGCCGTGGGAACGAGCCTGGGCGTTGTGTTTTGCTCGGCTGTTGTGGCGGTGCTTAGATACGGTTTCAAGGGCAATGTGAGCCTCTGGATCGCCCTTAGCATACTTACCGGAAGCGCAGTCGGCGTGCAGTTTGGATCGTGGATGTGCAACCGATTGCACGCCAGAAGGCTTCGCAGGTATTTTGCTCTGCTGGTTCTTGGCGCCGCGGTGATGCTTGCGGTCAAGATGGTCCACGCGGCCGCCTTCGTGCAATGAGATAAGGGATAGCTTGTATCGGGCGCGTCCTGAGATGTAAACTCAAACAAATGTCACCGGCTTTTCTGGCCGATAATTCAAGCATAGGTTAACACTTGGGAACCTCTAATATATGTGTGGAATAGTCGGATATATCGGCGGCAGAGCCAAAGCTTGCGAGGTGTTGATTGAGGGGCTCAAACGCCTGGAATATCGCGGATACGATTCAGCCGGCGTCTGCGTCCACCACGAGGGCAAGCTGCTGATACACAAATCTCCCGGGCGGGTCGCCGCCGTTGAAGCCCAGGCCCTGGAGGATTCGAGCATGCTTGCGGCCAGTACGGGAATCGCCCACACGCGTTGGGCCACCCACGGACAGCCCAACGAGGTAAACGCCCATCCGCACTGTGACGATTCGGGCAAGATATCGCTCGTCCATAACGGGATCATAGAGAATTACGCGACCCTCAAGCAGTTTCTTGTCGATCGGGGCCACACTTTCGTCTCCGAGACAGACACCGAAGTGCTTGTCCAGCTTATCGGAGAGTTTTACAACAACGGTTGTGATACTCTTGAAGATGCCGTTCTTGCCGCTCTCCAAGAGGTCTCCGGCACGTATGGCATAGTAGTAATGTGCGTCGACGAACCCGACAAGCTGGTGGCCGCTCGCAAAGGCAGCCCGCTGATCGTCGGGGTAGGCAAGGATGAGTACGTTGTAGCGTCAGACGCCTCAGCTATTATCGAACATACCGCCAACGTTGTGTATCTGCACGACAACGAGGTCGCCGTCATTACGCCCGGAAGTATGCGAACTTTCACGCTCGATAACGTTCCGGTGACCACTGAGATTGTCGAAGTGGAGATGACCCTCGAGCAGATCGCCAAAGGCGGTTACGAGCATTTCATGCTCAAGGAGATATTCGAGCAGCCCGAGAGCATTCGCACCTGCATCAGCGGGCGTATCGACATGCGGGACATGCGGATAAACCTCGGAGGGCTCAAAGATGTTGATCGCGAATTGGTGAAGACGCGGAAGATGATTCTCACCGCGTGCGGAACCGCCTCATACGCGGGGCTGGTTGGGGAGTATCTCTTTGAAGACCTGGCGAGAATCCCCACTGAAGTTGAATACGCCAGCGAGTTTAGATATCGCAACCCGATAATCGACCCCGACACTACAGTGATCGCGATAAGCCAGTCCGGCGAGACGGCTGACACGCTTGCTGCGATTCGCGAGGCCCGCGAGAAAGGCGCGCTGACGCTCGGTATTGTAAACGCGGTCGGATCGACAATCGCCCGCGAGACCGATGCGGGCATATACCTCCACGCCGGTCCGGAAATCGGCGTCGCGTCGACGAAGGCTTTTACCTGCCAGATTGTGGTCGAAACGCTGATGGCGCTTAATCTCGGGCGCCGACGGTTCATGTCTGTCCCGATGATGACACGGTATCTCGAAGCGCTTCAGGCTCTTCCCGAACAGATCACCGAAGTTCTCAAGCAGTCCGATCAGATCAGAGATATGGTCGCCCAATATGTCGATCGTGAAAACTGGTTATTCCTGGGACGCGGATACAACTTCCCGATCGCACTGGAAGGTGCGCTGAAACTCAAGGAAATCAGCTACATTCACGCCGAAGGCTTGCCCGCAGCGGAGATGAAACACGGACCGATCGCCCTGATCCATGAGGGCATGCCCGTTGTCTTCATTGCGACGCAGAGCAGCACCTACGAGAAGATCATCGGCAACATAGAGGAAGTAAGGGCTCGCAAAGGTTCGGTGATTACAATAGCCACCGAAGGGGATGACAACATCCGCAGATGCTGCGATCACGTGATCTACGTGCCCGACTGCCCCGAAGCCCTCCAGCCGCTGCTGACGGTCATCCCGCTGCAACTGCTGGCGTATCACGCCGCGGTCGCCAGGGGCTGCAACGTGGATAAACCGCGCAATCTCGCCAAGAGCGTGACTGTGGAGTAGCGTTTCGTTCTGGTCAGAATTCGATCTGACCAACCGTGATCATTTCCTCTTTGTTCTTCAGTTGGACTGTGATCGATTTGTGGTCTTCAGAGTTCCGTCCGAAGTTGGTGTATATGTCCACCTGGACCGTTACGGCGCCTGTTATTTTCACCGATCGGCTGCCGTAGTACTTGGCCTTGATCGTGTAGACTCCGTGCATCGCCTTGCGGATCATGTATTCTTCGGGTCCGTAGCCTTCGGTAAGATCCTCGCTGACGGCTCCGCCGATTGTGCTCAATTCATGTTTGTAGTTAACTTCCTCACCAGAGGGTTCTACAACGTGCAGATCGATATCCGTGTTGTCGGCATCCCAGGTCATTACGATCCTGACGTCGGCGTCCAGCAGGTCCTTGAGCGTTTTGTCGATCTGGAGATGGGCTATTTGCGATGGTTTTACCCGCCGCAGTATGCGGTTCATTTCGGTCAGCGCGATCACTTCGATTTCTTCGAACCGATCATCCCATTGGCCCGTTACGACCTTGTAGAGCAGTCTTATCGCGCGGATGTTGTCGGCGTCGATCCGGGCGTAAATCAACTTGGCGTCTTCTACTGTCATGTGTTTGACGTTGCGCGATTTTCCGGCCGGCCGCTTGGGGCGCCGAAGCCGTGCTGTCCGGGCGTCGCCTTTGGCGGCTGCGGCCTTGAGAGCTGCTTCCCCGGCCGGGGTGAGGCGGATTACTTCGTCGGGGATACTCGTGCGACTGAGGATCTGCGTGCAGGACAGTTCGAACGCCCGTCGCGCCAGCGCCAACGCCAGATCGCGATACGACTGGGGTTCCTCGCCGCGGAGCTTCAACACCTGCTCAAACACCAGCACCGCCAAATCGAATCGCCTTTGCTGGACCAGTTTGTGCCCCAGAATGCGCAACAACGCCGCGTTCTCCAGTTCCATCTCGGCGATGTTGGACAGAATCTGGAGCGACAGATCGAGCTTGTGTTTCTTGTAGAAGAAGTCCGCACAGTCCAGGAAGAACGCCGGCGAATTGCCGTATTCCTTGCGGTTGGTCATGTAGACAGCGAAGGCCTGTGACGGTTTCGCGGCCTTTAACGCGACCAGGTATGGCGTCTTGGGGTCCCATGGTTTGATAACGATCCCGGGCTGGCCGCGTCGTTGTAGTGTGTTCTCTTTATCGCTTTCTCCGCCTTCGGCGCCTGGATCAAAGAGGCCTGCTGCAAAACCGTCGTCGTTGCCGCCTTGATCGGCGTTGCTCTCGCCGGTGTTTATTGGCCTTAGCGACAGTGCGCGTGCACGGACTCTGACGTTCTCGGGGGCGGCGCCGAAAAGACCCGTATCGCCCGAGCCTGGCCGGGTGGTCGGCTTCTTCGGGGCGTACTTGAAGCCCTTTGGGTGCTTGAAATCCAGAATCCACCACGCGACGCGCTTTCTCCACATCTTCCGTACGACCGCCAGCTTGTCCTGTCTGGTTTTCTTGGTTTGGGCTTCGACGGTGTCGATGGCTTTCATGTACTCAATACGCATTTTCGGCAACGATCGCGGCGGGGCGATGCGGTGTTCTATGTACTGATCGAGCGAGTCCAGGACAATCAGCGACGTATACGGCGTGACCAGGCCATGGGCCTTGCCCAGTTCCAGAATCTCCTTCTTGTTGCGGTCCTGGAACACCATCAGATCCGCCAGTTTCCTCTGAGCCCACAGCTTCCGCAGCAGATTGCCCTGGATCGCGTCGCGGATCGACAGCTCCAGCGGATTGGACACTGAAGCCTTGCCCGCGAATCCGTAGTTCAGCGTGACGGTGGCGGCCTTTGCGTTGAGTTTACCGACCAGCGTAAACGGCGTGTGCGCCCTGACCGGTTGCGGAAGGGACGGGTGGAGTCCTCCGACCTGGGTTTCTGCAGCCCCAGCCGACAGGAAGGAAAAGACGCTCCTTCCGATCGAAGAGACCACCTGATCGTCTGTTGTGCTCTTGAGGTTGAAGTACCGCCCGCCGGTTTTCACCGCCAGGGCGGTCAGGAACGCATGGTTTGTGGTTGTGTCGGCGGAGAATGCATATACGGGAGCGCCCATCGCTCCGGGCGTCTCCCGCCCAAAATTCGACACCCCGTCAGTGAACAGCAGATACATGTCTGGAGTTTTCGCCTCCGGCCAGGGGGTAATCGCCCCCATTTGCGTTCCGCCATCGTACCGGATGTTCCTGATGGCGCTGATCAGCGGAGTGCGGTCCACCCATTTGCCTCCCTTGAATATCGCTTTTACAGTCTTGCTCCACGTGAATTGTCTGGGCTTGGCGCACTTGTTGCGGAAAACCACCAGATCCACCGCCAACTTCTTCGGTTCATCGCCTGCCGGCAGCATACGGTACAGGCATTTTCTCAGAAGTGTTATTTCGCGTTCGTGGTCGGCGTTCGCCCGCGAGGCCGAGGCGTCCCATAATATGCATACTCGCTTGGGCGTGGGCGGTTTGCTCTTACGCTCAGGCACGACGACCATATCGTTGATTGCAAAGTAGTACTGTCCGTCGTCCGCCTTCTCAATCATCACATTGCTGCGGGGCGTTTCCGGCAAGGCGATCACCAGGTCTTCTGTCAGCGTTGCGTTGGTGAGTTTTGCTTCGGCGGCGAAACCGTTGCGCCACTTCTTGAACGTGAAGTTCGCCATCCCGCCGGAGGTCACTTGCGGAGCCTTGATCGGTCTGACCACCTCGACGCGCAGGGCGAATTTGGCGATCTTCTGTTTGTAGCTCAGCGGCAGGTGATAGATTTGTTTGTCGACCGGGCCGGTGATCTCGCTGACGTAAGAAACGCGTATGGTCCTGCTTCCTCCGGCCGGTATGGGGAACACTCGCGTCTTGAAGTTGTTGCCTTTGGCCCATTCGACCAGGCCCGGGTCGATGCCCTGGCGGGTGATCTTCTCGAACACTTCCCGGCCGCGGTTCTTCTCGACCGCCACTCCGTCGATCATCTTGCCCTTGATGTCCAGTGCGTACCCGCTGACGGTTGCGCCTTGGGGTAGTGGGAAGTAAAGCTCGCCTTCCAGCACACGATTATGCGAGTTGGTGAACGTCATAGTTGTCGACGTTTCCGCGATGCGCCCAATTATCCGAACCTTTGTGTTTACAGCGGATAATTCAAGAGGCGTCAATGGCTTATTGGGTCCGGGTCTGACAAGCATAACCGGGGCGACATTCTGTGCGCCAGCGGCTGAGGCCAGAAGCATAATGATCCCAACAGACATGCTGCGTTTGATTGACGAGTGCATGGCGACATCTCCCGGTGGTTGAGGTTTTACGACCGTTCTATTGTACGCTCGATTAGACGCCCTAAATTCAGGGAAGTTCATCTCTGCGTACGGATCGGCGGAGTTTCTTTGTCTCGCCGCGGCGGTGTTTGGATTCGAGGCGGCGTTGCTTGGAGGCAAGGGTGGGCTTGGTCTTGCGGCGGGGCTTGGGTTTTACGGCGGCTTTGGCGATGAGATCGGTCAGCCTGGCCATCGCGTCGGCGCGGTTCCGTTCCTGGTTGGCGAATCGGCGGGCGTCTATCACCAGCACGCCGGCGGCGGTCATTCTTCGTCCGGCCAGTGTTTTCAGGCGTCTGCGCACGTCGTTGCTGAGTGCTGGACAGTTGGCCGCATCGAATCGGAGTTGGACGGCCGTTGCTACTTTGTTTACGTTTTGTCCTCCGGGACCCGAGGCGCGGACGAAGTCCATGCTGATGAAATTCGGATCAATCGAGATCTCGTGCGTTATGCGGATCATCGGTTTACCATTTTGCCAGCGGTTCCAGAGGCATGGCGGCGGGGGGCTGGAAACCTCTCCACGCCGGAGCCAGCAGGATTGATATACGGACCGATCCGCCGGCGTTCTTCACGCGAGCCAGCAGGCGGGAGACGCCTTTGTTGGACTTCTGGGGTGATTTCTGCTCGGCCGACTCAACGGCGAATTCAGCGCCGGACGGAGCCAGTATCCTCGCGCTTAGCTTTTGCCCGTCAAGGGTCAGTTCGGCCAGGTCCTTGCTCTTGATGGTGATTTTCGCGTCGGTAGTCATAGCCCACTTTATCTCCGAGCCTTTTGCTCCGGTCAGTTCGAATTCGTCCTGTACCAAGACCGCTTTGCGGTTGCAGACCAGCTTCAATCCGCGAGTCGCCTTTGATGCGGCTTTCTTGTAGGCGCTGGTCAGATCGATTGTTACGAATGGTTCGGGCTTGGATGCCTGGAACTTCAGGATTGAGGCCTTACCGGCGGCGGCTTGGTTATCGCCATTTATCAGGGGGACACTGTGACTTTGGGAATTCAGGCGGTAGTACTTCCATCGCCGTCCGTTGTCGTTGCGGCCGGACCAATAACCCGGAAGATTGTAGTTGTCTGATCCCAGATCGCGGGACCATCGCACGCCCAGTGCATCCATTTCGAAATTTCCCAGGTCAAGGTGACCGTGGTTTACCTGGTTGTATCCGGCCTTGATTCCGACGAACAGTGCGTCCGGGTCCCATCCGCTGCGGAACAGGGCGACCGGAACCGAACCGCGAAACAGACGATCGAGGTCGCGGGTCGCCTTCTTGCCTGACGGCGGAACATACCACATTACGTGTTCGCTCGTCGCAGAGCGTTTGGCGATCATGGCGTGTTCGGCGTCTGAGATGAACGGTCGGTTGAACTTTCGAGCCAGGTAGAACATGCAGCCCATAGACCCTCGGCGGGCGCGCGTTCCGGAGTCAGCGAAGTTGACATACATTCCCGTTGGTCCGGTTGTGTATACCGGGAACAGTCCGGCCTCGGAAAGTCCGGTGATTTTCGACAGTCCGAAGTCCGTGCCCAACGCGCTGTCCATTGCGGCTAGACCGTATGCGGTGTATCGGGTCGCGTAATGCCAATACCCCGGCCCCTCCGACCATGCCCCGTCGGGCGCGTAAGTTTTGATCGCACGCGGTAGTGATTTGATCGCCTCGGAGATTATAGTGCGGGCGTACTTTGGGTCGGTGTCGGCTATGGCCAGCGCCCCGACCACCAGACCGCTGTTGCAGACCTGGTTCCAGTTGTGCGAAGACCTGGACCACCAGTGCTTCTTGTTGTAACCGGCGACTCCGAGCTCCATACCGTTTCGTATGAGCCCATCGCGGATCTTCTTGCGTGTCGCTTCGTCGATATACGAATGAAGCCAATCGTACCCGACTCCCACTGCATGCGACATTTCGGCCGTGTCGAGAAAGTGCGACGGGTTCCAATCCTTGAAGGCGCATACGGTTAGGATATTCTCGACGGCTTTGTCCGCATACTTCTTATCGCCCGTCCACCGCCAAGCCAACGCCAGAGAATACGTACGTCTGAGGCAATCGCGCGACACATGCAGCAACCGCGGACCGATCTTCTTGTGGACCAGCGGGCGCTTTCTCAGGCATGAGTCGGCGGATTTGATGACGTCTGCTACGCATTTCTGCAGGATGGGGTCTGACTTGCAGCGAGTCTTGAGTTTCTGCAGGTCGGCGTCCTTAAGCATTAAACGCGGGCGGGTCTTGTCCAGCGTTGACAGCACCGTTGCCTTGTCCGCATCCCGGGCTTGTGCAATGCTGCAGGCCGCGATAGTGATTGTCAGGACGACTGCTGCGAGGATCTTCCTCATAAACTTGCTCCCTGTCTACGGTTTGGTCTTGCCGATTGCGTAAAGCCGCCGGGCGGTTGGAATGTAGATGCATCCGCCCGCCACTATGGGCGTGGTCGACATCTTGTACGGCATCTTGATTGTTGCGATGAGTTGCTTTTTACGGCCGGTCTTGAAAACAAACAGATTCTTCTTCTCGGTGCCCACGTACACTTTTCCGTCGGCTACCAGGGTTGAACTCCATATGCGCTCGTCGGTGTTGTGGACCCAGCAGACCTTGCCCGTTTCGGCGTCGAGACAGTGGACCAGGCCCGCGTAGTCGCAGATGTAGACCAATCCGTCGGCGATTGCGACGGTTGACATAGTGCGGGCGATCTTGTCGTACGACCATATCCGGGCGGTCTTGGTGACGTCGCCTTTTTTTGTCGCATCTATACAGTAGAGCATGCCCCGCGCTATTCCGTGTTCGGGGTCGCGCCCGACCGCTACGTAAACGCGGTTCTTGTAGCAGACCGGGGTTGCGATTATTTCGTTCTGTCCCTTGTAGTTCTTGGGCACATCGGCGCGGCTGGCGTCGCCTTCCCAATAGTCGAGTTCCTGTCCGTCGGCGTCGACTTTGTATTTCTGAGGGTTGCAGTCGAACTTCCAGGCTGATTTGAAGATTGTCGGCTTGTCGGCTTTGGGATTCACCTTCGGGGGATTGAATGCATAGAGAACACCGTCTCCTCCGCCGAAGAAGATCATATTCTTTCCGGCGACTTTACCCAGCGACGGAGACGACCAGTTCCCGTGAAACGTCCGCCGCCCAATCTTGCACCCGTCTTCAGCCAGCAGCTTACCGGTCTTCTTGTCCAGTACGATAAGGGTTGGAGCATCGGGCTTGGGGGTCGGCTCGCCGGGTATGCGGTGTACGCCGTTGGATGTGTTGACGTACAGCGTATCCCCAACGATCAGAATGTTGCAGTTCGTGGCGTCGTGCGGAGCGTTGGGCAGGCCGTCGATCATGTCGAACCGCCAGATTATGTCACCGTCCCCTCCGTAGAGTTTCACCGGCGGAGCGGACGGCCCGGCGATGTATTTGCCTTCGTTCCGGTACGGTCCGTCGTTTCCATTCAGTTGACCGTTGACATCCAGACACAGAACCTCGCCGCGGTTGCTTACAACGTACGCCTTCTGCCCCTCGACGGTCACCGCAGAACAAAGCCCGACATTCAGGTCGTCAAACCCGCTGCCGTATATCTTCTCCTTGTACCTCGGAACAAGGAGACGCCACAGCACTTTGCCCGTCTTGTCGTCAATACACAGCAGCAGGCCGCCGCGACTTCGCTTGACGCGAGGGTCGGACCATAATCGGTCGTTCGTTCCGATGAAGACTTTTCCGCCGGCGACAGTCGGGTTGCCGTAACATAACGACCCGAGTTTCACAGTCCAGCGAATGTCCCATTTGGCGTTCTTGAAACTGATCTTCCCTTTACCGAGATCCGGCAGGTTCTTCTGGTCAGAGACCATGTTGCGGTCGTCGGTTCGCCCCCATTGGGGCCAGTCGGCCTTATCGGCGTGCGCTGCGTGCGCCGCGGCCAGCAGGGCGGTAAGCATGGTGAGTCTTAGTGAGAGTTTCATATCTCCATACAATACCCGATTTTCGGCGTCTATGAAACGCTGCGACGCGTGTCATATCCCCAGCAGGGCGGGCAGCTCGGAGAGTTTGGTGATTACGTGATCGGCGATATCCGCGAATTCGGGTCTCTGATCCGGAGCGATTAGGATACTTACGGCTTGGGCGGCGTTGGCGGCAACGAGATCGTAGTGGAAATCTCCGACGCACGCAGTTTGTTCCGGAGCGGTGTTGAGCGTATCGCACGCCTTGAGGATGCTGTCCGGCTCGGGCTTGATCGGTCCGTCTTCGCGCGACCAGGCCAGGTCGAATTCCAGATCGAATTTACCGATGACCGTCTGCATGGACGCTCGGGTGTTTCTGGTTAGCAGGGCGATTTTGATCTTCGCATTTCGTATCGCCGCCAACGTTTCGATGGCTCCGGGCATTAGACGGGCCTGTTCGGCGATCCGACGTTCGGTCTGAACCAACCACACCTCCGCCTCGCGCCGCCGCGCTGCGGGCATGGTTCGGATCGCCTCGAGTATGCCTTCGTCCGGGGGAATCGCCAAATGGCGGCGAATGGCCTGGAAGTCGAGCATCTGCTCGATCAGGGTCCCGTCCATGTCGAAGACGACCAGTTCAAATGGACTCACCGGCGAGGTCATCGTTCAATCCCGGCGAAGCCAAGATACTCGTCCAGCCAATGGTCGGTGCGAAGGACGGCGCGCCGCTGCTTGAAGGCGGTGTGCTCGGCGCGTTTTTGAGCCCGGTTGAACATCCTTCTGGTCATTGGTCCGGAGATATTGCGGGGCGGACCTTCTCGGTGCGGGTGGCGTTTACGCAGGAACTCAGCTGTTTTTGTTGCGTAGCGAATCGGCAGATCATCTTCCAGACTCAGGAACATCCGGGCCATGCCCGGATCGCCCATTCGCCCGGATCTTCCGGCAAGCTGTCTGTCGATTCGCCCGGACTCCTGGCGATCGGTGGCCATAACGTACAGCCCGCCGAGCTTCTCCACTCCGCGCCCGAGTTTTATGTCCGTACCGCGTCCGGCCATGTTGGTTGCGACGGTGATTCGTCCTTCCTGTCCGGCCTGGGCGACGATCTGTGCTTCCTCGGCGTGCCTGACGGCGTTGAGGACCTCGTGCTCAAGCTCCAGTTCGGTGAGCATGATCGAGATTTTCTCACTATCGCGGACGCTTCGCGTGCCGACGAGAATAGGCTGCCCCTTTTTGTGGGCCTCCCTGATTTCCTCGATCAACGCCAGCCACTTTTCGTTCTGCGTGGGATACACTCGTGTGGGCAGTTGCTTGCGTATGCAGGGTTTGTTGGTCGGTACGACCACCACGGGCGTGTGGTAGAACTGCCAGAATTCGCCTGTGGCTTCGACTGCGGTCCCCGTCATGCCTGACAGGCGGTTGTACATCCTGAAGAATCTTTGGAAGCTCATTCGGGCGTAGGTGTCTTTCGGCGGTTGGATTTCGACGTCTTCCTTCGCCGACACCGCCTGGTGGAGTCCGTCGCGCCACTCGCGGTCAGGCATTAATCGTCCGGTGAAGTCATCGACGATAACAACCTTGTCTTCCTGTATGACGTACTGCTTGTCGAGCAGGAACATCTCGCGAGCAGTCAGCGCCTGTACGATCATCTCCTCGCTTCTTCGCTTGCCGACCCAGACGCCTCCAAGTTCGTCGCCCAGTTCAGCGGCGAAGGCCTTTCCGGCTTTGGTGAGGTTCACTTCGCGATACTTGTGGTTGATCTTGTAGTGAACGTTCGCCTCCATCTGTTTGGCGATTGCGGCGCCCTGCTGAAATGCCTGGACCTGTTCTGGATTCGGCGCTTCGCCCGAGATGATAAGCGGAGTGACGCCTTCGTCGATAAGCACCGAGTCGGCCTCGTCGATTATCGCGTAGTGCAGGTCGCGCTGGACTATTCGATCCGTTCCGCTCTGGTTGCCCTCGGCGATATGCGCCAGCAACGCGGAGGAAAGCCCTCTCAGGCGTCCCATCGCCAGGCGATCTCTAAGGTAGTCGGCGGTGACTTCCTTGTTCGTGCAGTAGGTAATGTCCGAGTTGTAGGCTTCCCGGCGCTCGGGCGGGGGCGTTTCCTGGTCGATCGGTTTTACCCGCAGACCGCAGAAACGATAGATAGGCCCCATTTCCTCGGCGTCTCGATTGGCGAGATAATCGTTGACCGTGATTACGTGGCAGCCCTTTCCGCACCAACCGGCTACGGTTGCGGGCATTGTAGCGGCCAGGGTCTTGCCCTCGCCGGTGGCCATTTCAACGATGCTGCCTGCGTACAGGGCAAGAGCGCCGGCGACCTGCACTCTGTAGGCTTTCAGTCCGATCTGCCTGGAGGCGACTTCACGTACGAGTGCGAAGGCTTTCAGCAGGTCCGCATGCGTATTGCGTCCCAGGCGGAACATTTCGTGGAATTCGCTTGATGCTTCACGCAGTTTCGCCGCAGTCATCTTTGCGAAATGCTTTTCGTGGCCCAGCACGATATCCGCCTGGCGGAGATATCGCGGTGTTCGCGGGAGCAGCTTCTGGGCCATGCCGGCCGCTGCGTCCCACGCGGCGTCCAGACCGCGGGGCAGTTCCCGCCCGCCGGTTCGTTGGGCGAGCATTCGCCAGGTTGTGCTGGCGACTTCGTTCAATCGCGACCTCCGGTCATTGTTTTCTCTGTAGCAATTGCAGGAGTGATCGCCACCACTGTGCGACCAGCGGTTTGGGCGGTAGGTCGAATCGCACCACCACGCGTTGGCCTGGAAGGAGCATGATCTGACCGTCGGGGGTGTTGGTTTCCGGAGTGAGGTGTATTTCGAAGAAGCCCTCGGCGGCCATCAGGCCCTGTCGATCGTCAGAACGAGTTACAACCGGGCCTCCCACCGCGTATCCGAGCGCCGGAGAGGGCAGGACATCCTGCGCGGAGTCAAGTATCTTGCGTATCCTGCCCGAGAACGCCGGGTTGGGGCGACCCTGTATGCGAATCTCCAGAGGTATGGCGTGCCCTTTGATGTTCCGTAGTTCGTAGAGCATCGCCCCGATCTCCTGCGACGCCACCGCTCGCACAATCAGGTTTTCGGGATCTCGGTTAGCCACCAGCCCGATCTGTCGGCCCTTTTCCAGGAAGTTCCCCTTGAGGCGGTCAACGTCGGGGGATATCCAAATACCGTCTATCGGCGATCGAATCGTCAGATTTCTGATATCGTCGTCGACCCGGGTGATCTGCTCTGCTTTGGCTTTCGCTTCATCTTTTCTTGAGGCGACTACGGCATGCTCGCCTTCGGCTAGAGCCCAGTCTTCCTGCCTCCTGATCTTGTCGTATTCAGCCTTCAGAATCCGACGCCTGGCGATCAGTTCAGTGTTCAGACGGTTGATGAACTCAGTCAGTTGCGGCGTATTGGACGCAGGGGCGGCGTTGATGAGCACTTCGTCGGACTTTACAGGCGTGCCCGACGGTAGAAAATTCTCGACATATCCGTCGGTTCGAGTGTACACAACCGCCAATCCCAGCGGTTCTACAACACCTTCGGCCCGAACGCGGTCGGGCATTGGGATCACGCCGACGACCAGAATGATGCTCGCCACCGTCAGGAGTGTTGAGGTTACGGCCCGGCCTCTGACGCGGGTAAGTTCACCGCTGGTGGCGAGGTATTTTACAAATTTGAATATCGGCGTGCACAACCAGACCGCGCCGGAGACCACGGCGGCGATGGTGGCTATGAATTTAAGCTGTTCGGGCAGACGGTCTGACAGGAACATCAGTATCACGATCAGGATGAACAGGCGGTAGATAGTCGACGCGATTCCATAGAATACGAACCACGCCTTCTCGCCGGAAGTGTTTGCCGGGTTCCTCGGATTACGTACGGACCAGATGTATTTCTTCACCAGGTAGTACAGGTAACTCTTCGATCGTTGGGCGAAGTTGGGTATCTCCAGCAGGTCCGAGAGGATGTAGTATCCGTCGTATCTCAGCAGGGGGTTGGCGTTGAACAGGAGCGTCGTGACCGAGGCGATGAACATACAGTTGTACGCCAACGCTTTGACCATGCCCGGTCCGACGCTGGCCCACACGATCGCCGCCACCGCCGCAATCGCCAATTCGCAGAACATTCCCGCCGCTCCGACCATCACGCGATGCCACTTGCTCCTGAACGCCCAGGCGCTTGAAGCGTCTACGTAGGGCAGGGGCATGAATATCAGGAACATGATGCCCATCGTATGGACTTCGCCCCCGCCGGCTTGCAGTCCGAACTTCTTGCACGCAAACCCGTGCCCGAATTCGTGGACGATCTTCACCACCCAGAAACTGATCGCCAGCAAGGGCAGGTTTTCGGTCATCAGGATGCCCATCGCCTGGTTGCCCAGTTCGTCAGTCCGCCCGAGGAGGAAGTAAACCCCCGTCGACATCAACGCCATCCAACAGATCATGCCCACTATGGAGAATATCGCACCGAATACGCCCACCCAACGTTCGAGGAATCTGTCGGGGTCGATTAACGGAATCCGAATGAACAGCAGGTTTGTAAGGTATCCCCTGACCTCGCGTCCGACTCGTTGTTTGTAGCGTCGAAACAGGCCCTGGGCGTCAGGCGGGACATCGGCCTGGAGCAGATTGGACGTGTACAACTGTCCCAGCAGGGCGATAGCTTCACCCTGCGTCGGCGCCGCATCGCCGAGTCGCTCGTTGCACATATTCCAGACTTCGGTAACCGTGCGACGCCCGTCGAGCAGTCCGACAAAATGATAACCCGTGTCGTTCAGACGGAAGAACTGGTTGGAGCCCGGGTCCTGCAACACATGCCACATCTGCCCTCGGAAGTGCTGGCGGAACACCTGCACAGAGGATCGCAGGCGGGGCCGCAACGCGGCGACCCGATACCACGACTCACTGAATGTGGGGCGATCGATTGGCATGGTCTGGGTCTCCTACAACCAGAACTTCATCCGGACCCAGTTGACCAGTCGGCGCGTCCAGATGTAGGCGTACGGGCGGCGATCGATGTATATTTCCGCCACGCCGGTCATGCCCGGTCGCATCCAAGCGGCGGTCCGGAGAAGCTTGATGCGAACCGGAAAGACATTCTTGCCTTCGGCGGGTCTGGCTACCGGCGTGATTCGTTCAACTACAAAATCGAAATGCCTTCCCGCATGCCCCAGCGCCGCAAGCCTGCCACCCACGTTTTTGTCCAGTTCGGCGATCTGGTTTTCCAGTTTGCGGCGCCTGGCCGGATCTGTCGCGCCGAGACTGTCGAGTTCTCTCTGGATATTGTTTCGTCGCCTGCAATCGGCTCCGTATTTTTCCATGACCTCTGCGATCTGGTCTTCGCCCACGAGCACTTCGGCCCGCATGTTCTCGATCTTGGCGACCTGGAAAAGCTCCTTGCCCAACTCGTAGCGCCTGCCAAGGTGCCTCCTGAGATCTCCGCTGACCACTGCTCCCGATATGGGCGACTTTATCGAGGCCAGGGCGATGCGCTGCTGGAGGAGGTGGATGTTGGCGTTGGCTTTCTCTATGTCGCTTTCTGCAATCTGGACCTGCACCTGCTGGTTTTCATTCCTCGCCTGCTCGGCCTGGTTCATCGCCCGGCTGCGCTCGGCTCTTGCGGCGGCCAGTCGCTCCCGCAGTTCGGCGGTGTCCATTTCCGCCAGTATTGTCTCGCCTTCCAGACCGGCTCCGATGACGGGTTCGTTGACTTCCACGTTAACCGTCTTGAGAATTCCCTCAAACGGTGCGGGAATCACGTGTTGGGTTCTCACTTGGAGGGTCATCCCTCCGGCTGCGGTGTAGTCTCCCTTGGCTAGGATCGCAAACGCCAGGAAGCCGAATACGAGTATCGCCACCATTTTCAGCCAAGTGTGCTTGGCTCCGACCAGAACGCCCAGTCCGCTGCGCACGCCTCGGGCGAATTTCGCTCCGAACCAGCGGTCGGTTTTATGCAGATCCATAAGCCTGGGAGTGGCCAGTTCGCATGTTAGTCGCAACGCCTCAATCTGTTCGGTCGTAAAGGGGCTTTCGGCAAGCCGCTCCAGGGTAACCACACCGACGGGCTTACCTTCCCGCCTGAGCGGAAGCGACACTATCGCCGAAGGCCCGTGTCGCCTGGACAGTTCCGATCCGCCGCGGCTGACATAGGCCGCCTCGGAGGATGCGGGCAGGATCACTTCGATATCCTGGTCCAGCGATTCCTCCATTGCGGCTTCTATGTCCTGGACCAGTTTCATTTTACGACTGATCTTTTCCGTGCCGCTTACTGCTTTGACCTGAACGTATCGTCCTTTCAACACGCCGATGCTAACTCTTTCACACCGCCATGTAGACGCCATTTCATTGCAAAGCGACATGGCCGACGCGGCGAACTTCTCGTGTTCGTTAGTGGCCGCCAGGGTGTCCATGGAAACCCTGAGCCTCTTAAGATCGTTGTTGCGCCTCTGCAGCGACAGTCGCATCTCGTGCAGGCCCATCAGGACGATTGTAAGCTCTAACCGCTCTACGCGTGCGGCGAACATGGTCTCGTCGTTCTTGTCCAGCACGTACGCCGCCAACCCCCTGGCTCCCTGCCCGCCAGTTAGCGGTACGAGCGTCAGATGGGTTCGCACAGGCTGGCCGTAGAGATCCTCGGGATTGTGCAGCGGCCTGACATCAGTGGTTCCGACAGCCGCCACTTGCGGTGCTATTTCGGCCGCTCTCGCCAACCAGACCGGAGGCGTGGAACCCGGTTCGGCGGCGGGGTACACCGCCAGAACTTGCGGGCGTCCCTCCGGGGAGATGCGCAGTATCGCGCCTCCTCGGGCGTCGGCGGCAAGGCATTGAGTTTGCACGAGGTGCGTTAGAAAACCCTCTACCGGGCCGTCATATTTGCTTAGCTGCTCGAACAGTTGGGCCAGCGTAGGCAGTTGACCTTCGCGCGGACCGGCCGGTTGGGCGGGTCTGGCGGAACTATCCACATTGTCTGGGGGCATTGGGCCTGAGTCTCCGGTGCGGTTTCTACTTGTCGTCCTTCACTCGCTTGCTGTCGTCGAGCTCCAACTCGCCGAACCGCTCTTCGTGGCGTCTTACCAGCTGACCGAGCGTAAGGGCCAGGCGTTTGACCGAATAGTAGTTCAGGATGATTCGGTCAGTGATCTGCAGCATGATTTCCGGCTGCTGATCAGGCTGGGGCGGGACGGGCATGTTCAGACCGAAGTCAAGGATGACCTCGTTTATGAGCCCGTGCGTGTTGAACGCGTTGGCGTAGCTGGTTTTCAGATCCCGCTGGTCCATGCGAACTCGGACGGTCTGCGGCTGTTGTTCCTGCGGTTCGTCTTTGGGTGCTTCGGGTTTGTCTTTGGCCATCAGCTTGTTCCTTTTGTAAGGGTTGATATTTTCACCAAGCCGCCTGAGCGTCGGCGACCGATTTGGCGTGGATTGTCTACTTAGGAGCCGGTGAGAATCGCACCGATACTTTCTTACCCGCGGGTCTTCCGCTGGGATTGGGTATCTCAACTCGCACCGTCTGGGTACCGCTGGCGGCATCTATTTCATCCGCAACGTAAATGATGGAACCTTTGGACGGCGGACCTTTGGCGTTGGGGAAGATCACGTCCGCTGTCTGTTTGACCTTCAATTTCAGCGACTCGACGACGTTCTCGGGGACCGGCACGTCGATCTGGAGCGGGTCGATCTTGATTATTCGAATAACTTCCTTCAGGCGATCGACCGACTCGCCGCGTTCGACAAAAACTTTGAAGACTTTAAACGTGTCGGTGGGCTTATCCTTGTCGGAAGTAGGCACCGACAGCAGCAATCGCGAGACCTGGACCTGGGCCTGTTTGTACTTCAATGCATTCTGGCTGTGTTCAAATTTCGCCAGTCTCAGCGACAGGTCGGAGATTGTCACTTCCAGACGTGCGTGCTGCAGTTCCAGTTCAGTGGCGGCGTTCTTCGCCCTGGCCTCTTCGATTCCCTTGAGATCGACCTTCTTCTGGGCGAGTTGTGCTTCTGCGGCCTCTACGTGCGTTTTGTCCTCGGCCTGGGCCTTTAGTTGCTCCATCTGGACGCGTTCGGCTTTGTCGTCCAACTGCACGAGGGGTTGTCCGGGCTTCACCGTGTCTCCGTCCTCGACGAACACCTTGTCGACTCGAACCGGCATGGTCGATGAGACGGTGATGTCCTCGCTGGCTCGGGCGATGGCCTTGAATTGGTATGCTGGTTTTTCCGGTACCGTCGCCGCCCCGCTAATCAAAGCCGCCGACAATACCCCTATGTATGCGAGCAGTTTCTTGGTCATGTTGAGCTTTCGCTTACGATTGATTCTTCCCACGCTGATTACTCAGTGAGTATCCGGCGATCCGATGTCCGAAGCAAGGTTTTTCTCGCATCGACCGTCGGCAGTCGGGCCGGGCCTGTCCGGAATGCCTCGAACCGTGAGTCATAAACACAGACTTAACGGATTCACCGCCCGCCGATCAGTCAATTATAGCCCGACAAACAGCGAACCTAGATATAACTATCGACCGCCCGGGCCTCCATGTTGATTAGAAGTGGTACATAAATGTCTAAATGGCGGTTAGTTCGCGTGAAGTAACGCTAGGGGAGATACTCGATCGGCTCGCACATGGCTTTGAGATTCTCCGGTGGGGTCCCCGAGGGGATTTCACAACCGGCGTTCACCATAAATGGATTACTCGCAAGCTTATACGTGTCCAGCATGGTCTGTCTGATCGATTCGGGAGTTCCTCTGGATACGCCTTGTGCGGGGTCAATGTTTCCTCCCAGCACCACTTTGGGGCCAACTTTCTCGCGAACCAGCGATATGTCCACCATGTGATCGACGTCGAGAATGTCGACGCCCAGTTCGGCGATACCGTCCAGTAAGTGTGTGATATTACCGCATATATGCAGTTTCACGTAGGCGCCAGCCGCCTGGATTGCGTCGACGAGGCGTTTCTCTCTGGGCTGGATTATCGATTCGTAAGTGTCCGGCGAGACAAGGCTTGCCACCGCGTCCCCGATGCCGATCGTCTCAGCGCCCGCGCGGATCTGGGCCTGGGCGAACGCAATGGCGTTTTCCACGCATACGTCCATCAGTTCGCATGCGTACGCTTCGTCGGTGACCGTGTCGATCATGAAATTGGCTACGTCGCGCAGGTCGGCGGCTTCGGCGGCCGGTCCCTCGACCCATCCGAGAATCGAGTATTGCCCGCCGAACTGCTCCTTGTAAGCGGCGGCCGCATCGACACGGTCCTTCATCCGCACCGAAACCAGCGGATCCGGCGCCGCGAGCTTTGACAGGTCCTTGTCATCCGCCAGCGGGTGTGTGCTGATCGGGGTCGCGTCGGTCCGATAGGTGATTTTCGAGCCAAAACCCTGCGTTTCTCGATACGGATCGGAGATGCAGCTTAGCTGGTCTATACCGAAATCGACGGCGCAGCGGTGGTTGGCTTCCACCAGTACGCGGTAGTCTGAGGCGAACTGTGCGTAGTCCGAGCCGATATATTCCGCCGCGAATTGCATGAGAATCGGCGTGCGGGGAATGAAGTCCACCGCCTCACCGGCCAGTACGCCCAGATATCGCTGTAATCCGTTGATTTTGAGTCTCCTGTCTTACTGAGTGTCAGCCTAGACCCAGAGGCGCCGCACGGTGCCCGGGATTGTCGATTGTCGACCCGCATTCTATTTCCCCGCATCGACTGCTGTCAATTCCGAAACATTGACTCTCGCGGCGCCAGGGGAGGTTCACAATTGGTTCACACATTTCACAGGTTCCGGGCGGAGACGGAAAAGGCGTACGACTTATCCGTATCAGGCGGGGCAGAATGCGAGGCGGTGATGGAAGTGGTGGAGGGGAAAGAGATTAGGCTTGGGCGTGCCGGCCGGGGATGCGTTTTTCGCAGCGCCGGGGCGCCTGCTGGGCGTCCGAAGTGGAGGTACACAAGCGCCAGGTGTGTGAACTTGCGTCAATAATCTCCGGCCGGGAGATATTTTCACGCGCAGCGTCCGCCTGAGGCGCCTTCTCAACAGCATATCCCCACCGCCGCGCCCCGCTGCATGTCGAGGTTCTCATGTCAGTTCCGCGCCGGGGCGGAGGGCCAATCCCGTGACTCGCTGAAAGGGAGAGCCCGAGCAGTTTCGGTCCTTTTTTTGCTTGGAGATATCGAGACTCGTGGTAAGATAATGGGTGCGGATCGGTTCGTTCCACAGCGGATCGCCCGGCCGCATTCGACCTGAGCCGGTCGAATCTGAATATGAGGCAGGAGCGTTTCCGCTCACACGTTCTCTTTGCTGCGTCAGACGGCATGGGCCGAGTTGCTGAATTGGACAACGTATCTTCGCACCCCGCCGGCGTGGGTTTCGCCGTTTGCGGGTGCTCGTCGTCGGTGTGCGGTTTAAGAGCGTCTGCAGAGGAGACGCGGAAAGGATCGGGATTATGCACACACACAAGAGGCGGATGGGCATGCTCGCAATTTCCGCGGAAGCGCCTCTGTCGCTGATCGCCGCAATCGTCGTCGTACTCAGCCTGCCGACAGGCGCGCGGGCCATCACCTTCACGCAGTGGGTCTCGGGCCAGGGTTACAGCCCCGGAGCCGTCATGCCCATGAACACCAGCGCCGGCAGGGCTTCTCCTGCAATCACCTCGCTGGACGGTATTGGCGACTACGACTGGACTACTTCGCCGACGAAAGTGCTGGGGCTGAACGAAAACCAGATTTCGAGCATCCCCTCGGGCGCCTTCAGCAGCGTGACGTATCTGGAAACGCTCAACCTGGACAGAAACCGAATCTTGAGTGTCGAATCGGGCGACTTCAGCGGTTTGTCGAATCTGAGGAGTCTGTTCATAAATGAGAACCAGATATCGAGCATCGAATCGGGCGATTTCAACGGCTTGACGAGCCTGAGAAATCTGCGCATGAATGATAACCGGATATCGAGCATTGAACCGGGCGACTTCAGTGAGTTGACGAGTATGACTCAGTTGGAGTTGAGCCGAAACCAGATTGTGAGCGTCGAACCCGGCGACTTCGGAGCCCTTGCGAACCTGTATATGCTGAGGTTGGAGTCCAATCAGATTTCAAGTATCGAACCGGGCGACTTCAGCGGACCGACACAGTTGCATGTGCTGTATCTGGGCGGTAACCGGATTTCCAGTATCGACTCGGGCGACTTCGGCGGATTGTATGACCTGACGATGCTGGGTCTGGATAACAATGAGATATCGAGCATCGAGTCGGGCGATTTCGCCGGGCTGGGGAAGCTGACCTGGCTGGACATGAGCAATAACCTGATTTCGAGCATCGAACCGGGCGACTTCAGCGACGTGCGGGACATGGGCATGCTGAAGCTGAGCGATAACCGGATATCAAGCATCGAACCGGGCGACTTCGGCGACATGCCGAATCTGCATATGCTGATCATGCAGAGGAACAGGATATCGAGTATCGAATCGAATGACTTTGGCGTCATGGCGAATATGACTGCGCTGTATCTGGGCGGTAATGAGATCGCCAGCATCAAATCGGGCGCGTTTGGCGGCATGCCGAATCTGATTAACCTGCTTCTGGAGGGCAACGATATCACGAACATCGAGCCGGGCGTATTCAGCGGTCTGATGAAACTGCGCAATCTGCGTTTGGAGTCCAACACGTCCATGACACACCTGAATATGGAAGGGGCTGGTTTTTCCGACCTTCGGATTTTTCACCTGTCGGGCAACACTAACATCACCAGCGTCTCCCTGAAAAACGCGATGCTGAACCAGGCGTCGCTGGAGGCCCTGTTGTACGGCAGCAGCAGTTCTTCCTATTACATCGGTATCGCGGATCTTCCCCGCGTCACCGAACTGGACCTCAGCGGTATGGACTTCTCGCAGATTACCAGCCTGGCTCCGTTTGAAGGGCTGAGGGCCTTGACGGATCTCTGGTTGATGGATGTTTCGAATCTGGATGCGGTGGAGTTGGATTCCATGCTCGATCGTTTGGTTGCCATGCAGGGGACCGCCGTCGAGGGCGTGCTCCACCTGACGCAAGATGATTTTGACGAGCTCGATTCCGGCGGGCTGTTGACCGCATGGGACGCCGAAGACGGACATCACGTTGACATTATTCCCGAACCGGGCTCTCTGTTGCTATTGGCGTTCGGCGTTCCGGCCGTCCTGCGCAGACGTCGCAAATAGCGGCGCCTGAGCTGCAGTGCTGGAACAGATTCCAACGGCGTGTCAGGGCTCGATCCGTCGACCTTCCAGTGCGGTCGCGGGCAGGTTCAGCCCGATGCAGCGGAGCGATCCGTTCCTGAGTGACAGAGTGTCGGCGTTGATGCCGACTACCGTCCGCCCGGGCAGCAGGCGACGGTAGACGTCCATCGCTTCCCGCTGCAGGGTCGGATCGACTCGGGAGTAGGTTGGCGCCAGCAGCTTGTCGCCCGCGAAAAGCACGTTTGTGTAAGTTCGCCATCGCCCCTCGATCCTCGGGGGCATGGGCACGCGATGGACTCTCATCGGCCCGCGCGAGGTCCGAATCCCGCTTAGCTTACTCGCCGCTGCGTCCAGGCGTCGGGCGTTGACCGCGTCCTGCGCCGGATCGCACCGCGCTACGACAACCAGATCCGTCGCCAGAAAACAGATGAACATATCCGCGTGCCGCGTGGGCTCGCCAGCCAGCGGTTCGACAAACAGTACTTCTTTGCAGCCCGTACAATCCGCCAGCACGCGCCGCACGTCGCGGCGGGCGTATCGGCGAGATACGTTGTCCGCCGGCAGCGCTGTAGACGCCACGCACAATCCATCGCCGTTTGTCAGCAGATTGCCCCCGTCGGCGCGCAGCGGTGCGGCGACCACGGGCAGTTTGAGAGTCTTTCCCAGACGCAGCGGCGCCAGATCGTCGGCGCGGCGACCGGCGAGCCTCTGCAGCGAAGGGTATTCCATATCGATCAGCATCGTCGCCCCATCCGACCCGCGGACTGTAAGCGGACCGTAGTCGCGAACCCACATCGTATTTACCGGCACGTCCAGAAACCGCACAGAATCGCTCGGCAGCCCGGCTGAGGTCAAAAGCTCCCGCGCCTCGCGACGCCGCGACGCATCGCTCACCAATCCAACCAGAGTCGCCTGGCCTCTTATCGCAGCCGCCAGATCGGTAAACACGCGCGGGTGATGCTCAATCAGTTCATCGCCCCCCAGCACCAGCACGCCTGAATTCTCCCAATCGGCCGCCAACCGCAAAGGCCTCCGCGCCTCGACAATCGGATCCCGCAAAGACAACCCCCGCGGCTCCGGTTCCGCGACGCACCCGCTCAGGGCGACAAGCAGACACAACGCAACCGCCGCCGGCGTCATCACGCAGTTCCATGTAAAATGAAATAGAAGTTCTCTCATCCCGATTCGCCTGTATCTGAAGTGTCACAAGGCGCAAGGAATTTGTCAATCCGCGCCGGCGCCCTGTCCGGTTCACCGACACCCGCATCGGTCTGTTCCCGATGCGCGTCGGGAGTTCCGCCGTCTCCATCGGCCTAGAGGCGTCTCCAGTCCGCGTGAGGAAGTTGCTCGCGCGCCGGCGGTTCGGCGAAGAAGTGTGTGAGCCCGCATTTGGCGCACACAACAACGTCGAAATGGGCGTAATGAAAAAGGCGTCCGAGTCCTCGCAGCAAATACGGACCCTGGCCGCCAGCCGAACTTACGCGACGAACATGCAAGTCCCCGTCGCCGCAACCGGAACACGAAGTCGGGAGCCCCGGATTCCCTGTGGAATCGCGCATCTGTCTTCTCCGTACATTACTAAGTCAACATCCGACGACTCAGGATTCCAATATACGCCCGGAGACAATCGTCTTGCAACCGTAGTATTCCCGTTAAAGCGAGACGATATTCGGACGACATTCGGAGCCGTCCCCAACGGCTTGCTGAAAGAAGAAATAATCAGTCTCCGGGGATCCCCCTGGTCGCCCCGAATCAAGTCAACTTCCCAGTTCTTTCCCGATAGCCTTGCCGTACTCCTGGCACGCCCTCATACCCTCGTCAATGACAACCGTTTTTTCCTTGAGATCAAACGGCCCGAGATTCGTCATTTTCATTTCGAACACGAATTCCATGGTGTCGAAAATAAGACTTGGCGCTTCTCCACTGTGGGTGCTCGAGCCGAATGCGCCTCCAATTTTGCCTTGAAGCGGTCCCTTCTGAGCGAGGAAAAGGAAAGTCTTGAAGTTGTTTGTCATGTCCTTGTGATAGGTGGGGCATCCGAATATGAATCCATCATATCCTTCAAGGTCCTTCTCATTCCCGATATCAGTGATCTTCTTGCTTTCGGCGTTGTTTCCGCTGAAACGAACCCCTTCAGCAATGTATTCAGCCATCTTCTCCGTCAGACCAGTCCTGCTGTAATAAGCAACCAATACTTTTTTCATTTTGGGATCCTTTAGATGTTAACATTTCTTCATCATATGCACGCTCCTTACCGCATTGTGACATTTAATCGCCAAATGTCTATTAAGTTTGACCGGCGGTCGGGGCGCCTTGTCTAATTGCTCGCCGCCCTGACCAGGCGTCAGGTTATTCAGGCGGGTGTCCGATGCTCAAGTGAACGTCAACGGCGGGGGGGTGTTCTGTGTCTGTTAATTTCCGTCGAAGTTATCCGGGGTGTGAGAAGTTTTTCTGGCATCATGCTGCGAGGGCGTTTTGCAGGAGCCAGTAGGCATTCCACTGGCCAGTTTGGTCAAGAGCGGCCAACGCCATCATCCCTTCGGCGTTGGGTGAGTCCCATCGCATCCCGCTG
>JASLNT010000057.1 GCA_030745875.1 Phycisphaerae bacterium
ATCGTTGGCGGGTGATTTTCGACAATGTAGTGGGCGGAATGACTTTCAGCGCTACCTGCCGGTCCAGATCCTTCTGTCTGGCCAGATAGACAATTCCCATGCCCCCGCGTCCGATTTCCCGCTCGATTTCGTATTCTCCGACCAGCGTTCCGGATGCGAATCCGTGCGGCGCGGCTCCGACAGGTCCTTCCCGCCACAGCAGGCTCAGTGTTTCCAGGTCGCGGTATCGTGAGCGGATCTCTTCGGCTCGGTTGGGGTGCTCATCCAGCAAGGCCTGCAGATCCGGTTCGCGTCCTGCGAGTTGATCGGCGACAAGGCCCGCCAGCAGATCGTCTACAGAGATGTCATTTGAATCATTCACGGTCGTTTCCCTGGCGATTATAAACTATCGTCCTTATGAGACGTGAATGTGTCAAGCATATCCGAGTTTGTGCGATTATGCGGCGATTATGCGGAGACATAAAAACCCGCCGGTTGTCGCGCCACCACCCGTGGGGGGGGGCGCCTACCCTTCGGTGGGGCCTGTACGGTGATGTACATTCCGGTGGTCTGGCCGGTCTTGAGGCTCCAACTCTGTCTGGGTTGACCTTTCACCACGCCGGTGACGCTGATCGATGCGGTGTTGGGCTTGTCGGTTCCTTCGTTCAGCGCTCGGACCTGGAACTGATGTCTTCCGTTGGCCAGGTTCAGCGTGACCGTTGAACCGGCTTTGGTGAGCTTGATCCGACGCAGGTACTTTCCGTTGAGGTACAGGTCCACGATGTCTCCGTCCTGTTTGGCGTGGTCCCACATCTTGACGATAACCTGGTGACGGTTTACAGTGATGTTCTTGAGGGGTTTGGGCGGCTTGGGCGATTGGGGTCTGGGCTGACCGCCCCGGCGCCACTGCTGCCACTGTGCGAACAATTGCCAATTCACGTTTCCGGGGAAGAACTGCACATTCCACCAGTTTCCGCAGGCGGGCTTCCAGTTTCCGGTCGCACTCCAGGCTTTGTAGGTCTGGCGTCCGCGTCCGGCCATGTATCCGCTGATGATTCCCACGGTGTTGGCGGGAATGGTTCGGGGGTCCATTGCAAGTTCGCCCGCCGTGTCAGGGCGCCAGAACTTCGTTCGGTCAGCTCCGCCTCGCAGCGTCCAGTGCTGTCCCATCGTGCGGTAAATGTGATAGTTCATCATGAACAGTCCGTTCCGCATTTCGCCAGCCCAGAGCTGCATTACTCGGTTGTGTGCTAGCCAGACGCGGATGTAGTAACCGCCAGGGCTGGACCGGTCGACGACAACCGCATACGTGTGGCGCGACTGGCCGAAAACGGCGGTTCCGGTGGTCATGATTCCGCCCATGGCGTTTGCCTGGGCTGTCGAGCCCAGCACCAGCGCCAACAGCGCCAGCACCAGCAGTTTACGGCCGCCGACTAGGCGGCTTGATGTCTGATTGTCTTGATTAGAGTTCATGTTCGTGTTCCTTTGCGTTTTGGGGTCTATCCGATTAGGTCCTTTGGTCTTGAGTTTCCGGGATTCTCGTGATCCACGGAACAAAGCGGGATCGGAGCGATAACCGAACGCAGAAAAGGTTCTTTGGCTCAAAAAACGACCCTGTGACGAAATCGGGGTCGACCTTGGCGCAAAGCCAAATGGGAAACGGATCAAGTGGTGTTGTCGGGCCCGTGGGAGATCTGGAATAGTCTCGCTCTGGAGGCTCGCTTTGAATCACGGCGCCAGTGTTCTTCTTTCCTGGGGTCACCTGCCTGAAATAAGGCCTACTGACAATTGCGCATAAACTAGCAGCCGTGGGTCCCAGAAGAACCCACGGCTGCATTTCTTCTTAACGGATGAAACTAGTTTGCCTTCTTGTTTGAATCCTGCGGCAGGTCCGTTTTCGACATTTGCTCAACGTGCAGGTCGCCGAACATGACAACGTACTTGTCCTTGTCTTCGGGCTTGTACCATAGAATGGCTGTGTCCTTGTCGCCGAATTTGACGCCCTTGCCCTGGTAGTGGAACGTCTTATTGGACTGCATCAGCATCATGACGCTGATCAACCGCTGGGGATCCATCTTCCCCACCTTCGCCAACAGCAACTGACTTTCCTTGGACCGGTCGCCTGTATTCTCGATCTTCTGGACGTAAGTCCTGATGTCCGTAGAGATCAGTCCGGATTTGATGGTGTCGGGAAAGGCGCCGCCCCTGATTTGGGTCCACAGCTCGAGCACGCTCGTAAGATCCTCGACGCCGCCAGGCGCCATCGAAACGGTCCGCTGCGGTTGGATCTTATAGCCCTTGGGGGGCTCAACACTGAAAAGGTCGGGATCGACTTTCTCGACGAATTCGATGTCAGACAGAACGATCTTGGTCTTCGGATCTGTCGTCTCGACTTCCATTCTGATCGGAAGGGCGGTTTTGGCGTCGACCCAGATATCCATCACCATCTGGTCGTTTCTCACTTGGAATCCCTTGGCCTTGACGCCGTCAATCGTCTTGTCGCCAAGTTCCTTCTCGGCATTTCGGATCATACGCTTGATTTGGGCAAGTTGATCTCTCTCCTTTACTATCTTGTCCCTCATGGCCTTGGGCATGTCCGTGAATTTGGTCTGCGTGGCAAGCTTCTGGTCTTTCACGAGGGTCAGTAGGATCCCCTTGTCGTGATTCATTATCATGACCATCTCCACCGTCTTCTCACCGGTCTTCACCACGGAGACATCCTGACGCACCAAGCCTCCGGTCGCCATCACCTGGCGCCCATGGACTTTCGTGCCGTCAGGCAACGTTGCAGCCGTTTTCACCTTCATGTACTTTGCCTGTTCTATGTGCTTCTGTACGTCAGCCCAGGCAATGGCGTCCTCGCCGCCGGACAACAACACAATTGCAACGCCTATCGCCCCTATCAGGCCCGCAGCCAGCGCACTGGGCGCAAATTTCTTTATCTTCGCCATGATCAAATTCCTTTTGCTTATTCTCGACGACGACGCCGTTTCCAGGAATCGCCGCGTAGACTCTGTCTTGAGACCGGCCAGGAACGCCCTGTCCGGTTGAGACGCATCGTTGTCTGCTGTAGCAATCATCTCACTAAAGCGATCTTCTTCATCTTTTTGTGAATCACAGTTCATGATTTACTCCTTGTGAGTTCCGGCTGGTCGACCTTTGCGGAAAACACTTTGCGAAACGCCTGGCGTGCACGTAGTAGCCTCGCTCGTATGGCTCCGGCCGTGCCGCCGTATTGGACTGCGAGCTGCTCGGCCGATTGGTCCTCGATATACTTGCCCACCAGGAGCGCTCGATGCTCGTCGGAAATCTCAAGCAAAGCATCCCTGACCAGCATTGCGGTTTCCCAGGCTTCAAGGGCTCCGTCGGGAGCGTCCCCGCCGCCCGACAACCATTGTTTCGAGGCCTCGTTCATGCCATTCCACCAGCGTCTGGCGGACGATATCCGGCTGGCATGCCGCCGGAATCGTAACGAGACCTTGTTTCTGACGATGCCCGACAGCCAGTTCCATAGCGAACCGCGCTTGGGATCGAACCGTGAAGCAGATTCCGCGGCGGCCATGAAAACTTCCTGCACGATGTCGGCTGTCTCGTGGGAATCTCCGCCCAGAAGACGGGCTGCCGCACGCCATACTCTTTCGGCGTACAGGTCGTACAGTGAAGACCACGCCTCCGGGCAACCGCGTCGCAGCCCTTTGACGATCTTATCTTCTGACTCGTTCATAAATGCGCCTTTCCATGAACCCGGGTGATGGCCTTACGCATATATATTTGCGCAGAGACGCCCGGCGTTACGCGGAAAATACAAAAGAAAGCCAAAGTGATTTGTCTTAGCCCCATTGTCGCAGATTGCAGCCAGGCTTCAACCGTTAGTGACCGAACGCCGGTTGAGGAAACTCAACTTCGTTCTCTAGAATCGTCGCGGTCTGGATGCTCTTTTCGAGTCGCGGCGCCAGTGTTTCTTCTTTTTTGGCGTCGCCTGGTTGTCCATTTGCGACTTTCTGGGCAGGGGCGAGGGGAATGGGTGTTCGGTGATGATGTCAATTGGTTCATCCAGGAGTTCTTCGACGGCGCTCAGCAGGTAGCGCTCTTCGACCCCGCAGAACGACCAGGCGATTCCCTGCGTTCCGGCGCGTCCGGTCCGACCGATGCGGTGGACGTAGACTTCAGCTTCGTTTGGCATGTCGTAGTTAATAACGTGCGTGATGCTGTCGATATCGATCCCGCGTGCGGCGATATCGCTGGCCACGAGCACGGGTGTCTTGCCCTTCTTGAACCTCGCCAGAGCCCGTTCTCTGGCGCCCTGTGTTTTATCTGAGTGAATGGAGTCGGCTCTGACGCCCGCACGTTTCAGGTGATCTGTCACCTTGTCGGCTCCGCGTTTGGTTCTGGTGAATATCAGCACGCGCGTGGCGTCCTCCCCAGCCAGCAGATGTTCCAGCAGCGCTTGCTTATCGTGCCACTCGACCAGATATACCGATTGCGTGACAGTGTCGGCTGCGGGTTTTTCCGGCGAGACTCGCACCTCAACCGGATCGTTCAGCAGCGAATCGGCCAGGCCCTGGATCGCCGACGGCATGGTGGCGGAAAACAGCAGCGTCTGTCTTTTCTCGGGTATCTCTGCGATGACGCGTCGGATATCAATGATGAAGCCCATGTCGAGCATGCGGTCGGCTTCGTCGAGAACAAAGACTTCGAGGTTTTGGAGTTTGATGAGTTTCTGGCCCATCAGGTCAAGCAGTCTTCCCGGAGTCGCCACCAGTATGTCGACGCCTTTTCTAAGCGCCTGTGCTTGCGGACCTTGACGCACACCGCCGAAAACCACCGTGTGCCTCAGTCGTGTGTGGGCTCCGTAGGCGCTGAAACTATCTGAGATTTGCGAAGCCAGCTCGCGGGTCGGTGTGATAATAAGCGCGCGAATGGGTCTTACGCCCTTGCCTTTGTGCTGATTAGCGTGGAAACGCTGGAGAATAGGAAGTGCGAACGCTGCGGTCTTTCCCGTCCCCGTCTGGGCGCATCCGAGCAGATCTTTCCCTTCCAGCAGGGGCGGTATCGCCTGGACCTGAATAGGCGTCGGCGTGGTGTAGCCTTCTTCGGCGACTGCGCAGAGTAGCGGCTCTATCAGGCCTAAGTCGTTGAAAAGCATTAAACTGGATACTCTCTTGCTCTGGTTTCCCGAAGCCGACCGGAGCGCCTTGGCGCTGGTCGGAGTTCGGCGAAAATCTACAACAACCACTTGATCGCAAGTCGTATCGACATTCCCTCATCGTTGCGTGGAGTTACCGATGGGGGCTCAGGCAGACCGGTCGGTGGGTTTGTGCTGACCGTGGGTCTAGGAGAAATCAGCAGACCTGGGGGAGATTACTCACTTGGCCGTTCCGTTCGCAGCCCTTCTGGCCGCCTTCGCTTCAGCAAGAACAGCCTTGCGTGCGCGTTCGCGGGCCTTACGGCGTGCGTTTTTTCGGCGGGTCGTCGCCTGGTTTTCCATTCTCTGGTCGAGTCGGGTTCGTCGCCTTCCCATCGTCAATCCCTTTCGGCTTGGGGTTGTTGTCTATCTTACTGTTATTATGTCGAGCCGAGTATCATACACTGATGCGGGCGAGCCTGCAATACCTATTTGCACAAATCGGTTGGCGGGCGCTGCGATCACCGGTGGCGGATGCGATATGTAGCTTTCAGGAAATATGTTGCTGAATTCCGACTAATAACGTACTATAGAATCTGGGTATGGGGTTGATGACGTTAGTTGTGTTTTGTATTAGCGTTGGGGCTGTATTGCATGGAACGCTGAATTGTCGCGGGGAGCTACGATGGCAAAAAATGAATCGCACGAACGACAGAACGGAGAGGCCTCTCTAACGGTCACAGTCTATCTGGCTGACGACCATGCGATGGTCCGCGAGGGGCTGGCGTCCCTATTGTCAAGGGATGACGGTAAGTTCTCGATAATCGGACAGAGCGGGGACGGTCTGTCTGTGCTACCGGACGTCAAACGCCTCCGCCCTGACGTAGTGGTGCTCGATATCACCATGCCCGGACTGAACGGGCTGGACGTCTGTCGCGATATCGTCAAACGATGTTCGGGTACAAACGTTCTTATCCTGAGCATGCACAGCGACGTTCAGTTCATTACGCGCGCAATTGAATATGGCGCAGTAGGTTATCTTCTGAAGGAATCGGCTACAACGCAGTTGCACGAGGCTGTTTCCGCTGTGGCGCGGGGCGAACTGTACCTCGGGCCGGGCATACCGCGTAACATCCTGGAACAGGTCACCAAGAGTCACGAGGATCCTTACGAACGTCTGACCACTAGGGAGCGTCAAGTTTTTCAACTGATCGCCGAGGGCAAAACAAACCGTAACATCGCGGAGAAACTGGACTTATCTGTAAAAACTGTCGATACCCATCGCATGCGTTTAATGAATAAACTTGATATTCATGACCAGATTTCTCTGGTAAAATATGCATTACGCAAAGGAATTGTTACAATTTAAGTAGGCAGAGGCGCTTGAGGCGGGGCGAGTGCATGAGAAGCACCGAACTTACACGTAAAGCCGGCCGACTTTGATGCCGATAGTGTTATTGGGTCGCTTCGTTCGATTGTGGAGGTCGGCCTGTCTAGTTCTGCGTTGTGCAAAAGGCTTACGAATGAAATTTACCTCACCGACTATCCTCTTATTGCTGGCGGCGGTTGCTACAGCAGGCATATTCTTTACAGACGCATTGTACTTGCGTCCGCGCGTCTTCGAGCAGGAGCGCGCCGCCATGCAGAGTGAGGCCAGTCAGACGAAATCTCAGGTAATGCTCGCGTTGGCCGCCAGGCAGAATACGCTCAATCAGGTGGCTGCGGCGATGGCGAGCTGCGCCGAAAGCAGCGGTATTCTTGCAGAAGGCCCGGACTCGGATAATCGTTTTGCTCTCTGGGCTCGCGGTGCGGTAAGCGAATCCGGTCTCGATATGGTCTGGTTGATGGATTCGAAAAGGAACATAACTTCCAGCTGGTCGCGTCCGGGCAATTCGCTGGTTCCCAAGGAAGCTCCGTCGGTTCCCAAGGATGTTTCGATGGGACTGCTGGACCTGCCCGTATGCGGTCCGGTCATATTCGCCAGGCACCTCTTGCCCAAGGATCCGCAGAATCGTGAGCTTTGGGTCGTAACTTTGATTGGGGCTTCGGTTCGAACGAGTCTCTGGAACACCAGCGGAGGGGAACTGTCGCTGGTGAAGTGGCAAGGCGCTCTTCTGGCCAATCCGGAAGCGGTGCCCATAGACGCCAGCTCACATTGGGTCGCCTCAAAAAACCGGTTGTCGGTGAGTTGGTTGGTGCGTAATCCGGAAGGCGACATAATAGCTTTCTTCCGCGCCAGCCAGCCGGTTCCGTACATTCATCTCCAGGCGGTTTCGGCGCGCAGGATGGTGCTGATCGTACTGTCAATGTCGATGAGTCTGGCCGGTCTGGTGATCGTCGGGGCGCACATACTTATCACCGGACCCGTGGTCCGCCTGCTTAGACGCCTGCAGGACGTAGACCAGCTCGAGAGCGACTCGACAGACAACCTTACGCGAGGTTTGCACGGTGAACCGCTCATGCTCGCTAAGAAACTGCAGGGAGCGTTCCGGGATCTGGCGCATATCTCCAAGACCGACGAACTTACCGGGCTGGCGAACCGAAGGCATTTCGAGGAAGTTCTGAACGCTTTCTTCCACCAGGCTATTCGATATCGGCGCCCGTTGTCGCTGGTGATAATTGATGTGGACTTCTTCAAAGCCATAAACGACGCCGGCGGACACCTTCTTGGCGACGAACTGCTCAAGACTGTTTCGCGATCGATACTCCATGCATGCCGACAAGCCGACCTGCCGGCGAGAATCGGAGGCGATGAGTTCGCAATACTCCTGCCTGAAACCACGGCTCCCGACGCGGCGGCGGTCGCCGAGCGTATCCGGCGCCTTCTGAAAACCGAAACCACCAGTTCCGAAGAACTTCAGTTGAACGTGACGCTCTCAATCGGTGTAGCTGACATAGCCTCCAAAGACATCAAGGCGCACGCAGATCTTGTAAATCGCGCCGATAAGGCGCTGTACACCGCCAAGGAACGCGGGCGGAACTGCATAGTTGAATTCGACGCCATTACAGGCGAGCCCAAATCGCTGTCGGGGAACGGCGCCAGCAGGGACACCCTCCAGAAGAAACTCGCCGGGCTCGACTCCCGATTCAAGGATGTCTTCCTCCAGGCGGTTCAGGAAATCGTCGATCTGATCGAGCAGCGCGATCACTACATGCGGGATCACGTGCATAAAGTCCAGCGGTATGTTGTGCTGATTTCTCGAGAGATGGGTCTGCCTGACGCTCTTATTCAGCGTTTGGAGATATCGGCGATGATGCACGATATCGGAATGCTGTCTTTGCCCGACTCCGTACTGCTCTGCCCGGATGAACTCACCCCCGAGCAAGTCCAGGCCATGCAGTCCCACCCGCTTCAGGCGGTGCAGATGATGCAGGGCATGGAGTTCCTCGAGCAGGAGATTCCCGCAGTTAGATCGCACCACGAGTACTTTGACGGTACGGGATACCCTGATGGTCTGGCTGGTGCGGCGATTCCGCTGACGGCCAGGATTCTGGCGGTGGCCGATTCGTTCGATGCGATAACGTCGCCCCGAACATTCCGCGGCGCCAAGAGTACGTCGGAAGCTCTGGATGAGATCCGCAAAGGATCGGGCACGCAATTTGACCCTGCTGTTGTCGCCGCATTTCTCAAAGTGGCTGAGCAGCTTGGAGATCGGCTCGTGATAGCACCGCGTGACGAGGCTTCCCCCAGCCCGAATCTCAGGTTTGAATCCGACCCGACCGGTCCGTCTGAAGTCGTGCATACTGTTCACGACGTCTGAGCGGAGAACTCGTCGCAGATCATCTCTATGTCGGGAAGGGACGCTATGAATCTCTTTCCGTATGACTTGGTCAGCACCCGTCGATCGAGCACAACAACAATTCCGGTGTCGCTAGTTGACCTTATCAACCGTCCGAAGCCCTGCTTGAACCGAATAATCGCCTCAGGCAACTGGTACTGCACAAACGGGTTTCCCCCGTCCTGACGGATCGCGTCGATTCTTGCTTCGATTATCGGATCGTTCGGAGCGGCGAAAGGGAGTTTGGCGATAATCACATTTTGCAGCGCCTGACCGGCTACGTCAACGCCCTGCCAGAAACTCGCCGTTCCCAGCAGCACGGTTCCGGGATTGCGCCTGAAACGGTCGAGCATGACGCCTCGCGGCAGGTTGCGTCCCTGAACGAGCAACTTGTAGTCGTTGTCCTCGCAGAACTCTTCGAGTGCTTCAGCGACTGCTTCGAGCATGGCGTAGCTGGTCAGCAGCACGAAGCAGCGCCCCTGGGTTTTCTGAACGTAGTGTGCGATAGCCTGCGACGCCGCAGGGACGAACTGATCGAGGTTGTTGGGGTCTCCGAGTTGTGTTTCGACGTGCAGTTTGGCCTGTTTTCGGAAATCGAACGGGCTGGTCAGCAGCACTTCGTCGGCCTGGTCGAGGCCCAGGCGGTTGCGAATGTAGTCGAATCCGTGCTCGCCTCCTCGTGCGGTGGCCAGGGTCGCGCTTGTCAGGACCACGCTGGCTGCTTTGTCGAACAGCAGGTCTCTCATCAGCGGAGACACGTCTATAGGCGCCGACGCCAGCGTGACGTTCGTAGGGCGGCCTTTCCGGGCTTTGCGGGAGGTGACCCAGTAGGCGTGGTCCGGATCGGTCTGGGAGATCAGCGCGTCGAGTTTCGCCGCCATCTCACCGGCCCGCTGTTCGCAGGTCAGCAGTTCGAGCCCGTGGTCGTCGGTTTGGCTCTTGGCGCGAAGTTCGGCCAGCGCAGAGGCCAGTTTCATAAGGGCCGGGCTCAGAATATTGGGAATTACTCCCTCCTGGGAGATCCGTCCGTTGCGTGCGACAGCCGGACCGCTGTAGGAACTAAGGTCCTCGAAGAACGATTCCGCCGCTGACGCAACGCGATTGACGGCCGCTATTCCCCGCCCGTCACCGACCATAGTTACGATCCCGCGATCGGTTTTGGCGTTGTACAGGTCGCGGAGCAGGAACCTGACCATCGACCACGAAACGCTCCGCCCGAAATGATCGCCGGCAACTTGTTCTACGGTGTGCGCCTCATCGAGAACGACCATATCGTAGTCGCCCAGAAACTCCAGGTTATCGGCCTGCATCGCCAGATCGGAGAAGAACATCGCGTGGTTTACTACGAGTATGTCGGCTTGGAGCATTTGTCTGCGTGCGCGGCGGAGATGGCAGGGGCCGTAGTGATCGCACTTGGCGCCCTTGCAGAGCCCCGATTCGGCGCGTACCGCTCGCCAGACGTCCGGGTTTATGGAAAAATCGATGTCCTGCAGCGACCCGCCCGACGTTTCCATCGCCCAGCGCGCCACATCTTCGAGCATATCGAGCTTCGACTCGTCGGCGAAGAGTTTGTTTTTTGACTTGATCGCCATAGACAGTCGCCGGAAGCACACGTAATTGGTTCTCCCCTTTCCGAGCACCGCCTTGAATTGCATCGGTAGAATATTCGCGAGGAACGGCAGGTCCTTTTCGATCAACTGTTCCTGCAGTGCGATGGTGTAGGTGGATATCACGATCCTCCGCCCGTGTTCGGATGCTTCCAGGATCGACGGAACCAGGTAGGCGAAACTCTTTCCCACTCCGGTGCCCGCTTCTGCAAGAACGTGTCTGCGGGCCGCGAATCCGTCGGCCACCGCAATCGCCATATCCAACTGTTCGGGTCGCTCCTCGTAGTTGTCGAGGTTCGACGCCACCAGACCGCCCGGTGCGAGAATGTCCTGGACCGAAAGACTCATCCGTCGTTGACTACCCGCCGGATCTCCTGAGGCCCGGCCCTCATGAGGCGCACAAATTGACGCGTAAACCGGTACGTCCAGAAAATTGCGATGAGTCCTATGATTATCGCCAACAGGGTTATGATCGCCCTTCCGCGGACAAGCGCCGAGCGCATCGATTCGACGATACGGTCCTTGGCGAGTGTCAGCATCGCCAGCATCACCGCGCCGAATGTCGGCCAGATGCTTATCGAGTGGATCGCGCTGTAGATGAACACGCAGCGGCTGACAGGTTCGGATCGTCCGCCCAGGATGTACTGGACCTGGCCTCCGACGGACTCTATCCGCCCGTGAATCGCTTCTCCTCCGATTATCAGGTACGCGGTCGTGTAGATCAGGAAATTCGCCAGTCCAACGGCGATTACGTATACGCAGATGCTCGATCGCCGATCGAGTTGGGACCGCCACGACACGCCGGATTTATCGTCTTGATTCAATTCTCGGCTCCAATAACTCCCTCAATCGGCGAAGACGCTGTCGCGTAGAGTTTTCGGGGTATCCTGCCCGCACCGGCTGCGAGTTTGCCCGACTCTACAGCCAGTTTCATCGCTCGCGCCATTGCTATCGGATCGCGGGCCCCGGCGATACCGGTGTTCAGCAGCACACCATCGGCTCCGAGTTCCATTGCTATAGTCACGTCGCTGGCGGTTCCTACGCCTGCGTCGACAATCACCGGGTAATCGGGCGATCCGTCTTTGAGCTGTTCCAGGATGATGCGGATGTTCCATGGGTTCAGTACGCCCTGGCCGGATCCGATGGGGCTTCCGGCGGGCATTACTGAATCGGCTCCGGCGTCCTTCAGACGCATCGCCATTATCGGATCGTCGTTGGTGTAGCACAGCACGGTGAAATCTTCAGCCTTCAGGATCTTGAGTGCTTCGAGCGTACCGGTCGGGTCCGGAAGCAGCGTTTTGGTGTCTCCGAGCACTTCAAGTTTGACCCAACGCGCCCCGGGATTGTCGATCCCCTCCAGCAGTTCGCGCCCCAGGCGTGCGGTGCGTATTGCATCGTCGGCGGTGAAACATCCAGCCGTATTGGGCAATAGCGTGTAGCGATCGGCGTCGAGGAAGTCCATGATGTTCCGCCCGTCGGAGTCGGTCATGCGCTCGCGGCGTACTGCTACGGTCACCACTTCACAACCGCTTTCAGCCAACGCGTCTCGCATCAGTTCGTACGTCTCGTACTTGCCCGTTCCGACCAGCAGGCGACTGGTGAATTCGAAATCCCCGATCTTTATCGCGTCTTGAGCCATTTGATTATCCTTGTTGAATCACCGCCGGACGTCATCCGCCGCCGACCAGCGTTACAATTTCCACTTCGTCGCTGTCGGACAGTGCGGTCTCGGCGAACGCCTTGCGCCTTACTATCATTGTGTTGCGTTCGACGGCCACACGGCGCGCGTCAAGTTCGAGCGCTTCCAGGAGCCCGGCCACCGTCAACCCATCGTTATGTTCGGCCCATTGACCGTTTATCTTGATCCGCACGCCGCCATTATGCGCCCGCGGCTCCAACGGGTCAAGCCGCCCCCGCGCCCCGGTGTTTGCATCGCCGCGCCGATGAACCTATAATTCGCGCTTCATGCGGATTTGCAGGAGAATGCGATGAACGTTTTGCTCACTGGCGGCGCGGGGTATATTGGCTCGCACGTGCTTCGGGCGGTTCTCGACGCCGGACACAATTGCGTAGTGTACGATTCGCTCATTAAAGGTCACGCACGCGCCGTCGAACAAACCGGCGCGAACCTCATACTGGGCGATATCGCAGACCGCCGAACGCTCGGGCAGGTCCTGGGCGACAACCATATCGATACGGTCATTAATTTCGCGGCGTTCATCGAGGCCGGTGAGTCGGTCGAAAAGCCTGAAAAATACTTCCGCAACAACACCGCAAAGAGCCTGGAGCTCCTGGAAACCATGCGGATCTCGGGCGTTAAGCGGATAGTTTTCAGTTCGACCGCAGCGGTTTACGGAACGCCTCAGCGCATGCCGATCGAGGAAACCGATCCTCTGGTCCCGATCAACCCGTACGGAGCGAGCAAGCTCTGTGTCGAGTATATGCTTCAGGCCTACGCGCGGGCCTACGGTATGGGAGGCGTGGCGCTGCGGTATTTCAACGTAGCCGGAGCCCACCCGTCGGGCCAGACGGGCGAAGACCACACGCCTGAGACCCACCTGATCCCGCTGGTGCTCCAGGTTCCGCTGGGACGCCGGGACAGCATCAAGATATTCGGCGATGATTACGATACGCCCGACGGAACGTGCATTCGAGATTACATTCACGTCTGCGATCTGGCCAGCGCGCACGTCCTTGCCGCCGAAGCCGTCGAGCCCGGACAAATAAAAGTCTACAATCTTGGAAATGGAGAGGGCTTCAGCGTAAAGGAAGTCATAGAAACCTGCCGCGAAGTCACCGGTCATGAGATACCCGCCGAGATTACGCCCCGACGCCCGGGCGACCCGCCCAGACTTATCGCATCATCCAAGAAGGCGATCGACGAGTTAGCGTGGAAACCGCATTTTGCGGAACTCAAGACCATCGTGTCGCACGCATGGGCGTGGCACGAGACGCATCCTGACGGATACGACGACTAACGCCCCCGCCGGGCACTTGTCAAACGCTTCCCAGTGATTACAATACCGCTATGCTTGAGTGGCTTACGAGTCAAATCGGACTATTGAACAAACACGTGCTGTGGGGCCCTCCCATGATGATCCTCCTGGTGGGAGTTGGTCTGTACCTGACTTTCCGGATCAGGTTCCTGCAGTTCACGCGATTTGGTCTGATGTGGCGCGAGACTGCGGCGAAGATCTTCCGTCGCGGTTCGGGCGACGACGGAGATGTGACCCCTTTCCAGGCGATGTCGGTTGCGATGGGGGGCACGGTTGGTGTGGGCAATATCGCCGGAGTCGCCAGTGCAATTGCCGTCGGCGGGCCCGGAGCTATTTTCTGGATGTGGATTTCGGGCCTTGTGGGTATGGCCGCGAAGTTCGCCGAGGTCGTGCTAGGGGTGCACTATCGCAAGCGCGACGGCGACGGGCCTATGATGGGCGGACCGATGATGTACATAGTGCGCGGGATGGGCAAGCGTTGGAAACCGCTTGCGGTGATCTTCTGCATTTTCGGCGCACTGGCGGGGCTGGGGATCGGCAATATGGTCCAGTCACGCGCGCTGACGCAGGGTGTCGAAGAGTTTTTTGGTGCAAGTAAGTTAACTGGACCGCTGTGGAACGTGCGCTGGTGGACCGGCGGGCTGCTGCTCCTGAGCGTTGGCCTGGTGACTCTCGGCGGGATCAAGCGGATCGCTAATGTAGCGATGTTTTGCGTACCGTTTATGTGCACGCTTTACATGGTGGCGGCGTTTGTGGTGATCGCCATGTACATCACCGACGTTCCGCAGATACTGTCGATGATCGTACGAAAGGCTTTCACGCCTACTGCTGCGGTGGGAGGATTCGCCGGTTCGGCCTTTATGATAGCAATGCGACAGGGAATAGCCCGCGGCGTGTTCAGTAACGAAGCGGGTCTGGGCAGTTCGCCAATGGCGCATGCGACGGCCCAGACCGACCATCCCGCACGCCAGGGACTGTGGGGTATTTTCGAGGTCTTCTTCGACACAATCATAATGTGCACCGCCACCGCCCTGGTGATACTGCTGACCGGCGTGTGGACCTCGGGAGCCAAAGACGCCAGCTTGACCATAAGCGCATTCAGCGTACCGTTCGGCGACACTATCGGCATCAGCCTGGTTACGCTGTGTATGATCCTGACGGCGTACGATACGATCCTGGCGTGGTGCTTTTACGGGGAGACGTGCTGTTCCTTCGTCCTGGGTCACAGCAAGACCGTTCGCACAACTTACCGCGTTCTCTGGCTGCCGTTCATCCTTATCGGCGCGCTGTGGAAATCAGATTCGATTTGGGATGTCGCCGACATGCTCAACGCGCTGATGGCGATACCGAACCTGATAGCGCTGTTTGTGCTTACGGGCGTTGTGGTGATGCTTACCAGGGGTTTCCTGAAAGGCGAGCCTTACACTCCGCCTGACGACACAGAGGCCTGACGGCCCGTCGCTGATGGATTCGGGAATCTACATCGCGATCTTCCGCCTGGATGAATCCCGGGAGATCCGCATAGGGCGCCTGGGCGCGTTCACTTTTGACGCGGGCATGTGGTTATACGTCGGTTCGGCCCAGAGAAATCTGCAGGCCCGCCTGGACCGCCACGGGCGCCGTGGCAAGAAGCTGCGATGGCACATAGACTATCTTTCCACGCATGCGGATATGCTCGGCGCGATCGTTATACCGGGCGATAAACGGCGGGAATGCGAAACAGCCTCCGAATTAGGCGAGTTGCATCAGCGCCCGATTCGCAACTTCGGAGCTTCGGATTGCCGTTGCGGCGGGCACCTGTTCTACATGCCGGAACTATCCTGACCGTCGTTAACGTTCGATCCGCCCGTGATCAGAGACACCGTCCAGAGCAGGATCAGGTTCAACGTGAATCCGGGGATCGCTCCGTTGTCCAGCAGGTTTTCGAGTCCAACAAACGGGGCGATCGATTTCCAGAAGTAAACGACCGACACTCCTGCAATCATGCCTGCAATCGCGCCGTAACGGTTGGCGCGTTTGGTCAGCAGGCCCATCGTGATCACCGGTCCGAGTCCCGCACCCAGAATACCCCAGGCGTCGAGAACCTTATCCAGAACGTTCGGGCCTGTCCATGCTATGGGAAGCGCTGCGGCTCCCAGCGCCAGAATAGTGATCCGTCCGATCCATACAGCAGATCTTCCGTGGGCCTTACCGCCGAACAGGCGAATGTAGATATCCTGTTCGACCGCCGACGCGGCCACCAGCAGCTGCGAGTCGACCGTGCTCATCATCGCCGCGACTGCTCCGGCGATCATCATTCCGGCGATCGCGGGGTGCATCAACTTCAGCGCCAATGCGGGCATTACGCGCTCCTCGTCGGGCATGTAGCCCAGCATCGCGCGCCCGACGAGTCCAACTGCGATAGCGCCCGCCATCGAAAGAATCGACCACACAATGCCGATAACCGCCGCCTGACGCATTTTTTTAGGGTCCTTCAGCGCCATGAATCGCACAAGGATGTGCGGTTGGCCCGGATATCCCGGCCCGTACGACATGTTCTTCATTAACACGCCGATCCAAAACCCCAAACCGCTGGTGGAGATTATTGCGCCCAAATCCTTATTGAATCTACCGCCCACGCTGAGAATATCCGGATCGAAGGCGGTCAGCTTGTCGCCCAGGACCGCCAGGCCTCCCAGTCCAACCAGGCCCACCAGCGGAAGGATAACAACCGTCAGCACCATCAGCATTCCCTGGGCGAGATCCGTCCACGAAACGGCCATGAATCCGCCCATTATCGTATACAGCAGGATAATCCCCACACCGATCAACATTCCGCTGTGATAGCTAATGCTCAGCATGCCCCAGTGAGTTTCAACGTTGGAGAACGTAGTTTCGAACACTTTGCCCGCACCGACAAACTGCGAGGCGATATACGTTGCGTAACCCAGCAGGATGATTGCAACCGCGGTGATGCGAACCATCGGAATTCGTCCGCCGGAGTATCTGCTTGCCAGGTAGTCCGGTATCGTAAGCGATCCGTAACGTTCGGATTCCCGGCGGAGACGCGGTGCGATAACAACCCAGTTGAAGATGATGCCCAGACTGCAGCCGACCAGCAGCCATATGGCGCTTAGACCTCCCAGATAAGCAGCCCCGGGCAGACCCACCAGCAACCAGGCGCTCATATCGCTGGCCTGGGCGCTTATCGCGGTGACCCAGACGCCCATCCGCCGCCCGCCCAGAACGAAATCCTCCAACGTGCGGTTGAAACGCATGCAGTAAACGCCTATTGCCGCCAACACCACCAGGTAGATCACGAATACGCTCAGAATCCACATAGAATAATGCTCTCCACACTGATATACGAAACTGGACCTGCAACAAGATGCTAGTGCTCTGTCGGTCTCGACGCAAGGATTGGCGGCATTTCATTGGAAATGGTCCGGTAAGACGATACCATGGGGCGATCCGGTTGACTGCCGACCCAAAGGAGACTGGTGATGAATGCAACAGTCAAGCTGACCGTTAACGGTAAAAAGCAGACCGTTACGACCGACTCGAAACGATCCCTGCTGGAAGTCCTGAGGGAGGATCTGCATCTGACCGGAGCGAAGTACGGTTGCGGCCAGGGCGATTGCGGGGCTTGCACGGTTCTGATGGACGGCAAGTGTGTGCTGTCGTGCATCACTCCGATCAGCGCCGCTGCGGGCAAGTCCGTCACAACTATCGAGGGCCTCTCGGGGGGCGATTCGCTTCACCCCGTTCAGGAGGCGTTCCTCGACGCCGAGGCGATGCAATGCGGATACTGCACCCCGGGCATGATCCTGACGGCTGCGATGTTGCTGAAGGGCAATCCGAATCCGACTGACGCCGAGATCGTTAAGGCGATGAGCGGTAATATCTGTCGATGCTGCGGATACCCGAGAATCATCGAAGCGGTCCGTCAGGCCGCCAAGGGCAAGAAAAGTTCGGAGGTCAGAACCTCATGAATACAACCGCACCAGCCAACCAGGCGCCCCCCCCGCCGGACTGTCAGTTGGAGTTCGGGCGGCGGACATTCATGCAGATGCTCGGAGCCGGTCTGCTTGTCACAGCCGCAAGCGAAACCGCGCCAGCCCAGCGGGGGCGGTCCCGGGGCGGAGCCCGAACAGTGGCCGCCAGGCTCCATATCGCCCGCGACGGGAAGATAACGGTAATGACCGGAAAGGTCGAGGTAGGGCAGGGCTCGCGCGCCCAGATCACACAGGCCGCCGCCGAAGAACTCCGTGTCAGCCCCGACAGCATTACGCTGATAATGGCTGACACATCGCTCGTACCGAACGACGGGATAACCGCAGGCAGCCGGACCACGCCTTCGACCATACCGGCCGTTCGCAAAGCCGCCGCAACCGCCCGCGGACTGCTGGTCGACCTGGCCTCGAAGAAATGGAAGACCAAACCCGCAGACGCGACCGTCAGGGACGGCGCGGTCACCCATCCCGCATCGAAACAGAAAGTTACGTACGCCCAGTTGGCGGGGGCTTACGACTTGGCGACCGAATTCAAAAAGCCCGTGTCCGACAACGTAACCGTAACCCCGGTGGACCGGTGGAAAGTGCTCGGAACGTCCGTGCCCAGGCCCAACCGTCGCGACATCGTCACCGGAGCCCATCGGTATCCGTCTGACATATCGCTGGAGGGCATGCTGTATGGGAAGGTCCTCAGACCGCCCTCATACGGAGCTAAACTTACGTCGATTGATCTGTCGGCCGCCAAAGCTCTCAAGGGTGTGACGGTCGTGCGGGATGGGGAATTCGTCGGCTGCGCCGCGGCGACGCTGCACTTGGCGCGGCGGGGGCTGGCAGCGCTGGAAAGGGGCGCCAAATGGGAATCCGCCACGCACCCGCCAAGCAGCAAACTGTTTTCGCATCTGAAGACCCGCGCCCAGGCCGGGGGCTCCCGCAGGGGCAGATCGTCCGGCGGGTCGAAGGGCTCGGTAAAAGAAGCTCTAGCCAAAGCGAACAAAACGCTCAGCAAGACATATGAGGTGGCTTACGTTCAACACGCCCCGATGGAGCCCCGGGCCGCGGTAGCCGAGTGGAAGGACAAGAAGCTCACCGTCTGGACCGGTTCGCAGGCTCCGACGCGCGTGGCTTCGGATTTGTCGCGGGCGTTTGGGCTGTCTTCCAGGACCGTTCGAGTGATTGTGCCCGACACCGGGGGCGGGTTTGGGGGCAAGCACTCGGGAGATGCAGCCGTGGAGGCTGCACGCCTTGCCCGCGGCGCCGGGAAGTCTGTTTCCCTGAGGTGGACGCGAAAAGAGGAATTCACCTGGGCGTACTTTCGCCCGGCGGCGCTTATCGAAATCCAGGGCGGGCTCGATGCAAAAGGAGCCCTCGTCGCGTGGGACTTCACCAGTATCAATCCGGGCGGTTCAGGCGTGGCATGCCCGTACGATGTTCCAAACATCAGCGCCAAGTCAATGCGCAGCAGCGCACCGCTTCGCCAGGGCTCCTATCGCTGCCTGGCTACAACGGCCAACAACTTCGCCCGAGAATGTTTCATGGACGAACTTGCCTCAGCCGCCGGAGTCGATCCGCTGGCGTTCCGCCTGGCGCGCCTGAAAGACCCGCGCCTTCGCGCCGTTTTGATAGAGGCCGCAAAGAAATTCGACTGGAAGCGCCGCAAAGCCGACCGGCGCGACAATGTGGGTGTCGGGCTCGCCTGCGGACTGGATAAGGGTTCGTTTGTAGCCGCTTGTGCGGAAGTAGCAGTCGACCGCAAGACAGGCGCAATCGACGTGCGCCTGATATGCGAGGCGTTCGAGTGCGGAGCGATTCAAAACCCGGTCGGTCTGCTCAAACAGGTTCAGGGCGGAATCATCATGGGGCTGGGTCCGGCGCTGGGGGAGGAAATTCGATTCCAGGACGGTAAGATCATCACCGACAGTTTCAGCAGTTATCCCGTACCGCGGTTCAAGGACGTCCCCCCGCTCGATATTCACTTGCTGAACCGCCCCGACCTGCCCTCGGTGGGCGGTGGTGAGACGCCGATTGTCGTACCAGCCCCAGCCATCGCCAACGCCGTCTTCGATGCTACGGGCATCGCGGTCCGCTCAATGCCTATCCGTAGCGAGGCGTTGCGAAAAGCATGAACATACACGCAAGAGCAGCCGAACTGGCGGGCGGTGGCGCCGAGTTCGCCCTGGCGCTGATCCTGGCCACCGAAGGCTCCACGCCCCGCAAGGCGGGCGTCAAAGCGATCGTCGACAGTCAGGGCGCGATATTCGGTACGCTGGGCGGGGGCTATGTTGAGATCGAGGTCCAGCGTCTGGCGCCTGATGTGTGCGCGAGCGGCCGCCCTGTCGTACTGGATTTCAATCTGGACGATGTCCATGCGTGCAATGGCGGACCTATTTGCGGCGGGACCGTTCGTGTCCTGCTGGATCCCACCGCCGCCAAAGACAGCGCTGCTTACGCCCAGGCGGCCGAAGCCCTCAAGTTACGCAAACGGGGAGTTCTTGTTACTGTCTTTCGCGACCGTGACGACCCGGAAGTTTCCGTTCAGTGGTTCGGTTCCGAGGCAATCGGCGATTGCACCGAATTCCCCGGCGCCGATGTTCTTGAGGCGCGCCTGGCCGGCGAGACCCCGAAACTGTTTTCGCAGACCGGTGAAGAGGCGTTTGTCGAGCCGGTGATTCCGCGCCCGCGTCTGCTCATCGCCGGCGGCGGGCACATCGGACGCGCCCTGGCGCCGCTGACCGTTGGGCTCGGATTCGACGTGACCGTATTGGACGATCGCCCCGAGTTCAGCGATCCAAACCTCTTTGGGGAATCTGTCGCGACGCGATGCGGGGTTGTTCCCGACGAGATCGCCCGCATCGGTCTGGACGAAGACACTTACGTTGTGATCGTAACTCCCAGCCACAAACACGACGCCGAGGCTCTTCAAGCCTGCGTCAAATCGAACGCCGCATACGTGGGAATGATAGGCTCGAGACGCAAAGTGGCGCTGATCCGCGAGAGTTTCATCGAATCCGGCCTGGCTGACGAAGCGGAGCTGGACCGAATGTTCGCCCCGATAGGTCTAGATATCGGAGCTGTCACCGTCGAAGAAATAGCAACCAGCATCGCCGCACAACTCGTCGCCGTCCGGAGAAAAGGCTCCGCGGTGATGCGATGATCTGTGCGATCGTACCGGCTGCGGGCAGGTCCAGCCGGATGGGCGCACAGAAACTCCTCCTGGAGTTTGCGGGCACGACCGTGATAGGGCATATCGCAGACCAACTGCTCAACAGCACAATCGATGAAATCTGCGTTGTCGTCGGCGACCAGGGCGGTCGCATAGCTGAGGAGCTCACCGCCCGCAACGTCTCAATCGTCGCAAATCCCAATCCCGACGAAGGCATGTTGTCGTCAGTTCGCTGCGGGCTCAAGGCGTTCGGACCCGACTGCAGCGCCGTCCTGATTGCGCTCGGGGACCAGCCGACGATATCGACATCGCTGGTGGATCGAATGATTCACGCCTTCGCCGACGCCAAGAAGGGCATTATCGTGCCCGTTCACGACAGCAGGCGAGGACATCCGCTGCTGTTCAGCGCGAAATATCGAGATGAGATACTGACGCACTACGACGATGTCGGACTCCGGGGCCTTCTTCGAGCCCACCAGGATGATATCGCAGAACTGCCCGTCGACAGCGACAGCGTTCTGTTAGACATGGACTATCCCGAAGACTATGATCGCATTGTCAAGAAGCACAAGCCCTAGTGATCGTGCAAAGAAGGAATCAGCTATGAAAACACATATCATTGTCGCATTCGCGGTGGTCTTGGGTCTTCTCTCGGCGGCCTGGGCCCAGGACGCAGATCAGATTCTCTCCGAAACCGGTGTTAAGGGCGGTCTGATCGTACACTTTGGCTGCGGTGACGGGAAACTCACCGCAGCCCTGCGCGCCGGTGAGAGCTATATAGTTCACGGCTTGGACGCTGACGCCAAGAGCGTATCGGCCGCCCGAAAACACATACGCAAGCTTGGCCTGTACGGGAAAGTGTCGGCCGAACTGCATTCGGGCGCCAAGTTGCCCTACATTGACAATCTCGTGAACCTGCTGGTGGCTGGCGATCTTGGCGAGGTGACGAACGAGGAGGTGATGCGCGTGTTGGCGCCCAATGGCGTTGCCTACGTGCGGTCGGGCGGTAAGTGGTCTAAAACCGTAAAACCGCGCCCCGACGCTCTGGACGACTGGACGCACTACCTTCACGACGCCTCGAACCACGCGGTTTCGCAAGACACCGTGGTTGGTCCGCTGCGACATTTCCAATGGGTCGCCGGACCCCGTTACGGCCGACAGCACGATCACATGTCCATCGCCAGCGCGATGGTAACCGCCGGCGGGCGCCATTTTGCAATCTTTGACTTCGCCTCACCGATGTCGCCGCAGTTGGCCTCAGACCGACGGTTGGTGGCTCGGGATGCGTTTAACGGTGCGTTTCTCTGGCAGCGGTCCATTGCGACGTGGCATGCGCAGATGTTCCGTCTGAAGAGCGGGCCCGTTCAACTGCCTCGCCGCCTGGTGGCCGCAGGCGATCGCGTATACGTAACGCTGGGCCTGTATGCGCCGGTAACCTGCCTGGATGCTGCCACCGGGAAGACCCTCGCCACCTACAAGGGCACGGAGAAAACCGAAGAGCTGATCTACTGCCAGGGCACGCTGCTCCTGCTGATCAACGATACGCCCCGTCCGTTGGCGGCCCGACCGAAAGACCTTAACTACACATTCCCCGAAGGCCCGAGGCGCGTAGTGGCGGTTAATGCGAAGACCGGCGATCAACTCTGGTCGAAGAAGCTGCCCAACGCCCTTCCCTCTACGCTTACCGCCGACGCCAAGCGCGTGCTGATCTGCGACGGACAGAGAATCCAGTGTTTCGGGCGGACCGACGGCAAGGAGATCTGGCGGTCCGAGAAGCTCCCGCGCCGCAAAGTGATACCGTCATTCTACGGGCCCAACGTGTTGATCTACGACGACGTGGTGCTCTATTCGGGGGGAAGTGTCCAAGCCGGCGAGAAGAATCGGGGAGGGGGCAAGGACACGATGTACGCTCTGTCGGCCGACAGCGGAAGGACGCTCTGGAAAGGCGATCATCCGGAAAGCGGTTACAAGTCGCCCGAGGACATCTTCGTTATCAACGGGTTGGTCTGGACCACCGAGAATACGCATTCGGGCCATTCGGGCGTCTGGACGGGGCGCGAACTGAAAACGGGCAAGGTCCGCAAGCAGTTCCCCCCGGACGTCGAGACCCATTGGTTCCACCACCGTTGCCACCGCGGAAAGGCCACCGTCAAGTACTTCCTGTCGTCGCGGACGGGTATCGAGTTTGTAGACCCGAAGACCGAACACTGGGAATGCCATCACTGGGTGCGCGGCGCGTGTCTGTATGGCATAATGCCTGCTAACGGCATGATTTACAATCCGCCGCATCCGTGCGCGTGCTACTTAGAGGCCAAGATGTACGGTTTTAACGCACTGGCTCCGACCAGCCCGACGCGAAAGGTCCCCCGCAATGTGCCCGCCAAAGGGCGTTTGGAGAAAGGTCCGGCCTACGGGAAGGTTTTCACTCCGAGGACCTCCGACGAAGAGTTGGTGTTGGAATGGCCGACATATCGCTGTGACCCGGCGCGGAGCGGTTACACCCCGGCGCCTGTCGCCGAGAAGTTAGAGCGGACCTGGAAAACGAAACTGGGGGGCAAGCTGTCGCCCGTGGTCATCGCCGCCGGCAGGCTGTTTGTCGCATCGGTGGACGAGCACACGGTGCACGCCCTGGACTCCGGTAATGGCAAGAAGCTTTGGAGTTATACGACCGGCGGCAGGGTCGATTCACCGCCTACTATTTTCGACGGAGCCGTGCTGTTCGGCTCGCGGGACGGTTACATTTACTCTCTGCGAGCTTCCGATGGGCAACTGGCTTGGCGGTTCCGCGCCGCACCGGTCGATCGGCGTATGGGTGCGTTCGATCAGATCGAGTCGGCCTGGCCGGTTTCAGGCAGCGTGTTGATTCGCGACGGCGTGCTGTGGTGCGTGGCCGGGCGGTCGATGTTCCTTGACGGCGGCTTGCGGCTGATTCGCCTGGCTCCGAAGACAGGCAAGCTGGTCGCCGAAGACATACTCGACGACCGCGACCCCGAATCGGGCAAGAACATCCAGGTGCGCTTAAAGGGCCTGAACATGCCCGTCGCCCTTCCGGACGTTCTGTCGTTCGACGGGAAGTTCGTCTACATGCGATCGCAGCAGTTTGACGACAAGGGCGTTCGCCAGGAGATTGACAACCCGACGATCCAGGCCGGAGCTCGTGGCCAGGGCCCGCACCTGTTCAGTCCGACCGGATTCCTGGACGGGGTGTGGTGGCATCGTTCGTACTGGATATTCGGCCGCGTGTGGAAGTCAGGCGCCGGAGGCTACTCCCAAGCCGGACGAGTAGACCCCGCGGGCAAACCGATGGTGTTCAACGACACCGCTATCTACGGTTACGGACGCCTGCCGCAGTACTACCGATGGACCACGCCGCTGGACTACCATCTGTTCTCGTGCGACAAGATCCCGCAGCGCAAAACCCTCGCCCGGCCCAAGGCCAGGCCCAAATCCGGGAAGGCTCCAGGCAGGGGTAAGAACAAGAACGCCAAACCAAAGAAAAGACGCGGAACTCTGGGCGCCGTGCCCAGGACGCGATTGGCGATGCACTGGGCCCGATCGACAGATGTCGGCGTCAGGGCGATGGTGCTCGCCGACAAGACGCTCTTTATCGCCGGGCCGCCGGATTTGATCGACGAGACGAAAACGCTGGCTGCATTCGACCAGCCCGGAACGCAGAAGCTCCTGGCCCGTCAGGCCGCCGCGCTCAAAGGCTCCGAGGGCGCGACCCTGCGGGTGGTGTCGACGGCCGACGGAAAGAAGATCAGCGAATTGAAGCTCGACTCCGTGCCTGTATTCGACGGTATGTCCGCAGCCGACGGAAGACTCTATATGGCGACGATAGACGGCCATATAATCTGCCTGGACTCCGACGAGTAATTGTTCCGCCCGACGGGTTAGGGCGCCAGGCGGATTCGCACGTCCGCCACCGAGTTGCCCACGTCCGCCGATCCGACGAGCAGGGGGTTGATGTCCAACTCGGTTATGCGCGGGTGGTCCGATACGAGCTGACCGAGGCGGCGGATGCATTCTTCGATACCCTGGACGTCGGCGGCCTCCGTACCGCGTGCGCCGGTCAGGAGTTCGTAGGCCTTCACGCCTCGCACCATTGAAGCGGCTCGCGGAGCGGTCACCGGAGCCAGTGCGAACGTCACATCTTTGAACACCTCGACAAACAGACCGCCCAGACCGAACATGATTATCGGTCCGAATACGTTGTCGCGCTTGGCTCCGAGGATAACTTCCTTTCCCGACGGTATCATCGGGCGAACTATGGCGCCTATGATCCGCGCTTTGGGCATGATGCGAGCCACGTGCCCCATCATTTCGTCCCAGGCCTGGCGGACGGCTTGGGGTCCGTTCAGGTCGAGTGCAACGCCCTTTACTTCGAACTTGTGGACGATGTCGGGGCTTACTATGCGCAGGACGGCCGGGCAATTCAGCTCCTTGGCAAACGATGCGGCCTGGTCGCCGGATGTGCAGAGTCTGTAGGGCGGGACCGGGAAACCGTACGCACCCAGAACGCCCAGGCACTGGTCTTCGCTCATGTATCCCGCGGGCGCCGAATTGATAATCGCGCGAGCGGTTCCCGCGTTCACGTCCAACTGTTCCAGCGACGGTTCGGGCGAATCTTTCCATTCGTTGAAAGTGTTGCTGTCGAGCAGGGCTCCGCAGGCCCATTCGGGCAGGATGTAGTGCGGGATTCTGGCGGCTTGGAGAATATCGATTCCCGCCTGCACGTCTCGCCCTCCCATAAACGAACACGCCAGCGGTTTGTCGGTTCGTTCGTGCCCGGTGACTACGCATTCGGCGATGGCTTCGATATCGGTCATGGATTGCGGTGTGAGAATGACCAGCGCCTGGTCGACATTGTCGTCGTCGAGCACTGCTTCGATCGCCGCCGAATACCGATCCGCGCGGGCGTCTCCGATAACGTCTACGGGGTTCTTGATGTTGGCGGCGGCTGGGAGGGCGGTCTTCAGTCTGTTTGTGGTTTCTTCTCCGAAGCGAGGTATTTCCAGGCCCATGTTTACTGCAGCATCGGTCGCCATTACGCCCGGGCCGCCCGCGTTGGTTACTATCGCCAGGCGCCTTCCGCGCGGAGGCGGTTGATAAGTCATCATGATCGCGGAATTGAAAAGTTCGTCGATGGTGTCCACACGTATTATGCCTGCTTCCTTGAGCACTGCGTCGGCGATTACGTCTTCTCCGGCAAGCGAACCGGTGTGGCTGGCCGCGGCGTCGGCGCCCTGTGGGGTGCGTCCGGACTTGATCAGCAGGATGGGCTTGGCGCCCGGTCCGCGGGTGATTTCGCGTGCGGCCTCGACGAGCCCCCGCCCGTCGCGGAGTTCTTCGAGGTATATCAGGATCACGTCGGTTTTCGGGTCTTTGTGGAGGTATCGCATCAGGTCGATGTCGGTTACTCCGGCTTTGTTTCCGAAGCTTACGAACTTCGAGAATCCGATGCCCTTGCCCAGTGCGTAGTCCAGAACGGCGGTGCACAGCGCGCCGGACTGGCTGAGGAAGGCGATGCGTCCGGCGGCGGGCATCTTCCGTGCGAACGACGCGTTGAGCATTGACGTCGGATCGGTGTTGATGACGCCCAGGCAGTTTGGCCCGATGAGCTTCATGTCGTACTGGTCGCAGATCTCTTTGACTGCGGCCTCGCGTTTTACGCCCTCTGGCCCGACTTCGCGGAAGCCCGCGGAGATCATGATGATGGATTTGACGCCCTTTTCTCCGCACTGTTGGACAGCTTTGTGGCAGACGTTGCCCGGATAGACGATAACCGCCTGGTCGATCTCGTCGGGAATGTCGAGCACGTATCGGTAGGCCTTGACCGCGTAGATGCTCCGCTTAAACGGAGCCACCGGATACAGCACGCCCGTATACCCGCTGGTGAGGATATTGCGGAAGATATCGTTGGGCACAGTGTCGGGAGTGGGCGTAACGCCCAGCACCGCGACGCTCTTGGGGTAGAAGATCGTGTCCAACGGATGCGAGTCGGATTTCGGGCCCTGGTCGGTGGTCATGGTCTTTGCGTCTCCGGGTGTTGGGAAGGGAGGCGATCCGCCGCGAGGGCGGGTTTTGTACGGAAGCGTTGGACATTAGCGCCGCCTGGGCGGCGCTGCTTCTGGTCGGACATCCAATGCCCTTCCTGCTTCTTGGTTGCATGGCGCGTCAGGGCGCGCAGTACGGAGCCCGAACGGCGGGTCTGCGGTAAGCTGGTCGGCGCTTGTCTGTGCTATTCGGTATCGACCTGAACGCCCTGTTCGGCGCACACCCTGGCGATGAACTCCGAGGCCGAACCCACTGTCTCGACCGACAGTGCGGCGTCTTCGTCCATCTCGATCCCGAACTCTTCCTCGAACATCGCCACCAACTCCACCGACTGGACACTCTCGGCGCCCAGGTCGAAAGTGAAGCTGTGCTCGGCCTGGATCTCGCCCGGATCGATGTTAAGTGTTTTACCTGTGACCGCCTTGACTCTCTCTTCAACTGTTGCCAACGTTTCGTCTCCTGGTTAAGTACATCGCGCGCGGTTGTTTATGATCGCAACAATGGTTCTACCTTGCGGACATTTTCTTGCGGCCTTTCTGGATCGCGGTAAGTCGCGGTCCGGCCGTTAGTTCAAAGATCGCGTCGAACATCGCTTCGTGGGCGTCGGTGAATTCCTTGCCCCGCCTGCTCATCGCCGTCCTGGCCGTTCCGTACAGCTTCTTCTTACCGAATCCCTTGGTGGTCACACCGTTGAGGAACCACGCGAAGGATGGGATGAACTTCGGCAGGGGAGCGCCGGTGGCCATGATAAGCGCCATCGCTCCGACAACCGATCCGGTGTTGAAAAGCGTACCGATGGACGTCTTGGTGTGATCGCCGATCAGCGAACCGACCTTATTCGAGCCCGTGTCGATCGGAGGCCCTCCGCCCAGCATCACCGCGACTGAACCGTAGTCGTTTTTCAGGTCGCTGTTGGTGGTCATCGCGCCGAGGTTCACCCATTGCCCCACATAGGCGTGGCCGAGGAAACCGTCGTGATACTTGTTGGAGTATCCCTGGATGACGGACTCTTCGACCTCTCCGCCGATGCGGCAGAACGGGCCGATTGAGTTGCCTTCGCGGCACTTGGCTCCGAGCAGTATGGAGTTTTTGCCCACGTAGCACGGACCTTCAATTCGCGTGAAGGGATGGATCTCGACGTTTTCGTCGATGTAGATCGGACCGTGTTCGGCGTCGAATACGACCATCGGATGGACCACCGCGCCGGGCGCGATGAACACGTCCTTATCGCTTCCGCGGATTGCGTTGGGCTGCTCGACGGAGCCTTCGATTCCGCTTTGTCCCAGCGCTGCGAAGTCTACGGTGAGCTGGTCGGGATTCGCCAGCATCAGGTCCCAGGCGTAGTTCCACCTGGGCGTGTCGGCCTGGACGCTCGGGATTACTTCGCGAGCTTTCTCGATCCAGCTTGCGATGCAGTCTCCTTCGATCTTGTCCAGATCTTCCGAGCGGATCAGTGCGTGCAGCAGTGTTCCGTCTTCAGCGACAGCAATTTGGCTGGGCCCGTTTTGGTCTACGTCCAGCCCGTCTGCCTTGACGCATGCGTTCACCAGCAGCAGATCGTCGCCGCCCAGTTGTTCCGGATCGTTCACCGGCCGGTCGGTCTCCGTGCGGTATACGTCCGCCAGGTAGTCCGGTATGAAGCAGGCCGTGCTCGATGGTTTGGTCCTGGCGATGAGTTTCTCTGCGAGACTGGTTATACCGGTCCGCAGTTCGAACAGCGGTCTGCTAAGTCCGACCGGATCGAAGTTGCGCCTTGCGGCTGCATCGATATCCAGCAGTATCAGTTTCAATGCTCGTATCTCCTGTCTGTATTTGCGGTCGACAATCCGTCGAATGCTGCGGTTTACAGTCGCGGCGCGCCGGGTTTCATTTTCTGGATCCAGTTGTAGTACTCGGTCATTTCGAGTTTGCTGGCGGCCGGTACGTCCAGGAACGCCGTCACTTCCGGATGCATCTGCAGTGCGCTGGCGGTGTATTGGCTGCAAACTGCGCCTTCTATGGCGTGCTGTGCGGCTTCGGCTTTGTTTTCACCGTTGATCAGCAGAATGATCTCCTCGGCTTCGAGGATAGTTCCCACGCCCATGGTAATCGCGTAGATCGGGACATCGTCGCGGTTCTCGAAGAATCGCGCGTTGTCGTCGATGGTCTGTTTCGCAAGCGTCTTCAATCGCGTGCGTGAACCGAGGCTGCTTCCCGGTTCGTTGAATGCGATGTGCCCGTCGGAACCGATGCCCAGAACCTGCAGGTCGATCCCGCCGCAGTCTTCGATGCGCTGCTCGAACCACGCGCAGAACGCCGCATAGTTATCCGTCGTGCCCGAGGGAACGTATACGTTCTGGGGCGGCACGTTGATGTGCTTGAACAGGTTCTCGTGCATGAAGTAGTGGTAGCTTTGCGGATGGCTGGGCGGTACGCCTACGTATTCGTCCAGGTTGAACGTCGTCACCTGCGAGAAATCCAGGCCCTCTTCGCGATGCATCCGGACGAGTTCCTGGTACATTCCCTGGGGCGTCGATCCGGTCGCCAGACCGAGGACGGCGTTGGGTTTGGTGTTCAGCACATCCGCTACTCGCTTTGCGGCGGCGATGCTCATCTCTTCGTACGTTTCTTTAATGTGAACTTCCACGTTCGGTGTCTCCTTGGTTCAGTCGGATTGCAGCCGGCAGTTACAGTACCGACGGCTGGCTGATGGCAAAACTTCAGAGATACTAACCGCCCGAGCGTGCGGAAGCAAGATTTGTGGCGCATATCGCAAAGATTGTTCGAAAAACCGCGCCCCGCGGAGACCGATATGTCGCGCCCAAATCGTCCTAAGGTACTGCTTCAGCGTAAGAACCGCTGATTATCTCGAACAATGAGGTGTATTTGAATCCCGTGGGCAAATTGTCGTCGTCCTGGCGGTTTATGGTGATTTTCGTGTTCCCGCGCAGCAGCATCGGCAGATCCGCCAGGCCGAGGACCATGCCCGTAAGCTCTCCGCCAAGGGTCGTGTTGCCCTTGAATGTGAGCTGGTCGGCCGCTATCAGACCGTCAATGCCCTTGTTATTGCCCGAAAACGTCACCCCGAAACCGGGCGCCAGGATCGCAGTGCCCACGTGCTCCTTGACGGCTAGGAATTCAGCAGTATCCGGAAGCATGCTGACGCCCGGTACTTCAACGTTCCCGTTGAATGTCAGTTGATTGCCCGATATGGGCAGCGAACCGCCGTCTGAAGTGACGATAAACCCGTTTACCACCAGATTCCCGTTGAATTTCACTTTGTTCGGTGCTTCGATGTAGATAATGCCGTTTATCGTCACGTTGCCGTTGAAGGTTGGGTTGGCGCTGGGCAGGACGTGTACGTTCTCGAAAGTCTTGTTACCGTTGGTGTTGGTCGAGCTTGTGATCTCGGTGGTCGTAAGCGCCGGAAAGGGCGTCAGGTCGAACTCGGGGAACTCCGGTTCGCTCTGGTCCAGATGCGTGTGCTCGGCGAAGATAATGTCGGTGTCGGTCTCGCCGGCGACCTCCACGTTGCCCGTAAGGTTGATCGTGCTGATGTCGTCGGCGGTTGCGTAAAGATCGCCGGCGACCTGGGCGTTTCCGTTGGCTTTTATCACTGTCGCATCGTCAGCGGCGGAGAATATGCTGGCGTCCCCCGCTTCGCTCATCGAGAGAATTTTGGCGTTTCCGGAGATTTCGATCGAGCCTTTGGACGCTATTCCGTAGTCGAACAGCGGCGGGCGGGCCGGTTTCAGACGCACATCCAGCGAAACCGACCGCGACATGCCGCCCGACGTTCCCACAACGGAAAGGCGACATTGCTGATTGCCTTCCCCGTCCGGGCTCAGGCGGGTGATCACGCACGCAAACGAGGCGTCTTCGAACGTGATAGTCGGTATTGTGACAGTGTTGTCGGTGCTTGAGACCGTCGAACCGTTCAGATTCGGGGTATCGTTTAGAACATCGCCCAGAGCTGTGGACAAATTGCCCGTTAATGTATCGTAAGTGGTGTCTGTGGGGAGGTTTGCGCCGGAGATGCTCTGGAGCATGAACTGCAGACCGCTCTCAGCGGCTGTCTGGGCGTTGAAAGCTTTCCGCATGTTCTCGACGCGAGCGAGGTTTAAGCTGGTTCCAGATGATATCGCCACCGCCAGACTCGTGCACAACGCCAACATCACCAGCGCCAGCACATACGCCATTCCGCGGCGCAACGGCCTATTAGATAGTAAGTTGCAGTTCGCCCTCCGCACCATATTATACCTCACTCCGCTTATATGCAGTTTACGATTGAATCCACATAAAAAACAGTCCGACCGCTCATAGTCTAATCGGCAGGATACGCCCCGTGCTGAGATAGCTTATTGCTTTTACGAGCGTTTCTTAGCCCCTGATCCAACCGCTTTCCCGCCCTTGAGCAGCACAAACGCTGCAAACAGGCGTTTTTTCATCGGTACTGCAATCGCTTTTCCGTCGTAAGCGCCGCTGATCACAGGTTCACCGTAGAAGTCCCGCGGGTCGATCAGGCGATACGCATCGCCCGGTTTCAGGATACGTTTGAGATTCTTCGCATCCAGGCGCACATCATCGCCCGTCCAGTTGCAGATCGCGACGTTCGCACGATTCGCATCGTACTTGTTGGCCCGCACGATGATTATCGGCGGGGTTTTGGCGGGGATCTTCGCGTTGGCGGGCAGCACGGTGTTCCCCGAGCGGACCGCCTTTTTGTAACGCACGATGCTCAATCCCCCGCCGACGATGATATTGTCCCGCACGATGCAGCCTTCGTTGTGCGGCGCGTTGTACCCTATCTGCATCGACACGCCATACAGCACGTTTTCGGTTACCGTGATCCCCCTGCTGGCCCGCCCCCCGCCGACAAGGAACCTCGCCCCGTTGTAGGCGATATTGCCCGTGATAACGTAGTTGTCCACCCAGGCCCGCTTCGATCCGTAAGCGTGCATGGTCTGCCCATACCCGCCGGTCATTATGCAGTCCGAGATCGTCTTGATCCCTTCTGCGTTCTGGGTGTATATCGCGTGCCCGTGCCCGCGGTCCGGGCCCTTCCACCCGTTGTCGTAAATGATGCAGCCGTGTACTTCGCTGTCGGTCGATCCTTTCCACCAGCTTATCCCCTGGGCGTTATCGTGGATCACCAGGTTAATGAACTTGCATCCCTTGCCCGAGTAAACGTTCAGCCCGCCCCATGGACGAGCGTAACTCTTGGGATGCGACCCGCCCTCGCTCAGCACGCGCGACGGACCGCCGGGCAGATTCTCCGAAACAATAATCTCCAGATCGCGAATCTGCAGATACGTTGACGGCGCCTTAACAGAAAGCCCGCCATCGATAGTAACCCGCTTAGCGCCAGCGGCCCGAACGATCACGGGTTTGCCTTTGGCGCCGGTGAGCTTAACTTCGAACCCCGCCGACCCCGACTTGCGATTCGCGAATTTGTAGACCCCCTCGCCGATCCAGACAGTATCGCCAGCTTTGATTTCCTTCCGCCCGCCCAAAGCGGACGCCAAATCCCAGCGGCGCTTAACCGATCCGTCACCACCGGCCGCACCATCAACACCAACAAACCAATCCCCCGCCATCCGGCGCGGTCGGCAAGGTCTTCCTGGGTCAGCCCCAAATCCCTGCGCAACTTGCTTACAACAGCCCCAAAGGCCTCGAGCATCCGTTCATCCGACTCCATGGCGGTAGCATCCTTTCCCGTAGACAATTGGTCCACGGACAATGAGTCACATTGGGTATTTGTGGTGAATTTAGATGGGAGGGAGGGGCGGGGTGGAATGATGAAGACTACAGCGGAGAACGAGTTGGAACCGTCGCTCCGCGACGAGTGAAAGCGGCGGGGGCTCGCCGCAGTCCAAAACCCTCCCGCCGTCTTTGTCGTTCACTTGGGAGTTGGGCGTTTCTTGTTGGCTGATGAATGTTCGAACATCTTCTTGAGCAGGTGATCAGGAGAGCAGTAGACCGCAGGAGAACGGATAATCTCCTACTCTGTGAGCGATGCTCGCTCACATATCCATATCCATCCCGTCAGGTTTTGTGGTGGGTTTGGCGTTTGGATCCACGTCATAGCCGTCTTTCCAGATTAACTTCCTGGTCTTTTTGTCCCACTTTCTGACGCGGTCCGGGACGCTGTGCCTCCCGTGACAGTCTGTGCAGTATTTCTTGTCTTGGGCGGCTGGGGCGGATGCGAACCAGGCCTTGTGGGATGTGACCTTTTTGAGCTTCTTTTCGGAGTGGCAGCCTTTCTTTCCGCAGGCGACGTTGATCTGGTCCTTGGCGTACATTATGTCCGGAGGCGTCTCGCCGGATTCGTCGTCGACGTGGGGCTGGGACTTGCCATGACAGTCGACGCATCCGATATTGACGCTCGCGTGGCGGACGATGAGCGGTTCTTTCTCTCTCTCGAGGTACATGTGACAGTCGTAGCAGTAGGAGTTGTCGGCCTTGTCGTAGAACTCCGGCTCGGGCGGGGGCGGTTCGGGCGAGTGCATGCGGTTGTGGCAAGCGACGCAGGCGTACGTTCGCGTGTCGATTTCGTTTAGGGCGATTGAGTGTACGGATCCGACCGCGGGCGTTGACGACTTTGCGGCGAGCTTGTTGTGACAGTGGGTGCAGCGCTCGTTGGACAGTGTGTCCAGCACGAGTTTGCGCGATTTCTGCTCGTCAAATTTCCCGAAGAAATGGACCCATCCGTGCCCGGAGCCCTTTGATATTTTGCCCCAGACATGTGCGAAAGTGTCTTCTCTGGGGGGCAGGTGACATTTGATGCAGCCGACCGTCACTCCGCTGTCGTTAATGTAATGCGTCGACGCCGACCAGCGATCGTAGACGCCCTGCATTTCGTGGCACATTGTGCATGCGTCAGGCTCGCCGAACGGTTCGGACAGCTCCAGCGTCAGCAGCGCTGCGCCCAGTATCACCGCGGGCGTCAGTAGCGAGATGCGCCATTTCCTGATGAGAATCAGGAGCAGCCATGGGAGTACTCCGAAGCACTTGTACAGGACTTTATTCAGGAACATTCGCCCATGGTCCGGCCGCTTCTCGGAGTTCTTGTTATTCTGTTCGTGATCGTTGGGGGCGTCTGGCATGTTTTTGGGCTCCCGGGAAAACCTAACGGCGCCGGCCGCTAAATAGGGTGACGGGGCGCGGGCGTCGGTTGGATGCGGATTCTAACCGGTATTACAAAAACAGGCAACGACTAACAGAAGTCAGCCGTTGCCTGCAAGTTGTAAAGTCGTAGTTGTCAGTCTTAGTCGTTGACCGGGCCGTTGACTTTCGCCAATTGCCAATCGCCAACTCCCAATTGCCAAGCCTTATACGTACTCCCACTTCCTCAGCCAGTCGTATTCGGGCGGGAGGTTTGCGAGAGTTTCGGCTCCGAGTTTCCGGATTTCGGCGGTTTCCTTGGCGGTGAGAGCTTTCTTGAGCTCCTTTATCGCCAAAGCCATGTTGTCGACCTCTTCGGGGCACGCCAGGCCCGGGATCGGCGCGGTGATCGCGGGGTTGGAGAGAATGTATCGTATGGTGAGGCGTGCGCGGGCTGCTTTCTCTTCGGGGGTCTTGATGCCCTTGAACAGCGAGTTGCTGCCGAACGGTTTGATTCCGAAGGTTCCGATATCGTGGTCGCGGACGGCTTTGAAGAGAGAGTCTTTGGGCATCTCCTTGGTCTGGGCCGAGTACGGGAACAGGACGACCTGGAAGTGCTTGGGATACGTTTCAGCCAGGTGCTTCAACCACTTGCGATTGTGTGACGACACGCCGGTGAAGCGGGCCTTGCCCTGCTTCTTGGCGATCTCGAATGCCTTGATGAATTCGAGTTCGTCGGCCTCTGTGTGTCCCTTTCCGCTGTCGGCCACCAGGCGCCAGACGTCGACGTATTCGACCTGGGCCATTTTGAGACCCTCTTCGAACTTCTTGAGGATGGCGTCGGCTTTTCTGTATTTTGCGTTTCTCGGGCAGTGTGGCCACATCGCAAAGCCCATGTACATTTTGTCGCGTCGGCCTTTGAGTGCGGGCCCGTATACGGAGATCTCGCCCATGGTGCATGCGTCTACGTAGTTAATGCCCTTCTCCATGCATCGGGTCAGGACGTCGTAGCGATTCTTGCAGAGGATCTTCTTGAGTTCGGGGTCTTTGGGCGGTCCGTACGGGGGGATCTTCTTACCGGTGACCTCGGCGACGCGCTTCCAGTGCCCGCCCAGGCATACCGCAGAGACCCACAGGCCGGTATTGCCCAGGCGTCGGTACTCCATCTCGGGGTTGTGGCTGCGTGTCTTCTTGATGGTGTCGGTGTCGGCGGCCTGGGCGGTGAAATTACCTCCGAGCCCGGCGGCCACACATCCGGCGGCTACGGCGCTGTTGCGGATGAATTCGCGTCTGTTGATTCCCTTGTCGGCCATGAAGATGCTCCTTGTGTTCGGTTCCGCGGACGGTCGATGGCGCCCGGCGCCGGATAGCTCGCGTAATGTTTCTATATTCTAGGCTGGACGGTCAGCGCATGCAAACAGTTTCGGCACGGAAGGGCGTGCGGGATTAGGCGTTTGGCGCCGATCCGCGGGCGCTGATACGCGGGCGGCGGGCAATACGTCACACCCGCCGGGCCTGTGACATACGAATTCAGCGGGTTGCTAGAGGAAATGTGAGAGACGGAGCGGCCGTAAGTACTGGGACAATAAGCAGTTGCAGCAGGAGGCAGCCGCGACTGTGCGAGTGACCGCTCAACGGGAGCGCATGTGACACCTGTGAACCAAATGTGAACCTGCCGACTCGGGCTCAGGGCAGGAGTTTCGGGGGCGTACCGGCCTGGAAGCTCTTTGCCGTCGCCATTGCTTTCTCGCGGTCTGAGACGTCGGGGTGTTTCGGCGGGGCGGTGACGCCCTTGGATCCGATGAGTCTGGCCAGGTGTATGCGTGCGGTCTGTGCGTCGTTGATCGAATCGCCCAGGATCCGCATCGCTTCCTGCGGTGAGTGGAAGCCCATCCCGTTATTGGCTGCTACGTAGTCCCAGCGGAACTGTGCGTGACGGATAAGCTTTCGGATCGGCGCCAGTTCGGTGTCGGTCGCTTTTGCCTCCATCGCGGCCGCAACGTCGAAATGGGCCGCGACAAGAGCGTCTTCAGCCTTGATTCGGGCGTTTGCGACCTTGGTCTGGATGGTTTCGACGCGCGATTTGAGTTCCGCTTCGGACCATCGGTGGCAGACGGCGCAGCTGTTTTCGATATTCAGCAGCGGGCTCTGCACGTGATGATCGGTGTACTTCATACCGCCTTGCGAGCGGTAGGGCATGTGGCAGTCTGCGCAGGAGACCTTGCGGTAATGGTGTACGCCTGTCTTGTACATTTCCCAGTCGGGATGCTGACATTTTATGACCTCGACCTTCGAGATCGGGTGCACATAGTCTTTTACGCCCGCGTTATCGTAATATTCGATCATCCCTTCAACCGACGTGCCCTTATTCCACGGGAAAGTCAGATAGTGCTTCTTTCCGGCGTCTTTGTCGGTCTTGAAGTAGTATTCGACGTGGCATTGTGCGCAGACCAGCGATCGCATTTCCTGGTGGCTGACTTTGTCGATGTCCTTGCCCATCGCCTCGAACCCCTCTCGCAGCGCCGGGCGCGAGATTCGCAGCTTCATGGTCTTTGGGTCGTGGCAGTCGAGACATCCGATCGGGTGCTTGACGTCCTTCTTCAGTTCGTGCCAGTTTGTCCCGTAGAACTTCTTCGCTCCCAGGCCGATCAGCTTAATCGGGTCTGTTTCCTTGGGGTCCGCTTCCTTTCCGAACTTGCCCATCATTCGCGGTACGTCCGGGCTTTTGCAGGTCCAGCAGGTGCCCGGGTAGTAGACGTCGGGCTTTTCGGCGGTGGGGTGCTTTACGCGTTTGGTCTTGTTGATGTCGTCAACGGCGTAGATGTGCCCGCGGGCCTGGAGGAAGTCCTTGGAGAACCCGTATCCTGCAAACAGGATGACCTGCCGCGGGTCGGCGTCGAGATAATCTCTGGGGAACCCTCCGCCGTACTTGGTTCTGGTGTCGTCGACGGTCATCTTCTTATAAGCGTCGAATTCTCTGGGATAGTCGGCGCCCCATACACTGTTGTCGGATTCGAACTGGTCGATCGTCTGTGAGACGAGTATAGGTTGCTGGGCCTCCCATCGTCGTTCGACAATGGACGTCGCCATCAGCCCCACCAGCGCTACAATCCCCGCCACCAGCAGTACGATCAGACCGCATGCCCATCCGGGAAGTTTCTTGATTGTCGTGGAATCGGTTGTATCAGTCATCTTTATATCCCTTATGCACTTACAGCCCTGCGGGCGGGAGTGTTATTCTAAGCGGGCGTGGTGAGGCCGACAGCCCGTGGACCTCACCGTGAACGTTGGAATGGCAGTCCCAGCATTTTCGCTCTTCCGGACCGGCCAGACGGATCATATCGAAGTAGTTCGAGTGGCATCGCAGGCAGTTGGCCTGGATTATGGGCACAGCGCCCTCGGACAGGCGGAGCACCTGGGGTTCGGACCGGACGGTGAAGGCGTACGAGTGCTTCACACCGTCCATACCCTTGAACGCGAGCTTGGAGAATACATTGCTGTGGGGGACGTGGCAGTCGACGCAGACGGCGACTTTAGCGTGGCTGCCCCTCTGCCAGGAAGCGTACGCGTCGGTCATCACGTGACAGTTCATACATGCTTCGGGAGATTCCGACAGATATGATGCGGCGTTTCCAAGCCGTGCGGTCACCACCGATGCGCCAATCGCCAGACCGACCAGAACGCATATAGTTATCCGCCACCCTCGTGACAGGCCCGCAAGCGTCAGCACTGATTTTACTCCAGAAGAAAGACCCATTTCATGCCCGTATATAATCCACTAGTGGATTTTAGGCGCGCGTATTGCGGATATCAAATCGGCGAACAAAAAAACTTTCGGGAACGATAGAACTCCATACCGAGCATGTTTGGGTTTAGGCTCGACCGACGGTACAATGTCCGCATGTCAGCCGAACGCGGAAAAGTAATAGTCGCGATGAGCGGAGGAGTGGATTCAGCGGTGGCTGCGTCGATGTTGATTGACGCGGGATACGAGGTCACCGGTGTGTTCATGTGCCTCGGAAGCGCCGGCGGGGCGGATACTGCCTCGCGCGGGTGCTGCTCTCCGTCCGACGCAGCCGATGCTCGCCTGGTGGCCGATACGCTTGGTATCGAGCTGTTTGTGCTGGACCTGAGCGACGCGTTTGCACCGCTGATCGCCGATTTTGCCGCCGAATACGCCGCCGGACGAACGCCCAATCCGTGTATCCACTGCAATACGCTGATAAAATTCGGGCGTCTGCTGGATCGCGCCGATTCGCTCGGAGCCGACTATATCGCCACCGGCCACTACGCTCGAATAATTGACTTCCAAGGCCAGCCCGCAATCGCCCGCGCCGCGGCGGGGGGCAAGGACCAGTCCTACGCCCTGTTCGGAATACCGCGTGACATCCTGGGGCGAATTCTGCTTCCGGTGGGCCGGATCGCAGACAAACAGCAGGTCCGCCGGGTCGCCCAGAGTCTGGGATTAGTGGTTCACGACAAGCCCGACAGCCAGGAAATCTGCTTTGCGCCCGATGATGATTACATATCGGTGCTCAAGTCGATGGCGCCGGAGGCTCTGACGCCGGGCGACATAATCGACAGTTCCGGTACTGTGCTGGGGAAGCACGACGGTTACGGGCGATTCACCATCGGGCAGCGTCGCGGCCTGCGAGTCGCCGCCGGTGTGCCGATGTACGTTACGAAGATCGACCCGGCGACCGCGACGGTGACAATCGGGCCCCGCGATGAAGTGATGTCGCGCCGCCTGACCGCCAGCCGAGCCAATTGGCATCATGATGTTCCACAGCAGTTTACAGCCACCGCGCAGATACGTTACAACCACTCCGGCGCTCAGGCCGAGGTGCGTCTAACGGGCGAACAAACATTCGAGGTCGAATTCATCCAACCGGTCGGCGCGATTACTCCGGGGCAGGCGGTTGTTGTCTATGACGCCGATCGTCTGCTGGGCGGCGGATGGATTGACTGAAACCGACGCACTTGCCTAAACTCCCTCCGACGCTACAATAGGCGCCATGATCATACGAACCAAAATCGTCGCAACGCTCGGTCCAGCCACCAGCGAGATTGAAGCCATCAGGCGGCTGGCCGAAGGGGGTGTGGACATGTTCCGCATCAACTTCTCACACGGCGATAACGAGCAGCGCAAGGCGCTGCTGGACAATGTCCGGGCGATCGAAGCCGAAACGCAGAGGCCGATAGCGGTCATGGGCGACCTTTGCGGGCCGAAAATCCGCGTTCGTGAAATAACCGGCGGTTCGGTTCTGCTGGGCGAAGGTCAGGAAATTGTAATCCAGAAGGATGACATATTAGGCACCGCAAAGCGAATATCGACCACGCTGGAGGAACTGGCCGGGCAGGTTGAGCCCGGTCAGACAATGTTGCTGGACGACGGTAAGATACGCCTGGAGGTGGTCGAAGTCTCCAGCCCCGATGAAATTCTCTGCCGCGTCACCCAGGGAGGAATGCTCGCCAGCAGCAAGGGGGTGAACCTGCCCGGAACGCAGTTGAAGATATCCGCCCTTACCGAAAAGGATCGCGCTGATGCGGCGTGGATCGCGGCGCGAGGGTTTGACTACGTGGCGTTGTCGTTTGTACAGGTCGCCGACGACGTAACTGAATTGCGTCAGTTGTTGACGGAGGCCGGTTGCGAGGCCCAGATAGTAGCCAAGATCGAAAGGCCCCAGGCGATAGAGAACATTGGTGCGATAGTCGATGCGGCCGATGCGATTATGGTCGCACGCGGCGACCTGGGTGTTGAGATGGACCTGCCCGCCGTTCCGGTCGCCCAGAAACGCATCGCACGCCTCTGTCAACTGAAGGGCAAACCGTGCATAATCGCTACGCAGATGCTTGAGTCGATGACGACGTCTCCTACGCCCACTCGTGCTGAAGTGTCGGATGTGGCCAACGCGGTGCTGGACCTGGCTGATGCTGTAATGCTCTCCGGTGAGACGGCTATCGGGCAGTATCCGGTCGCGGCGGTCAGGATGATGGACCGTATCGCCGAGGAAATGCAGGCGTACGACGATCAGGTCCCGGCGACCGGTCCGATACAGGTCTTCCACGTTCCCCAAACCGTCGCCTCGCTGGCAAGAGCGGTTCAAGGCATCACCTCCACCCAACCAATAGCCGCCATCGCAGCGTTCACGATAACCGGAAGCACCGCCAGGATTCTGTCCAAGCAGAGACCGCAATGTCCGATTCTGGGCATTTCGCCCGATCCGGCGGTCGTTAGACGAATGTGCCTGTACTATGGGGTGCAGTCGATGGAGGCCGGAATCGTTGAACACACCGCCGACGTGCTCGAACTGGCGTCCAAATTCGCAGTCGACCAGGGCGTCGCCCAGACCGGCGACAACATTATCGTTATCTCAGGCCGGCCGCTTGGCAAGACGGGCGCTACAAATACGCTGGTCGTACATACTATAGGATAGACATGGCCGGCGAATTACCCTCAATCCGTCCCCTCCCGCCGACGCGAGAGGAAATCTCGCAGTTGGCTCCCCTTCGCGCAGGAGCCGTTTGCGCGTTGGTCATTTTGACGTTTGCGACGATCATCACTCAGGCGTTCTCCACGCTGCTGATAAACCGCGCGGCTCCGGTCGGTGAATCGGACATCATGCACACCCTTCAGACCGCCTCGCCCGTACTGACCGTAGTGGGCGTGCTTTGCGGAATTCTGGTTGGGATTCTGATGCTGTTTCTGGCGTGGAAAGAAGCTGTTGGCGGGAGAACGTCCGCTGCGAGGATTCTGGGCGCGGGCGGGATTGCGGCTTTGGCGTCGATAAGCCCTCTGGTGACGGGCGTGTTTAACGCTCTCAATCCGGAGCGGATGCCCCAATCCGGTTCTCCGCAGGGCCAATGGGCGATGCTGTTCCTCACCGCCGCCTGGGCGGCTTGGGCGGTCAGCAGTTTTCAGGATCGCGCGCGTCGGATGGCCTCAGGGTCATGGTCGGCGGGCGCAAAGCGATTCGATGACTGTATGGCTCGGATTGGATTGGCGCGGGCGGCGGCGTGTATTCCAGCGCTGGTTCTGGCTGCCGGTCTGGCCGGCATGTTCATGAGCGCTGTTGAAACGCAGTTTCACACGCTCGACGTAGCCGAACGGATAGCGGACTACGAGGGCAGATGGCATACTGCTGACGTCAACTGGACTACCGATGTCGATATCTTGCCGATTGGCGGATACTGGAAGGTGAGCCTTGCTGCGGCCTGGTTGGTTGGAGCGGCCCACGGGCTTAGCCTTTCGATAGTTGGGTTGGTGGTGGTTGGAGCCTTCAAGTGGTTGCGCAAGCGCAGCAAAAACCCCGGTCTGGGTGCGAACCTGTGGGGTTTGGCGGGCGGTGTCTACCTATTCGCCTACGCTCGCCACGGGTTGGCGTGGGTCTTTGAAGATGAGATCGTCGCACTGGGGTTGTTCAACCTGGCCAATTGCGGTATCGCTATCTTCGGCGTGCTTTACGGTTCGCTGCTGGCGTGGAACATCCTGGAAATGTGCAGCCGTGACGATCGCCCGCGAGACGGCAAGGATATGATGCGCGTGATCCTGCTCTCGGGGATCATGTTGGGTTCGGGACCTGCAGCTCGCCTGGGGCGGCGCGGTTGTGCGATCGTGCGATTTGCAGCGTATGCGGGTTTGCTCGCCTGGGGCGTTGTAGCGGCGGTTGGCGGAGGCGGGGCGTTGGGGCGATATGGTCTGCTGGCGATTACGGTGGGAGTTATCGCAGGTTTCGAATGTCTCGTCCGGGTGTGGCGGAAGGTGCATAACCGCCGATTGGCGCTCAGTGACGTATCTGCAGTACTCGCCGCCTGCACTGTCGCCGCGGGCCTTGTAGCGGCCCTGTTCCACGAGAGTTTTCCGCAGGCCGAAGACCATACGACGCGTGTGGCGATATTCCTGGCGCTGGGGATAACTCTTATCGGGGCGTATGCGGCGTGCCTTCTGTTCCCACCGCGAAGCCGCGTCTGGTATTTGCGTTTAGGCGCAGTTCTTGTTCTGGTCGTATTGGGAATCATGTCGATGCTTTCTGCGATGACGCCCACCAAGGACCACTCGACGATTCGAAACATGATGTACGAGCATTCGGCGGTTTCAAAGAACAACCTCGAATGTTGGAGGAGGGTTTACGGAAGCGGATGGAAAATGCCCGCCCCGCAGGCTCCGGTGGTCACTCCGCCCGACCCGCCGGTCGATTCGCCCATACTGGACCGTTTCCGCAAGGACAGACCGCTGGTGATATTCCTGATTTGGGACGCCTGCCGTCCGGACCACATGAGCTTCTACGGCTACGAGAGGAAGACTACGCCCAGGCTCGATGCGATGAAGGACCGACTGATTCGGTTCGACAACGTTTTTGCCCAGGGCACGGGCACGAGCTGTTCGATGAGGCATGTGTTCACGGGCAGATACTCGTCGCGATACATGCTCAAGAAGACCGGAATAGGCCCGTTCTTCACTAACGAGATGCTTGCCGGCGGATATCATACGCTGCATCTGAATATTATCGGGTCGGACTTCAACGGGATATCGGAGGTCGCTTTCCTGCGCGACATGCCCGATGAACTGCAGCGCAGGGTGGAGGTCCTCCAGACCGGCCAGCGCTTGTCGGACACTCTTAACCAGGGTGACCTGAAGCAGTGGATATCGCGCGCCGAGAAGATGCGAGCCGGGGAAGAAGGCTCCGAGCCCGACCGGCGCGTGATCTGCTACGGTGAACAGAAGGCTCCCGATAAGGTCAGTATGTTGCTGGACTATCTGGACAACAACCAGGCCGCAGGTACTTTCGCATACGTGCATATGACCGAGACGCACTATCCGTGGAAGCGATTCCCCGGAATGCCCGATTGGGGCGAGACTCCCGAAGGTTTGTACGATGCGTCGGCGTTCTACAGCGACATGGCGACGGGGCGGCTTTTCGATGGTTTGGAAGCCCGCGGTTTGCTGGACAAGACGATCGTTATCATTGCCGCCGATCACGGTACTGGTTTGGGCGATCACGGGAAGTACGCAGGATTCCACCCGTACCGAGAGCAGATACACGTCCCGCTGGTCATGTACGTACCGGGCGTTAAGGGCAAAGTGGTCAAATCGCTGGTCGGATTGTTCGATGTCGCCCCGATGATGGTGAATCTAGCCGCTCCAGAGCGACTGGCGGCGCTGAACTACGAGGCGATGGACCTCTGGCCTCTGATCCTGGTTGGCGAGCGCGACGCCCCGCGCGTGATATTCGGTCTGAATTCGTTTGAAGACTGCTATTATCGCGTCGGAACCGACTCGTTGCATTACATCTGGCGCAGGGCGCGCGGATACGACGATCTGTTCGATTACGTAAAAGACCCCCACGAGAGGACCAGGAGACTCCTGGAAGACGCCGAAAAAGTCGGTAAATGCCGGGCCGAAATGGCGTGGTTCCTCCAACAGGGCAAGGGCAGATACCTCGATCCGCTGCATTATCGGGTTGAGGACCCGCCCGATAGACACTGATTATTCGTTGATATTACCGCTCGTCCGGGCCCCCTCAAGCCAACCCAATTGGTGTCATTTCCGCTGATTATGCAATACACATTTGCATTCTCACGCAATTTGGTGGGAAAGTGACCGTCGGGGTTTGACGATGGAAGTATAGCTAACCATTGTGGTTATTAGGGATTGGCGATGGGCGCTCTTTCACGACGAAAGCGGCCCCCATTGCCAATTGCGGGCCTATGATGGATAATTCGGGACAGTGTTGATTACCTCTGGCGGCGGTGTGGGATTGTGCTGCGGCCGAATACGGTTATTCAGGGAATGCGATCATGGATACGCTATTATCGATTCTGAACTGGTTGTTACCGCTGATTTATCTGGCGCTGGCGATTGACTACGGCGCCACGTTCATCCTGCGCAACAGGACTCACGTTCGCAACGCCGGGGTCTTCCTGGCGATTGTGTTTCACTGCGTGTTTCTAGTGTTGTGGGGCGTACGTTTCGGCGGTCTTCCTCTGGTCAGCAATTACGAGATTCTTTCGGTGGTGGCGTTGTCGTCGGCGGGCGTGTATTGGGCGATCGAGCTAATCACCCGCGACCGTCGCGCCGGTGTGTTCGTATTTCTGTTGATATTCCTGCTGCAGTACACTTCGTCGATGTTCCTTACGGCGATGATCGACCAGGCCGGAGCCCAGGACTCGCACATGCAGTACGGTTGGGGGCGATTGCATGTTCTCCCGGCTGCTCTGGCGTATACGGCGTTGGCGTTTGGGGCGGTGTATGCGACGCTCTATCTCGTGGGGCAGCGTAATATGAAACACCATAATTTCGGGCTCCTGTTCGACCGCCTGCCTCCTCTGGATCTGCTTGGCAGGATGAGCTTCCAATCGATGGTGGTTGGGTTGGCGTTCATGACTGTTACGATAATCACCGGCAGCGTGCTGTTCAGTCATTCCGGATCGAACGGTCAGGTCATGTCGATCGATCCGAAGCTCATGGCGAAGATCGTTATCGGTTCGATGGCCTGGGTGATCTGTGCGATCGACGTGTTCGGGAAATACGTCCTGAAGTGGTCGGTGTCGCGAGTATCAGCTATCGCACTAGCCGGTTTTCTGATAATCGCTGCTCTGTTTGTTACGAGTTTGGCTCTTTCCTGACCCGGCGAATCCTCATACCGGGACGTTTTTGACACCCATGAAACTGTCCATAATAGGCATAAGTCATCGCACAGCGCCCGTTGAGGTGCGCGAGACCTGCGCTCTTACCGGCGACCTGGCCGGACGGTTCCTGCGCGCCGCGCACCTGGAGAATGTGTTTGAAGAAGCGATGGTGCTGGACACGTGCAACCGCACCGAACTGTACTTCGTACCGTCCGGGAACGCAGACTGCATGGACAATTTCCTGGGGCACGTGGCGGACCTCAAAAACGTTTCCGGCGAAATCGACAGATCGGTTTTCTACCGCTACGACGGTCAGGCCGCCGTGGACCACCTGTTTGGCGTGGCCGCTGCGTTGGATTCGCAGATCGTGGGCGAACATCAGATACTCGGGCAACTCAAGGAAGCCTACAGGTTGGCTTCGGAGGAACGCACCGCCCGGTTCCTGCTCAATCGATTGATGCACCGGGCGTTTCGCGTTGGTAAGCGCACCCAGAGCGAAACCCAACTTGGACGCGGTTCGGTAAGCGTCGCCAGCGCCGCAGCGGATCTGGCCGCCCAGATATTCTCCGATATGGGCGACAGGGCTGTGCTTCTTGTCGGAGCCGGACAGACCATCGAAGCGGCCGCAAAAAGCCTGATCTCTGCGGGTGTCAAGCGCGTAGTGGTGGCCAATCGAACGCTTTCGCGAGCTGAAGAGCTAACGCGTGAACTTTCCGGGCGGGAAATCGACGATACGGACGATTCCCAACAGGTTCGATGCCCCGGAGTGTTGAGGCATTCGGGCGGGGGCGTCGGCGACGGTTCTGAAACGCCGCCGGATGACCGCGTGGACGCTCGTGCGATCGAACTTGACCGGATCGGCGAGGTGATCGGCCAGGTCGATATGGTTATCTGTTCCACCGGATCGTCCGACCCCGTACTGACTTACGACGCCCTGGGCGACATCATATCCCGTCGCAATAAGCTGCTGTACATCGTCGACATCGCCGTCCCACGCGACGTTGACCCCAAGCTGGGCGATATGCCCAACGTGTTCCTCCACAACCTTAACGATCTGGACACTGTCGTCGCCCGCAACATCGATCGTCGATGCCAGGAAATACCGCGCGCCAGGGCGATAGTCGAATTCGAGGTTGATGAATTCGTAAAATGGTACGATTCGCTCCAGGTCGCCTCTACAATAAAACTGCTCAACCAGCGTTTCGAGCTGCTCCGCCAAGCCGAGATTAAGCGGTACGGCGGGAAGTTCAGCGACGCCGATCGAGAGCAGCTCGGACGTTTCACCCAGAGCCTGTGCAAGAAAATACTGCACAGACCGATAGCATTTTTGCGTACACTGTCTCAGGAGGCCTCCGTTAGCGACCAGTTGCTGGCCGTGGAGACCATCTGCCGAATGTATGAACTTGACGAGCTAGAGGCCCGGCAGAACGGCCAGGCTGATGATTTGGAGAAAGACGAATGAGTGATGGATGCGTGTATCTTGTCGGCGCCGGACCGGGTGATCCCGGACTGATGACCATTCGGGGAAGAGACCTGCTGAATCGCGCCGACGCGGTGGTTTACGATCACCTCGCGGCGCGGCGGCTGCTTGCCGAAGCTCCGCCCCAGGCCGAGATGATCTATGTCGGCAAGCAGGCCGCGGCGCACACCCTCAAGCAGGAGGAAATCAATGCGCTGCTGGTGCGCCTGGGTCTGGAAGGCAAGCAGGTTGTCCGTCTGAAGGGCGGGGATCCGTTTGTGTTCGGGCGCGGAGGTGAGGAGGCTTTGGCGCTGGTTGAAGCGGGCGTGGCGTTCGAGATTGTGCCCGGGATAACTGCGGGTATTGCAGCTCCGGCGTATGCGGGAATCCCCGTAACGCACCGCAATGTGACCAGCTGTATGGCGCTGATAACCGGGCACGAAACGCCCGACAAGGAAGAGTCCGATCTGGATTACGCATCACTGGCGAACTGGCCGGGTACGCTCGGGTTCTACATGGGCGTGAAGAATCTCCCGAAGATCGCTTCATCGCTTATCGAACACGGAATGGATCCGCAGACCCCCGCGGCGCTGGTGAGGTGGGGTACTACGACGCGGCAGGAGACTGTTACCGGAACGCTGGACAACATAACCGAAGTTGCAACCCAAGCAGGGATCAAACCGCCTGCGCTTATCGTGGTTGGACACGTTGTGGCGCTGCGGGAGAACATAAGTTGGTTCGAGAACCGCCCGTTGTTTGGAAAGCGGATTGTGGTGACTCGGGCGCGGCTTCAGGCTTCCAGAGTCACCCGGCAGCTTGAAGAGCTCGGCGCCGAAGTGGTCGAACTGCCCGCGATTCGCATAGAACCGCCCGCCGATCCAGCCCCGCTCGATCGGGCGGCGGCGGAGCTTGCATCGGTCGACTGGGTCGTCTTCACCAGCGCAAACGGCGTTGATGCGTTCTTCGGGGCCCTGAAGCGAGCCGATCTCGACAGCCGCGCGCTGGCTGGCGTGCGGATATGTGTTATCGGACCGGGCACCGCCAGGCGTCTGGGGCAATTCGGCCTGCAGGCCGACGCCCAACCCAAAACCTACAAAGCCGCCGAAATCTCACAAACTCTGGCGGATATCGACGATTTGAGCGGTAAGAAGATAATTTGTCCGCGGGCCGACATTGCGCCAAAGGATCTGGTCGTGGACCTAGAAGCGCTCGGAGCCGACGTAACCGACATAGCGGCCTATCGAACCGTGGGTGAAACGCCCGAGCCGGAACTGCTCGACGAATTGTTTGAAGACGGCGGGCCGGACTGGATCACCTTCACCAGTTCATCAACGGTGACGAACTTCGTAAACGCTGTCGGGATAGATCGCCTGCGCGCTTCATCCGCATCGTTGGCGAGCATCGGGCCTGTGACCTCCGGGACGATGCGCAGCTTGGATTTCGAACCGGACGTTGAAGCCGTCTCGCACACCATTCCCGGGCTCGTAGAAGCGATACTCCAGGCCCAGACGCAAAGAGAACAGTAATAATGACCGAGAATCACGGACACGGACACGGGAAGAAGCACCTTCCGCACCTGATAGCCTGGGAAGTAACGCGATCGTGCATGCTGGCGTGCAAGCACTGTCGTGCGGCAGCCAGACCCGAGCCCTACAGCGGTGAGCTGTCCACCGATGAGTGTTTCGCACTCTTGGACAACATCGCATCGTTTTCCAAGCCGATTATCATCCTGACCGGCGGGGAGCCGATGCTGCGCGAAGACATCTACGATATCGCCTCCCACGCAACTTCCCTGGACCTGCCGGTCGTGATGGCGCCCTGCGGAATGCTCGTTGACGATGCTTCCGTCGCGAAAATGAAGGAAGCTGGAATACGATGCATCTCGATATCGCTTGACGGAGCGACCGCTCAAAGCCACGACGACTTCCGCGGTGTTCCAGGCGCGTTCGACGGGGCGATAAAGGGCATTGAAGCGGCCAAACGCGCCGGACTCGATTTCCAGATAAATACGACCGTCACCCGCCACAATCGCGCTGAACTCGACGCGGTCAGAAAACTCGCGATTGACCTCGGCGCTACGATCTTCAATCCGTTCCTGCTGGTTCCCACGGGCAGGGGCAAGGATCTTGCCGATCAGGAACTGTCGCCCCAGCAGTACGAAGAGGCGCTGCACTGGCTGGCCGATCAGCAGATCGCCGGTGAGATACCGATACGCGTGACCTGCGCGCCGCACTATCAGCGGATCAGCCGCCAGAAAGGCGTCGAGCCAAGCGCTCGCCAGGTCAAGGGCTGCATGGGCGGGCAGGGCTTCGCTTTCATTTCGCACCTGGGCAAGGTGCAGATCTGCGGGTTCCTCGATATAGAATGCGGCGACGTGCGGGCCGAAGGCTTGAACTTCCAGAAGATATGGGAGAATTCAAAGCTGTTCTGTGAAATGCGGGATCTTGATTCGTACCACGGGCGATGCGGATATTGCGAATACCGGCGCGTTTGCGGAGGTTGTCGCGCCCGGGCGTATGCAATCAGCGGAGATTACCTCGACGAAGAACCCTTCTGCACGCACCAGCCCGCGAAGGCCCCGCAAGCCAAACCGCAACTGGATGAACGGGACAAGGCCCTGATGTCGGTGATACAGGCGAATTTCCCCGTCGACCGACGTCCCTTCGAACGCCTTGGAGCCTATCTGAACGCTGAGGCCGAAGATATCGAGCGCCGCGTTCAAAAAATGCGCAGCGATGGGATCATACGGCGGCTGGGAGCGGTGTTCGATTCGCGTAATCTGGGATACGTTTCTACGCTGGTCGCCGCTCGAATCGACCCAGACCGCCTGGAATCCGCCGCCGCCGAAGTGACCAAACTGACCGGCGTGACCCATAACTATCGGCGCGAGCATACATACAATCTCTGGTTCACGCTGACGTGTGAATCCGACCAGCGCCTCGAAGAAACCCTCGAGGACCTGAGACAGCGCATCGGTACGCGCGAAATCCATTCGCTGCCCGCGCTGAAGGTCTTCAAGATACGCGTGAACTTCCAATTCGCCGAATCGTCGGACGCTATCAAAGCCGCCGTCAGCCATGACCGGGCCTACAGCGCGCCGCACCAGCCTCCCGTCGAGCCCCTCAGCGACGAGCAGAAACAGCTCGTCCGCCTGCTCCAGGAAAACCTGCCCGATTCTCACAAACCTTTCGACGATATCGCCGATCAGCTCGGCTGGTCGGTCGGACAGGTGCTCGAACAGATCGAAGACTGGCTGGCCGCCGGTGTGATCAGGCGCCTCGGCGCCGTTGTCCGCCATCAGCGCCTGGGTTTCCGGGCCAATGGAATGGCGGTTCTGGACGTCCCGGAAGATCGTGAAGACGAGGTCGGCGCGTTCCTGTCCAAGCGATCGGAAATATCGCACTGTTATTGTCGCCCGCGGCTGCCTGACTTCCCGTACGGTCTGTTTGCGATGACGCACGGACACGATGAGCAGGAGGTCCGCGACCTGGTCGCGCGCCTGGCCGGCGAATTGAAAATCGACAATTTCGACGTCCTGTTCTCCAAGACCGAGTACAAGAAGGTTTCGATGAAGTACTTCATATGATAACCTTCAGGGTTGTCGGATGGTTCATCGGAGCTGGCAGGTGATTGACGAAGGTTATATAAAATTCCACTCCCAGTTGCACCAGACCCCCCCTCCGTCGGAATGGGTCGTCGAGGAGGTCAACACGTGGCGCGACCGCATGTATGCGCTGGGCTACATCGGGGCGTACGAGGGCGGAATCGGGTACGGTAATATCTCGGTGAAGTCCGACCTTCTCAACGAGTTCATAGTCACCGGATCGGGCACGGGAACGATACCGCTTCTATTTCCCGACCACTTCACGCGCGTCAGCAGCTACAGCATCGATGAGAACTCCGTGGTTTGCGAAGGCAGGATAGACGCCTCGTCGGAATCGATGACCCACGCGGCGGTATACGCTTGTGCTCCGGACGCCAGAGCGGTGATCCATATTCATTCCCGCAAACATTGGGACGCGCTGTTGAACAGGATTCCCACCACCAGCAAGTCGGCGGCGTACGGTACGCCCGAGATGGCCAGGGAAATCAAACGGCTGTTCGATGAAACTGACTTTCGAGAAATCCGCGTAATGGCGATGGCCGGACACGAAGAGGGCATCCTGTCGTATGGAACGAGCCTCGAAGACGCCGGCAGGCGGCTTCTGGAGGTGCTTGAAGGCGAATATCCGTAGCAAACGTTGAAACCACCGAAGGGCGACATCATGATCCACAGAATTTGGCGAGTTATGTTCTTGTCGGTCGTTGTGCTGGGCGGATCGTATGGCTTGCTGCCAGGCGAAGAGGCCAAAGCGCCCAAAGATCCCAAGGTTGTGATGCTCGGGCTGATAAGGCGCGCCGACGCAATGGAGAAAGCTCGAAAGTTCGACCAGGCGATATCCGAATACCTCAAAATCGTCAAACTGTCGTCGAAGATCTACGGAGCCGACTCCCACCAGACCGCCTCCTTCACCAACAATCTCGCCGCTCTTTACGCGAATCTGGGCTCATACGATAAGGCTGAAAAACTCTACCTGCAGAGCATCAAAACAGATGAAAAGGCTATCGGAAAGAACGCGCCGGACCTGGCCGACACCATGTGCAACCTCGCTGCGATGTACATGTCCGCCGGGAAACCCGACAAGGCCTTTCCGCTATACGAACGCAGCCTGAAGATATACCGGGGCAAGCTCGGCGAGAAATCTCGCAAGGCAGCCGCAGTACTCGACCATATCGGCAGCCTCTATTACCAGACCGAGAAGTATCTCGAAGCCGAAAAAGCGTTCAATCAGAGCTGCGAAATACTCGCCGAGAAACCCGGAAAAGAGCACCCCACATTCGCCATAGTACAAATCCACCTAGCCGCTGTGCTCGTCGCGACCGACCGGTCCGAAAAAGCGGAAACCCTCTATCTGGAAAGCATCAAGGTGCTCGAAGCCAAGCTCGACAAGAACCACTGGGAGCTCGGCCGGGCTCTTAGCAATCTGGCCGGGATGTACCGAAGATCTCGCGAGTTTGAAAAAGCGGTCCCGTTGTATCTGCGCGTAATCGAGATCTGCCAAGCCAGGCTCGGAAAGGACCACTTGATGGTCGCCGACGAGGTCAGCAATCTCGCCAGCATCTACTACGAAATGGGGCAGCACGCAAAAGCCGCCCCGCTGTACCTGCAAAGCATCAAGATCATCGAAGCGAAGTTGGGCAAGAAGCACGCCATGGTGGCGACCATGATGAACAACCTGGCGCTGGTTTACTGGGAAATGAAGAAGTACAAGGAGGCCGAAACCCTGTACTTGCGATGTCTCAAAATGGATGAGGCGGCGCTGGGGAAGGATCACCCGGAAGTAGGGGTTACGCTGGACAACCTCTCGAAGCTCTACATGGCGATGGGGAAGTACGATCTGGCTAGGACATATCGCGACAGAAGCCGAAAGATCAAACAAGCCGCACGTGAGAAATCCGAATCAAAGTAGGACAAACTGCTCCGATTCCGAGGCTTCATCTTCGAAAGAAGCGATAAAGAATAAGTAAATAGACATATGTGAAGATGGGAATATCGGGCCGGGTATGTGCTTACGGGAGAAGACTTTTTCATCCGGATAGGACCGTAGAAAAACTGCGCAAAGTCGATACCGAGCGTGCTTTTACAAGTTTCTTACTAGTTTATTTGACCGGTGCGCCTTATCCTCGGTTTTGTTGATACAAACGTTCTGTTCGAGGTGGGTATTGGGAAGACGAAAAGGGAAATCACGGCCGCGAAAACGAACGCGGAAGTCTGTCAAACAGTCCAGATCCAATAGGGCGATGTTCATCGCCGCATCTATTACCGTACCAGCTGCTCTCGGTGTCTTTACGTACTTCGTGTTCTTCGCGGGCAAGCCCGCCGCAACGCCCGCCGTTTCCAACTACACGTTCACTCCGACCAAAACCATACGCAAGGCAAAGTCGCTCAATGAACTGTTGCGCATGTCGCCGACGCAACTGGCCAACGTCGACATTGCCGAGATGAACCTGCTCTGCGCCATGGGCCTGCCGGGAGCTGAGAAGCTCGATATCGACCACTGTCTGGCCACGCTGGATAAATGGGCCGCGCGTGTGAAATCTGAGACCGAGCGTCATCTGTACCGTCTGGACGATCCGAAATGGGCGAAGCAATATCGCAATAGTGAAGCGGACTTCCGGGCGTTGTTCCTTGTTCAGGTTCTTCAGGAGGACCTCGGCGTCCAATACGACATGAGCGCCATAGGCAGCTTCGCCTTCAACGATTCGCGCGTGGCTTTCCTCCACGGTATGATCCCGGCCAGGGGGAAGTTCCCCGACGAAAGTCCCGGCGGGACGTGCACCTCAATGCCCGTTCTTTACGTTGCCGTTGGTCGGCGGCTGGGCTATCCGCTGAAACTCGTCACCGCCGACAGTCACCTGTTCGTCCGCTGGGACGGGCTCGATCACGCCAATCCGGCGTGGCGCGAGCGGTTCAATATCGAAGGCACAAACAGTGGCATGAGCACCCATTCGGACGACTACTACAAGACCTGGCCGATCAAGACGACCGACCACCAGGTGCGGGCCAACCGCTATCTTATCTCTTTGACGCCGGTCGAAGAATTCGCGCAGTTCCTGGCCTCTCGCGGACATTGCGCTTCGGACAACAATCGACTGCCCCTCGCCGCTCGATGCTATGAAAACGCCTATCGTTATGATTCGACGCGGCCGTGCTATCAGGCGTGGTTCACAAAGGCTGCGACGCGATGCGGGTACCGCCCGTCCACGCCCCCGTTGGTCCGACTGCTCGCCAGCCGCAGACGTCCGATGATAGGCGACGATACGTTTATCCATCGGACCAACAGGTCCAGCCCGCCCGCAACTCCGATGAGGATCCCTCGCCCCGGATCGCAGCAAAACCCGGCGATCTACGGGCCGTCGCACCCGACGGCGCCAAACCCCGCCCAATCGCACATTCCCCAAATACAACAGACCCCGCAGCCCGGACCGCTGCAACAACACCGTACGCCGACAATCGTCCAGCCGCCGAGGTCGCAATAGTGAACAGCGAACGATATACTGGAACGTATCGAGAGGATTCGAAGATGCGAATGAAGAACATTCGAATGGTCGCCATCGCAGTCGGCCTGACAACCATCGCAATTCTAGCCGCCGACGCGTCGGCCTATTATCACCCCACAATCGGCCGCTTCATCAGCCGCGACCCGGGCGCGGGTCGCAGTGCAACCCGCCCGACCGCAACCGCCAACTTCCCCCCGCGCGATCCAACAGGGAGCAAACAGTACGCCGATGGGATGAATCTGTATGAGTATGTTCGCAGTAGACCGACTATCGCGACTGATCCGTCGGGGACCACGCTGGTCATTCACTGCAAAGCTCGGAAGGTGATTGAAAACTCCCTGAAAGATGAAGGTGTGACAGGATATAGGAGATCTCAAGTTGCTGTAAAATCAGGCGGAGGGATCGGTGTACAGGATACACAAGCGGCGCGTAAGGAATACGACAGTTATTCGGGCAAGCCAAAGTACCAGAGTGCAAGGCTGGATTCTGAAATCATCGGCACGATGATCAGAAGCCCGCGTGTTTTCCGAATCAAGGGGAGTACGGCTACCGAGGCTCTGAGGAACTTGCATAATCACGCGAGAGTCCGCAAAAACGCGATTCGTGCGGCAAAGAACTTCAGGGCTGAATTCGGTGATTACGATTTTAACGACAAGTTTTGGGATTCTTCCAAAGGAATTCCAACACCGAAACCTGGAATGATGTACGATGCTTATGAAGACATCTGCAATAATTCTTCTGGTTATACTATGCGCTGCCGAGCGGGCGCGGCCTCCAATGCAACGTGGGCTGCTATGCAAGTGAGAGGTCGGGAATGGACCAACAAGAATGTGATGGGGAATATCGAAACGAGTTATCATTTGTTCTATAGGAGATCTGAAAAGGCCTTGCCAAAATGGGACTGGATTCCCGGCGATGTTGGTGAGATCAATAATCCAGCCAAGAAGCCACCTTTAGGCCTGGAAGGCCAAAATCTTATTTATGTAGGGAACAACAATTGGTTTGGCCACACTGGTGGAGACCCTCGCTTCTTGGATATCGATGGATGGTTGAAGTGGTTCAGGAAGAAGGCTCCAAGAAGTACGTTGAACAGCCGCCGCCTGTATCCAAAGGAGGGTTTGACTCGTGATTAGAGCCTTGGTCATGATTAGTCGCATGGTCGTGTTGGTGTTGATGGCGGCATGTTCTGTTATTGGTTGCGCATCTGCCGACAGTGCAGCAATTTCCGCTTGCGATGGTAAGGATGTTGACATCATGAAGTACGCTTCGCCTCCTCTGTTGCGCGGGCTCAAGGGTCGGCACGTCTACCCGCCGCCGAATATGGTGAATATCGCCCATGATGCATTCGTGCGATGTGAAAGAGGGGGGGATACGTCGTACGATTCTGCGGAATGGTTTTGGAACGGGCAAAGTGTTGGCGTCGGTCGCAAAGGCTGGAAGGGCATTAGTGACAAGCTTAGCGCGATGCGCAAAGGTGCGAAAGTGTTGTTCTTCCCTCGTCAGTACGTGATATTAAATGTCAGCACCAGTCGTTCCATTCTGATATGGCCGCCCTGGCAGGATCTGGATTTTCAGGAAATAGTCAGCAAGCGGGAATTGATTGCTATTTTCTCGGTTCGCGATGAAGAAGGCAACGTATGTCCGATCCTAAGACCCCAGTACGAGCAGTGGGAGAGTATGCAAGGTAAATCTGAACCCGCGCGCCAGGCAGTCTCCGACCTGGACTGACGACACGATAAGGCAGTCGAAAAGCCCTAACGCAATCTTCACCAGCGTGACTACGCATCGCACCCCGTCCCGCCCCCCAAGTAAACGCCACAAAGACATACTCCTGCGGTCACAGACAGATGCAGGAACGCGCCCCCGCTAGTTCGGTAGTTATGCCGAAATAGGGGGGCATTGGACCCCAATGGCCCCCCCCGATCGCACATTCCCCCAATACGCCAAACACCACAGCGCAGGCTGCTGCAACAACACCGTACGCCGATAATCATCCAGCCGCCGAGGTCGCAATAGTGAACAGCGAACGATATACTGGAACGTATCGAAAGGATTCGAAGATGCGGATTGGTTTGGATACCTGCAGACTGGCGACGTGTACGGGGGCCACGAGAGCTTCATATGGGAAAGAATATGGCCAAAGGAGAAGAAGTGACACTTTTCTCACGGTTCAAACAACTTGCACTTGTCGGGAGCATTGTAGTGGGGCTATGCATAACGGTGCTTCTTGCGGGTAAATCCCGGGCTCCTGCGGAGGAACTCTACGCAACCACTGTGGGTATGCGCCATAAGGTTGGTCCCGTCCGTACACAGGCAGCTAAGATGTTGGCGGTGCATCCTGAAGCTGAGCCGTGGCTCGTCCTTCTGTTCGTCTCGTCACAGGTGGTGAAAACAGGTGACGAAGACGAGCAGGCGAGGCAAAAAGCACTACATCAGTTCGATCTCGGAATGGTGGCCGTCGTTTTGGGAAATCTCCCAAAGGACGTCAGTCCTTCGGTCTTGTGGGCGTTGACGTATTTGTTGCATGAGAAGGGCAAAGGGAGATGGTCCGAAGACACCGGAGTGATTCTACTGAGGCGGCATACCTCACATGTAAGCCCACCCATTCGACAGCTAGCCAGGAAGTGCTTGAAGGATCGACTTGGCGCCGACTATGAACGGGACGTTTCGGCGTGGCGGGCGGCGATCATGAAGAGGAAGGCGAACAAAAGCCGTAAGGCAGATACTAAGGCGCAGGCCGAAACTCAGCCCGCAAGAGCCAAATAACTGAATATGCGACTTGGCTTTGAGGCTCAGAGATACAGATCTCTCTTGTCGGTGGTGCGTATTTGCTCCAGCCTGTTCAGGAGGTCCGCCTTTTCCGATGAATCGGGGATCTTCTCCAGTTCGGTTTCGACCAGGGCGAGTCCCGCCTGGCGGGTCTTCGGCGAGGCGTAGTCCACCAGGTACTCCATCAGCGTGGTCAGCGCGTTTGGCGTGCAGAAGCGTTTGATGAATCCGGGTATCGCAAACTCCATGAAATGCTCGCCGGTGCGACCCAGGCGGTAGCACGCGGTGCAGAAGCTTGGCACGTACCCGTCGGTCAGCAGTTCGCGCATCACCCCGTCGAGGCTGCGAACGTCGCCCAGTTCAAACTGTTCGCGGTCTGTGCTTTGGGTATCGCAGGCGTCTTGGGCGTATCCGCCCAGTTCGATCCGAGATCCGGCGTCGATCTGAGAGACGCCGAACTCCATGACCCGGCGCCGTATTTCCGCATTCTCCCGAGCGGTGAGTATCAACCCGGTGTACGGAACAGCCAATCGCAGCACGGCCACCAATCGTACGAAATCCTCATCGTTGACCAGCGGGAAGCGATCGAGCGATATTCCGTGGGCCGGTTGGAGGCGCGGGAAACTTATCGTATGGGGCCCCACACCGTATTTCTCGTGCAGCTCCACTGCGTGAGACACCAGCCCCAGAACCTCGAACCTCCAGTCATACAGCCCGAACAGCGCGCCTATGCCGACGTCGTCGCAGCCGGCTTCCATCGCCCGATTGAGCGAATCCAGACGCCAGAGGTAGTCGCTCTTGCGCGTGCCGGAGGGGTGGATTTCAGCGAATGTCCCGTGATGGTAGGTCTCCTGGAACACCTGGTAGGTTCCGATGCCGGCTTGGCGCATGACCTTGTAACCGTCGTGGTCCAGGGGGGCGGCGTTTATGTTGACGCGTCTGATCTCCCCGCGCCCCGACGTGGTGGAGTAGACCTGTCTAACCGTTCGGGCCATGAATTCCGCGTCGTATCGCGGATGTTCGCCGAACACCAGGATCAGCCTTTTATGGCCCCGATCCTCAAGGGCGGTGACTTCGGCGGTGATTTCGTCCGGGGTCAGCGTCCGCCGGATCGCCTCGGCGTTGCTGCGACGAAACGCGCAGTACATGCAGTCGTTTACGCAATCGTTTCCGATATACAGCGGGGCGAACAGCACGATGCGATTCCCATAGACGTTGCGCTTCAGCGTACGTGCGGCTTGGAATATCTCTTCGATGAGTTCGGGGTCTTCGCAACGGAGCAAAGCCGACGTCTCAGCAACGCTCAGGGGCTCCTTCGCCAGAGATTTGGCGATTATGTCGCCGATGGCCTGCGGTTGGGGCGGCGGTCCGGCTAGGAGGCTGCTGAGGCGCCCTTCATCGATGAAGTCCACCGCGCCTTCGCTGAGTTTTGGTGAGGTTATCGGACACATGTTGCGTCTCCGGAAGCTTTTATGCTTCGTGCGGTGTAGCCCGGTGAGGACCCGGGTCCGGAGCCAACCGATCTTCCGAGGGATTCTATGCGCCTTGTCATGCACGAATGACACTGTTGGGCGGTTTCGCGTATGCACGCCTTGGACGGATATATCTCGTACATTGGACGATACTGCTGCGGTGTGAGATTCGGCATGACAACGTTTGCTCCGCGCAACAGTCCAAGCTCCCGTCCCTCAGCCAGGTTCAAAGTAGCCAGCGCCGAAGTCGACGGTATGTTCGAAAGCGGGCAAACCAGCCTCGCCAACGCCATCACGCGATAGGTCAGTTCTTCGGTCGCCGGGGTCTGGTCGGGTCCGGATGAATCCTCGCGGCCGACGGGGGTGTCGGGATGCGGGATGTACGGACCGAGTCCGATCATGTCGAGGTCCAACCGTGCGAAGGTCTCCACATCCCGCGCCAGGTCTTCGTACGTCTGGCCCGGAATGCCCACCATTACTCCCGAACCGATCTCGTAACCCATATCCGCCATCCGCAGGAGCATCGCCTCGCGGTCGCTGCGCTTGCCGGGCAGGGGCGGGTGAATGTGGTCAAACAGGCGGCGGTTGGATGTTTCAAAGCGGAGCAGGAACCTGTCGGCTCCGGCCGATCGCCAGCCGGCCAGTTCCTCATCGCTGCGCTCGCCAAGCGACAGAGTCACCGCCAGGGGCGTGGCGGATTTTATTTCGGCCACCAGATCTCCAATGAACTCGGCGGTCCAGGCGGGGTCTTCTCCGGCCTGGATCACCACCGTTCCATAACCGTATTCCACCGCCTGGGCGACACAATCGAGTATCTCGGACCTGGACATGCGATATCTCTGCAGGTCGCTTCGCGATGCGTTCAGCCCGCAGTATCCGCAGCGGCGGACGCAGTGATTGCCGATCTCGATCAGCCCTCGCAAATGCACCTGGTCGCCAACGTTGTCGCGGCGCACTTCATCGGCGCGAGCCCAGAGCTCTGTAAGAATCTCGGGGTCTTCCTCTCTGAGCCAACGGATTATTTCGGCGTGATCCATCTCTTCAGCGGTATTTACGCTCTCTGCGGCGGCCTCTGGACTGTCGCTCCCGCGTCGGGGTCGACGGTCAATCCGTCCATTCTAGGCTTCCGGGGCGTTGGGGTTGGTGTCTGATCGAACGAAAAACGCGACTTTCTCCATCGATGTCGTCAAATCAACGTGCTCGACGTACACATTTTCGGGAAAGTGCAAACGTTTCGGAGCGAAATTCAGTATGCCCGTCACGCCGGCGTCAACGAGCTTGTCGCCCACCTCCTGGGCGATGTCGGCAGGGACGGTGATAACGCCCAGACGTATGTCCATGCGAGCTACTGTTGTCTTGAGGTCCGCGATATCGTAGCAGGGGCGGTTGCATATTTCCGAACCAATCTTGTTCGGATCATTATCGAAAGAAGCCGCTATCCGCAGCTTCGGGCGCCTGCTCTCAAAATACGACATGATCGCTCGCCCCAGATTGCCCGCGCCAACGACAGCTGCGCGCGTACCGCTTGGATTGTCGAGGAAGCTGTTGATGCTTTCGGCCAGATCGGCCACTTCGTACCCCTTGGCGGGACTGCCCGAGTACCCGATCGACATCAAATCGCGCCTGACCTGCGGCGCCGTACCGCCAGCCATACTCGCCAACTCATGCGAGTAAATATTCTGACGATTCTCGGCCAGCAAACCCGCCAGAAGGCGACGATACAGGCTCAAACGTCCAATGGTCTTTTCTGATACCAACGCTCAAATCTCCAGGCGTTGTGAGACACCATCGCTCATACGCCGGTAAGTTACGAATTTCAATCCATGTCGCTATCGGGCCGAGCGGGATAACCCGATGCAAAACAGACCCGTGCGAATTCCGCAGTTTCCGGACACGCGGAGAAGGCTGTGAACTTTTTCACAGGCACTATAGTATACAGCTTGCACCAGAAAGTCAACTCACTTGAACGTATCTCCCGCCATGTGTGTGCGCCGAAGGCGAACCGGTTAACCGCGGGCCGGAGATTTGGCGGTGTAAGATCAGGGGCTGTTTTGATATCATAGCGGCGCTTGGCGATCCCCCGAGACGCAAGGACAGCAATATGCCCGACTATCGCACGGAAACCGATTCGCTCGGTTCGCTGGAAATCCCCGCCGATGCGCTGCATGGAATTCACACGCAACGGGCCGTTGAGAATTTCCCGCTTACCGGCCGACCGGTCAACGCAGAACTGATCGGCGCCTACGGCGCGGTTAAGCTGGCGTGCGCACGGACCAACCGCGAACTTGGCATGTGGGACGATGCGACATTTGAGGCGATTCAATCGGCGTGCGAGGAGATGGCCCGCGGCGAGTTGGACGAGCACATTATTGTCGATGCGCTGCAGGGCGGAGCGGGCACCTCTACGAACATGAACGTAAACGAAGTGCTCGCCAACCGAGCGTTGCAGATACTCTCCAATCCGCTCGGTGATTATCAGACCATCAGTCCGTTGGACGACATTAACGCACACCAGTCCACAAACGATACTTATCCGACGGCGTTGAAGGTTGCGGCGATGAACATGCTGACCGGGCTGGAGCGCAAGGTCGTGGCGCTGCTCGAGGAATTTCAGCGTCAGGAGAAAGCGTGCGCGGATATTGTGAAAGTCGCCCGCACGCAGTACCAGGACGCGGTTCTGATAACGCTCGGACGGGAGATGGGCGCCTACGCCGAGGCCTTCGGGCGCGATCGATGGCGAATATACAAGTGCAACGAGCGCTTGCGGGTGGTGAATCTGGGCGGGACGGCCGTTGGGACAGGACTCGGAGCGCCCAGACAGTTTATCTTCCAGGCTGTGGAGCACCTGCGGACCATTACCTCACTCGGGCTGGCCCGGGCCGAGAACCTGGTGGAAGCCACCCAGAACACGGACGTTTTCGTAGAAGTCAGCGGAATACTGAAAGCCCTGGCGTCGAATCTGCTGAAAACCGCCGGTGACCTGAGGCTGCTTTCGTCGGGACCGGCGGCCGGGCTGGGCGAAATCTCCCTTCCGCCCCGACAGGCGGGATCGTCGATTATGCCCGGAAAGGTCAACCCCGTAATACCCGAAGCCGTCAGCCAGGCCGCTATGGTCGTGATGGCCAACGATCAAGTAATCGCCCAGGCCTGCTCCGCCGGTTCGCTGGAACTGAACGCATTCATGCCGCTTATCGCAGATTCGCTGCTGGGGAGCCTGGGCCTGTTGACCGGCGCATGCGAGATACTCCGCAGCAGGTGTGTCGAGGGGATTGAACCCAACACTGCGGTCTGCGGAGCGAATGTCGACGGCGCCACGGCGACGATAACCGCCCTGGTTGAAACCATCGGATACCAAGCCGCCGAAGAGGTCGCCCGACAAGCCCGGGACGGCGCTAAATCCATACGCCGGATTGTTATCGACCTGGAGTTGCTGACGGGCGGGCAGTTCGACGAACTGGTTTCTCCGCAGCGCGTGATGAGGCTCGGCTCGGTTCCGAAACCCAATGATGAGCGAGGCTCCTGACACGTGACCGCCAGACAGAAAACTCCAAAGGGATTTCGACTTCACATAGGCTTGTTCGGACGGCGGAACGTGGGCAAGAGTTCGTTGCTGAACGCCATGACTCGCCAGGACGTTTCGATAGTGTCCGACACGGCGGGTACGACCACCGACCCGGTCGAAAAGCCCATGGAGCTGCTGCCCATCGGACCTGTTCTGTTCATCGACACCGCCGGTATCGACGACGCCGGGGCGCTGGGCGAGATGCGGGTCGAGCGGACCCGCGGGGTATTTGATCGCACGGATGTCGGCGTTATCGTCGCCGCTGAAGGCCAGTGGGGCCCGTTTGAAATCGGTATCCTTGACCAGCTCCAGCAACGTCAAATACCGGCCATAGCAGTATTTAACAAGATCGACCTGGCCGAACCGCCCGCGGAGATCATCGCTGAACTCACCGACGCCGGCGTTCCGGTGGTTCGCAGCGCCGCCGTCGAAGCCCGCGGTATCGGAGACTTGCGAGAAGCGCTTATTGCCCAGGCTCCCGAAGAGTTCATCAACGCTCCGGCGATTCTGGGCGATCTGATTCCACCGGGCGAGTTGGCGATTCTGGTGGTTCCGATCGACCTGGAGGCTCCCAAGGGCAGGCTGATCCTACCGCAGGTCCAATCTATTCGCGATGTGCTGGATTGCGATTCATACTGCATGATTGTGAAGGAGCGCGAACTCCGCGACGCGCTGGGCCGCCTGAAGCGCCCGCCTGCGATCGTAGTGACAGACTCACAAGCGTTCCTGAAAGTCGCCGCCGACACCCCGCCGGATATCCCGATGACGTCGTTTTCGATCCTGTTCGCCCGTTGCAAGGGCGACCTGGCGGAATTCGTACGCGGCGCCGGGGCGATCGATAAACTCAAATCGGGCGATCGTGTCCTGATCGCAGAGGCGTGCTCTCACCATCCGATCGGCGAGGATATCGGGCGCGTGAAAATACCCAGATGGCTGGGGCAGTACGTAGGTGGCGAACTGAACTTCGACACCGTCCAGGGACATGATTTTCCCGAGAACCTGGGCGATTACAGCCTGGTGGTTCACTGCGGGGGATGCATGTGGAACCGGCGCGAGATGCTCACGCGCACGCTCCGAGCCCGCGCCGCGGGCGTACCGATTACGAATTACGGCGTGGCGATTGCGTTTTCGCTGGGTATATTCGCCCGTGCGCTCAGCCCGTTCCCGGCTGCGCTGGAAGCCGCCGCCGGACCGGATGCATAACGTTGAGATTACGGGACATTTGTGGTACGTTCTGCGTGCAACATGTTCCAATATTAAAGGATAAATCAAATGAAGAAATGTATCACGCTGAGTATCGTCGCCTCATGTGTTTTCGCCTCGTTTCTAACCGTAAGCCTGGCCGCCCGGAAGAAGGGTCCGCCGCCCAAGCTTGAAATCACAGGCGCTGTCAAGCATCGTTTCCTCGGGAGCAGTTACCGCGGCAAGGTGTTCATTTCCGACAAGGACGGTAAGATCGAATGGGAGGTCAAGGCTCCCAACGCACAGGATGTTTTCATGCTCAAGGGCGACCGGGTGCTGTTCAACACGCGCGGCGGAGCGCAGATTGTCCGCATCAAGGACAAGAAAGTTCTCTGGGAGTACAAGTCCAGGGAAAAGGGCGAGATTCACAGTTGCCAACCGCTTGCCAACGGGAACGTTCTGATTACCGTATGTGGACAGAGCAAGGTTATCGAGGTCGACAAGGACGGCAAGGTCGCCAAGGAAATCAAGTTCGCCAAGATATCCAAATTCGCCGGCAACGGGCACATGGAGCTTCGCGACAGCCTCAAGACCGACAAGGGAACTTATCTGGTCGCTTTCCTGATGGAAGGCGTAATCCGAGAGTTCGACGCCGACTCCAAGGTGATCAGAACCATCAAGACCGACTACTTCAAGTCAAAGGGCGTCTCGTCGCTGCAGGTTCTCAAGAACGGTAATCTGCTTGTCGGCGGCGGGTATGGCAAGAACGTTGTCGAGATCGACAAGGACGACAAGATCGTCTGGTCGTTTGCTGAGAAGGATGTCAAAGGCCTGAATCTGGGATACGTTGCGACCGCCAAACGCTTGGCTAACGGTAATACGCTGGTGAGTCTCTATCACGGTTCGTACGCGTTCTTTGAAGTCACTAAGGACAAGAAAATCATCTGGAGCATCAAGGGCGGTCCGTTCAACGCTACGACGGCTATCGAGTACCTTGATTGATGCAAATCCTGCAGGGGGCCGCGCCATCGGGCGAAGAAAACAGACGCCGTCCACCCGGTTCGGTTGACTCTGCGCCTATTATGTTATGAGACTCCGGTCGCCACGTAGCGCTTGGCGACTGGAGTCATATTTGATATAATTCGTAGGAATTGCAGGGACCGACCTTAACGCAGAAACCTCGCGGAGACGCAGAATGGCGCAACAGATGGCTGACGGCGTGTATCTAATTGATACCAAACCTATGGGGGTTGAACGCATCATCGCCTCGTACCTTGTGGTGGGAAGCGGCGCCACTGCGCTGATCGACCCGGGCTTCTCGTGTTCTGTGGATACGAACATCGAGGCGATCAAAGAACTTGGCATCGAGCCCGACGCGATCGATTACATCGTTCAGACCCACTGCCACATAGACCACGCCGGTGGTGTCGGACAGTTGGCGCAATTAGCCGGGCGGGCCAAAGTAACCGCCCACCAGCGAGGTGCGTTCTACCTGAAGAACTCCATGAAGATCGGCGGGGGGGGGCACATGGTGTTCGGGTCGGAAATGATGGCCGAACTTGGCGAACCGATAGACGTCGCCGGCGACCGCATCAAGACTATCGGCGACGGTGACGTGATTGACCTTGGCGACAAGAATCTGCGGGTCTTTTACACGCCGGGGCATAGCGGCGATCACGTTTCGCTGCTGGAGGAATCGACCGGTATGCTATTCCCCGGCGACACCGCATGTTTGCAGTATCCGGACCTGGGGCACGTGTTGATCCCCGCGGGCAGTCCGCCGATCTATCAAACCGATCACATTCTCAGTGAGCTTACGACGCTGGCCGGTTGCGATGTTAAGTGCGTGCTCACCCCGCACTTCGGTTCGGGCGAAGGCGCCCCGGACGAATTCCTCAAAGCGAATATCGACACCGTCAGGTCCGATCGGGACAGGATAGACGCGATGTTCAAGCGCGGTATGGAGTTTCCGCAGGTTGTCGAACAACTGCGGTCCGAAATCATCGAACAGTCCGGTAGGAGCCCCGAGGAAATCCCGAAGTTCATCAGCGACGTCTGGTTGCGGATCATGCTCAAGACCGGGCTGATGGGCCTGGTGGCCGACCTGCTGCAATACGCCAGAGATCTCCGCCCGTTCAGCCACACTGCCGGCAGCCAGGAGGTGGCGAAATGAGGACAACAATCCCGTCATATTGCGACCAGTGCTACAACGGGCCCGACCTGTTCCGCGTGGTTGTCGAAAACGGTTTGGTGCGCAGCGTCGAGCCCAACCCCGACTGCAAGAACATCAGCCCCGCCGAAGGCAAAATATGCGTCAAGGCCTACGGGCTGGTCCAGAAGCTGTACAACCCCGACCGCATCAAGACGCCCCTGATCCGTACGAACCCCAAAAAGGGCAAGGACGAAGACCCCGGCTGGAAAGCGGTCTCGTGGGATGAGGCCCTTGGCATGCTGGCCGATCGCATGAAGGCCGCCCGAGCCAAAGGCGTAATCGACGAGGCGGGTTTTCCGCGGTTGGCGGTGACGATGGGGCAGGCGGCGTCACCGTCCGCCTATGCGGGCACGATGCCCGCGTTCTTCAGCGCCTGGGGACCTATCGACTTCACCGTGGGCGCCGGGCAGGGGATCAAGTGCTATCACTCCGAGCATTTGTTCGGGGAGTATTGGCATCGAAGCTTTATCGGCGCCTCGGATACCCCGCGGACCAAGCTGGTTGTCTCGTTCGGGCACAACACCAACGCCAGCGGCGGGGTGGCCGGAGTGCTGAGGCATGCGGCCGCCCGAGAGCGGGGCTATCGGCGGATCCAGATTGAGCCCCACCTCTCGGTAAGCGCCACGACGGCCGACGAGTGGGTGCCCATCAAGGTGAAGACGGACGCGGCGTTCCTTTACGCGCTGGTCCATATACTGCTGCACGAAGTGGATCGGAGCAAATGCCTCGACATCAACTTCATCGAAAAGCGGACCGCCAGCCCGTATCTGGTCGGTCCGACCGGGCGGTTTCTGCGCGATAAAGCGTCCAAGCGTCCGTTGGTGTGGGATGCGGACTCGAATTCGGCCAAAACTCACGACGCGCTTGATATCGGGCGCCTTGCCCTCGAAGGCGAGTTCCGTGCTTCGGGTGTGGAGGTCGGAGCCGACGGGCAGGAGTGGGAATACGATGAAGCTGTTGTCTGCAAACCGAGCTTCCAGGTGATGCTGGACTTCATGGTCCCGTACACGCCGGAGTGGGCGGCCGACATTTGTGATGTACCGGTCGAAACGATCCGGCGAATCGCCCAGGAGATTGTTGACAACGCGCACATCGGCGAGACTATGGAGATATGCGGCGAGCAGTTGCCCTATCGACCGGTGGCTATCACGCTGGGCAAGACCACCAACAACGGGCCCGGAGGCTACCAGGTCTGCTGGGCGAAGACCATTCTGACGATGCTCATCGGGGCGATGGAGGTCCCCGGGGGAACGATAGGAGCCTCGCAGCGACTCAACAAACCGCACCACGACCGCTGGTCGAGCGTCTGGCCGGGCGCCGACGGATTCATGCGAAATCCGGTGAACCCGACCGACAAGAAGAACTGGCCCACTGATGCGACTTCGCGCACGCGATACGAGCAACTCCTTCCGCTCGTCCTGAACACCGGATGGTCGCCGTTCCTGTCGGCCACTCCGCTGGCATGGAGCTCGATGGGCGAGGCTGAAGGCGGCGAGATTCCCCGTACGACATTCCCCGACATCGTAATGCTGTACCGGGCCAACCCGTCGGTTTCGATGTACTTCACAGACCTCATACACGACAAGATGGCCCAGTTCCCGTTTTTTGTGTGCATCGGGTACACGTTCGACGAGACCAACCACTTCGCTGACATGATTCTGCCCGACCACACTGACCTCGAAGGGCTGCAGCTCTTCAAGATCGGACCCTCGGTGCACTCGGAGGCCTTCTGGAGCGCTTATGGATTTGCGCTGCGTCAGCCAGCCGTCCCGCCGGTGGTCGATTCGATCGACCTGACGGACTTCTCGACCGAACTGGCCGAGCGCGTGGGCATTCTCAGCGAGTACAACGATGCGATTAACGCGGGGATGATCGGCGGACTGAGGCTCAAGACCCAGCTCGCCGACTACGCCCTGGACCTCGACACCAAGTACGATCGCGAAGACCTCTGGGACCGCCTCTGCAAATGCGCCACCATGACGCTGTCCGACGGCAAGGAAGAACACGGTTTGGACTGGTTCAAGGAGAACGGTTACTACGCGGTCGATTACCCGCTGATCCGCCATTTTCTCCATCCTGTGATGGTCCGCTGGGGCCTGAGATACGAGCTTCCCTACCAGGAGAACATTCAGCGGATCGGCGAGGAGTTGGGCAACCGCCTGCACGAAAGCGGAATTGACTGGTGGGACGAGCAGCTCGAAGAATACCAGGCCCTGCCCGAATGCGAAGATTTCTCGCTGGTCTGGCAGGAGACGTGCAAGAAGTTCGGCGCCGACCCGGACGACTACCCGTTATGGCTGATCAATACGCGGTCGATGCAATACGCGTGGGGTTCCAATGCGGCGATTCCGCTGATGGCTGAGGCGGCGAAAAACGTTCCCGGCTTCAAGGGCGCACTGATAAATCGCGGTATGGCCGAGAAAATGGGCATCAAAGACGGCGATTTCATAACGATCGAATCGCTGCACGCCAAAGTTCGCGCACGCGCGGTTCTTCGAGAGGGGGTGCGTCCGGATACGATGGTCTTCACCGGCCAGTTCGGCCATTGGAAAACACCGTTCGCCCGCGAACTGAAGATCCCCAATCTCAACAGGCTGACCAAGCCGGAGACAACCGTCCTGGACGCCGGTGGAAGTTCCGCGGACGTTGTGAAGGTGCGGATCGTAAAGGAGGGCTCCTGATATGCCCCATTGGGTTATGGTCATAGATTTGAGGAAGTGCACTGGCTGTCAGACTTGTATGGTCGCCTGCAAGGTTGAAAACGGTCTCGGTCCGATCCTTCGGCGGGTCAATATCATCGAGAAGGAGACAGGCGAGTATCCCGACGCCCAGCGCGTTTACATTCCCAAACGATGCATGAACTGTCGCAATCCGCAATGCGTCGAGGTCTGCCCTTCGGGCGCTACGGCGCAGGAAACCGACGGTGTTGTCACTGTTGACAGGGACAAATGCATAGGTTGCAGATACTGCATGATGGCGTGCCCCTACAACGCTCGAATGTTCAACGGTGTCGAGCAGTCGTACCACGATATCCCCTCGACGTGGGAGCAGGAGCGATACAAGGAGCACACCGTGGGCGTTGTCGACAAGTGCGACTTCTGCGCCAAACGCGTCAGGGAGGGTCTGGACGGCGGCCTGAAACCCGGAACCGACCAGGACGCCACGCCGTTCTGCGTGATAGCGTGTATGTCCGATGCGCTGTACTTCGGCGACGTAGATGACCCCGACAGCGAAGTGTCCAAACTAATCGATGAGGGCGTTGTTCAACTCCTGCCGGAGTTGGGAACGGATCCGTCAGTTTACTACATTCCCAGGAGAACCGTAAATGAAGCCGGTTAGGATCGATTCCCTGTTGCAACTGCCCGCAGACGGTGTGACGGTCCAGACTGAATGGACCACCCACGGGACAAACCCCGTGCGTTCGCTGTTCCTTGAGATCGCCTTCTTCTCCGGGACTGTCGGACCGGGCCTCTACATGGTCTCGGCGGCTGTGAAATACAACCTGGGGATGCTGCTGGGGTTGCTGGTGGTGGTCTTCGGTTACGCGATTCCGCACGCAGCGTATCTGGGGCGCATGGAGCGCTCATGGCGCGCCATTCTCCGTCCAGGCCAGTCGTGGATATCGCGCGGATTCATCTTCGCCAACGCCTTTATTATCTTTGCGGCGCTTTCGGTGGTGCTGCCCGGGTTGCCTGCATTCGGGCCAATAGTCATCGCGGCGAGTGTTTCGGCGTTCCTGCTGGCGATGTATCCGGGATTCCTGTTCTCGGTGCTGAAGGCAATACCGTTTTGGCATTCGTTTGTGCTTATTCCGCTGTTTCTGATCCAGGCGTTTGGCGGCGGGGCGGCGGTTACGATAATCATGCAAGTCTTACAAGGCTCCGAGGTCGAAGGGATCCGACGCCTGGCGATGGTGAATTCTCTGTTCATAGCCGCTGCCGCCGGTCTGGTCGGTCTGCAACTTATGGTCGGAATCAAATCGGGTCCCACGGGCAGAATCTCGGTAATGATCCTGATGAAGGGTCCTTATAAGATGCTGTTTGTCCTGGGAGCAATCGTGATTGGTCTTGCGGTTCCGATGGTGCTGTTTGCGTCCGTTGGATTGATGGGAGTTCCGCCGGTTACAGCGCTGCTGGCCGCACCGATGCAACTCGCGGGCATTCTGCTGTTCAAATACTGCATTCTGAACGCAGGAGCTTACCGTCAACTCTTTACCGAAGAACTGCTCTCTACCGACGGTTGACGACGTTCTGCGCCACGCCGCCCAGAAATGCTTTTACGTTTTCTATCGCTGTGTTCATCAGTCTTGCGCGCGCTTCTCTTGTGGCCCAGGCTATGTGGGGGGTTATGTAACAGTTTTTCGCCCCCAGAAGCGGGTTGTCGGCTGGCGGGGGTTCGGTGCATAACACGTCCAGCCCGGCCCCGGCGATTCGATCGTTGTTCAATGCGTCAGCTAGCGCTTGCTGGTCGACCAGCGGTCCGCGGCTGGTGTTTATCAGGAATGCGGTGGGTTTCATAACCTCGAGGCGCTCGGCGTTTATGATGTCCATTGTGTCGTCCGTAAGCGGGCAGTGAAGTGTGACGACGTCGCTGGTTGCGAAGAGTTCGTCGAGTTCGACGCGTCTGCATTCTGCGGCTTCCAGAGCCTCCGGATTGTTGTCGTATCCGATCACTTTCATTCCGAACGCTGCGGCTAGGCGGGCTGTCGCCCGGCCGATCCGTCCGAGCCCGATTATTCCCATGGTTTTGCCCGCAAGTTCAATCAGCGGGTAGTCCCAGTAGCAGAAGTCCGGCGAAGCGGTCCATTTGCCCTCTCTGGCGGTCCGGCTGTGATCTCCAACGTGCTGGGTTAGGTTCAGCACGTGTGCAAAAACCATCTGCGCGACCGATTGAGTGCTGTAGGTCGGAACGTTCGCCACGACGATGTTCCTGGCGGCGGCGGCTTGGATGTCGACAATGTTGAATCCCGTCGCCAGCACGCCGATATACTTGCAATCGGGCAGTTGTTCGAGCATTTCGGCCGACAGAACTGTCTTGTTGGTGAGCAGGATATCCGCCCCCGAGGCGCGATCGACGGTCTGACTGTCATCGGTGCGGTCGTATACAGTGCAGTCGCCAAGCGCTTCCAGCGCCTCCCAACTCAGATCACCCGGATTCAATGCATGCCCGTCAAGAACAACGATTTTCATTTTGATTTTCCTTTCACGCCGGACCGCAATTATATCGCCCCGTGCCAAGCGATCACAGCATCTTCGATCTTCTTGGAACATAACGCTTAATTGATTAGAATAGCGGGGCTTTTGTTGCGTTAAATAATGGTACGGAAAAGCTACCAGGCAAAGACTTCGAGGATACTTTGATGAGACGAATACTTCTTACCGTTCTGGTTCTGCTGGTCGCGTCTTCGGCCAGTGCGGCGCGCGATATACGCATAGCTGACTTTGAAGGTAAGGATTACGGAGCGTGGAAAGCCACTGGCAATGCTTTCGGTAAGGAGCCCGCGAGAGGAACGTTTGGGAATCAACAGAAGGTCAGCGGTTTTACCGGAAAGGGGCTGGTCAATACTTACCTCAAAGGCGATTCGTCCAAGGGCACGCTGACTTCTCCGGATTTCAAGATCGAGCGGAACTACATTAACTTCCTCGTCGGCGGCGGATCGCATGCCGGCCGCACGTGTGTGAATCTGATCGTCGGCCAAAAGGTTGTGCGGACCGCCACAGGGTCCGACAGAGAATTACTCGACTGGACCAATTGGGACGTTCGTGTTTTCAAGGGCAGGAAAGCCCGCATCCAAATCGTCGACAATGCAACCGAGGGTTGGGGCCACATTAACGTGGACCTTATCGTCCAGAGCGACAAGGCCCGGGTTCCGAAGGTCAAAAAGAAGCCCAGGCCCCGAGGCCGCAAGATCGCCACGCCGATGACGCCGGAGCAGATCGCCTCACAGCGGAAAGCGGCCGTCGAACTCCTGACTAAGAACGGTGTTGAGGAGATCATCTTCGCCGCGCGCCAGGTTGACGGTGACGGACACTGGTACGCGAATTTCAGCTACTGGTCCAACAACCCCAAGCGAACGCTCTACCATCCGGGCGGGCGCCTCTGCCGAATGAACGTCAAGACCGGTAAGGTCACGTGCCTGATAAACGATGCGACAGGCGGGGTGCGCGACCCGCACATGCACTATGACGGTAAGAAGATTCTTTTCTCCTATCGCAAGGGCGGTCAGCCGTACTACCATCTCTACGAGATCAACATCGACGGGACCGGGCTCAAGCAGATCACGAAGGGTAAGTTCGACGACCTCGAACCGGTCTATCTGCCCGACGGCGACATCATCTTCTGCTCCTCGCGCGCCAACCGTTTTGTGCAGTGCTATTATGTCCGCGTCGCCACAGTCTATCGCTGCAAACCCGACGGGACGGGAATTCGAATGTTGTCGGCGAATCTCGAACAGGACAACACACCGTGGATCCTTCCGGATGGGCGAATCCTCCACCAGCGCTGGGAATACATCGACCGCTCGCAGGTGTTGTACCACCATTTGTGGACCATGAATCCAGACGGGACGAACCAGATGGTCTACTACGGAAACATGCACGCCGGCACGGTGATGATCGACGCCAAACCGATCCCCGGGTCCGAGAAGGTCGTCGTATCGTTCTCGCCGGGACACGGGCGAAAAGAGCACGCCGGATTCGTCACCATCGTCGATCCGCGAAACGGACCCGACGATCGCAAGATGGCCGTGCGGATCAATAATGACGGTTCGCTGCGGGACCCGTACCCGGTCTCGGGGACCTGCTTCCTGGCCGCCCGCGACACCGACATCCGCGTGCTGGACGACAAGGGCAATTCCTATATGCTCTACGACCTGCCGAAGGAGTGGGTCATTGGTCCGATGAAAATCCACGAACCGCGCCCGATCCGCACCCGGAAACGCGAGCGGATGATCCCCGATCGCACCAATCCGGCGGTTCCGACAGGCACCGTGATGCTGCAGGATGTCTACATCGGGCGGAAGATGACAGGCGTCAAGCGCGGCGAGATCAAGAAGCTTCTTGTCGTAGAGGCGCTGCCCAAGCCGATTAACTTCTCCGGCGGCATGGAACCGCTGACCATCGGCGGATCGTTCACTATGGAACGTGTGCTGGGAACCGTTCCCGTCGAGGAAGACGGGTCGGCGAACTTCGAGCTGCCCGCACTGCGGAGCCTGTTCTTCGTGGCGCTGGATGAAAACGACCTGAGCGTCAAACGCATGCAGAGCTTCATGACCGTTCAACCGGGCGAACGCTTGAGCTGCGTCGGATGCCACGAAGAACGCGGCCAGACCGCGCCTCCGGGCAAGCGATCAAAGGCCATGCTCCGCCAGCCGGACAAAATCCGGCCGATCGTCGGCGTACCGGACATCTACGACTTCCCGCGCGACATCCAGCCGATTCTCGACAAACACTGCGTGGCGTGCCACGGTCCGACAAAGACCGCCAAAGGCGGACCGTACGCCGGCAAGGTGCTGCTGGACGGCGGGCGCGGGCCGATGTACTCACACAGCTATCGGGCGATAACCCAGTTTAGACTCGTCGCCGACGGGCGAAACGGAAACGGAAACCGCGCCCCGCGAACCATCGGATCTTCGGCGAGCAAACTGATGAAACTGATCGACGGATCGCATCACAAGGTGAAGGTCTCCGATCGCGAAAGAACGATGATTCGCCTCTGGATCGAATCGGCTGCGTTGTATCCCGGCACGTACGCGGCGCTGGGAACCGGTAGGGTCGGCGGAGTGGGACGTCTGCCCAAGTCTGCGGGCACTGCTTGCGGAAAGTGCCACAAAGGCGTGAAGTTCGACATGAAAATGGCGGTCAACCTCAGCGATCCGGAAAAGTCGCTGGTCCTTACGATGCCCCTGAACGGAATGATTCGCAAGGTCAAGAAGAACGGCAAGACCGTCGACGAGTGCGTCAAGGTCTTCAAGAGCACAAAAGATCCGCTCTACCAGGAGATCCTGGTTCAGATCAACAAGGCTAAAGCCGGGCTCGACAGGGTCAAACGGTTCGACATGCCCGGGTTTAGACCCAACATACACTATCTGCGCGAGATGAAGGTTTACGGCGTACTTCCGCCGGACTTCGATCTCGAAAAAGACCCGGCCAATCCGTACGAGCTGGACCGCAAGTATTGGAAGTCGATGTGGTACAAGCCCAAACCCGCCGCCAGCGCGTTGGGCCAGTAGAATTGGCGAACGGACAGTTTAATATCACTCAGGAGAACTGCTATGACGCGATGGTCGATAGTAAGCGGAATACTCGTATGCCTGGCCCTTACAGGCCTGGCCGATGCGGCGAGCAAAGAGACTGGCAAAGCCTCCGCGGCGCTTCTGAAACGCGGCGTGAATGAAATCATCTTCGCAGCGCGAAGGGTTGACGGAGACGGGCACTGGTACGCCAACTTCAGCTACGCGTCGAACAACCCCAAGCGGAAGTACTATCACGACGGCGGGCTGCTGGGGCGCCTGAACGTCAAGACGGGCAAGGTCACCCGCCTGATCGACGACCCAAAGGGCGGTGTTCGCGACCCGAACGTTCACTACGACGGAAAGAAAATTCTCTTCTCGTACCGCAAGGGAGGCACGCCGTATTACCACCTCTACGAGATCAACATCGACGGGACTGGTCTCAAGCAGATCACCAACTCCAAGCATGACGACATTGAGGCGATCTACCTGCCCGACGGCAATATCGTGTTCTGTACGTCGCGGGCCAATCGCTTCGTGCAGTGCTGGTTCACGCGCGTGGCGAACATCTACCGTTGCAAGGCCGACGGAAGCGACCCGCGCCCCCTGTCGTGCAATCTCGAACAGGACAACACGCCCTGGCTCCTGCCTGACGGGCGAATCCTGCACCAGCGATGGGAGTACATCGACCGGTCTCGCGTGCGATTCCATCACCTCTGGACGATGAACCCCGATGGGACCAACCAGATGGTCTACTACGGGAACATGCATCCCGGAATCGTGATGATCGACGCCAAGCCGATCCCCGGCACGCTGAAGGTGATCTCGTCGTTTTCGCCCGGACACGGGCGCAAGGAGCACGCGGGGCTCATGACAGTAGTCGACCCGCGCAACGGACCGGACGATCGGTCAATGGCCAAAAGGATCAACAAGGACGGCTCGCTGCGAGATCCTTACGCGATCTCGACCGACTGCTTCTTAGTCGCACGCGACACCGATATTCGCGTGATAGACGACAAGGGCGCCTCGGATATGCTCTACAATCTGCCGCCGGAAATGATCAAGAAGGGCATGAAGATCCACGAGCCCCGCCCGCTGAGGGCAAGGAAACGCGAACGTGTCATTCCCTCGCGCGTCAACCTGGCGATGTCGACAGGCACCGTCATGCTTCAGGACGCTTACATCGGGCGCAACATGAAGGGCGTCAAGCGCGGCGACATTAAAGAGTTGCTGGTCCTGGAGGCGTTGCCCAAACCGGTGAACTTTTCGGGCACAATGGAGCCGATAACCATCGGCGGTTCTTTCACACTGGAACGCGTACTGGGGACTGTTCCGGTCGAGGAAGACGGATCGGCCAGCTTCGAACTGCCCGCCCTGCGGAGCCTCTTCTTCGTTGCTTTGGATGAAAACGGCATGAGCGTCAAGCGCATGCAGAGCTTCATGACCGTTCAACCGGGCGAGCGCCTGAGTTGCGTGGGCTGTCATGAGGAACGCGGGCAGACCGCGCCTCCCGGTATTCGTTCGAAAGCCATGTTGCGCCCGCCCAGTAAGATCAAACCCTACAAGAACACACCGGAAATTTTCGACGTCCCGCGCGACATCCAGCCGATCCTCGACAAACACTGCCTCCCGTGTCACGGGCCGACCAAGACCACCAAAGGCGGGCCGTATGCGGGCAAGATACTTCTCGACGGCGGGCGCGGGCCTATGTATTCGCACAGCTACTCGACTATATTCAAAAAGCGACTCATCGCCCACGGGCGCGACGCGAACGGAAACCTCGCCCCGCGGACGATCGGTTCGTCGGCCAGCAAGCTCATGAAGTACATCGACGCCCCGCATCACAAGGTAAAACTGTCGGCCCATGAGAGGACGATGATCATCCTGTGGATCGAAACGGCTGGGGCCTATCCGGGAACGTACGCGGCGTTGGGATCCGGGATGGTCCGCATCTCGGGCAGTATCCCCAAAGCGGTCGCGGCCCGTTGCGTAAAGTGTCACAAGGGCGGAAAGTTCAGCCAGGACTACGCCTTTAACCTGACCGATCCGGAAAAGTCACTCGTGCTGACCATGCCTCTCAACGGAATGATCCGCAAGGTCAAGAAGAATGGTAAGACTGTCGACGAGTGCGTCAAGGTCTTCAAGGACACCAAAGACCCCGGTTACCAAGCCATCCTGGCGGCCGTTGAAAAAGAAAAGGGCAAACTCGACAGGATCAAACGGTTCGATATGCCCGGCTTCCGTCCCAACGTCCACTATCTACGCGAGATGAAGGTCTACGGAATCCTGCCGGCGGACTTTGACATCGACAAGGACCCGATCGATCCGTACAAGATCGATGAGAAATACTGGCAGTCGCACTGGCACAAGCCCAGGAAGGGCGGTAGCGGCGGGGAGTAGTTCATGCGTCCTTGGGTCATCACATGCGGTCTGCTGGTTTGCCTTGTCCGGGCCGCTGCCGGAACCCCCGCCGATGAACTCCAGAAACTCGGGATCAACGAGATTGTCTTCGCCGTCCGGCAGGTCGACTCTGACGGGCACTGGTACGCTAACTTCAGCTACTGGTCCGACCGACCCGAGCGAAAACTCTACCACCCGGGCGGACGTCTGTGCGTTCTGAACGTTCGGAGCGGCAAGGTCAAATGCCTGATAAATGATCCCAAAGGCTCGGTGCGCGATCCTCACGTCCACTACGACGGAAAGAAGATACTGTTTTCCTATCGCAAGGGCTCTGAGCCCTTCTACAACCTCTACGAAATCAATGCCGACGGAACCGGGCTGAGGCGGATCACGAAGGGCAAGTTCGACGACATAGAACCTATCTACCTGCCCGATGGCGATATCGTTTTCTGCTCGTCGCGGGCGAATCGGTTCGTGCAGTGCTACTTTGTGCGAGTGGCGACGATCCACCGCTGCAAGCCCGACGGGAGCGGGATCCGAGCTCTGTCTGCGAATCTCGAACACGACAACACGCCCTGGATGCTTCCCGACGGGCGGATCCTCCACCAGCGGTGGGAGTACATCGATCGATCTCAGCTTCGCTACCATCATCTCTGGACGATGAACCCCGACGGGACCAACCAGATGGTCTTCTATGGGAACATGCACGGCGGGACGGTGATGATCGACGCCAAACCGATACCGGGGACAAACAGAGTTATCGCTTCCTTCTCGCCCGGGCATGGTCGCAAGGAGCACGCCGGGTATATGACGATAGTAGATCCCTCCGGCGGGCCCGACGATAAGACGATGGCCGGAGCGATATCGAAGCGCGAGTTGTATCGCGATCCGTATCCGCTGTCGCAGGATCGCTTTCTAGTCGCGGGCGACACTGACATCGGCGTGCTGAACTCCAGGGGTGAATACTCTGTGCTTTATCGCCTGCCGGACGACTGGATTGTCGGGTCGACGCGGATCCACGAACCGCGCCCGCTGCGGGCCAGAAAGCGCGAGCGCGTAATCCCGCAGCGCGTTGACCTGGCGAAGGCGACAGGGACGGTTTCGCTGCAGAACGTATATATCGGGCGGAACGTCAAGGGCGTCAAGCGCGGGGATATCAAGAAGCTCCTGGTCATCGAATCGCTGCCCAAACCGGTTAATTTTTCCGGCGGATGGGAGCCGATCTCCATGGGCGGAACGTTTACGCTCCAGCGCGTGCTTGGCGCGGTTCCGGTCGAGTCCGACGGTTCGGCCAGCTTCGAACTGCCCGCACTGCGGAGCATCTTCTTCGTGGCGCTCGACGAGAACGACTTGAGTGTCAAACGGATGCAAAGTTTCATGACGGTCCAGCCGGGCGAGCGCCTGAGTTGTGTGGGCTGTCACGAGAATCGCGGTAAAACCGCCCCGCCAGGCAGGCGGTCGCTTGCGATGCGAAGGGCTCCCAGCAAAATCAAACCGATCGCCGGCGTTCCGGATCTCTACGACTTCTCTCGCGACATTCAGCCGATACTCGACAAACACTGCGTTCCATGCCACGGATATCAGAAGACCGCTAAAGGCGGACCGCGATCCGGAGGAGTGATCTTGACAGGCGATCGGGGACCTTACTATTCGCACAGCTACTTCTCGCTTACGGTGAAGCGTCAGTTCGCCGACGGGCGAAACGGAGACGGGAACCGCGCGCCGCGGACCATCGGTTCGTCGGCCAGCCCGCTGATGAAGAAAATCACCGGGGCTCACAATAAGGTCAAGCTGTCGGCGCGCGAGAAGACAATGATCCGCCTTTGGATCGAGACCGCCTCGCCCTATCCGGGCACCTACGCTTCGCTGGGAACCGGGATGATCGACCGCACTCCTTCATTCGATCCCGACAAGAGCTTCGCCAACCCCAAAGTATCCAAAGCAATAAGCAAACGATGCGTTCCATGCCACCGCGCCGATATGCGACTGCCCAGTTCGCCCGGACATCTGATCATAGGGGGCTTTCGTCGCGGCGGGCGCATTGACACTCGCGAGCCGGGCATGCGGTATTCGTCGCACATTGTCTTCAATCTGTCCAAACCGTCCGACTCGTTGTTCCTGCTGGCGCCGCTTGCGAGAAAGGCCGGCGGATATGGAATCTGCAGGCCTGTAGGCGCGAAGCTCGAAGGACCTCACGATCCAGTATTCAAATCCGCTTCCGACGGGGACTACAAACTGCTTCTGGGCGCCATAGACGATGCTAAGAATCAGCTCGAAAAGATCAAACGTTTCGACATGCCAGGTTTCCGGCCGAACGTTCACTACGTTCGAGAAATGAAGCTCTACGGTGTACTGCCTGCGGACTTCGATCCAAACAAAGATCCGATTGATCCGTACAAAACAGACATGAAGTACTGGCGATCGCTCTGGTATCGCCCCAAGCGTGAGAAGTTGTCCAAATGAGGCGCACCGAAGACTAACTCGATGCGGTCGAATTGAACATCGCTGCGTCCAGTGTTTCACGAACGGTGCGCACCAGATCATCGCTGCTGAATGGTTTCCGAAGGAAAGTAAATCCGTCACGCAGCATTTCCCGAGGGTCTATCTTCTTGTCGGGGTATCCGGACATGTAGATAACGTTCAGATCCGGTCTGGAATCCCTCAGTCTGCCGGCAAGATCCGGTCCATTGATTTCGGGCATTACCACGTCGGTCAGCAGCAAATCGATAACGCCTTCGTAATGTTCGCCAAGCGGGATAGCTTCTTTGGCGTTACTCGACTCCATTACGGAATATCCCTGTTCTCTGAGCATCGCGACTACATATTGTCTGACCAACTGGTCGTCTTCCACCACCAGTATTGTCTCACTGTTCTGTTTCACGCAGTTCTCTTCGATTTGGTCGATCTGTTCGGTCTGTTCGATCTGTTTACCGATAGTCAATTCGGTTCTGGGCAGGAGGATCTGGAAGACGGTTCCCTGACTGATGCGACTTTTTGCGCAGATATATCCCCCGCTCCGCTTGACGAATCCGAACACCATTGAGAGCCCCAGCCCCGTGCCTGCTCCGATGTCTTTTGTGGTGAAGAACGGATCGAATATTCGCTCCAGTGTTTCGGCGTTCATGCCTGTTCCTGTATCCGCTACTTCAAGCATCACATGAGGCCCAACGTTGGCGCCGGGATGAGCCTTGACGAATTCCCCGTCAAGATCGATGTTTGCTGTCCGGATTGTGAGCTTGCCTCCGTCAGGCATGGCGTCACGAGCGTTTACTGCGAGATTCATGATCGCGTGTTCAAACTGTGCGCTGTCGAGATCTGTCCAGCCGAGGTCATCTGCGGTTATTATGGACAACTTGATATGTTCGCCAATTGTCCTTGCAAGAAGGGCTCCGACTCCCGCCAGAATGTCGTTTAAGTTGACCTTTTTCGGTTGGAGTATTTGCTTGCGGCTGAAGGCCAGCATTTGGCGCGTCAGGTGTGCGGCGCGTCGTCCGGCCTTGTGAATCTCTTCGACCATCGGCTTGGCGGGATTGTCCTTGTCCAACTTGCGGAGCACCGATTCACTGAAACCCATGACAACGGTCATTTGGTTGTTGAAGTCGTGTGCGATACCGCCGGTGAGGCATCCGAGTGCTTCCATCTTTTGCGATTGACGATACTTGTCTTCAAGTTCGGTCCGATCGGCTTCGGCCTGCATGCGACGTCTCTGCGAGTGGCGGAACGTCAGGTAGAGAACTACTAGCGACAGGGGCATGAGCAAACCGCAGACCGCAATGAAACCGTACTGGAATATCTCTATACCTCCGCGGACTTCCTTGATCAGTGCTTCTCGAGAGCGATGGACGCCCAGGACCCACCTTCGGGAAGGCACGTATGCGAAGGCGGCTATCTGCTGCTGACCGGCGCTGGATACGTATCGGCCGACATAATCATCCCCGGATTCCACCAAATCGCTCAACTGTCCGGTTTTGCCGCCCGGTGTGTCCAGAATTGCATTCTTGCCCGCGTTTTTGCCCACAGAAGACGGGTGCGCCGTGTGACACACCAGTGCTGATGTGCTGTCAACCACGCATACATATTCATCGCCGGGAAGATCGCCCGATCTCCGCCATAATGACTCGATTTTCGCCAGGGCTGTCTCCGGATCCGCCGTTGGTTGGGATTCGGCGGCTGCTACGAGCATGCGAGCCTTGTTCAGGTAAAACTCGTGGTATCGGGCCTCTGTGTCTTCAAGTGTGTGCTGATACGTTACATAACCGATAACCAGCGCGATCACAATCGATACCCCGCCCAAGACCACCGCCATAGACGGAAGATCCAAGTGGTGTTTTCCAACATCGTCCAACTGTGTGGTAACTTCAGATTGCGGCATATCTTGCCGCACGTCTTCATTGAGCATTACTCGACTCTCCTGCCGGTGAAACCCGGCATAGATACTATCGGCAAAACCTCAACAACGACGCATTATATTCACTAAATAACGACAAAACGCGTCGATAGGGCAAAAACCGAAAAAAACAACCCGGTCTCAAGACATGCCTCGATCCTCACATACCATATCGGACCAATGAGCGATGGTCATTGACAGCAAATCTCGAGGTGACTTCCATAAGGTGGAACGCCCCATGAATATGGTATAATCTCAATCACAAAAGGTCGGCTGCGCTCGATCGCATCATGGTGCTTATGGAATAGCACTCAGAATCAGTCAGGAAAAGCAAATGTACGAAACCAGGAAGGCGACGGTTCTTGTGGCGATATTGGTGTTTGGGTGCTTTGCCTGCTCCGCAGGCGCCGCCCGAAAACCGCAACCAAAGCAGAAACCGCAGAAAACGCAAAAGCGCAAGAAACAACGCCGGCCCAAACCTCAGCCGCCCAAAGCTGTCAGGCTCACTCCCGCCCAGCAGGCCGACAAGGCGATGAAACTGGCCCGTACAACGCTGGAATACGTTCAGAAATCCGAATCTCGTCCGAAGATGGCGACCGAACTGACCGCTCTGGGCAAGCGACACATTGCGGCGGCTGGCAACGATGCGGCTTTGTCGGCGCTGGTTGGCGAGATAGGCGGGCTTCGGAGGCGCATTATCCTGTCGCATCCGGCGCTGAACTTTGAGCGCCTGCTGATCAACCAGACGCCTCCGCCCGGCTACAGTCACAACTGCGATCAATACCTTGGAAGGCATAGTCGCCCGGGTCCGGGCATTACGATTCTGGAATCGTGGAAGGACAATCCGAAACCTCGTGTGTTGCTGAAGGGCAAGCTGCCGATCGGGGCCGCTAACAAACCAAAACTCTCCTGGGACGCAAAACGCATTGTATTCGCCTTCTGCGACCACACGCAGAAAGACAAGGACCAACGCCGCTTCTTCATTTACGAAGCGTCGATCGACGGGGGCAGCGTAAGGCGGATTACCGGAACGGATTCGGACCCCATGGCCCGCTGGGACGGCAGACGGACAGTGATCATCGAAGACAACGATCCGTGCTATCTGCCCGACGGCGGGATCGCGTTCGTGTCGACCCGCATGCAGGGCTTCGGGCGCTGTCACAACGGACGGTACACCCCGTCGCTGCTGCTGCACCGCGTGGAAAGCGACGGCAGCGGATTGAGGCAGATTTCGTTTGGCGAGGCCAACGAAGCCGATCCGGTCGTCCTTCCCGACGGGCGGATGGTCTACACACGATGGGACTACATCAATCGCAACGTTACGATGTTCCACATGCTTTGGTACACTCGCCCCGACGGAGCGACACAGGCGAATTTCTTCGGAGCCGACACGGTGAGCCCGTGGATGATTTCCGAGACCGCGGCGATCCCCAATTCGACCAAGGTCGTCGCACTGGCGACCGGGCACCACAGCTTCTCGACCGGATGCATTATCCGCATCGACCCGGCCGTCGGCGAGAACGGAAGTAAGCCTATCAAGCGAATTACGCCGGAGATCGCGTTCTTCGAGGCTGAATCGCGGAATATCCTCGGTTGCTACTCGACACCCTGGCCGATCACGGAGGACCTGTTCCTGGCGGCGTACTCCCCGCAGAACCTGCCTTACCAGGGACGTACGCCCAAAGATACGTTTGCTATCTATCTGGTCGATTCGTTTGGCGGAAGAGAGCTTATCTACAAGGGCGAAACTTCGTGCTTCTCGCCAACTCCGATCCGACCGCGAAAGACTCCGCGGTTGATCCCGTCGTCGCTGCAGCCGGGAGCCCCTGACACCGGCGTATTCGCGGTCCAGGATGTCTACGAGACCATGAACGATCCGGATAAGCTGCTCAAGCCCGGTGTGATCAAGATGCTGCGGATAAACGAGATCGTAAACCAACCGGCGGTCTGGAAGAACCAGCCCAGCCTCGTCAGACACGAAGTGGCGAAGCACATCCTGGGAACCGTTCCGGTGAAGCCCAACGGATCGGTGATGTTCACCGCACCGGCGGGCAAGCCGCTGCAACTCCAGGCGCTGGACGAAAACGGCATGGCCGTAATGACCATGCGAACGTTTGTCTATCTCCAACCGGGTGAGTTTCGCAGCTGCGTCGGTTGTCACGAGCAGAAGGGTCTGGCGCCGCTTGCTGCTCCGATGGCGATGAAGGGAAAGCCCGTTGCAATTGTTCCTCCGACCGATCCCTCGTACGTCGGCGGTTTCAGCTTCCTCCGTTCGGTCCAGCCCGTGCTCGATCGATATTGCATCAGGTGTCACGGACTCGACAAGGTCGACGGCAAGCTCGATCTGCTCGGGGCAGTCGAAACGCCGAAAAAGCCCAGGGACTGGATGGTCTCGAAAATCCTGAAGACCGCCCGATCGTACAATTCGATCTGCAATGCGCCGGGTCTGATAAAGACCGCCAAGTTCAAAGGCGAAACTCACGCTACTCGTCCCAGGGACTATTTCGCAGTCGCCAGCAAGCTGGTTCCGCTTCTGATGAAGGGGCACGCCAAGGTCAAATTCGACGCGACGCAGATCGCCCCGATTATCGATTGGCTCGACGTAAACGCGCAGTATTGCGGTGATTACTCGTTTAACCGGATCGAAGACCGCCAGGCTGATCCGGATGGTGAAAAAGCCCTTCGCGCATGGGTGGCCCGGAGATTCGATGCGAAACTGGCCGCGCAACCGTTTGCAGCACTGGTGAACGTCGGATGCCCCGAAGCCAGCCGCATCCTCAACGCTCCGTTGCCCGCGGCGGCGGGAGGATGGGGGCAGATATCCGGCGGATTCAATGGCAAGGCGGATCCGGATTACAAGCAGGCGGTCAAACTGGTCACAGCAGCGATCCAACCGCGGAAATACCGCGATATAAACGGAACTTGCGGGCGCGAACCATGCCTCTGCAAGAGCTGCTGGGTCCGCAAACTCGCCACCGCTTCGCGCAAATAAGACACGCGCGCCTGCGGCCGCGCCGATTATTTCTCAAATGGGCGCTTCTTCACTATGGACAGAACGTCCCTCGCATTGGTATCGTTGTCGCTATGGACCCCGTGATCTGCAGTCGGCGGATGTGGTCGCCTGTGCTTGCGGTGGTAAGCGTTCGGATCGAATAACCAAGGCGGGTCGGCATCCGCTGCAACGTCGATAGGGAGAATACCATGAATTTCCGTAAAGCAACTGTCTGGACGATCCTGGCGGCAGTGATGAGCATGAGCCAGATGCAGTGTTCCAAGTCTGACGCACCGATTCGCGACGAAGAGGCCTCCAACGGCTCCGAACCGCGCGTGAAGCTGGTGGCGAAGTATCCGCCCGGAACATACGAGATGATCCAGATACAGGACATGACCACCAAGGGAACGGTCCGAGCCGGCGATCGAAAGCAGAAGATAAGTTCGAAACAGAAGATGACGCAGTGGGTGGATATCAATGTTACGCCCGCCGCCGCGGGCAGTACGAAGCTGGCGATGGACTTCAAGCGAATCAGACAGGAAACTACGGGCGGTCCGGCCAGCGGCGTGATCGATACGTCCGATCCCGCCTCCCTGTCCGGCAACCCCGGAGCCAAGGTGTTCAGCGCTCTCCTGGACGCGGAAATCACCATGGATTGCGATGCCGACGGTAAGGTGTCCAATGTGAGCGGCATGAGCGCAATATGGGACCGAATCGGCCGGCAAGACCCTCAGATGCGCCAAATGGCGCAGCAGTTGAAGAAGACGCTCGGCGACAAGGCCATGGGCAAAATGATCAGCATGTCGCAGGACTTCATGCCCAAAGAACCGGTCGGAGCCGGAGCTGTGTGGTATGCGGATTTCAGCATGCCCATTCCGATGGCCGGAGATATGGGATGTGAGGCCAAGTGCAAACTGATCGAACTGAAAACCAACCCCGCCGGTGAGAATATCGCCGTAATAGAAATGAAAGCCAGGATGACCTCCAAAGGCGGCGAGACTACGCAGATCGGTCCGGGCTCCATGAAGATTGACGCCCTTAAAATGACCATAAAAGGGCGCATGGACTTGAACACCGACAACGGTATGATGTCGAAGCAGTCGATGGATATCGACGGTTCGATGTCGGTGAAGGTTGAGGCCCAAGGGCAGACCATAACGACTGATGCTGAGATAACCGGAACCCAGTCGACCACATTCACCAAGACCAAGTAAGTCCGCCGACGCACGATGGCGCAAAGAAAGAGACGTCCGCAAACGCGGGCGTCTCTTTTTGTGAGTGTTTCTTGCGATCCTGTCGCGTTATTCGGCTTCGGTGACGGTCCTGGCGACCAGGTCGCCGACCTCGCTGGTTGAGAATCCCATCCGACCGGCCGACTGACTGTCCATCTGCGGTGTGACCGCTCGGATCGCCTGTTCAACGCGGTTGCCCGCATCGACGAGCTTGTCGTCGCCGGTGTTGTTGCCCGTCTCGCGCAGCAGCATCGCCAGCGACGCTATCGCCGCGATCGGATTTATCACATTCTGCCCGGTATACTTTGGAGCCGACCCGCCGATGGGCTCGAACATGCTCACACCGCCCGGATTAATGTTCCCGCCCGCCGCTACGCCCATTCCGCCCTGGATCATCGCGCCGAGGTCGGTGATGATGTCGCCGAACATATTGCACACCACGATGGTGTCGTAATACTCGGGGTTCTTGACGAACCACATGCAGGCCGCGTCGACGTGGTTGTAGTCCTTCGTCAGTTCGGGATACTCCTCGCCGATCTCCATGAACGCGCGGAACCACAGATCGTGTGCGTACGTAAGCACGTTGTTCTTGGCCACCAGTGTGATCAGCTTCTTGTCGTCGCGACGCATGCACAGGTCCATCGCGTAACGAATCGCCCGCTCGACGCCCATACGCGTGTTGCACATGGTCTGCGTGGCTACTTCGTTGGGCGTGCCCTTGTACTGCAGACCGCCCATACCCGAGTAAAGGCCCTCGGTGTTCTCGCGGACGACCACGAAATCGATGTCGTCGGGAGTCTTGCCCGCAAGCGGAGTCTCAACGCCCGGATAGAGCGTAACAGGGCGGAGGTTAATGTACTGGTCCAATTGGAAACGAGCCTTGAGCAGCAGACCCTTTTCCAGGATCCCCGGAGCTACGTCCGGATGACCGACCGCTCCGAGATAAATCGCGTCGAAAGTCGCCAACTCATCGATCTCTTCTTCCGAGATCACCGGAATCGACGGTGCGTTGGGGTCGCCGCCTGCGGCAAGATAGCGATCACCGCTGACATTGAAGTCCTGAGTCGTATACTCAAAGCCGACCTTTGCGGCCGCTGCTTCCAGCACTTTGAGACCTTCAGCCACAACTTCCGGGCCCGTCCCATCACCGCCAATTACTGCAATCTTCATGATTATGTCCTTTCAGCCTGGTATTCTCACTGTTTGGAAAATCGACAAGCCCCACAGGGTACTACAAACCGGTATGCGAAGATAGTCCAAAATTGTGAGATTGGTCCGGCGTTGGGATCCCAGATCCCGATCGGATGCTCGTGATGTCACGCCTGTTGGAAGTGTGACATGTCGGTGTGGTTGGGTTCGCTGGCGTGTCGGCGGGCGTATTTACGGCCGTTTGCCAATTGCCCCCGTGTTTCCCCTTGCCCCGAATCAATCGACACTCGACAATGTCGCTGCCGGACTCGGTCGGTTCCACACCGGACAGCAGAAGGAGCCAAACATGCGCGGGCGTTACTGGTTGTGCCTGGGAATTGTAATCTCATTAGTCGTTCCGTCGGCGTCTTGGGGCGGGTCGAATCTGCTGGCCGATCCGTCGTTTGAAGTAACCAAAGAGCGTGACCGTTTCGGTCTCGTGTTCGCAAAGTGGGGCGGTTGGAAATACGACGGCGACTGCAGTTTCGCCGTCGGGCGGGCCGCTCGCACGGGCAAGCACTCGTGCCTGCTGATTGGCGGGGCCGGTGCGAAAATCCGTGCGGCGCAGTTGGTTAGCCTGCAACCGGGCAGGTACAGGATCACAGCTTATATCCGCGGGCTGGATATCGGAAAGGGCTCCTGGGGCCAGACCACCGAGTTCATGTTCGCCGACAAGTACATCCAACTCAATAAAAGCGGTACGTTCGGATGGACCAGGCTCACGTACGTTGGCGATATTCCCAAGGCCGGGAAATTCGGACCGTCGTTTGGAATGATGGCGCCGGGTTATTTCTGGATCGACGATGTATTGATGGAGAAAGTCCGGTCCGATGTCCCGCTGACCAAATCGCCCGTACTGGGCAAGGAGTCCCAGCCCATCGCCCCCCCGGGCAAGATCGGTACGGGCGCCGTGCGATGCGCTGAATGCGGTTACAGGAACATGCCCAAGTGGAGAAGCTGCTACGCCTGCGCAACGCCTCTGACACTGAAGAAGCAAACCCTCACCGGCCCGCCGGTAAAGCTCATCACTTCGTTTGAAGGCAAGAACCCCTTCGCACCCGGAGCCGTCGTATCGACCCACGCAACACACGGGTCCAAATCGCTCCGTATCGACCGGTCGTACTCCAGCATGAACCGCTCGCAGGACTGGACCGGCTACGATTATCTCAAAGCCGATATCTACAGCGATGCGAAGATCCCAACGAAACTCTACGTCGAAATTCGCGACAGCGCTACGGCCGGTTACTGGACGCGCGTAAACTACAACACCATCGTCCCGCCCGGTCGCAGCAGGTTTGTTCTTCCGATCAAGCGGTTGTTTGTTGGCGAAAAATCCCGCCCGGGTCGAATGCTGATTCTCAGCGGGATCAGGCGGCTGGTTTTCAATATCGGGTCGAAACCGCCCGCGCCGCTGTTTGTCGACAACATCCGCCTGGAGCGCGACGACTCGGCGCGAAAGGTTCTCTTTGACGGCCTGCACGCTTTTGATTTCGGAAAGAGTTCCGGTCCGGTGCTGGAGGGTTTCACGCAGATCACCCCGTCTACGCGTTACACCACCGGCCGCGGTTACGGTCTGCGCGGCGCGAAAATCTGGCGAACATACGACGTTCTCCAGCCCGATCCGCTCTACCAGGACTTCATATGCATCGAATCGGGCGGTCTGGCGGTCGATGCGCCCAACGGTAAATATCGCGTAGTCGTCAACTACGATAATCCGTCGGGTTTTTGGGGCGAGTACCAGGTTTATCGCAAGCGGTCTATCCTGGCCGAGGGCAAGCCCGTGGTGACCGATACTATGGACTTCGCATCGTTCAAGAAGAAGTACTACCGCTTCTGGAACGTCGAAGACCTGCCTGCCGACGACACGTTCGACAAATACCAGAAAGCGTATTACCGGGAGAAGACCTTCACCGTTGATGTCACCGACGGGCGATTGGATATCGATTTTCAGGGCTCCAACTGGGCCTGCAGCGTGTCGTCGGTGATAGCCTATCCCGTAGCGAAGAGCGACTCGGGAAAGCGGTTCGTAAAGTACGTCGAAGACAAGCGGCGATTCCATTTCAACAACTACTTCAAACGCGTCCTTCATCGCCCGACTGGCGATCGCCTGGTCCCGTCAGCCGCCGACAAGTCGCGCGGGTATGTAACTTTTGTCCGCGATTGCATGAAGGACGTCTATTACAACGATACGCCCCTGACTGCCGAGTTGGGCAAGCCGATCACCGGAAGGGCGTTTGCGGGCGAATACGAACCGCTGACCTTCTCGATTCTCCCTCTGCGCGACTTGGGCGAGGTGACGGTCAGTGTTGGCGACCTGTCGGGCTCCGGCGCTGCGATACCTTCCCGGGCAATCGACGTGGCCCACGTTTCATACCGCCTGAGTCGCATAACCATGGAAGGTTCCGTATATGCGATAAAGCCTCGCCTGCTCATGCCTTCCGGTTCGGTGGAAATGCCCGCGCGTCTGACCAGACGCTTCTGGCTGACCGTTCGCGTTCCTGCAGGGACGCCCGCGGGCGTCTACAAGGGCAACGTGTCGATCAAACCGGCTCGCGGACGGGCGTTTGCGGCGCCGATTGAGTTCACCGTTTGCAAAGGCTCGCTCGATGCGGTCGACATTCCCGCCGGACCGTGGAGCCACACCATCCGGACCCCTTGGTACGGCGCCGACCCGGCCGCCCGGGCTCACAACGAACTGATGGCCCGCAAGAGCCTCGCACGGATGCGAGATTACGGTTTCACCAGTTTCAGCGGTCTGCCCGTCGTAACCTACAAAGGCTTCAAGGACGGTAAACCCGTGCTCGACTTCAGCGTGGGCGACGCACAGATGAAAATGGCCCGCCAGGCCGGTTTCACCATGCCCGTTGTCACCTATTGCCCATTCGGCGGATTGAATCTGTACTACCAGAGCCTCGATCAGATGAAGAAAGCAGGCTTCAGCGACTACAGCTCGTTCGTCCGGTCCATATTCTCCGCCGTCCAAACGCACGCCGAATCCAACAACTGGCTGGACGTGTATTGGAATCTTGGCGACGAACCGATCGGCGACGATCTGACGCGTTCGATAGAGAACGCTGAGGCCTACAAGAAAGCATTTCCCAAAGGTCCGCCATACTTCACCGCCGCCAGCAGCTTCCGCGGAAACAAGCCCGCCGATCCGCACTTTGTCCTGTCGAAGAATCTCCACATAGCCAACTGGAACACGCACGATGAAGACTCTGTGAATCTGATCCGCAGTTCCGGTGGGCGGTGGGCGTTCTACAACGGCGGTAATCGCTGGACGTACGGTGTCTACATGTACAAGGCCGCCAAGCAATTCGACATGAAGTTCCGCTTGTCGTGGCATTGGAATTGTGCGGCGGGCGATCCCTATTACGCCCTGGATTGTCGCGAAGACGACTATGCCTGGTGCAATTCATCGCCCGAAGGCCGGCTGATTCCAGCCGTTCGATTCGAACGTCTGAGAGAGGGCCTGGACGATTACCGACGCATGCTGACTCTCGCCCGTCTCGTCGCCGAAAAGCCCAACCTGACAGCCGCCAAGAGCGCAAAAAACCTGATCGCACAAACGCTGGGATCGTTCAAACTCGGTCAACGCAATCATGACGCCCTGTTCGGACCGGACCACTGGACGACCCTTCGCCGCAGACTGGACGACGCGATCGAAGCGATCAGGAAATAACCAAACCGACAAACTCGCCGACGGCCTACAAGACCGTGTAGATCGCCAGCGGTTCGAGGTCGGCTGGAAGGTCCACTTCCAGAGATTCTCCGAACCGGGAATCCCCGCCAACACGATGGCCATCGACCGGTCGTCTACGTCAACCGATCCGAACGCTTTGGTCTGCTGTATGGCGCCGGTGAGAGTCAGGCGAGTTGTTAAGAACGTCCCATCCGTATAGTCATGACCTGATATCCCGTTTTGACCAGGGGAAGAATCCGATTATGCGCGGAATTTGGAGTGAATGTGAGTTGAAACGACTGGAAACCGGACTACTTCTTGTTCTTCTCCCAGAGCTTGAAGGCCTCCAGAGCTGTTCGGATTGATTGTACCGTTACTCCTATCACCAGCGCATCGTCGAGGTAGCCCACGCCCGGGATGAAATCGGGTATGGCGTCAAAGGGGTTTACGAAGTAGATCAGCGCTCCAAGGGCGATAGCGATCGTCGACCAGGGGACTTGTCGGTATTCCTTGCTGAACCACGCCTTAACCATTCGCACCATCGCCGCCAGGTCGCTGATGACCTTGCGAAGCGAGGCTTTGTTTCGTTCGGCCTTTCGGGCGGCTTCGTCGACCAGGTGGATCGCCCGCTGTGGCGAGTTGCGGTACTCCAGCGCGGTTTCGGCGGCTTGTTCGGCTTGTTCCTGTGCGTCGAAGTTCTCAAGATCTTCCGGTTGCTTGTTCATGTGTCGGTCCGCCTGACGACAATGGTTCGTTCGATATCCTGGTGATCCTTGAGGATTCGCGGGCGGTCGAACTGGTCGATTCCCGCGATAAGTTCGGCGATTGCGTCGTGCTGACCTATTCCAAACTCCATGACGAAAACCCCACCGGGTTGCAGAATCGGCGGGATCTGGGGCAGGAGCGTTCTGATACAGTCCAGTCCGTCGGGACCGGAATAAAGCGCCCCAGCCGGTTCGTGCATAACCGAGGCGCCTATCGTGTCTCCGTCGGCTACGTAGGGCGGGTTTGCGGTTATCACATCAAACAACTTGTTGCCCAGATCGCTGCAACTTTCGGGAATGCTCGCCAGGTCAGCCACATCGCATCGCACGCGCTGGGTGAGGTTATGTGCTTCAGCGTTGCTGCGGGCCAGCGCGACTGCTTTGGGGCATATGTCGGTGGCCAGGACCTGGACGCTGTCGACCTGCAACGCTGTCGCTATCGCAACGCACCCGCTGCCGGTGCAGATGTCCCACATCAGTCCCGGTCGATCGAGTGTTTTGAGATGTGCTTCGGCTTCGGCGACCAGTTGTTCGGTTTCCGGGCGGGGTATCAGCACGTCGCCGGTGACCTTGAATTTCAGCGAATAGAATTCGCGCGAGCCCACGAGATAGGCTGTCGGTTCGTGTTGGGCGGCTCTCTTTACGAGTTGTCTGTAAGAGGCGAGCTGGTTTGGATCGGGCGAGTAGTCAAACCGCGTGTAGAGTTCGATCCGCTCGCAGCCCAGCACGTGCGCCAGCAGCACTTCGGCGCATAGTCGCGGCTGGTCGACGTCGGCTTGGGCGAAGTACTGTTTGGTCCACTCCAGTAGTTTCAGCACCGTCCATGGCGCCGTGGATTCGTTGCTCATACTATGGAATTATCACAAGACCGCCTCAGCTGCAAGGGTAAGTCGATGCAAAGGGCGAGAGAGATTATCTGCGTCGTGCTGTTGCGGTGCGACGAGAAGTGCGCAAACGCCCCTTGCGTTTCGGGGCCGCAGGCGGGGCGATGATAACCGCCGTTGGGCACGAGATCACGCCTTTAGCCGCCATTCTCCGCAGCGCCATATCCGCGCTGGGGTCCCCGAGATCGGCGACGGCGTCGCTGGCGAGGATCACGCCGAATCTCCGGCTTCGCAGTGTGATCGCCGTCTGGACAATACCTCCCGCCAGGCCCGCGCCGCAGAGTATGAACGTGGCGTTTCCGCTCAGTTGGGTCAGCAGTCGCTCTATGCGAAGATTGCTGAGTATGCTTAGATCGCGTTTTTCAAAAACCACTTGCTGGTACTGTTCGAGAATAGACTCCGGTAAATCGGTGATCCTCCTGGTTCCGAATGCGATGTAATTCGGCAGCATGGTTCGCGGAACGCGCAGTTCACCTTCGGTGCCCTCGATGCAGTAGGGGATATGCCCCGGACCGCCGGTTCGCGAGGCGCGCAGAAGCGTACTGACCACCGGTACGGACTCGGTTTTGGCCCATTTCAGTAGTTCTTTGATGTGCTTAAGTACGGGACTGTTGGCTCGGCTGTAGAACCTCCCCGAGCGACAGAAGAAATCTTTCTGGACCTCCATGTCCAGTAATATACGCTCATAACCCATCTCTTCCTCCCGTCCGGGGTATACGCAAACCACGCACAGGCTCCACCCTTTATCTATTATAATTATATCCGAGAATCCCCAAGTGCGCGCCAAAAAACCGGCGCGAAGACATGTTTTTATAAAATGCGTGTAACTGCGGTGTTCAGAGGTGGTTATATGGGCGTTTACGGCCAGAATTCATGGACCGCCCAGAGACATGCGCCCAAGGCGCACAAGCCCCCCAACATGAATATAATAAGTACGCCCGCCTGAAGAGGCAGGTTCCGGATATCCTTCACTCGAATAGCCTTGTAAACTATTGCTACCGAGGCACATAGCGGCAGGAGCAGCCACAGGGTCATGCTGAACGGGATTATCTGAGGATTGACGAACAATTCAGCAATCATTGCGGGTCATCCTCCTTTCTAGGCGCTATCGGACCGATCAGTGCGAGCATGAACACGTCGAACATGCACATGATGTTCAGCAGCCCGGCGACCCCTGCGTACGCTCGCGCCAGTGTCGCCATCGGAGCCACCAGCGCAAGTCCTTGTTTGGCAAGGAGTCTGGAGACATGCTCGTTGCGCGCCGTGTACAATCGCGAGCGCGATTCCATTATCTGAGCATTGATCGCGCCCCTGTTTTCAGTAAGCTCGACAAGGATCTTCTCAAGCCGTTCTCTCTCCTCCTGATCCGTTGCAGCTCTCAGCGAGTTCTCGATTTCGTTGATCCGTCTGGTGCATTCGTCCAGATCGCGCTGGCCGGCCCTGATATTGTTCTGATGTTTCTCCCTGTCCTCGGTCATTGCCTTCTGAATTTCCGGACCGAGTTTTTCAAGAAGCGTGTTTGCTCTCCGCCATCCGACCAGTCCATGAACACCGGTGAGCATTTCCGCTGCGAACCACCATCTCTGTCCTTCGCGGTCGACTGTCATGACTCCGCCCATGGCGATTCCGCCCCAGAACGTGGCGCCGATGACGAGGAATATGATAATTGCGCGCCCCGGGCGCCCGACGAACGCGTGTCCGGCGCCGGGCACTATCCACGCCAGCGCCAAGCCTACGATCGCTCTTAGGGAGTTGTTAAGCGGGTTGTTGCCGTTGGTGGTCATTGAATCGCTCTACATCAAGTTGGTGCAATGTCGCCGACAGAGCCTCCTCTGTCAAGATTCTTCCGAAACAGCTTGTCAATTGTCAGCGCCGGGCGGTGGGCAATTACCGCATCTTTCAGAATTGATGATTGTAAGTTTCGAGGGTTTTTGTACTCTTTAGGGCGAAGTAACCGTTCGACTCCGTATTAATTACCGGAATTTACCATGATAGACATAAAACTCATTCGCTCCGACCCGGACAAGTACACAAAAGCCGCCCGCGATAAGCACATCGCCGCGGACATCACCGCGCTCCTGCAGGCCGACAGCGAGCTGCTGAGCCTGAACCAGCAACTTCAGGACGCTCGCACCGAGCAGAACTCCGCCGGTAAGCAGATTGCCGAACTGACCGGGCAGGACAAGGTCGATGCGATCATGTCGGTTAAATCTCTAAAGACGACCATCGCCGAACTCGAAGACCAGATAGAGAAGATCGAACCGAAGGTAAACGAGTTGATGCTGCTGGTCGCCCAACCGGCCGCTGACGACGTACCGCTGGGTAAGGACGACACCGAAAACACCGAACTCCGCACAGTAGGCGAGATACCCGTGTTTGACTTCGAAACCAAAGACCACGTCGAACTTGGCGAGGAGTTGGACATTATCGACATTCCGCGCGGAGTGAAGCTCGCCGGCAGCAGGAACTTTATCCTCAAGGGCGCCGGAGCCATGCTGCACCAAGCCGTGCTCCGGCTCGCGATCGATCAGATGATCGACAAGGGATACCAACTGATGACCGTTCCGGTTCTCGTCAACGAGGACGTTATGTACGGGACGGGGTACTTTCCCGTCGGAAGGGACCAGGCCTATCTCGCCGAGCGCGACAACAAGAGTCTGGTGGGAACCGCTGAGGTGCCCCTTACAGCGTATCACAGCGGTGAAATCCTCGAGGCGTCCGATCTGCCGAAGAAATACGTCGCGGTCAGCACATGCTTCCGCAGAGAGGCCGGAGCCGCCGGAAAAGACACGCGAGGCCTCTACCGCATACACACGTTCGACAAAGTCGAACAGGTGGTCATCGGTCCCAACGATCAGGCCCAATCGATAGACTATCACCAGGAAATACTCGCCAACGCCGAGGACGTTCTCAAGGCCCTTGAGCTTCCGTACCGCGTGGTTAATGTCTGCACGGGCGATCTCGGGCAGGGGCAGGTTCAGAAATTCGATATCGAGACCTGGATGCCCAGCCGCGACAGCTACGGTGAAACGCATTCAGCCAGTCGATTCTACGAGTTCCAGGCCCGGCGTCTGAGCATTCGCTACCGCGACGAAGACGGTAAAATACATTTCTGCCACACGCTGAACAATACGGTTATCGCCTCACCGCGCATCATGATCCCGCTGCTGGAACTGAACCAGAACGCCGACGGTTCAGTGAACGTTCCGCAGGCCCTGAGGGGCTATATGGGCGGTTTGGCGAAGATCGAAGCGGCGCGGTAGAAGCTTCGAGCGGTTGGAAAGTGCGGTCGCACGCGTGCTCGGCGCGTCGACTTCTTGCAGATATCCCCTCTTTTTGCCGAAATGAACAAAGTTGACGAACCTTCTGAGGTGTGAAAATGGTCGTAGTAATGAAACCCGGAGCCAGCGACGAACAGATACAGCACGTGATAGATCTGGTGCGTGATTTTGGTCTGAAGGACCATCCGATATACGGCACGGACCGCACAGTTATTGCGTGCATCGGCGACAAGCGGTCGGTCGACAAGGGCGCTATCGAGACGGCTCCCATGGTCGAACGCGTCGTGCCGATTCTAGCTCCGTACAAAATGGCCTCAACCGAGGTCAAGCAAACACGGACGACCATTGAAATCGGTCCGGGGAAGTTCTCGGTAGGCGGAAACACCGTCGGCCTGATCGCCGGACCGTGCTCCGTGGAGAACCGGGACCAGTTCCTGCGCCTTGCTGATGCGGTCAAAGCCGCCGGAGCCATAGGGCTCCGCGGAGGGGCTTACAAGCCCAGGACCTCGCCCTACAGTTTCCAGGGACTCCAGGAAGAGGGGCTCGAGATTCTCGCCCAAGCCGGGCGGAACACCGGTTTGGCGATCGTCACCGAAGTAGTCAGCGTAGAAACGGTTGACGCGGTAGCCGCACACGCCGATGTGCTGCAGATCGGAGCGAGAAACATGCAGCACTTCCCTCTGCTTGAGGCCGTTGGGAAGACGGGCAAACCGGTGCTGCTGAAGCGCGGAATATCGGCCCGGTTGGAGGAGTTCCTGCTTGCGGCTGAGTACATCATCAACGCGGGCAACGAGCATGTGATCCTGTGCGAACGGGGCATTCGCACGTACGAGAAGTACGTTCGCAACACGCTTCCGCTGGCGGCCGTGCCGGAACTCAACGAGCGAAGCCACCTCCCTGTGATTGTCGACCCGTCGCACGGTACGGGGCATGCGCACTTGGTTCCGGCGATGTGCCGGGCCGCAATCGCCGCCGGAGCCGACGCGCTGATAGTGGAATGTCACCCCGATCCCGAGCACGCAATGTCCGACGGAGCGCAATGCCTGACGCCTGAGGTGCTGACGGATCTTACAGATTCCCTGAGGCGAATCGCCCAGGCCATCGGGCGCGATCTCTAGACAAGCGATCCCGAACCGGTCAATCCTCGACAACCACGCGGAAGCCCACGTTGTAAACTCCCAACCACGGTTTGTACGTCGTTTTGAATGACGACGTCGCCCGTTTCGGACGGTCGTACCACGACCCGCCTCGGGCCGTGCAACGCCCGGTTGCGTCGCGCTTGTTGGGCGATCGGGTCCACTCTGCAACGTTTCCGTGCATGTCGTGCAGCCCCCATGGGTTCGGTTGGAACCGGCCTACGGGCGCTGAGACGCGGAACTTGTCGTCGACCGTCTCGACCGCCGGTCTCCAGGGCGGGACGATGTTGGCGGCCTTGTCGTATCCGCCGTAGTTTATGATCTTCCTGAATGTGGCGTCGGCGAGATTGGCTTTGGATGCAAAGTCGGTGTCGAGCTGTCCGTACCACATTGCAGTGTCGGTCCCGGCGCGGCAGGCCCATTCCCACTGGGCCTCCGTGGGCAGCGACACCTTCTTACCGCTCTTTGCGCTAAGCCATTTGCAAAACGCAATCGCCCGGACCCACGAGACTCTCGCGACCGGTTGTTCGGGTGAGTTCAGGGCGAATCCGCGCGCCTCTTTTTCGAAGTGCAGTGCGTCTCCGGGCTCCATGCGGCTGTCGTGTGACGGGTCGAAGGCGGCGTATTGTCTGTTGGTGACTTCGAATCGCCCGATCCAGAACGGTTTGGCGATAGTTGTGCGTTCGGAGCCCATTACGAACTGACCGCCTGGGATTCGGGCCAACTCCAGCTTCATGTTCTCGCCCAGATCGATCGTGAGGCGCGTCGAGCCGAGGGCTTTCAGCTTGGCTGCGGCCTGGGTCGCATTGAAAGGCCAGTCCGGGCAGACTACCTTTCGGGGCGGTGTTTGATCTTCGGGTTCGGGAACGATGGGTTTAATCTTGCTCGTCGATTTTTTGGCGGCCGGTTCGGGGTCGCTGTCGCGTCCGGTGTAGAGTTTCAGCAGTTTGCGGCGTCGGGCGGCTTGATGGAGCACGCGTTTTTCGCCCGCGATCGCCCGCCATGTTCCGTGTGCGGGAGCCTGGATGTCTATCCAGGTTATCAGGCGCTCCCACGCTTCTTCGCTGAGTTTCACGTTGTGGTGTCCGGCGCTGAGCATCTGGACAAGCTCGGTCGTGTCGGCGTGGAAGTCGCCCGTGGCGAGCATGTGCATGTCCGGTTCCATCGTGGGGGTGCGCACCAGGCGCCGGATCGCCATGTACGAGGGCGTGAAATGGCCCTGGCGGTACTTGTTCTCGCCGGCCAGGCGCAAGTCGGGGATCTTCCTCCCGTCGTCGCGCTTTTGCCCGTTGTGGCAGGCCAGGCAGTACTTGTCGAGCACGGGCTGGATTTCGCGATTGAAGCTGAATCCGCGCCTGGGTCCGTAAAACGGTTTGATCTCCGACGGTTTGCGCCTGAGGGCGATTGTCTGTCGCACCGTTGACGACATATTGCCCGTTTCGTGGCATCCCACGCAGCTTACGACTTCACCGGGCATGCCGACCAGCCAGCTCCGCATGAGTTGGACCGCTTTGCCTTCGGAGTCGAGCGGTTGTACGGCGATGGGCATGTTGGCCGGTATGCGGAAATTCGCCGATCCGTCCGACTCGACCGGTACGGTCCCGAGCACCTGTTTTACATCCCATGGTCCGTCGAGCCCCACGCGGTCGTACTGTCCGCCGAGCCCCTGGTAGCAATAGTGCAGCGTGACCAGGCGGAGGTGTTTGATTTCTCCGCGGGGCACGCCCGCCAGACCCTTGCCCCGGTAAATGTCGGCCAGCATAACCGTCGCATCGTTGCGTTTGAGGTCGACCTTGTCGGGCACTATCGGCGGGCGGGGCGTCTTGCGAAACGGGATCGGCTCGAACAGGCCCCATCCGTCTTCGTGGCGGAGGCGGAGCATGTTGTCGAATACGTCGACAAGATAGATGTCCCAGGGCGACTTGCTGTCCAGCTTGCAGGTCGCCAGGAAGTACTTGTCGCTCAGCGGGAACGGGTGTGCGAATTTCGGCCAGCTCTTGGCGGTGAGCTTGTCCTGAATAAGCGCTTCGATCTTCTTACCGTAACCCGGAATTCGCTGGACTACGCCCTCGGTTTCGCGACGCCCTCGGGATACGTCGAACAGGATCAGCTCACCAGTGCGGTAGCAGTCGTGATGCCCCGCCACTACGCCTGCGAACATGGTCGGTTTGCCCGGGATCGGTCGGGCGCTGTAGATTCCGTTAGGCCAGTACGAGCTGCCCCCGTAAAGCGCCATCTGCCCGGTTCCATCGGGGTTCATCTGGAACATTATGCGGCTGAACGTGTGGGGCAGGTCGGAGTATTCCCAGCGGAGGTACATCACTCGCCCATCTTCCTGGATTGCGGGGTGGAAGTTGTGATCCTGGTCGAAGCACAGTTGGCGGACGCGTTGTCCCCGGGCGTTCATTCGATACAGCAGCGCGACGTTGGATTTGTTGCAGGGCACGCCCTGGAAGCATGCGGTCGACGCGAAGATGATATCGCCGTTCGGAAGGTACGCGCCATCGTGGTTGTGCACGTCGGGCTGCTCGCCGCCGCTTACCTGTCGCGGGGATCCGCCTTTGGCGCTGATCTCGTGGATCTGGAAGTTGCCCCGTGAGTCGCGTTTGGTGAAGAGCATTCGGTCGGCGCTGAAATGCAGATCGACGTCGCCGACGAACAGCGGTGTTTTCGGGCGGTACAGCGCCGTGAGCTTGCCTTCGGGCGTCACTGGCGAGAGGACGGCGATTTCACCCTCGAGCGCATTGCGTTTCAGGCTGCTCTTACCGAAAGAGCTTCGCGGGAACCCGATATCCCATCCGCGGGCCAGATCCGGATTTCCGGGCTTGCCTTTCTTGTTCGGGCGCCGTTTTACGACCAGCAGCTTGTCGAAGTCCAGCAGCGGATTGGCCAGCAGCGCCTCGCGCTGCAGCGCATCGAACTGCTTGCGCCCTTTGCCTGCGGCGTCGACTATGGCGTCGAGACGCTTGAGATAGGCGGCTCGGTTGGGATATCGCTTACCGTAAGTTTCGCCCAGATCGTTGATCGCGCGACGCAGCGCAGCGACATTGGGATGGGGTGCTGCGGTGTTGTCGGACGGGGCGACAGCCTGCGCGCTGGTTCCGCCTTTGGGCATGGGCATCCTCCCCGATCCTCCGCCAGCCAGAACGAAACCGTTGATCCATATTTCGCCCGAGATGCGTTTGAGTTCGATAACGATATCCTTGTTGTCGCATTTCAACGCGATGGGCGGCATGGCGGCTTGATTTGCCCGGCCTCGGGGGACGCTGCCTTGTTTCCGGAGGACTGTCTTGCCGTTCACCAGGACGTCGAACTCGCCCTTGTTGCGCGACTCGGTCAACAGCAGATCGCAACTGTAGAGCACCAGGCGGTAGTCTCCGGCGGCCAGACCCTTGAACGTCAGGCGGATGTTATCAACGCTTGTCTTGTATCCGTCGCGAACCACGCGCTCGAGGCGCGGTGATCCGCTCTTGTCGCCTCGGTCGCGCCAGTCCAGCCCTCCGTTCAGTTCGGCGATAAAGTCTTTGTCGAAGGCCGCCCCAAAGCGCATCGCGCGTCTCTGTGTCCAAGCCGCCCATCCGGGCTCCACCGGGCCGCCCGAGCCGCCGATGTCCACGCCGATTACATTGGCGGTCACCTTTGTGATGGTCGGTGTTTTCGCCGGACCGGGCGTTATCTTGAACGCGAACGGCGCGGCGCCCGTGATGTCCGACGAGGCGACAGTCGGGCAAACGTAGGTCTCGATATAATCGACGATGAGCCCCGTGCCCTTGAAGTGCGAGACGTAAGGCTTGCTGCGTGAGTTGTACATCGTGTCGGTAAGGTCGCGCATCAGCACAACGTTCTTGCCCGCCCGCTTCAGGTTCCGCAGACCGAAGGGTCGCCCGATTACGCACATGTTCGTGTGGACGCCCATCACGATCACGTTGTCGATACCGCGGGCGCTAAGCAGGTTCCACGTCTCGACGCCCGAATCGGTTATCGCATCGCTGTCGGCGATATCGATGGCGTCTATCTGGCGCTTCCAGGCGCGCCCGGATTTGCACTTGGGCTCGCAATCGCATCCGCCGTCTGACTGGTCGATCGGCCAGACCGCATTCTTCTCCGATGCGAGCTTGCCGGCCCATCGGGCGATCCAGGGCGGGATCCTGGAGGCCTTGGGCGCCGATTGCGCGCGTTTGCGGGCCGGATGATTCTTGTATGCGTCCAGACAACTGCTCGGTGCGTGGATAATCAGCACTCCGCGTTTGCGAGCGGCGGATATCGTGCGGTTCATGTGCCCAGCCATCTCCGCCACACGCGCAGTAGCGCCTTTGCACCAGTGCTTGTCCCACATGTCGCAGACGATAATCGCTGTCTTGGCGACATCCCACTTGGCGCGTGAGACCTTAGCTCCGGACTTGTCGCGCTGCTGAAGACGAACGTCCAAACTCCCCGCCGACACGACGCCCGCGCACGCCGATACGATTACTGCAACGAGAATTGCCTTCTTCACTCTGATTCTCCTGACCCGTTAGTATAGCGCCCCTCAACCGACAGCGTCAACTGTCTCCGGGCGCCTTCCAGTTGATCGGCGGGTTTGCGTCTTTGTACGGAAGGATGTCGAACCTGCGTTTCGGTTTCTTCTTGAAGAATTGTGCGTCTGCGAAGTCCAGCAGGGCTCGCCAGTCTTCAAGTCCCTGCGCGTGTCCGCCCGGTCGCCAGTGCGTTGCGATTCGATCGGGCGCGCCGAGCCAGTCATACACGATTTTCGCCGCCTGATGGGTAAGTTGCGTACCGTACGGATTGGCCCAGTAGTCGCCCGTGGCGTGCGGATTCACCAGTCCGCGCGGTGCGATCAACGCCTTGGCGAAATGTGCGTCGAACGGGAGCTTCGATTCGGAGCCCGCGAATTTCATAAACCGCTTGTTCCACCAGTGATCGTGCCTGCCGATGTGTGCGGCGATTGTCTGGGGGCGTTGGCCCTTTTCGAAGTATCGCATACTGCCCGTTCCGCCCGTGCCCGAGGAGTTCGGCGCGGCGATGGCGATTCGTTCATCGTAGACTGCTCCGCAGAGGGCGGTTTTCCCGCCCCGCGAATGTCCGGTGGCGACTATTCGGTCGGTGTCTGCGAATTCGAATCCGGCCAGGGCGTCGATGACGATCTGGTATCCCCATGCCCAGGCGGCGATTACGCCCCAGTCGTATTCGGGATACAAGGGAAAGACACCTTCGTTCCGCTTACCCGGTCCGTCGGCTGCAAGATCGGTGCGAAGGTACTTGCAGATAACGTAACCCCGCCCCACGGCCTCGATGATTGCGGCCTGTTCCTGGGAATGGCTTTTCAGATATCGCTTGGTTTTTGGGGCGTTTAGCAGGCGGCTGTCGTTCTTGATCACAACGGGGAATTTGCCCGCCCGCTTCGGTCTGACCAGGGCGGCGCGGAGCGTAACGCTCCCGGCGCCGCGCCGGATCGTTATTGTAAGATCGATCTGCTCAGCCTTGCCGTCGAAGACATCGATGACGCGAGTCTGCTTGACGGTGAGCTTCTTCGGACGGGCCGGCATGCGTCCGTACTGGTAGTGCGCGAGCATGGCTTTGAGATATTCGCGATGGTCCGGCCAGTCTTCAGGCGATTTGATTCGCGACCCGTCCTGGGTCAAAAAGGGTCCGGCATGCCCTCCTTATCGGAGAGTTTGTCGACGGACTTAAACATGTATCGTGTTGGATGCGAAGTTTTCGCTGTCCGCGCGGTTTTCATGTGCTTGTCGGCGAAGTCCAGGTAGCTCTTCCAGTCGAATTCCTTCACATCGTGCCCTCCGGAGCGAATGTGGTACCCGACATCGCCCTGGGCGGATTTGTCCAGAGAGGGCATTTCCTTGCACGGCAGGGGGGTCTTGCCCAGTAGTTTGTATACCGGACCGGCGCCTTTGGCGGCTAGGAACTCGCCTTTCGGATCGGCCCAGCGGTCTTCTTTTGCGCTGGCGACGTAGACCGGGCGCGGCGCGACAAGCGCCAGCAGCATGTGCTGGTCCAGCGGTAAGGTTTCCTCCTTGTCGTTGTATTTCTTGAAGTTATCGCAGAACCAGTGCGGAAAGCTCCTGTTGATCCGTCCGACGGTCTCGCCGAAGCAGCGTTTCGACAGCGCCGCGCCCCCACAGCCCGAATTGTTTGATATCACGATGGCGAACCGCTGATCCTGCGCGCCGGCCCAAAGAGACGTCTTGCCCAGACGCGAGTGTCCTATTACCGCCACTCGTTTGTGGTCGATGTCCTTGTCGGTTTCGAAGTAGTCCATAGCGCGCGACAGGCCCCACGCCCAGGCTGCGACCGAACCCCACGCGTCTGCGGGGCGCGAACCGGAGTGCTTGTCCAGCAGCCCGTGCACCCCGTTGCTGAATTTGTCGTGATGGTCCGGGTCGATATCGCCGTAGTAGACTGTGGCTAGACCGTAACCACGCGCCAGAATCTCCTCCACCCCCCAGCGCGACGCCGCAACTCCGCGGGCCTTCTCCGTGGCGCGGTTCTTGACGACGGTCTTGCTTCTTGGGCGCATCCACCTGGTCGACAGGCGAATAGCGGGATCGGCGTTTATCGAGTGATTGCCCTGGAAGTTCAATCCGACGAACGTTGGAGTCGCTCCTGTCGCGCCCTTTGGCAGGTAGATGAGAATGTCCATCGAAAGCCCGCCGGATTTTCCAGTGAAGTTCACCGTAACCTGCTTGCGACGCGCTTTTCCGCCCAGGGCGTTGTCGTCGGACTCGAACACCTTAAATGTCATCCCTTTCGGGCGGCCGGGCGATCTGCCGTACATTTCGCGGCTGAACAGTTCGAGGATCTCCTTACGACGGGCGGGCCAGTCCTTTGCATTCGTCACTTTCTTACCGCCAAGCGTCACCAGCGGATCGGGCAGCACATATTTCGGGACATCCTTCTCACTGTAGATTGTTTTGGTGCTTCGCGTCGTCAGCGAGGCCGTTTGTATTGACGAGGCGTTTGGGCTCTTCTTGGCCGTCATCTTGTCCTTGCCTCCGGTTAGCCAGTTAAGAGTGAATTTCGCCAGCGTGATCTTTCCCGAACCGTCGCGCTCGTAGAGCAGACCGATCGATTTGTCGGGCAGTTTGGTAAGGCACGAGTACGCCGACGAGCCCTTGTAGATCATCCGCGAAACGCCCCAGGTCTTGCCCTCGTCATAACTGAGCTTCACGGTAATCCCGTGCCTGCCGCGGGTCTGAGGCGGATTGGAAAACAGCAGGCGGTTCCTCCCGCCGTCGGCGACGGTGGTGTAGCGAAGTATGCTGGCCTGGCAGGTCGGTTCGGGCAGATCCTTCTGGAACGTAACTTTCGACCAGGTCGCTCCGCCGTCTTTGCTGGTCGAAATTGCCCGGTGACCGTGCGGTTTGTAGGCTCGCATGTTCATCATAAGCGTCCCGTCAGCCAGCTCCACCACCTGGGCCTCGTTGCATCCGGGTCGAATCGCCTCGGACTTTTTCCAGCTCTTGCCCCCGTCGTCGGAGTAGATAACGTGCGAGGCGTAGGCGTGGTCCTTGTACTTCTTGTTGGAATGATTGGCCGGGCACACCAGGCGCCCTTTGTACTTTCCACGCTGAACCTGGATCGCCACGCCGGGCCCGGTCGCGTACCAGCCCCAGTCTTCGTTGCGACAGGTCGCCGATAGGTCCGCCGGTTTCGACCAGGTCTCTCCGTCGTCTGTCGACGAGCATATGAAAGGCCGCCGCGCATCTTTGCTTTTTCCGGCGATGATCGCTCGTTCGTGATCGTCGCCGCGGTTCCAGGTCATCAGCAGGTGTATCGTCCCGGTTCTTTGGTCGACCACCGGGCAGCAGTTCCCGCAGGTGTCTTTCTCCTTGTCCCAGACGACCTGCAGCGGCCCGAAGGTCTTGCCCCCGTCGAAGCTGCGTTTCAGGACCATATCGATATTCCCGCTGTCTCCGCGCCCGCCGACGCGTCCTTCGCAGAACGCCAGCACCGTCCCCTTTTTGGACACGATTATCGCCGGTATGCGGAACGTCTTGTATCCCTCCTTTGCGCTGACGAAAATGTCGATCTGGTTCTTCGGGCCGATTTCACCTTCGGCTCCCCGGGCTACCGTCGCCAGCATCGCAACGCCGACAAGAATGCAGCAGGTGGTTTTCAAACGCATCATATTTCGAACTCCCTTAAAGTTTATCGATAAGCGGTTGGGCGTGTTGGTATTCTACGGGCTCGCTGCGCTTGACCGAAGCGTGTTTTAGCTGTATTTTCTGGGATTCGAAACTCCACTATCTTTGTGACTTATCCGAGAGGCAAATGAAACGATGAGAGCAATCGAAATAGCCGAACCACGCAAAATCACCATGCTCGACGCGCCGATCCCCGAGCCCGAAGACGGACAGGTGCTTGTCAAGTGCAGCCACGTGGCGTTGTGCGGCAGCAATATGGGCCAATACACCGGTGTCGGGGTCTGGGGCGATTTGGCGTTCCCCAACCCAACCGGATGGGCCGGTCACGAGAATATCGGACGCGTCGTCAAGTCGCGCTGCGACCAGTGGGAGGAAGGAGCCCTTGTGCTCGCCCAGCCGATCGGATACTTCGGATTCGCCGAGTACATAATCGCCGAACCCCCCGGAATCGCCCAACTGCCCGAAGACGCTCCCGACGTAGGAGCCCTCATAGTAGCCCAGCCGCTTGCGACAGTGCTGCGCGCGATGGACCAGACAGAAGGCGTGGTCAACCAGCGATGCGCAGTGATCGGACAAGGCCCGATGGGGCTGATCTGGACGCACGTTCTGTGGCATTTCGGAGCCAGACAAGTAATCGCTACCGATCTGCTGGATTGGCGCCTTGAATGGTCCAAACGCTATGGAGCTTCGGCGACTATCGACGCGTCCAAACACGATGTCCTGGCGCAAGTCAAGGAGCTGACTGGCGGTGAGATGATCGACTTCTGCGTCAGCGCCGCCAGCGAGGCCGACGCCCTTGTCACCGCTTCGAAGCTCGTTCGCCGTGCGGGGCGTCTGTTTGTGTTCGGAATGCCCGACTACGACGATCAGGCGTTCCCGTGGCACGAGACGTTCCGCAACGAGACGCGAATTATCAACTGCGTCGGGCCCGAATGCGCGCCTTACTTCCAGACGGCCGCCGACATGGTCGTCGACGGGCGAGCTTCGGATCTGGCGGCGATGGTCACGCCTGTAATGCCCTGGGACAAGGCTCCCGAAGCCTTCGAAATGTACGCCGATTGCGCCGAAGGCTCCCTGAAACTCACACTCGAACTGTAGGCCCGCGACATGATCGAATACAGCATATCCGACGGTTTGTGCATTCTGCGACTGGACAATCCGCCGCTTAATGCGATTACGTTTCAAATGCTGGACGAGTTGTGCGATTCGATCAGTCAGGCCAATACCGACGACAGCGTACGAGGGATCGTCATAATCGGTTCGGACAGGGGTTTCAGCGCCGGGGCGGATGTGAACATCTTTGAGGGCCTCTCCGGCGACGACGAAGCGATAAGAACCTCCCGCGTTTTTCAGGAGGCGTTCGATGCGGTTGAGGCCTCGGACAAACCCGTGGTCGCCGCGCTTACAGGCAAGGTCATCGGAGGAGCCCTGGAGCTTGTGATGGCGTGCCATTTCCGCATCTGCGATCCGAAGACGCGATTTTCCATGCCGGAAGTTCGGCTTGGGATCAATCCCGGAGCCGGCGGGACCCAGCGCCTTCCGCGCCTGATCGGACCGGCCGAAGCGCTGGGCATGCTGCTTACCGGCCGATCAATCGATGCGCACAAGGCTCGCGAACTGGGGCTGGTTGACACGATCTGCGAATTCGGGCAATTCATCGAATCAGCCGAAGAGCTGATTGCGGGGGGGAATGCGAACAAGACATCGTTGCGAATCGACAAGATCGGCGATCCGAACTATGCGGCCGCCAAGAAGGTCGTCGCTGGCGAGCGAGACGAGATAATCGCTCCGCGAGTTATACTCCGCTCCGTTCGGACAGGTCTGGAAGATTCGTTTTCCGCGGGTCTGCTGGCCGAGCAGCAGGCGTTCGCCGAGTGCATGCGAACGCTCGCCACCCGCAACCGGATATACATGTTCTTCGCGACCCGCAAGACCGCACACGCACCGGCGCTGGAGGGAGTCGCGCCCCGGAGCGTGTCGTCCGTTGCGGTCGCGGGCATGGGTTCCATGGGCACGGGGATCGCCCAGGCGCTGATGGCGGCGGGGCGAAGTGTGATCGTATGCGACGCCAACGAAGCGGCGTTGGAGCGCGGATGCAGGCGAATACGCAAATCACTGGACAAACAGCTCGGCAGCGGGCGGATCTCGCCCGACAAGCACGAACGCACGCTCGGACTGCTTTCGACCACCGCGGCCTGGGCGGACCTTGGCGGAGCCGATCTGATCATCGAAGCGGTCTACGAAGACCCGGATGTCAAGCGAGCTGTCCTGGCCGAAATCGAATCGGCCTGCGGATCGGAAGCCATAATCGCAACCAACACCTCAACGCTGTCGCTGGACGATCTGTCGGCTGGAATGGCCCGCCCCGATCGCCTGGTCGGGCTGCACTTTTTCAATCCCGCCCAGCGCATGCCCCTTGTCGAAGTGATCTACAGCGATCGGACCGACCCGAGTGTGACTGCCGCGGCGATGTCGCTGGCCAGGTCGATTGGAAAAACGCCCGTGCTGGTTCGCAATCGCGAGGGCTTCCTGGTCAATCGCCTGTTCGTACCGTACCTGAACGAGGCGTTTTGGCTGCTTCAGGACGGAGCCGATCCCGCTGCGATCGACGAGGCTATGGCGGAGTTCGGGTTTGCGATGGGTCCGCTTACGCTGATCGACATGGCGGGGATTGACATTCTCGCGTTTACCGACGCGGTTCTGCAACGGGCTTTTCCGCATCACGGCGGATCGTGTCCGATTGTCCAACGCCTCGTGACCGCCGGTCTGTTAGGCCAGAAAAGCGGCTCGGGAGTGTACAGATACGCTCCAGGCGACTATACTCGACACGACAGCCCCGCCGCACGCGAGATTGTCGAACAAGTGCGGAGCGATGCCGCCGCCGAACGGCGTGACGTCGACGCCGAAGAGATCACCGATCGCCTGGTTCTGAGGATGGTCAGCGAGGCGTTCCATATTCTCGCCGAGCAGATCGCCCAGCGAGAGTCGGATATTGACGCGGCGACCGTACTGGGGATTGGTTTTCCGGGTTTTCGAGGCGGTATACTGAAGTACGCCCGAGACGAAGGGTTAGAGAAGGTTATCGACCGGCTTGAGGAGCTTACCGAGCAATTCGGGATGCGTTTCAAACCGTGCGAGTTTCTGCAGAAGATGAAAGGAAAATGACCATGCCGTCAACCGTTGAACCGAAAAAGATCCAGTCCACCGGCAAGATGAAAGGGCTGATGGGCAAGTATTTCACCGAACTCATGGGCGAAAAACCGTCGGGCAACAAGATGGCGTGGTGCACGTCTGTCGGACCGGCTGAGCTGCTCAGGTCGATGGGCTTCGACGTCTACTTCCCCGAGAACCACGGAGCCATGCTCGGAGCCACGCGTATGGCGACCGATCTTATCCCGCTGGCCAACGCGCACGGTTTCTCACCGGACATCTGCTCGTATCTCACCAGCGATATCGGCGCGTACCTCAAAGGCGAAAGCCCGTTCCAGAAGCTCGGTCTGCCCGGACCCCCCAAAGCCGACGTGCTCGTCTACAACACCAACCAATGCCGCGACGTCAAAGACTGGTTCCAGTTCTACGCTCGCGAATGGGACGTGCCCTGCATCGGAATCGAAACGCCCAGATCAATCGGCCAGGTCGACGATACAATCGTCCAGGCCATCGCCAGGAAGATCAAATCACTGATCGAGCCCCTGGAAGACGTCTCCGGCGAGAAGTTCGACATCGACAAGCTCCGGGAAGTCGTCAGGCTCTCCAAAGAATGCACTAAACTCTGGAAGGCGGTGCTCGAAACCGCTGCGACTGTTCCGACTCCGCTTACGTTCTTTGACGGAACGGTGCAGATGGGTCCGGCGGTTGTGCTGCGCGGAACCGAAGGAGCCGTTGAATACTACAAACTGCTGCTTGCCGAACTCGAGCAACGCATCGCCGACGGAGTCGCCGCCGTCGAAGGCGAGAAGCATCGCATCTACTGGGAAGGCATGCCCGTTTGGGGCAAGCTGCGAGACCTTTCAACGCAGTTCATGGAGCTCCAGACAGCCGTTGTCGCGTCGACCTACTGCAACAGTTGGATATACGAAGATCTCGATCCGGATCATCCGTTTATGGGCATGGCCCGGGCCTACAGCGAACTGTTCATCTGCCGCAGCGACGACTACAAGGAAAAGTACATGGCCGAAATGATCGAGAAATTCTCGATCGACGGCGTGGTGTATCACGATTCGAAGACCTGCCCCAACAACTCCAACAACCGCTACGACCTGCCCAAGCGTCTCGAAACGAAAACGGGCAAACCGTTCGTCGTGATCAACGGCGACCTGAACGACCTGAGGCTGTACTCCGAAGAGCAGTCTCGCACGAATATCGAGGCGTTCGTCGAGCAGCTTTCAGAAGCGTAGTCGCGGAGCGAGGCGATGGAGTATTTCTGCGGAATTGACATAGGCGCATCGACCGCCAAGCTCGTTATCGCCGACGCCGAGGGGCGGATCGTCGGAAAAGCCCTGCAGCGCTCGGGCGTTGACTACACGCAAACCGCCCGGATACTGCTGGACGAGGCCGTCCAAGCCGCCTCCATCGACAGTTCGCAGATCGTCAGGTCGCTGTCCACCGGATACGGTCGCGACAACGTGCCCTGGTCAGACGGAAAGATGACCGAGATCGCCTGCCACGGGCGCGGAGCGTATTTCCACTTTGAACAGCGGATGACCGTTGTGGATATCGGCGCCCAGGACAGCAAGGTCATACACATTGACGATCGCGGGCGGAGAATCAGTTTCAAGATGAACCGCAAATGCGCCGCAGGCACCGGCGCGTTCATCGAAGAGATCGCCCACCGTTTGGCGCTGGATGTTTCGGAGTTGAATGCGCTGGCTGAGCGGTCGACAAACAACGAACCGCTGGGCAGCTTCTGCACGGTTTTCGCGGCTACTGAAGTTCTAACCAAGATCCGAGACGGCGTGGACGTAGCGGATATCGTTCGGGGCGCGTTCTGCTCGGTGGTTAATCGGATAGTTGAAATGACCCGCATTGAAGGCATACTGGTCGCCACCGGCGGAGTCGTTGCGCACAACCCGTTTTTGGCTACGCTGATGGGGCGGGCTCTTGGCACTGAAGCTCAGATGCCCCCCGACCCGCAGTTTATGGGCGCGTTCGGGGCGGCTTTATTTGCGACCCAGCAGTCGCGGAAAGGACAAGAATAATGATCAAGAAGGATCCTCCGGTCGACCTGACCGACTCGCTGACAATGCTCGGTACGAACGAGTATCCGATATATCTCGTCAGGGGCGGTTCGGAGGGAGCGATCTTCGAAGGCGGCGTGGGCGCGATGGGCCCGGTGCTGGAGAGGCAGCTGGCTCAGCTGGAAATCACCGCCGATTACGTCAAGCAGATATTCGTCACCCACGCGCACCCGGACCACGTAATGGCGGTCCCCGCGCTGAAGAAGATGTTCCCCGAGGCGCTGGTGTGCGCGTCGAAACCGGCAGCGGGCGTGCTGCAGGTCGACAAGGCGATCGGATTCTTCGCCAAAGTCGATGGAATAATCACCGAATCGCTGCGGAAGTCCGGGTCGATCGATCCCGACGATGCGCCCGAACCGCTTGAAGAAATGCGGATTCCGGTCGACACGTACCAGGCCGACGGCGACATAGTGGTTATCGGCGATGTGGAGTACAACGTCCTGTTCACGCCCGGACACAGCGACTGCAGCCTGAGTTTCCACAATCCGTCGGACGGAACGCTGATTATCTCCGACGCCACCGGATACTACCTGCCCGATGATTTCTGGTGGCCTAACTACTTCGCGCACTATGGCGAGTATGTCGACTCGATCAAACGCCTGTCGACGCTGGAAGCCGAAGTGCTCTGCCTGTCTCACAATGCGGCGATCGTGGGCGCTGATGACATCAAAGCCTACTTCCAAGGCGCGCTGGAGGCGACCGAAGCCTATCACAAACGCATAATCGACGAAGTCCGCGCCGGTAAGTCAGTGCGTGAAATCGCCGGTCAACTCGGTGAAGAAGTGTTCGCCAGGACTCAGCTCATGCCCATTGAATTCTTCCAGAAGAACGCCAGTTTGCTCGTGAAACAGTCGATGGAATATGAAGAGATCGCCCCCGCCGAGCAAAGCTAACCACACCCAACCGCCGGAGAACGCTATGATAAGCTCACGAATTCTGGGAACCGGGCATTTCACGCCCGACAACGTCGTCACTAACTTCGACCTCGAAAAGGTGATGAACACCAACAACGAATTCATCGTTACGCGGACGGGCGTTAAGGAAAGACGGCACGCCGCCGCCGACGTAAGCGCATCGGATCTGGGCGTACTGGCCGCAGACGCGGCGATCGAAGACGCGGGCCTGACCGCCGATGATATCGACCTTCTGATCACCAACACGATCACCCCCGATCACCACGATCCCGGCTGCGGATTCTTCCTCCAGGCCAAGCTCAATATGCCCGGAATACCGGTGCTGGACATCAAGGCCCAGTGCGCGGGCCTGATCTACGGGATATCCATCGCCGATCACTTCATCCAGGCAGGCACCTACCGCAACGTGCTGATCGTCTGCGCCGAAGTGCTGTCCAAACGCATCGACTGCTCGGACGACGGGCGGAACATCGGGATCCTTCTCGGCGACGGAGCGGGAGCGGCTGTGGTGGGCGTATCCGACGACGAAAACGCCAAAGTGGTCTCGACCATCCTTCACGCCGACGGAAGCGGCGCCAAAGCGCTCTACACCGCCGCCCCCGGAACGGGACAGGGGAAGATGGACTTCGTCGATCAAAGCGACGTCGACGCCGGACGCGTGCATTTCCGAATGGACGGGAAAACGGTCTACGAAAACGGAGTAGCGGGCATGGCCTCAGCGGCGGCGGAATCGCTCGAAGCCAATGGGCTCACGCTCGACGACATAGACATTCTCATTCCCCACCAAGCCAACATGCGAATGCTCGAAGCCGTGGTCGAGAAGGTCGGAATCGATATGGGGAAGGTTTTCGTCAACGTGGAAAGCTACGGAAACATGGCGTCAGCCTGCCTGCCGATCGCCCTTGACCAGGCCCGCAAATCCGGGCGCCTCAACCCGGGCGACACGGCGCTGCTGGTGGCGTTCGGTTCAGGATTCGTATGGGCCTCAGCGCTGCTGCGGATGTAACGGCGTCATTCACCACCGAGTTCATCGAGCCGGCTGAGTTGTAGGCTGATGCCCGAGCTTCGGATCCGCGCCATGCTTCAGGAGCAGATTCCGGATATGCTCGTGGCGAGCCATGCTCAGTGGCGAACCATCTCCTGCGTTAAGTACGTTCACCTTGGCGCCTTTTTCGATTAACAACTCGACGATCTCCGCATCGCCGACCATCACTGCCCAATATATGGGCCTCCACAAACTGTACAATTGCTGTAAATTCGGGTCCGCCCCCGCTTGGAGCAATCGGCGAACCTCTTGGATGTCTTTGCTGCGAATCGCTTCGTTGAGAAGTTCGCTCTTCGACGGCGGCAACTGCTTCAGGCGTTTCTCAACGTACTCCTTCAGGGCATGACGGGCTGCCTGGTCTTTCTCTGGTTGATTTATTATCTGGGCGGGATATGCCATAGAGTTAAGGTCTTCCCGCTCTATATCAGGCGAAGCCTTGCGCATACGCAGGACCTTGGGGGGCGGAGAAAGACCGTCCAGAAAATCGATACTATCCCAGGGAGCGATTTGCCATCCGCCGGCGTAGATATGCCCGGCCACTACGGGATAAACGTACGTCCCGTAAGGATTCTCAAACCGAAAAGACCAAATCGGAAGGTAAAGCCAATAGAATTCGCTACAGCGCGTGCCGATCTTCAGCGGAACTTCCGCCCGCCCGTCCTTGATTGGGTAGAGCCGAAACATCCTGTCATTTGCCCGGTAGAAGCTATGCAGCATCAGAAAACCGTCTTTGATCGGCCTGTCGTGCTGGTCCACGATATGATACGTGTGGCCATAGCCGGGGGCATTAAGCGGGACAGTTGGTATGATGAAGACGCACCCGCCCAACGTCCACAACATCATGCCGCCAAGAGCGAAGCTGATTATCCTAAGACAGCCCATCGCAAGCTCCCCGTCACACCGAACACGAGTCTATCGTATTTGTCTCAATAAGGAAAGACTCTGGAGATATGGACACGCCTATAGTGGCGGCATTCGGATCAGGCTTCGTATGGGGCTCGGCGCTGGTGCGGATGTAAAGATGCGGCCCTGCTGTTGGCGTTGATTAGAGGGCCGAAGGCCTGACGCGATGGTAGCCGGGCCCGGAAGGGCCCGGAACATGTCTCCTAATACCCCAGAGCCCCGAAGGGGCGACAGAATCTATCGAATATACTTAGGGTCGTATTCGACACCATGCCTTTCGAGCAACTGGATCAGTTCCTCCTGAAAGCTCATTTTGCGATGATGAGTCTCCTGATTGCAAATGTACGATAAGACCGATTCCTTTACGCTGGCTGAAACGGTGAACGCGCTGTAACCGTCTTGCCAACTGAAGTCTCGCATATCGTCGAATGTATCGTGGATCCATTTGCTGCAGTTGGATTTCACCGTTCCCACAAACTGAGACAGGGCGATGGTGGGTCCGACTACAGCGGCGATATGAAGATGATCGCAAACGCCGTTTACCCTCAGCGGGATTCCTTCGTGATTGCGGATAATGCCCGCGATGTATTTGCAGATTCTATCGAGCCGATCGGCGCTTAGAAACTCTCACCGTTCTTTGGTCGAGAACACTATGTGATAAATAAGTTGCGTGTAAGACACCGGTTCTCCCGCCTTTCTGTCACCCCTTCGGGGCTCTGTTTTCTATAGAGCATGATTCCGGGGGCTTCCGCCCCCGGCCAAGGTCGCGTCAGGCCTTCGGCCCGGACGACGCCGGACGGCGACAACACATTCGCTACTACGAATCCGTCCAGCATTTATTCTTCCTGTGCCGCGGTCCCCGCGTCTACTACTACTACTTCTTCTTCTTCTTCTTGCCCTCTTTCGCGGCCTGTTGGCGGAGTTTGTATCTTTGGATTTTTCCTGTCGCTGTCTTGGGCAGGTCTTCTACGAAGATAACCGACCGCGGGTACTTGTGCGGGGCGGTGTTCTTCTTTACGAACGTCTGCAGCTCGCGCACCAATTCGTCGGACGGGTCGTGCCCGTCTTTCAACACCACGTAGGCTCGGGGTTTCAGCAGGCCTTCTTCGTCGGCGACTCCCACCACTCCGCTTTCGAGGACCGCGGGGTGGTCGATCAGGATCGACTCCACGTCCGCCGGCCAGACCGCCTGTCCGGAGACTTTCATCATGTCGTCGGTCCTGCCTGCGTACCAGAAGAACCCTTCTTCATCGAGGCTGAACTTGTCGTGCGTGTTGATCCACTCTCCGCAGAACGTCGTCTTTGTCTGCTCGTGCTTGTTCCAGTATCCGTTGGCGATCGAGTCGCCCTTGATGAACAGCGTGCCTTCTGCGCCGATGGGAGCTTCCTTGTCGTCGTCTCCGATGATCTTGGCTTCGTATCCTTCGACGATCTGTCCGGTCGATCCGGATTTGACCGCGCCGGGTCGGTTTGAGATGAAGATATGCAGAATCTCGGTCGATCCGATTCCGTCGTAGATATGCACGCCGAACCGGTCGAGCCACTTGTCGTACAGCGGTTTGGGCAGCGGTTCGCCCGCGGATATGCACATCCGCACATTACCCAGCGATGTCCTGTCGGTCTGCTCGGCCAGGTGCAGCATCGCCGCATAACTCGTCGGAACACCGTAATAGACCGTGGGCTGATACTTGTCGATCGTGTCGTAGGTGGTTTGCGGGGTGGGGCGCCCGGGCAGGAGGACTGCCGTCCCTCCGGTTCGCAGCGGGAAGTAAAGACCGTTGCCCAGACCGTATGCGAAGAACAGTTTGGCGATCGAGAACGAAGTGTCCGATTCCCGCACGCCGATGGTGTCGCGAGCGTAAAGATCCGCTTCGACGATCATATCGTGGTGCAGGTGGATCGCGCCTTTGGGGAATCCGGTCGTGCCCGAACTGTACAACCAGAACGCAGCGTCATCCTTGCTTGTCTCGACGGCTTCGAGTTCGGGTGAAGCGTCGGCCATCAGCTTGCTCATCACCAGCGGAGCGTCGTGATCATCACCGGCTACGATGATGTGTTCGAGATGCTTGAGATGTCCTCTGATTTCCATTATGTGTCCCAGCAGGGACGGATGGACGACCAGCACGTGGGCCCGCGAATCGTTAAGGAGGTACTCGTAATCCTTGGGCATCAGGATCGTGTTCATCGGGATCGCGACGGCGCCGACTTTGATCGCCCCGAAAAACGCATATACGCAGTCGGGATTATCGGGCATGAGGATAGCGACCCGTTGTTCGATCCGTATGCCCAGATTGAGCAGCGCATTACCCATGCGATTCACATTCTCGGCCAGTTGGTCGTAAGTGACGGTTTCATCTTCACATAGAATTGCAGGCTTCCCGCCGCGACCGGCGGCGATATTGTCGTCGATGAAAACCGATGCGGCGTTCAGGCGTTCGGGAAATTCCATAACAGGCATATCATCTCCTTCGCATTAAGACGAATCGCCATTTTAAGGGTTATTCGAGTTTCTGGCAAGGGAAAGGATGCGATTGACGGTCATGTGGCCCGGAGGGCGAACCAGCCCGCAGATCGCCCCCTGGGGTTTTGTCGGGTCCGAAGAACTCAACAACATGAGCGAGTGCTCGAAGGTGTCGCATGAGGGATTCTAATGAAGTTGCTCTGATCTGATCAAACCGCGTCTTGACCGGCGCTGGCGCTGCGGCGACAATTGTCTTCAGTTTTTCAGACAATCCAACCCCTTTAAGAGGTCAAACCATGATTTCCAGCAGGAGAGAGTTTCTAAAGACCATCGGCGCCGCTGCGGCTGCGATAGCGATTCGCCCCAGCGCCTCCACCGCCGCCCAACCCGCCGCTAAACCGAACGTTCTGCTGATCTTCACCGACGATCAGGGCACGCTGGACGCCAACTGCTACGGTTCGAAGGATCTTTACACGCCTGCGATGGACGAACTGGCGGCGACCGGAGTGCGATTCACCCAGGCCTACTCCCACACCGTCTGCTGCCCGGCCAGGGCGCTGCTGATGACCGGAAGGCATCCGCAACGGTCCAGCGTGAACATGTGGACCCAGGGCGACGCCAAAGCCAAAAAGGGCATCAACATGTACAAAGAGGAGGTCACAATCGCCGAGCACCTCCAATCCGCAGGATATCGCACGGGACTGTTTGGCAAGTGGCATCTTGGGGCGCATCTGGAGTTCGGACCCACCAAGCAGGGTTTCGACGAATTCTTCGGGCTGCGGGGCGGATTTATCGACAACTACAATCATTACTTCCTTCACGGACGCGGTTTCCACGACCTGTACGAGGGCACAAAGGAAGTTTTCGCAAAAGGCGAGTACTTCCCGGACCTGATCACCGCACGCGCGCTGAAATTCATCGAAAAGAACAAAGACCGCCCGTTCTTTATGTACCTTGCGTTCAATATTCCGCACTATCCCGAGCAGGCCGACAAGAAGTTCGACGAGCGTTACAAGGATCTGAAAATGCCCCGCCAGGCATACGCCAAAATGATCTCAACCGTAGACGATCGGATCGGTCTGGTGCTGGGCAAGTTGAAGGAACTGAAGATCAGGGACAATACGATCGTCGTTTTCATGTCCGATAACGGTCACTCGCGCGAGCGGAATGCGATTCGCGTTGACAACCATACCAGCGGTCTGGCCAAGGGAACGAAATACGGAGCCAACGGAGGCGGAGGAAACACGGGCAAATGGATCGGCGCCAAAGGCTCGTTCCAGGAAGGCGGAATCCGCGTGCCTGCGATTATCTCTTATCCCCGAGCTTTGCCCAAAGGCAAGGTGCGCGACCAGGCGATCACCGCCGCCGACTGGTACCCGACAATCTCCGACCTTTGCGGTCTGGACCAGCCCAAAGTCAAACTCGACGGGCAAAGCCTGCTGAAGATCATCAAGTCGGCAGACGAACCGACCCACCACAAGGTGATGCACTGGCAGTGGGGCGGAAAATGGGCCGTGCGCGAAGGCGACTGGAAGTTGATTGGCAACGGGGCGCGAGGGAGATCCCTGGGCAACCTGTCGGGCGACAAGCCCGAACAGGAGAACTTCCTCAAGACGAAACCGGAAATCGCCAAACGCCTTCTGGCCCTTCACCTTGAATGGGTTAAGGAGGTCACGCCGAAGAAGTAGCGCCGGTCACACCGGTTTACCGACCGGGGCAAGGTACACCACGAACTCATCATCGCCGTCCAGGCCCAGCAGCGAGTCCACTGCATTCTGGTCGTACGCCGCAATCGCGCACGCACCGAACTCGATTGCCTCCGCCGCCAGGTAAAGATTCTGACATACGTGCCCCGCGTCAAGCAGCATGTTCTTGTGCGACTCCTGCTGATATCGCCACTCACCGCGATACGGAATGCAGCTCCAGAAGAAAACCGCCGCCCCGCGGGCGACGAATTCCTGCCCGAATGTGGCGGCCGATAAACGCTGAGGTATGTCGTCGGACATTTCGGCGGTCGTCAGCAGTTCGTGCGTGAGCGGAAGGTATCGATAGATTCCACCGGTCAAACCGGCGACGTGATTGGCGAGAACATAGGTCTCAAACGGGTGCCTCGCTCCCGCCGACGGAGCCGGTCGAAACGTGGAGCACTGGTTGGGCCCGACGCGGTCTATGCCCTGGGTGGCCCACAGCAGTAGCGACAGTTCCACGAGTGTGAGCGGCTGGTCGGAGAAGTTGCGACGGCTTCGACGGTTTTTCAGGCAGGCGTGGATGTCGGTTTTTCGGACCGCCTGATTGTCGGGTTTGGGCAGCTTGAATATCTTACTTGAAGGTTCATACGGTTTTTCCAGCGGCGGGTGGGCTACGCCTCCGGCCTGGTCGGACCGGCGGCCGTCCATATCGGCAAACCCTGACTTCATGAACTCTCGTCCTGACTCTATCGATTTCATCTGTAACTCCGTTCTCGGCGCCATGATGGCATGATGGGGGACGATCGTCAAGCACTCCGGGCGGTCGCCGCGGCCGGAGTGGAGTGTCTCTCGAGCGACGCTCGCAAATCAGGAATTCAAAGCGGGACATTTGTTTCGCATAGCGGTATAATTCATATGTAGTTGCGGACCCGGTCGCATCCCCGCAGCACCAACTTGCTGAGTGAGACTCATCATGGAATTCAGGTCCAGAGCATTCTTGACGGTCATGGCGACGCTGATTCCGTTATCCGTGTCGGTCGCCGCCGACAAGGTTGCGACCCCCAAAGCTTCTCAACCGCCCGGGGATTTGAAACTGGCTTTTGATTCGAGCAAGGACGCCGCGTACCTGACTCGCGCGACACTTGCGGGCTTGAATCGAATCGAATCGAAAACGTCGCTTACCAAACTGAATATCGGCGGGGTGCAGATTCAGGCCGCCGGTTGGTTCGGTAAGACCAGTCTCAGGATTGGTTTGGACGCCGATGGCGACGGAATCGTGGGGTTCAAAGAGTACCACCAGGTGGGGAAAGACGGCTCGGTGATACTGTCGGTGCTGTCCGAGGGGAAGGAACTGAACGTCCGGTGCACGAATGTTGAAATGCACTACGACAAGAAGAAGGACGAAATAATACTTATGAGATGGAGGATGCAGTGCCTGTACAGTTGGATCGGCGTAATCGACAAGACGAAGATCCGCATCATCGACGACAATGTTGACGGTAAGTACTCCAATGACGGTCGTGATGCGATCCTGATCGGCGATTCGAAGCTCGCCATGCCGCTTCGCCATTATCATAAGATCGGCGAACATTTCTACAAACTCGAGATCCGTGCGGGCGGTTCGGCTGTCAAATTCCAGCAAATCAAATTCTCTGAAATGGGACTGGTGCGATCGCCTTTACCAGACAAGAACCTGCTGGGTCTCGTGCTTGAAAACGGCGGCGGGGCGTTTGACATCCGGGCGTGCGGCAAGACCGGGATTCCTGCGGGGACGTATTATCTGGCGTATGGGGTCATGGGCGACTCGAAAGACCCCCTGCCGTTCTTCCGCGCCATGGATATGGTGAAATACGAAATACAGGCCGACAAGATTAACATGCTGCGCGTCGGTCCTCCGCTGCAGTTGGTTTTTGGGACGGTGTTCCAGGAGGCCGACAAGACCAAGAAGACGCCCAACATGGTCGGAATCGGGAGCCCGCAATACGTCATGGGAGCCTCCGGCGAGTTGTACGGGCCTATCAGTTTTCCCAACGCTCGACAGGAGAAGGGGCGTCCGGCGATAATGATCGTTCAGGGGAACAAACCGCTGGTCAAGAGTTCCATGCCCCAGAAGAACGGTAGGATCGGGATGTTTACGTGGAGGATTCCCGAAAAGCTCAATCTGCGAAACGTCAAGGTGATTATGGCGGCTCATACGCAGCAACTCGGAAAAGTTATAGGCATGCGGACGATCAAGCAGATCTTCTCCAAGGACCGATTCGCGCCTCCGTCAACTGACAAACCGTCGGTCACTGCGACACCGTGGGACAAGTCCGAAGAGCCCGCGGCGGACCCGAAGGATCCCAAGGTCGCCAAAACCGATCCCAAACTCAAGCCCAAGCCCAAGCCGCCCAAGCACCCGACAACGCGCTCGCGCCCGCCGCGCCCGCCGAAACCGCCAGCCAGCAACGAAACCAAAGCCGGGCGACTGGTGAAACTCGCGCGGAACTACATAAAGGTTGGGCATCGCGCCAAAGCTGTCGAAGTATTCAAAGCGGCAATAGCGGAATATCCGGACACCAAAGCCGCCGCAACCGCCAGGAAACTGCTGGAGTCAATGAAATAACGCGACCCTCCCTTTCGGAGCCGGTGCGTTTTCTCGGAGAAGTTGCGTATTTCAATATCCGCGGGAATAGATGTTACGAGACATTTGCGCATAATCAGGGTACAATAACGGGTTGTCCGCCGATTGCACTGTCAACACGATTGTCAGCCTTTTAAGCGAGATTCGCCATGGGACCTAAAGCTGAAATCCTCTTCGCTATCGTCTCCATCCTTGTGTTTTCGTCTACATCGGTCGCCGCCGGCAAGGCCGCCTCCGCCGACGCCTCCGCCGATCAGGGCAAGGCGACTCTAACCTACGACAGCGGCAGGAAAGTTACGTGTCTTACTCCGCGCTGGGCGAGCGGAGGGAGTCAGATGAATACGAAAGGCTCATCCGGCAAGGCGTCTATCGGTGGTAAAAGCGTACCGGTGGCCGGTTGGAAGAGCGGGGCGGGCTATCGGATCGGTCTGGATGTAAACGGTGACGGGATCGTAAACACCGAGGAATACAGGAAAGTCGCCGCCGGCGGTTCGGTCGTGCTTACCGGGAAGGTCGGCGAGAAGGAGCTGTCGATTCGCTGTTCGGATGTTTTCCTTCATTACGACGAGAAGAAGGGCGAAGTGCACAGCATGAGATGGCGGATGCAGGGCGTCTACGGCTGGGTGGGCAAGGTCGCAGCGACGGACGTTCGCATTCTGGATGAGAATCTGGACGGTAAGTACGGTAACGACGGTAGAGATGCGATTCAGATCGGAAAGTCCAGGTTGGCGCTTCCGCTTCGCAAACAGCATCGGATTGGCGACGATTTCTACACTCTTAAGGTCGCACCCGACGGTTCGAGCCTCGAGTTCAAGAAGATCAAGGACGTGCAGGTGGGGCTCGTCCGCACGCCGTTTGTGGGCAGATACCTCCTGGGCCTGGTTCTCGACGGAGCCCAGGGAGCGTTCGACATACAGGCCTGCAGCCGCACCGGAATCCCCGCCGGGACGTACGACGTTTCGTACGGGGTCGTGGGCAATCCCAAGTTTCCGGCGGCGCTTTTTCGCGGGCGGAACGATATGCTCAAATACGAAATCCAGGCCGACAAGAGGAACACCCTCCGCATCGGACCGCCCATGCAACTGGTGTTCTGGTCGGAGTTCAAACAAGAGGAAAGAAACAAGAACAAGAATAAGAACAAGAACGCCAAGCCTGCGAAGACAACCAAGACCTCCGGTCAGACGGTCTCGAGAATCGGCGTGAGGCGCCCGGATCGCGTGATCGGAGCCGGAGGCGAGGAGTACGGACCGGTTACTTTCCCCAACGCTCGCAGTTCCAGAGGGCGCCCGATGGTTCAGATACTCCAGGGCGGAAGAACCCTCGCCAAGACCATCATGGCTGAAAAGGACGGGAGGATACAGGACTTCTGGTATGAACTGCCCCGGAAATTCTCGGCCCAAAGCATCAGAGTGATTATGGTCGCCAACGTGCCCGGACTGGGGAAAATCACAGGCGTCAGGACTCTAAAGCAGATCTACAACAGAGAACCCGTAGTCCCGCCCAAGACTGACAAACCGTCGGTCAGCACCGTTCCGTGGAAAAGGCCCGGCAGGCCGACGAAAGTTGCGGTCAAACCCAAACCCCCCGTCGGCGTCAAACCCAAACCGCGCCCCAAACCCACCACGCGACCGTCCGTTGTCAAGCCGCGCCCCAAACCGCCGAAGCCCGTATCCACCGACGAGCAGAAAGCCGCTCGACTCCTGAAACTCGCTCGCAGCTACGAGAAGATGAAACTGCAAGCCAAGTTCGTCGAGATGCTGAAGAAGACCGTCGAGAAATACCCCGCCACCAAGGCCGCCATAACCGCCAAAACACTGCTGTCGGCAATTCAGTGATTTTCACCGGAGGTCCGGTTGTCGCCCGGATCCATACGGACCTCCCGCCCGGACGATGGCGATACGATCGGCATCGTTAGAGCCTGGGGCTGTTGGGGGGATCCGTCGCGCTGCGGCGCCTGGTCGATTAGTCTACTCGGCCATTTGCATCAGTTCGATCGGCGCGGTGTCTTCCATGATGAAGGCGATGGTTAGACCTTCGAACACTTCGAACGGCTCGATCAGGACGTTTTTGCCTTCGATGGCGGTCTTGATGTCGTCAACCAGGAACGCCGCATGAGGTCTGGTCTGGAGTTCCTGGGGCATCGGGCTGTCCGATTCGAAACGCAGCCATTCGATTCTGTACTCGGAGGATTCGGGATCGGTGTAGAAAACTTTTCCGCCTTCGAGGTACTCTTCGCCTTCATGCTGCTGATCGGTTGGGATGCCAATGTGGTGGAATTTCATATCTGCTCCTGTGGTGGGTTAGAATTTCTTAGAATTTCACGTCGGGGTTTGTAAATCGAAGACCGTCATTATCGTGGAATGTAGCATATTCCGTGACTATCGCGCCATCCGGTCCGGCCAGCATGAAATGCTTCGCCTCCGGTCGGTTCAGCGCGTCGATCTCGCCGATGGCGACTTCCTTGACATTTCCGGTGGTGATGAATTCGGCTTGGCTGGGCGGTGTCTGGACTGGACAGGGCGTGGTTTCCGGGCCTTCTGCGAAGGTGTATATCATACCGTGTCGCACCTGCCAGCTTTCCATCTTGGGCGGCACGTCCCCGGCCTGCACGTGCGCATGCTCCACAATCATCTGTCCGGGCAGGAGATATATCTCGTGCCCGAAGTACTTGTATTCAGGATCGTTGACCCAGAACACCCCCGCCATCCCCACATTAACGAAGTCGCCCAGACCGAAATCGATGGCCCACATTTCGCTCCGCAGCTTGTCGGGGATCGGGTAGTTGAAGGAATCCATCATCGCGAAGTAGGCTTCCCTGGCCTGGTCGTCCAGGAATTGCCCCTGGTCGTCGTAGAAATCGCTGTTGTCGAGTTTCACCATTGTGCTCCTTGAATCTGGTTGCTTGTAACAGCGTTATTCCCTATCATTACCGTTCCGTCGACACGCCGGAGCAGGGAGGCTCGCGGGAATCCGAGCGTCAGGCTTGTGCTTTTGGCTTGATTTCGGATAAGGCAAACCATTGATACTGGAATTGATTTTCAGTATATAAAAAGCGATTTGGCATGACAACACCTAACTAGAAAGGCCAGCTACTATGAGTATGAAGAAGTTCATCAATGACCCGGCGAACCTCACCGCGGAGCTGCTCGACGGTCTGTGCACCGCTTTCTCAGATAAACTCACGCTCGTCGACGAAAAACTCGTATGCCGCGCCAACCCCAAAGCCGAAGACAAGGTCGCCATCGTAACCCTCGGCGGATCCGGACACGAGCCCGCACTCCAGGCGTTCGTCGGAGAGGGTCTTATCGACATCAGCGTCGTCGGGGACATCTTTGCGGCGCCGAACGGACCGAAAGTTTTCCAGGCCCTGCAGAAGATGAACCGTGAAGCAGGCGTCCTGTTTGTCGTTCTCAATCATGCAGGCGACGTGCTCAACGCCAATATCGCTATGGAGATGGCGGAGGAAGCCGGGCTCAACGTCAAGATGATCCTCACACATGAAGACATCGCACCCGGAGCCGACGCCCCCGATGAGGACAAGAGAGGACTTGTCGGTTGCGTACCGCTGTACAAAGTCGCCGGAGCCGCCGCCGAAGCCGGTAAGAGCCTCGACGAAGTTTACGCCATCGCCGAACGATTCAACAACAACATGGCCACTCTCGCCGTAGCCATGAAGGTCGCCACCCACCCGCAGAACGGCGACGCCATCGGTGACATCGCTGAAGACGAAATGGAGATCGGAATGGGGCAGCACGGTGAAGCCGGAACCGGTCCCTGCAAGATCATGTCCGCAGACGATACCGCAAAAACGATGGTCGAAAGGCTCATTGCAGCTGTTGGCGCCGCCAGCGGAGACAAGGTGCTTCTGACGGTTAATGGCTCGGGCGCTACGACGCACATGGAAATGTTCCTTATCTACCGCGCCGCGAGAAACGTGCTCGCCGACGCCGGTATCGAAACAGCCTGCTCGATGGTTGGCGAATATCTGACCGTTCAGGAAATGGGCGGTTTCCAGATGTTCCTGGCCAAAATGGACGACGAACTCATCGACCTGTTCAACGCGCCCTGTGATTCGCCTTACTGGACCGTCAGGTAGAGTCCCAACCAAAGAGGTAACACGACCAATGGCCGACACAATCAATGCTGACGATATAACTGCAATGCTGCAGGCGGCGGTGGCGCTTATTCGCGAGAATGAGTCATTGCTGAGCAAGCTTGACTCCGCCACCGGAGACGGCGATCACGGTTCCGCCATGGTCCAGGCCGTCGGCGCCGCGGAAAAGGCCGTCGACCAGTGGGACAAAGCTTCGATCAAGAGCCTGTTGCACGGTGTCGGCTGGGGAATGATGTGTATTGACGGCGGATCCACCGGACCGCTGTGGGGCTCGCTGTTTGTCGGTATGAGCAAAGGCGCGGGAGACGCCGAGTCAATTGACTGCGCCGCTATGGCGGACATGTTCGAAGCCGGACTGGAAAAAATCCAGAAACAGTCCAAAGCGCAGGTCGGCGATAAAACCATGATGGACGCCCTGATCCCCGCGATCGGAGCAATCCGCACCGCCGCCGATTCTTCGGCGAGCATTAGTGACGCGATGACCGCCGCCGCCTCCGCCGCCGCCGCCGGAGCGGCCGCCACCGCCGACATGCAGGCCAAGTTCGGACGGGCCCGCAATCTCGGCGAGCGCGTCATCGGGCACGTGGACCCCGGCGCGACGTCGATGTCGCTGTTGTTCAAAGCGTTCAGCGAGGCCCTGTAAGCCCGCTCGATATAAATAGAAAACAAGGAATAGCAAAATGGCTGATGTAGACGGTGTGGGCGGCGTAAATGACGCTGCAGGTTTCGGGATAGGTATTCCCGTTGAGACAGAACCTTACTTCCTGAAGGGATCCAACGATCTCGGTTGGGGAATGAAGGACCGCATGTCGCGGATGTTCTGCCCGGAGTCCGGCAAGACGGTCATGCTGGCGTTCGACCACGGATACTTCCTGGGACCAACGTCCCAACTCGAACGAATCGACCTTGCTATTCGCCCGCTTGCGCCTTACGCCGACGTGCTTATGTGCGCCCGCGGCGCGCTGCGCGCGTGCATCCCGCCGACGTACAACAAAGCGATCTCGCTGCGTTGCTCGGGCGGAATTTCGGTCCTGAAGGAGCTCAGCGACGAAGTAATCGCTGTTGACATCCAGGATGCAGTTCGGTTGAACGCTTCGGCGATGGCGGTTCAGGTGCACATCGGCGGAGTGCATGAACGCAACACCATTGACAACCTTGTCAGGATCGTTAACTCGGGCATGCAGTACGGTGTTCCGACGCTGGCGGTGACCGCCGTCGGCCGCGACATGGTGCGCGACGCACGCTACCTGGGCCTGGCGACCCGAATCTGTGCTGAAATGGGCGCACAGTTCGTTAAGACCTACTACTGCGACGAAGGCTTCGATAAGGTGACCGCCGGTTGCCCCGTGCCGATCGTCATCGCCGGCGGAAAGAAACTGCCCGAACTCGACGCTCTCAAGATGTGCCGACGAGCCATCGACGAAGGCGCGCTTGGCGTGGATATGGGACGCAACATCTTCCAGTCCGACGCCCCCATCGCCATTCTCAAAGCCGTTCGCGCCGTTGTGCACGGCGGAGAGACGCCCGAAAAAGCGTTCGAGATGTACGAGACTCTGAAAAACGAACAATAAATCCTGCAAGGGTTCCGTTAATCCCAACAAACCCGTAATAGACTCTTAAGGAGCAATGCATGACTTTCAAACAGTTTTTTCCCATCCCCGTCGGAATCGCCGTATTAGCGTTCCTGCTGATGATTTTTGATATCATCGCGGGGTACTGTCCCGGGAAGTACTTTGTTATCTGGGTTGCTTTCCAGGCATGGGCGATGTACTTCATGGCCGGTTGCACGCTGCAGAATGGTGTAAAAGTCATGTTGGGATATCTCGGCGGGGCGGTAGCCTCGATAGCGATTATGGAATTCAGCGGTTTGATCAGCTTCCTGGGACCGATGGCAGCCCCGGTCGCAGTGCTCATAATCGTCGTGCCCGTTATCTGCGCCGAACGCGTGCCCATGCTCGATTTCGTACCGGCGTGGTTCGTCGGCGCAGGCGTGTATTTCGCCCTGCGAGGCAGCTACCCAACGCACACGGCGACCACTATAACGAGCCTGTTCTCATGTGCTGTCGGTATCGCATTCGGAATCGCCACTGTTGTCGGTCGCGGCAAGTACGAAGCTACACTGAAGCTTGGCGAAGAGGCCCCTGCGGAGGCTCCGGCTGAGGCTGTTGCTGAGACTCCCGCCGAAGCGCCCGCTCCCGCTGAGACGGAAGAATCGGCCGAATAATCTGACTTACCCCCGCAATGCCCGCATCTGTCTTGGTTGCGGGCATTGTCATGCGCTGAACTAATTCGAATCGCCTAGTCGCACCCGCATATCCGCCGCCGAGAGCCCCGCGACCTGGAACTCCTTCCGCGGATTGGTCATACCGGAGATGATTTCCACATCGCGCCTGGACACGCCAAGGGCTTTGGCGAGCGTTTTGGCGATTGATGCGTTGGCGCGTCCTTTTTCGGCGGCCGATGAAGTCGCGATCTTCAGACAGTCGCCCAGAACGCCCACCACCTTGTCGCGCGAGGCTCCGGGAACCGCTTTGACGGGAATTACCGCTCCGCCGGGCGCATCACGAACAGCAATTTTTTCGATATCCTTCATAACCCCGCCGCCGTTCGTAGACGCGGCGTCTCGCCGCGCCAGCCGTGTCCGTCAGGCCCGAAGGGTCTTCACGATCCTAGCCGTGTCCGTTAGGCCCGAAGGGTCTTCACGATCTTAGCCGGGGCCGGAAGGCCCCGGAACGCATATCCAAATACACAAGAGCCCGAAAAGGGCGACACAACAACTGCTTTGGCGCCGCCGCGTTCATTTCTGTCGCCCTTTTCGGGCCCAGTTCTAATGGCCCCGGGTTCCGGGGCCTTCCGGCCCGGGCTAAGATCGAAGCGGCCCTACGGGCCTGACGATCACAGCAGGCGTCAAATAATCCCGCTCTGTTTGGCGTATTCGAACACGCCTCCGGCCCGGATAATGTCTCCGACGTCGCCCAGCGGCTGGAGAGTATAGCTCTTACCGGTCGTAGCGTTCGTAAGCGAGCCGGTCCCGGTGTCGACCTGCACTTCATCGCCGGTCGAAATCTCGTCGACCAGGCGTGCGGCGGTTTCGAACGGAACGAGATATCCGCCGTTAATCGAGTTGCGGTAGAATATTCGAGCGTAGCTTTCCGCGATAACTACGCGGCATCCGGCTTGGGCGATAGCAAGCGGAGCGTGTTCCCGCGAGCTTCCGCACCCGAAATTCCGCCCGCCGATTATCACCGCGAACTCGCTGTGGAACTGGTTTTCTGCGACGAATGGGATGTTTCCCCCGGGCAGGCCCGACTGGGCGATCGGAACTCCGCTCATCGCGTACATGCCGAAATACTTGCGTTCTTCAGCGTCGGTTGGATTGTAGCTGAGGAACTCAGCCGGGATGATCTGGTCGGTGTCTATGTTGTCGCCGACAACAAACGCCTTGCCGCTGATAATGGTTTCGTTTTCGTTCTGCATGTCTGCGTCTCCTTACCGCCGATCATTCTAGCAACGGGTCCCAAACATCGAAAGGCCCGGCCCGCGCTTTTCTTCCCGCCATCGCCTCGAACACACAAGACAAGAGATCATGCGAAGCGTTTAGCGGCCGACAGTAAGTCGGCCTGTTCGCGACGAAAGTCGCGATTGTCGTTCGCCGTTGCCAATTACCGCGCCGCTGGTTATAACGGGTGCAACCTGAAAGGACCATTAGATGCCCGGACATTTTGCAGACGACCTGACCGCCGCAATAATCGACAAACACGCACCGGTCTGCGTGGGGATCGACCCGTCGTACGACCGCCTGCCCGAGCCCCTGAAGCAGAAGTTCGGCGACGATCAGGTCGGAGCCCTTCGCGAGTTCTGCACCGAAGTTATCCGCGCCGTCGCTCCGATAGCCCCGGCGATAAAACCGCAAATCGCATATTTCGAAGTCCACCACGGTCCGGGCGTTGAACTGTATTTCGATACGATCGCCCTGGCCCGACAGGCCGGGCTCATGATCATCGGCGACATCAAACGCAGCGATATCGGCTCGACAGCCCAGGCCTACGCGCGCGGGCATGTCAGCGGAAAAAACTGCCCCGACGCGGTCACGGTCAACGGGTACCTCGGCTCGGACGGGCTCGCGCCGTTTATCGACGAAGGCGCCCCGGACGGAAGGGGAATATTCATACTCGTCCGCACGTCCAATCCCTCCGGCGCGGTGATTCAGGACTTCGCCGACGCATCGGGCAAGAAGCTCTACCAGCACATGGCCGACCAGGTCGCCGCCCTCGGACAGGGCTCCGTAGGCTCCAGCGGTTACAGCCGCGTCGGAGCCGTCGTCGGAGCCACATATCCCGACGAAGCCCGCCAGCTCAGGGAGATGATGCCCGAGCAAATATTCCTGGTGCCCGGATACGGAGCCCAGGGCGCCACCGCCGCCGATTGCGCCGCATCCTTCAAACCCGACGGAACCGGAGCAATAGTAAACGCCAGCCGCTCGATCATCTACGCATACGACAAGAACCCCGACGCGGACTGGCGCCAGGCGATCCGGCAAGCAGCACAAGCCTTCGCAACCGATCTGGCGGGGGCGGTTTTCTAGGATAACAACCGGCGGCTAGCGGAAACGGCGCTGTTGTCGCGGTCTAGGCGTTGTTGGGGGACAGGGGCGTTATGAAGTTCCAGTGTTGCGGTTCGCGTCCGGCGTTGATCGGGTTCATTTCGATGTATCTCGCCGCTGACGATATTGTTTCGGTGTCCGCAATGAAAACTTTCCAGGCGCCTTTGGTCCAGGGCGTTTCGGACAGGCCCAGTGCATGTGTTCCTGCGGATTTGAACTGACCGATAACGTACGCGATGCGGTGATCGCTTCGGTTCCACAGCAGGTGCACATGATCGTTCATGATCGCGCACGCGCGAGCGGTCAGGCCCAATCGCTGAACTACTCGAGCAAATCCCTGTGCGATTATTCCCCGTTTTGAATCGTCGATAAAGAAAGGCGGGCGTTTTAGCGCCCCGCGTGAAGCAGTCCAGAATCGGCGCAGCGAGGTAGCATTCGGTTGTGGGTTTTGTTTTCCGTGTCTCACATCGCCCAGCGCCTTGAGTTCGGCGTCGTAGACTGTTTTGGAATACGAACCCCGCGGATCGTTCGGGAGCCATGTTCCGTATGTGGTGAAGATAACATGGTAAGCGATGATCATGACCGTGAGTCTACCGGTGTCTGCGAATATATCAATTGTGAAGGTGTGGTTTTCTTAGCGGCAGGACGGCACGTCCGCCACATCCCGACGAAGTCGGGACGCCGTTTGTGTCTTGTCGTAGGTGTTTTGTCATTGGCGTTTTGTCATTGGCGTTTTGTCGTAGAGGGTCTTTCGTAGACGGTTTTTTCGTAGGTGTTTTGTCGTGGACGATTTGTCGTAGATGTTTTGTCACAGGTGGTTTATCGTAAGCTGTCCGACGCTACCACATCAGAACCTTCCGATTCCTACGACCTTACGACCTTCCGACGTCCCGACCTTACGACTTTACGACCTTACGACTTTACGACCTTACGGCGTCCCGACTTTGTCGGGATGAGGCGGACGTGCCGTCCTGCCGCTAAAAAAAACAGAAACAAAAAAAACGGAAACGGCGCCTACTTCTCCGGTCCTCGCCGCCTTTGGCGGACCCCGCTAGTAACATCTTCCGGGCTCGATTGGTCGGGAGCAAGAGAGAACGGTCCGGTCCGTTTTCGCCTTGAGGTCTCGTCGTGACAGGTGACACCGGATCACTTGCTCAGGCTTCGAGCCCTTTCTCTGATCGCAGAGAATTGTGACTTGAATCCGCCAAAGGAGCCCCCATCCAGTTTCTTCAGGTTCTTTTCGATATGATTGGCGAGCATCGACATCAGCTTTGCGTTCTTGCTCCTGCCTTTGACAAACACTTGACAGTACTCCAATTGCAGGCGCCAGAATCGCCGTTCTGACCTATCGTCGCGCAGGCGATCAGTTTTGAAAATCAGATTGGAGTATATCTTCAACGCGTCGTTGTGTTTTCCTGTGGCGGCGAGACATTTGGCGACACTCCATTCGACGTTCAGATAGATTGGAATGCGATTCTTCAGCCGCCGAATAATCTCCCCGTATCCGGTCACAAGTTCCTGAGACACAGCAGCTGTCCACCGCTTGATCTTGTCAGCTTCACCGCCGTCTGCAGCCGCCAACTCCATCACCTTGAACGCCATATCCACAGGCCGGGAGTCCGGTTTGGGATCGAAGGCACTATTGTTCTGGACCTTGGAGAACCTTACCAATTCGGCTTTGTAATCGTTGACGAGTTTCGCCATGACCTTGGGCAATCCTACGGCCGCTTTACAGGCGCGGAGCGTGGGAGCGTACTTATCATCGATTTTCTTGGTCTGGGCGTTGCGGTGCGTGTCAAATACCCGCTTGCATTCCATGGCCAGTTCCAGCGCTTCGGCGGGCCTGTCATTCTCGAGCAGGGCGTCGATCCACAATCTTGTCAGGCCCAACCGCTCATGATCGATCTTACCATCGGCCCCGATGATAGGTTTGCCTTTGATCGGCGTATACAGGATCTCGGTCCAGTACAGATAGCGCTTTCTGAGAGAGGCGAGTCTGGCCTCGTTGGGGCTCTTGTCCTCGACGTCAGTATCCCCGTTGATGTCTGCTTTCTGACAGGATATTGCGAATGTGAGTAACAGCATCGCCGTGATTGCCATCACACGCTTCATTTTATTCTCCCTTTCGCATCGCGGATCCCGCCCATAATATTATAGAACATCGATTGGTTTGTGACAAGAGGGAAGGCCTGCGACGCCATAAGCGCTTTCAGGAAGACCGTCGCAATTGAACCGAATAACGCCGAGCCCCCGCGGGACTCAAGCTCATTGGCGGACACTGACTCCATACGACTTCAACCAGGAACCTGAAAGAAGATCGAGTTCACAGAAGAGAAGTTGCAGGTCGGGTTCTGAGGATTGTGGAAAGGACGTTGGGCGTTTTCAATCTATCTGCGGTTGTGGACAAGGCGATTTTGTGTCTTGTCGTAGGCGGTTTATCGTAAACTGTCCGACGCTACGCCATTAGAACCTTCCGATTCTTACGACCTTACGACGTCCCGACTTTACGACTTTACGACCTTACGACCTTACGACCTTACGGCGTCCCGACTTTACGACCTTACGACCTTACGGCGTCCCGACTTTGTCGGGAAGAGGCGGACGTGCCGTCCTGCCGCTAAAAAAAACAAAAAACAAAAACAAAGAAACGGAAACGGCGCCTACTTTTCCGGCGTGAGTCTGATCGTTTCGATTGAGTATTTGCCTGCTTCCAGCGTGGCGTCTTTGGTTGTGTGGCGCATTTCGGTTGCGTCTTCTTCAATCAGGTTTGTCCGGGCGGCGACCTTTATCTTGAACGATGGCGTGATAACCACTTTGGTCTTGGTCTTGCCTTCAGTTTCGTAGAAGCGGACCGCTACGTCGTTGCTGTCTTCAGACTTCTTGACCGCGGTGACTATTATGTTGTCGGCTGACACGCTCAGGAACGATTTTGCAGTCGGCAGCTTGCCCGACGGATTGGGCTTGACCGCCACCGGGATCAGCGGATTGTTCGTCGCCACACCGCGACGGTAACCGTTGCGCCATCCGCCTGCGTGGGAGTAAATCGAGAAGGTGAACTCATGATCGCCCGGTTGGGTCCAGCAGTGCTTCCAGCGGCTGCAACTGTACGCAGAGCACAGCAGAACGGGCTGGAGCACGGGGTAGTCCGCCGGTGCGGCGCTGGTGTCCATGTAGTCCCATGCTATCGCCGATGAACCGATGGTCACGCCGGCTTTCCCGTCGCCTGCGTAGATCCAGTTCTGTATCTCACGCGGCCGGACGGGGGTCTTTCCGCTATTGGCCCGGCGCCACCGCTTCCATCTCTCCAAATCCGTCTTACGCCACCCGTCGATCTCGGCTTGCTGCTCTTTGGTCAGCTTCACTTCGAACGCCAGTTGACGCTGGATCTCGTCGGTTCCGATCTCCACCTTTCCGAACGGGACTTCGTAGGCGACGTTCTGAAAGTTCGCGTTCATCGGGAAGGCCAGGCGAATCTGCCTGGCTTCGGTTTCGTCGCAGTCGCGCATTACGCATGTAAGGTCGATCCGCTTGAGTTCGTTAAAGAGCGCAAGCTGGAACGAGACCTTCCCGCGGGCGGTCGCGACTTCCTTCGACTCGAAAGCTGTAAACAGCGGACCGCTTGCTTTGCATTTCCAGGATGTGGCGAACACGCCGAGCTTGTCCAGCGGCGCCGCCTCGGGCAGGCGGATGTGCACGTGCTCGCCGGCGCCCTGACCCTTGTAGACGAAGTCGAGCCACTGGGCGGCTTCGAACTTGTCGGTCTTGAGGAGCTGGCGATTGAGTTTCTTGTCGAAGATGGCGGAGATTCCCTGCTTTCCGGGCGTTACGCGGAAAAAATCGTTCTCAAACGGTTTGGACCACGCCGCACCGCGCCTGGCCAGCCCCGTGCCCGGGAAAACAGGCTTGCCGAATCTGTGGAGGTAATACGTCGAGTAGCCGAACGCCGGGATGTCTTTAGCGACGAACGCCATCTTATTGTCCGAGGTCAGCTGGCAGGGGACCTGCTTGTCGGCCTGATCGTAGACCAGATACCAGCTCTGTATGTTGTTCTCGGGAAGCGGGATCTTGACGATATCCGTTCGCGACCAGGAGAGCGTATTGAAAACGACGATCGGCGTAGAACCGCTTCTCGAGTCGGTTTTGACCGCGGCGGCCAGGGCGCCCAGCGATTCGTCGAGCATTTCCCGGGCGCTCTTCCGGGCGTTGGCGTACTTGGTCAGGAAAGTCTTGATGCATTTGTCCGGAGCCATACCGTGGCAGGAGAAGTCAACGTTGCGCCAGCCTTCGAACAGTTTCGCCGAGGGGTAGGTCTTCCAGTTTCCTTCCGTTACTGCGCGGAAGGCGCTGAACGCCTCTGCGGCGCAGAGCAGCCTGCCGGCGGCCCGCTGGTCGGAGAACATTTTATAGTTCGCCGGCGCGCCCTCGTATAACCACTTGTTAGGCCACTCGCCCCGGAGGCTCTTGAACCTGGCGCCCGGAGAGGCTTTGACTTCGTCCATCATGTCGGCGAACGTTCCGTACTCCATCGGCGGGAGCTTTTTATCGGCCGCGTGTTTGTTCCAGTTGTCGATTATCTCCCGCAGATTGCGCGGCGGGACGCAGTCCTTGCTGATGAGGTGAGGCATGATCGGTTTGATCTTGCGCGTTTTGTATTCGGCGTCCTGGTCGGCGATCCATTTGGTCATGGCGGCCGGATCGTTCGCGATCCGGGGCGATCCGGGGCGCCAGTGTATGTTGTCGGCGTAGTGATTCATGAAATAACAGAACACGCTGCTTCCGTCGGGCGAGGACCAGTTCAGGAAATCGGTGCGCACCCCTTCGATGTTCCAACTGCGGGCCAGGTACGCCTTGTCGACGCCGGACTTGCTGAGGATTTGCGGCATCTGGATTGTGAAGCCGGGCACGTCGGTGTTGTACCAGAGCTTCGTGTCGGCTCCGAACTGCTTCTTGAACCAGCGACGCCCCAGGTACATCAGCCTTGCAAGCTGTTCGCCGGTGACCAGCGAGGTGTAGGGCATGGCGTAGCCGGCTCCCCATTGGACGCGACGCTCCTTGATGAGCTTCTTTAGCTCGTCGGCGCGGTCGGGATGGAGCCTGAGGTAGTCGAACAGCCAGACGGTGCACTCGCCGTCGTACTTGAATGTCGGATCGTCGGCCAGGAGCTTCAGGGCGGCGTTGATCTCGTGGTTGGAGCTCTTCATCTCGCCTTCGTACGAACCGCGGTGCCAACCGAGATCGTGGTGCGAGAGCTGCAGGAGTTTGATCCGCCCGTTTTGGAGATAGTCGACCGACGCGGGGGGGGCTTTCTTCTGCTCCTGGGCGATCGCGGGAACAGTCAGCATCGCCAGGGCGAGGATTGCGGATGTTACGTTCTTCTGCATTAGAGTCTCCGGTGAATAATAGCTATGCTCCCCTCCCTCGCGGGTGTGAACGATAATAGCAGAATGGCTCGAAAAACGCCACGCCGCGCCGTGTAAGCTCCGGGCCGATGCGTGATGAAGAATCGGCGTCCTGACGCCTTGGATTTCGCAATCGTGGTCAATATTGTTCCATGTTGGCGGCGTAACACCTTGCTGTTACGGATGTTGACCGCCTGTGAAGCGCAACGCGGCGTCAAGTGAAATGTTAAGGAAAGCCCAAGGCGGACGATGTCGCCATAACCGCTTGGTATATAGGCGGATACAGTAATTAGCGGGGGCTGCTGGTTGCGCATGACGCCTTGGGAGGCAGGTTCACAGTTTCATCGCAGCAGCCGGGCCGGATCGAGCTGAACCACGCCCGATCGCCCGGCGGGAGGTGTGCTGTAAGTATTGATGGTGCATACGACTACGTTGATTATCCGTACGTGTTGCGATGCGGGAATCACCGATCTGTTCCCGGATCGTCTCGGGCGGGAAGTGTGAACCATTTGTGAACTACTGGCCGATCGTAGTGGATTGGCTCAAGAATTCCAGTAGGGATTTCCGATATAAGCTAAGCCGAATGGAATCAGGCTGGGTATTGAAAGTAGTATCATGGAACGAGTTTTTTCAGTAGTGGCAGGCATCACAGAAGCACTTGTATTTGCAGCAATTGCCGTTGCGATGATCACTGTAGTATGGGTTGCGCTTTAAAGGGTTGGGATACTGCGGACGGGTCTTCAATCGGGCCCATCCGCCAACATCAATCCCCTTGTTAAGCTCATTCGTACTGAGCGACGATCTGCAGTAATTCTGTCAAATCTGCGATGACATGGTCAGGCGCGACGCGCTTTGGCTTGCGGCGCTTCTGTAGGCTTCTAAGCACGGTGATCATTCCCGCCCGGTGAGCTCCGAGTATGTCGGCTTTGGGCGAATCCCCGACGAACAGCGCGTTGTCTGCGCTCAGTTCCTCTTCCTCCAGAGCCAACTGGAATATCTTCTGGTTTGGTTTGCGGAATCCAACTTCGCTGGAATAGACCCGCGTTCCGATCAGATCGCCCAGCGAGACGAGGTCCAGATGGCGGTCCAGGACGGCTCTGGGCAGGAACGTATTGCTGACCAGAGCGAGTTTCAAGCCCTTTTTGACCAGTGCTTTAAGAGTTTCCTTCGCTTCGGGTACGACGGTGGCCGCTTTGCTTAACGGTTTGTAGAATCGCCAAGCCAGCTCAAGTCCTTCCGCCTCAGTGAGTTCGTATCCCCATTTGCGGGCGAAATGCGACATTATGTCCAGAGAATTGAATTCTCTTCCGGTTACGCGCGACTTTATGTAGTTCCACCGAATAGCCCACAATTGGCGGAAATGGAACTTGCGGAACCCCGGGACGGACTTTCCGAGCTCCTTGAGATACGCATAGCCCAACTCTGCGCCCTGACGGAACATCGCAGTCATACTTACGTGTGCGAAATCGATCAGCGTGTCGCCCAGATCGAACAGGATGCCTTTAACTTTGCGGCCCATATGAAGCAATGCTAACGTATCGCATCGTCCGGCGCCAACCTCGAATTATTTGCCTGGAGAAATACGAAAAAGCATCTTGAAATCACCCCTACTGGGACGATACTATGGCTGGTGAAATGAAGATCCTCGCTGCTTTGCGGGGATGGGACAATCTATAGTGTGAAGAGGAGCAAAGTATGACCTATGTAATTTCTGATCAATGCACAGCATGCGGTTCGTGCATGGATTCCTGCCCCGCAGAAGCGATCAAGGAAGGGGACCCCAAGTACACGATCGACCCTGATCTGTGCATCGATTGCGCAAGCTGCGTTGACGCCTGCCCGGTTGAGGCTATCAGCGAAGAGTAATACCCGAGCATCGAATCCCCCAGCGGGCCGTCGGGCGATAAACCCGGCGGCCCGTTCTTTGCGCTTTATGCAATTGCGGAGGTAATTTGCGCGTTACTCCAGGTGGGTGATAAAGGTATAATGGGTTGGCGAAGCAAGGGCGTGCGAGGCCCGACCGGGCGGTCGACGCCTGGAACAATTACTGGTTTCCTGCGTCTAAGTTACTGTCTCCCGGGCATCGTAAAACCCGGGAACACGCGAGTTAAACCAGTAACCAAAAGCGAATACGAGGACCAGATGCGCAAAAGCCTGATTACCTCAATTGCATCGGAAGTGTTTCTGGCGGTGGTGCTTATAGTATCCATGCCGCAAGGACTACAGGCCCGCCCTGAACGGATGGCGACCACCGCCCCAGCGACCAGGCCGGCGACACGACCGGCGACCCAGCCGGCGACACAACCGGCCGACGCCCTCGATGCGGCGCGGAAGCTGTTCTTAAAGGGCGATTACGCCGGGGCCGAACGCTTATACGCAAAGGCCCTGACCGAAAAGAAATCCCGCATCTCCGCCGCCATAGGGCAGGCAAGAGCCCTGGGATCGCAGGGAAAGTACGCCCTGGCCAAGAAGGCCCTTATCGCCATATCCGACACCGCCGGCGACGATCCGAAGTGGCGGACGGCCGCCGCGGTCGCCCTGTCGCAACTTGGCGAATACGCCGATGCGCTGAAGCATGCGACAAAGGCTCATAAACTCCGTCCGGACTGGGCTCCTGCGATTCTTATCCGGGGGCGCCTGCTGGAAACGCTTGGACGGAAAGCTCAAGCCAAGACCGTATACGATTCGATGTCGATCGTGGTCAGCAACAGCGCCTATCGCAAGAACGCCGAGCAGCTTGTGGCCGTCGGGCTGATTCTCGATCGATACGTAATCCTCACCGGGCAGAAGGCGTCCGGACAGGCGGACAATATCTTCAACAACTACATCCGTCGTGCGTATGAGGAAGTAGATTCGCGGTACTGGCCCGCACACGTAGCCGCGGGCATGTTCGCTTTGTCAAAGCATCGCGCAAAGACTGCAGTTACGGAGTTCAGGCTGGCGTTGAAGCAGAATCCGCGCTGCGCCGACGCCATGGTCGGTTTGGGAGCGGGCGCGCTGTCGTCCTGGCGGTTCGAGACGTGCATCAAGTACTCCGACTCAGCCCTCAAGATAAATCCCAATCACGCCGATGCGCTCCTGCTGAAAGCGGTCTGCATGATGCAATGGCGCAAATTCGACATGGTGGAACCGTTCATCAAGAAGGTCCTCAAGACCAATCCCAACCATCTTGAGGCGCTGTCGCTGGGGGCGGCGCTGCAGACTCGCAGGTGGAAGCCCGACCTGGCCAAACCCTACATCGCCGCCGCGGCGAAGGTGAACGATCACTATTCGGGCATGCCCAACACGATTGGGCAGTGGTTGGCGGCCGGAAGACAGTTCAAACAGGCCGAAATCCACTATCTTAAGGCTATTGAACTGGCGCCCGAACTCGCCGGCCCGGTGACCAATCTGGGCTTGCTTTACATGCAGACCGGCGAGGAGGACAAGGCCTTTAAGACGCTGAAGAAGGCCCATGAACTGGACGACTTTCGCGCAGACGTGGTTAACTACCTGAAGATCCTCGACAAACTTGAGAAGTTTCTTGTCAAGGAAACCGATCACTTCATTATCAAGGTTGACGGTCGATACGATGCGGTGCTCCTGGACCTTGTAGCCGACTACATGGAGGAGATTTACGAGGAGATCTGCGACGACTTCGACCACCAACCGCCCGGAAAGACTATCATCGAATTCTTCCCCGTGCACAGCGAGTTTTCCGTTCGACTTGCGGGCAAGGGATGGGTGGGCACCATAGGAGCCTCAACCGGTAAGGTTATCGTGATGGTCGCTCCCAACAAGAAGCGATCTCCGCAGTTCGGCACATTCAACTGGTCGACCGTGTTGAGGCACGAGTACACTCACAGCGTCACGCTGTCGGCCACAGACAACCGCATCCCGCACTGGTTCACTGAATCCTGTGCCGTGTGGGAGCAGCCCGATAGGCGCAACTACGATGCGGTCAGGCTGTTGGTGGCGACCACTCGGAGGGGCAAGCTGTTTCCCGTTGAAGAACTCGACTGGGGCTTCATCAGACCAAAACGACGGACCGACAGGTCTCTGGCGTATGCGCAGGCCGAGTGGATTATGGAGTACATAATCGAGACCAGGAAGTACCCGACCATATTGGCGATGCTGAAGGGATTCCGCGACGGATTGACGCAGAAGGAAGTCTTCTCAAAGATACTCAAGACCACCGAAAAGCAGTTCAATAAGGACTTTGCGGTCTGGGCGAAGAAGCAGATCACCCAGTGGGGCTATCCGAGCGACCCTCCGCCCGACCTCCGGAAAGCCCAGGCCCAACTCGCAGCGGCCAAGAAGTCCGGCGACAAGAAGGCCCAGGCCGACGCCCAGGCCAAAGTCGCCGTAGCCTGGTACTACAGCCCCATGCCCGGCGGCACAAAGTACGCGAAAGCCCACGCAGCGGCGCAGGCGGCGCTGAAGCTGAACCCCGAGCAGGTCAAGGCCCTGGCGGTTGTAGCGCTTTACCAGCTCAGCAAGAAGAAGCACGATGATGCGATCAAGACCGCCAACAAGCTTGAGAGTCTCAATCACAAATCGCGCACCGCGCCGAGAGTGTTGGCTGAGTGCTATCTAGCCAAGCGCAACTGGCCTCAGGCGATCTCTTCGCTGGAGTTGCTTAAGCAGCGCATGCCGCTTGATCCCTGGCCTTACGAGCAGTTGGCGGGCAAGTATGTCCAGATGGGTCAACCGAAAAAAGCGCTTCCCAATCTTATCGAGTTGCACAGGCGCACGCTGAAAGATCCCAAATACGCACGCCAGATCGCCGACATCTGTCTTGCGGCTGAAGACGACGCCCAGGCGCTGCAGTACTTCAAGCAGATCGTGCGGATCAATCCCTACGAAGCCAGCGCCTATGAGGCAATGGCCTCGATACACCGTTCGGCCGGTCATTACAACAAAGCCATCGCCGCCATCGCGTCTGTCTGCCTGCTCGAGAAGGACTCAGCCGACGCCTGGACGAAAATGGCAATGATGCGATATCTCGCCGGGCGCGCAAATCGCAGCATCGAAGAACTCCAACGCGCCGACAAAGCCGCCGACAAGGCCCTGGCGATCGATTCAGGCAGCCAGGCCCGAAGGGTCAAACTGATGATCGCGGCGGCTATGGAGTCGATTAAGGAAGACAGCTAGACATGACAGATTCCCCCCAGGGTTCGCCCGGCCGAGCCGGTGACGTGACGATTAGAGAGTTTCAGGACTTCATTCTCAACCAATACGGGAAACGTGACTCCGAGCGCGGAACGCCCGGAACGTTCATGTGGTTCATAGAGGAGGTCGGCGAGCTGGCGACCGCACTGGCTGGAGACGATCAGGCAAACAAGGAAGAGGAGTTCGCCGACGTACTGGCCTGGTTGAACACGCTGGCGAACATCAACGGTGTGGATCTGACCGCCGCGGTCGAGAAATACACCGTAAGAGGGGTCGAAGGAACCAAGTAGGTCCGCGGTCAATATCCAACAGAACAACAAGCAACGTCCAATTTCCAGGTAACGGCGACGATTGCGGCGTCAGGAGTCTTGACGTTACTTGTGGCTTGGGCGTTTCTTGTCGGCTGTTGAATGTTCGCCTCTATCCGTTTCCCCAAAGTAATCGCCCGCGCATTGACACCGCCCCCAAGCGCATGCATACTTGGGCCTATGGGCATACTTTTGGATACTATTTACGCTGCGGCGATTATCGTACTCAGTCCGTGGTGGCTTTATCGGATGATTCGGTACGGGCGATACCGCGACGGAATCGCCGAGCGGTTTGGCGCGTCGCCCGTTCGCTACGGATTGCAGCCGGTGATCTGGCTTCACGGAGTGTCGCTGGGCGAAGTTAACGCTCTTGTCTCGGTCGTGCGCGAGCTTCATTCGCAGCTGCCCGACTATCGCGTAGTGATCTCCACCAGCACGGATACGGGAATGGCCGGAGCCCACAGGCTGTTTGCTCCGGCGCACACCGTGTTTCGCTGGCCGTTGGATTTCTCGCTGGTTGTGAGACGCTCGCTTAACCGCGTGCGCCCGGATCTCGTGGTGTTGATGGAGGGCGACGTCTGGCCGAATTTTCTCTCCGCGTGCAATCGTCGCAAGATACCGGTTGTCGTGGTCAACGGGCGTATGAGTCCCGACAAGGGCTATCCCGGATACAAGAAGCTCGGTCCGCTGGCCGGTCGCCTGTTTAACCGTCTGACGGCAATTGGCGTACAGAACGAAACGTACGCCGACTGCTTCCGGAAACTGGGCGCCAAGAGCGAGAAAGTTCGCGTGACGGGCATGATGAAGTTCGATACGGTTGAAGTAGCTGATAGTCTGCCCGGGCAGGATGAACTCGCCGCCGCGCTGGGGATCGACAGCGCCGACAGGCTGATAGTCGCCGGCGGGACCGGACCGGGTGAGGAGAAGCTGCTGTTGGATGTATTTGGGAAACTGCAGGCCGACGGGAAGCATCCGTCGGCGCGACTGGCGATTGTGCCCCGCAAGCCCGAACGATTCAACGAAGTTGCAAAACTGATCTCAGACAGCGGTTCTGCGCTGATACGTCGCAGTGAACAGCCCGATGGTTCGACCGCGACAGGTTCCAAAGACGCTGTAATACTCGGCGATACGATGGGTGAGCTTAGGAAGTTCTACGCGCTGGCGTCTTGCGTGTTCGTCGGCAGATCGCTCGTACCGATGGGCGGTTCCGATATGATAGAAGCCGCCGCGCTCGGCAAGCCCACCGCGTTCGGGCCCCATACGTTCAACTTTCCCCAGGCCGACGACCTGGCGGCCAGCGGATGCGCCAGAGTCGCCGATCAGGATGAACTGGTCGATCAACTGTCCCGATGGCTGAACGATCCGTCAGCCGCCGAACAGGCCGGACAAGACGCCCAGCAGCACGTGCTTTCCCAGCAGGGCGCCACCCGTCGCAATGTTGAAATGATCTGCGGTGTGCTTAATCGTTCGCCCGCACTGGCGCCCGGCGGGATCGCAACCGACGTGATCCTCGACGAAGGTCGAACCTCGACGGAGAATTAACAACGAAAATGTCCGGAACAGCTATTCGACAAAACGTACTTGCCAAGGCGCGACGAATCGTGGTCAAGGTGGGCAGTAACGCGATCTGCCAATCCACCGGATGCCCGGATGAAGAGGCGATAGCAGCCTTGGCTGAGCAAATCGCCGCCGCAATGGCTTCGGGCGTCAAAGTAACCATGGTCGCCAGCGGAGCTATCGGAGCGGGCATCGGCGAGTTGGATCTCAATGACCGTCCCAAGACCACTCCCCGCCTCCAAGCCGCCGCGGCCGTTGGGCAGGGGCAACTGATGCGCACGTTCCACGATGTCTTTGCACGCTACGGCGTGCGGGTGGCCCAGGTGCTCGTTACGCGCAGCGCGTTCGAGGATCACCAGCGGTATCTGAATATCCGCAATACGCTGGCGGCGCTCGAGGAGTACGGGGCGCTGGCGATTATCAACGAAAACGACACCGTTGCGATTGAGGAGCTCCGCTACGGTGAGAACGACGTGCTGGCTGCGATTGTGACCAACATGCTCGGAGCCGAGCTGCTTGTCCTGCTGACCGTGGTCGACGGTGTGCTCAGCGACGGTCAGGTCGTTGATGTGATCACCCGGGTCGACGACGAGACGATGTCGCTGGTAAGCGCCGAGGGCAGCAAGTTCGGCACGGGCGGGATGGCGACCAAGCTCCAAGCCGCCGACATGGTGATCCGCGCTGGCGATGCGGCTGTTATAGCAAACGCACGAACCCCCAACGTGCTGACGCGACTGCTGAGCGGCGAGCAGCTTGGTACGGTGTTCGCCCCCGCCGAGCGGAAGATGTCTTCCAAGCGACGCTGGATCGGCATGACTGCAAGCCCGGTCGGGAGTATATTCGTAGACTCCGGCGCCGCTAAAGCACTGACGGAACTTGGCAAGAGCCTGCTGCCTTCGGGAGTCACCAGGGTCGAAGGCGTATTCGCAAAAGGCGATATGGTCTCAGTGCTCGACGATCAGGACCGTGAGATCGCCCGCGGATTGACGAACTATTCGTCGGTGCAGATCGAAACGATAAAGGGCCTGAAAACCGGCAAGATAGCGCAGGTCATTGGCGACAAACCGTACGACGAAGTGATCCACCGCAACAACATGGCCGTCGGATAACGAGTCGGGGGCAGGTCTCGGGTATGTGGATTGTTGGTTACGGTCTCGCCCTCGCCCAAACCGCCCGCCGCAAAACCTGGCGCCTGTCGTAAGGTGATCACCTTACTCCCTGCAATTAAATCAGTTACTGTGTTTTGTTCTTGGTGAAACACGGGTTTTGTGGTACAATTACCATCGCTCTAGTTCGCTTCGGGAGCGGCGGAGCTATTTCAAGCCGAAAGAGGAACGGGCGTTCTCGCTCACTCGCACCACCTCCAGGCCGCACCGGCCAAGTTCCCATTGTTCAGGGCTCTATGCGCGGACTGAGCCGTCCGCCAGGGGTAGTGCTCTCTTTGTTCTGGGTTTCAGACCCGCATGCCGTTATGCGCTGCGCGTCTGGGCAATCCGTCGATTCGTTGGCTTGTTGCTGTGATCGCGGGCGGATTTGCAGTCCGTCGCTCGGATCGCGCCAAGCCGTGTTGGCGGTGAAACTATAGAAGGAAAAGAGAAATGAGCACTCATCCGAGATTCACATCCGTTCTGCTGACGGTTCTTGTCGCGGCGATGTCCGGTTCTCAAGTTCAAGCTGCGGCGATTGATGGCGGTTTGCCCGTCAAGGTCACCCCCCCCGGTCCCGTGTTCGTAGACAATCCTATTGCCGATTTGACCGTAAGCATGAATGCTGCGGACAGGGCGCTTAACCTGTCGCGCGTATTTGGCGAAACGCCCTCGACGGGACTGACCATGGATTATGTCGCCGTCGAAATAGATCCGGTAACCGGCCAACCGGCTCCTGGGACAGGCCTGTTCGGTTATACCTTTACGCTCTACGGGGATCCGGACGTTGATCACGTATTCGCCACCGACACGCTGACGTTTACGGGCGCTATTAGGCAAGTGCGCGCCTTCAATGGGGTCATTTCGGTGGATGACGAATTGACCGCCGATACGTTCGAGGGCAACGCTGCCGCAAGCTACGCCAAGGCGCTCGATACGTGGCTGTTTGACGGATGGTTCCGAATCTTGCCCGGAAATACGAATCTTGGATTCTCTTCTGGTGATACGGTGACATTGAGTGTCGGAACAGGTTCGACAGATTTGTGGCGGCGGAAGGATCTGGTTTACATCGTCGCCGAGGGCGATGTCCGCTGGGACGGTGTGATCGCCTGGACATATGGAGATTACGACGTCTCGGGAACGGCCCGTGGTGAGCGCCTGGAGTTGTCTGTGACGGGCAACAGCGCCCCCGAGCTGGTCGATACATTCATCGAACATTCAGACTTGAGGTTGTGGTTTGCGCCTGACGCCATGGGCGTCGCGGACATTACGATCCGTGCGACGGCCCCCAACGGAGCGTGGATCGAAGATACGTTCACCATAACAGTTGTCCCCGAACCGGCGACGCTAATCCTGATGGTCGGAGGCCTTCCGTTAGTGTTGAAGCGCAAGCGAAAGTCCCGACGCGCGTCGAGGTCGGCGTTGGGCGGTTTCGCACTCGTTCGCCGGCGAAGACGCGGGGATCACAATTGACCTTCACAGAGGAAGGTCAGTGAGATGAAAACGATGTGGAGAAGCAGTCGTCCGCACCAAAAAGGAACTATCATGATGCGAAATGGATGGACACCGCGCGTAACGGTTGTTGTTGGCGTGATTTTCTCTCTGGTCAGCACTGCACTGTCGGCGCCCGAACCGCCGGTGAAGCTAGGCATCGTAGTCTTGCCCGACCCTGCCGGCCAGATTGAGTATTCGACCGCCTACGGTCTGCTGTTTGTGCGGAACTCGGACAACGATATTCGGATCATCGACACGACCACCAACACGCAGATAGGTTTTCGTAAGGGCAATGATCGGTTCATGGACTTTGATCTCACTCCGGACGAGCGTTACCTGTACGCCGCCGGCTACAACGGAGCGCAGACGGGGGGGGCGAATCATGTTCACCGCTTTGATCTGGTTACGAGGACGTGGGAGACCGGCGTGATCCCCAATACTATCTATCGCATCGAAGCCATGGACGCTGGGAGATTCCTTCTCCAGGAGCAGAACCAACACGTGGATATGATACTCAACCGGTTCGGTGCGACAACGGTGCAACTGGATCGCATCCGTGCGGACTACTATGGCGATTTCGAATACGATCATACGACCGGTCGTGTTATCCACGGCAGTTCGGGAAGTACGTCGCGGGAGATTCACGCCAGGCGCATCGTGGGCGACACGCTGGTGTACGAGGAGGACTCGGGGGGCTACGGTTCGGCCCAGAGCGGCGGGGGCACGTACGTTTTGTCGACGGATTTCAAGTATTTCTACTACGGACGCCTGCAGGTTGACGCCCAGAACGTCAGGAGGAACCGTAACTTCTTCTACGAGCCGATCTACGCGGCCACGTCGGAAATTGCATTCGGGTCAAGCCGCTACTACGACGTCGAGACGGGCGGAGAACTCGGGTCACTGGGATTCGATTCAACGGTATACGGCCTATCGGGCGACGGGAGCGAATTGTGGGCGTTTCGGAGCGATGGCAATGTGCTGTTCCACTACCAAGTGCCCGAACCGGCAACGCTTTCGTTCCTGGCGCTGGGCGGTTTGGCTGTCTTGAGACGACGGCGGCGGAAGTGATCTGATATTCCGCTAGCTTCTCGCTCGCATTAGTGACGCTACGATGAACCAGATGATTACTGCTCCGGCTGCGATTGCGAATACTTGCCAGCCGCCCCAGATCGCCAGCAGCGGGATGGCCGCCGAGGTCCACAATCCTCCGCCCATGAACGGTTCGTGGAGGATTTGTTTGTAGGCGAATGCGTCGGCGGCGGGGGTTTCGTAGTCCGGGTCGACTACGCGGAGCAGCAGCAGGCCGGTGGCTGTTACGCCCATCGACTGGCCCATTTCAGCTATCGATCGCTCGAACCAGGCGTCGGGCAAAAGGCGCCGGGCAAGGAACATCACACAGAATACGTTCCAGGCGACTCCGGCGACAACGAGCATCGCAAACGGGACCAGGCCCTCTGCAATCGCTTCGATGCGGATCGTCGCGATGGCCGCGACGACCAGAAAATCGAGCGCCGCGTTCTGGATTCGCTTCATAAGCCCGTAGTCAATGAGCTTGTGGTTGTCGAACCTGTTTTCCACCACCTGGACCAGCAGCCCGCCGAGCATACACAGCGGGAACAGCGGGAAACTTTTGGCCAGCTGAATGACGGTGTCATTGCCCCACGCCTGACCTGCGGCCAGCATGCCCTGCTTGCCCGCCCATCCGATTGCGATGGCGATTCCGACAACCGCAAGCTGGAATGAAAGCGTTTCCAGCGCGTTTGATGAGATGGTGAGTTTTCCGGCTTCGGGGCGTCGCTCGACGGGGATCACGGCGATCGAATCGTCTTCGGGGACGTCCTCGGGGTTCTGTTTGCGTGTGGTGTAGCCTTTTCGGGCGGCCCAGTTCACGAGCATCATCCCGACTAAGACTGCGCTGATTATACCAGCCGTCGCGCACGCCAGGGCGAAATCTTTTCCCGCGGCCCAGTTGTAATCGGCGAACACCTGCGTCATCCCGCCGGCGGTCCCGTGCCCGCCCTCGAAGCCCACCGGAAGGACACCGCCGAACATCGCGGGCAACTCCGGATACATCCAGGTTATGATCGCCAGGAACAGCCCCACGCCGACTACGTATTGGCCCCAGGCGACGATCTGCCCGTACGCCAGTTGCGGTCCGGCGCGGCGCCAGATCGTTTTTACGCCCGGTATCGCCATGCCCAGGAACAAACACGCGAAAACGATGTTGATCAGGAACCCGGGCAGTTTTCCCCAGACGGTTGTCACGCCTGCCGGAAGCGGGGCTCCAGCCGCCCGGCAGCATTGGACTATCGCCAGGCCGATAAGTCCGGCGATAACGGATGAGGGCAGATACAGCTTGCCCATCAGGCGGATCTTCATGCGGATCATATGTCCGATCCACACCAGCATGCATAACGACGTGAACGAGACGACAGCGATTTCCACGGGTTTCATAAGTGCGTTCCTGGCTGCAGTTAACTGAGCAATGATTATATTCGACGGTATGGGAATTGGCAATTGGCGACGACAACGGCGCAACCGTCGCTTCGCGGCAAGTCAACAATCCCGACTTCGTCGTGAATAGGCGGGCGTGCCGCCCTGCCGCTAAACGAGGATCACAAACAGTGGATCGCTGAGCTTTTGAATGTTACGTAGAGTTCGCGGTTCGGTTCGATCTTCAGTTGCTGGAACGATGTGTAGGTTATCAGCGCGACCAGGCGCAGATCGCCGCACGCCAACCGGACCGCCAGAAGGGCGTCGCTGTGATCCCAGTCGATCACCGAGCACTTGAACTGGTTCAATGCGCTGCTGGTGAACGGTTGGTCCGACAGCAGCAACTCTTCGGGCATGATCCAGATGTGGCGGGTCGACTCGTGGGCGGCGCTGGCGCGGATCTGCTGGCCGGCCACTTCACAGATGTCGCCATCGACATTGCTTACCGTAAGCACATTACGTATGCCCAGGAATCGGGCGACGGATGCGTCGGTGGGGCGGCGGAACAGTTCCTCGGGCCGAGCGACCTGGCGCAGGCGGTAGTCAAGCATCACGCCGATCCGGTCGGCCAGCGCCATCGCCTCCTCCGGTTCGTGCGTGACGTGCAGGATCGTTGTGCCCAGTTCGACGTTAATGCGCTTCAACTCGCGACGGAGCCTGACGCGCGTGTTGGTGTCCAGCGCCGAAAGCGGTTCGTCCAGCAGAAGCAGTTTCGGTTCGGCCGCCAGCGCCCTTGCAATCGCGGTCCGCTGCTGCTCGCCTCCGGACAGCGTATCGGGGCGTCTGGGCAGCAATTCGGTTATGCCCAGCATGTCGGCCAGTCGTTTCGTACGGGCGGATATCTCGGATGAATCACATCCGCGGGCCCGGGCTCCGTATGCGATGTTGCGTGCGACGCTCATGTGCGGGAAGAGAGCGTAGTCCTGGTAGACCACCGCGAATCCGCGGCGTTCCGGCGGTATGGATGTTATGTCAGTTCCGTCCCAGATCACTCGCCCGCTGTCGGGGCGGATAAGTCCGGCGATCAGTTCGACCAACACGGTCTTGCCCACTCCGGTCGGACCGAGCAGGGCGAAATACTCGCCCTGCCGGAGTGTCATCGAGACGTCCGCCATGTCCATCGCGCCGAGACGTTTGGCGATTGACTTTAGCTCAAGCATCTCGGCCCTCCGATGCGCCTAATCGCGACACGAGACGCAACGCAATGAACACTGCTACGCAGATAACGATCAGCAGGACCGCGACAGCTCTTGCGGAGCGCAGTCCGTAGTCGTTGAATCGCTGGTAGACCATGACCGGCGTGGTCATGGGATGATAGGCGATTATCAGGACAGCTCCGAACTCGCTGATCCCGCGTCCCCACATCAGGATCATGCCCGAGAGTATCCCGCGCCACGCCAGTGGAAGCGAGACGGTGAAGAATACGCGTTGCGGTGAGGCCCCGAGCGTTCGGGCGACGCGTTCGAGTCGCAACGGCACGGCTGCGAACGCCTCTCTAGCTGCGTTTACGAGGAATGGAAGCGAGACGAACGCCATCGCCACCGATATCCCCGCGGTCGTCGAGACCAGCCCGCCTCCGGTGATTCGTCCGATAAGCGAATTTCGCCCAACGACCATCAGCAGAGCGATGCCCGCCGCTGAGTGGGGGATTATTATCGGGAGGTCCACAATCGCCAGCACCAGCGATCGCCCGAAGAATCGCTTGCGAGCCAACAGATACGCCAGCGGAATCCCAAAAACCGCCGACGCAACCGTCGCGAACATCGCCGCCAGCAGCGTTATCTTGATCGACTGAATTACCGCATGTTCGGCCGCCGCATCGCTGAGTTCGCCGATGGAAGTGGCGAATATCATTCCCCCCAGCGGAGCCAGCACGAACAGCAGCAGGCAGGCTCCCAGGCCCGCAAGCAGCAACTCGAACCACCACCGTCGCAGGATCGACGGTTTGCCCGGCGCATTTTGCAGCGATTTGTCCGGCATGTCTTTCGTTGATTACTCGTTCTTTACGCAGAACTTCTTGATTGATTCCGGCAGGTTGTCAAACCCGTCGGTAATCGCGGGCCTTGGTGAGGGCTGCCCATTGGCTTCCATAATCGCCTTGCCCTTGTCCGACAGCAGGAAGGCGACGTATGCTTCGGCGGCTTTACGATTCGGGGCGTTTTTCGGGATCGTAACCGAGTAGACCATGGGTTGGCCTGTCTTGGTGATGAACTCCCCGGGCTTCTTGCCGGTGATCTTGACCGTTGCTGTCTTGTACAGATCCGCCAGTGCGGGATCTTTTAGATTCACTTCGTTGCTGAGCAGCAGAGTCTTGAGCTTGTGCTGTTCGGAGACGGATCGGTAGATGAACAGGTAGTCGATCTCGCCGGCTTCCAGCAGGCTCAGGAGATCGGTTTCCTTCGGGCGGATCTGCTGACCTTCCTTGTTCAGCATTTCGGCGGCCAGTCCGATTCGATTGAGTTTCTTTTCCGCCAGTTGGATTGTTATGACCGAGCGGTATCCGCACGGGTCGCGATTGGGATCGGCGCGTCCGAAGACCACACCGTCAGCCAGTAGAATGTCCGTCCAGTTGCCCGACGTAATCTTGTCGGCGTGCTTGGAATTCTCCGTGTAAGCGATCGCCATTTCGTTAGTCGCCAGACGAATGTTGAAATCGGCGTGTTCGGGCATTAGTAGGTTTTCGACTACGGTGTAGTCCGCCGACGCCATCACGTCGCATTGCTTGCCCAAGTCGGAGATCTTGCGTGCGCAGTCGCGCGAGCCAGCGGCTTCTGCGCGGACGGCTATGTGCGGATTGGCTTTCATGAATTCCGCCGATACTTCTCGCAGCGGTACTGACAGGCTGCCCGCGTGGAATATCACCAGGTGCTGCGATTCGGAACTATCGTCTCCACCGCATCCGCAGAACATCGCCGCCGAGATTACCGTCAGTAATGCACAAAACCGCGTTCGCATACTCACTTTTCCAAGTTATGTCATTATGATTAGATAACCCACCCAACGAATCATAGCGACTTGTCGGCGGTGTTCAAGACGATAGAGCGTGCATATCCGCACACCGCGAGCGTATAATGTCGCAGAGGACGTTATGCATTCAAACACATTCAAACACGCGATAACCATTGCTCTTGTCACCGCGGCGATGCTGGTCGGCGGATGCAACAGCGAGAAACAGAACAATCCGGGACACGTGACAATGAACGAAACCAAGCACTCCGAAGCCGTTTTCGCCGCGGGCTGTTTTTGGGGCGTAGAGGAGACCTTTCGGCAAGTTAAGGGTGTGGTGGACACCGATGTGGGATTCATCGGCGGCACGGTTCCCAATCCCAGCTACAAACAGGTTTGCAGGACCGACACCGGCCACGCCGAGGCCGTCCGCGTGATCTTCGATTCGTCAGTTGTTTCCTACGATCGCTTGTTGGAGGTTTTCTGGGCGTGTCACGATCCCACCACGCTGAATCGCCAGGGACCGGACGTGGGATCGCAGTATCGATCGGCGATCTTCTTCGTAGACGCCGAGCAGCGGAAGTCGGCCGAAACCTCCCGCGATGCGATGCGGAAGTCGGGCAAGTTTTCCAACGATATCGTCACTGAGGTCACCCAGGCCGGTGAGTTCTATCTCGCCGAGGAATACCATCAACGGTATCTCGAAAAACGCGGGGCTCCGGCCTGTAACACCGGTGTCAACCCGGAATAACGCAACTTTTGGTCTGTTGAATAGTTGCCCCGGTCTCATCGGGCTAATTGTGTCTACTCCCTTACTAAACTCACCTTACAAACCTGTCGACTACATATACGTGGACGGGCGTAGGTGACGAAAAGGGAGCTGCAGCCATGGCAGCGGAAATGCTGAACGCAACCGAAGCCGAACAGACACAGCAGCAGACGCAAGTGTTGTCGAGCCTCCTGGAGGTCGGACGCCAGCTTTACGCCCACGAAAACACTCACGAAATGCTTGATACCATCCTGACCCATGCTCGGACATTGACCCGAGCCGAGGCCGGGAGCATGTTTCTTGTTCATCGGGACTGTCTCAAGTTCGCCGCCGTCCAGAACGCCCAGATAGACACCTCGACCATCGCTCATGATTTGCTGGGTGAGACGATGTCGGCGTCGATGGATTCTTTGGCGGGTTTTGTAGCGCTTACCGGTGAGATCGCCAACATCTCCGATACCTACAACCTGCCCGAGGGAACGCCTTTCCGCATCAACAGGGATTTCGACACAGCCACCGGATACAAGACCAGGAGCATTCTCGCCGTTCCGCTGAACTGCCCCGATGGCACGTGTGTCGGCGTTCTGCAACTGATAAACTGTGTCGCATCCGACGGACGCCCTGAGGCCTTCGGCGACCCGTCAGACAGCGGAGTGCTGCTGTTGGCTTCATCGGCGGCGGTAACGGTGCACAACGCTATCCTGCAGGAGCAACTCTACCAGGCCCACCTCGGAACGATTTATCGCCTGGCGGTGGTGGCTGAGTATCGAGATAACGATACGGGCGACCATATTCGACGCGTAAGCCGCACCAGCGAACTAATAGCCCGTGCAATGGGAATGGAGAATGAACTGGTCGAGCGTATCAAAAATGCCAGCCAGATGCACGATGTCGGAAAAGTCGCGGTCCCCGACTCTATTCTGCTGAAACCGGGACATCTCACCACCGAGCAGCGGGCGGTTATGGAAAAGCACACCACCATCGCTGCGGAAATACTGGGACATCCCGAAGATGAGGTCCTTGCGATGGGACGCGATATCGCCCTGAACCACCACGAGCGATGGGACGGTCAGGGTTATCCGAACGGTATTTCAGGACGCGATATTCCGCTGTCGGCTCGCGTTGTGGCGGTCGCCGATGTCTTCGACGCGGTGATTTCACACCGATGCTATAAAACCGCCTGCAGTTTTGACGTGGCGCTGGATATTATCGCCAAAGACAGCGGGCGTCATTTCGATCCGGAAGTGACCCAGGCGTTCTTTATCGCCATAGACGACATACTGGAATCGTATCGTTCGTCGGAGGCCTGTCGCTGACATTCAGAGCGGAGGTCTACTGTTTGTCGGGTTTTCCGATCAGGGGAAGTGTAAGTGACGTCCAAAGCTTGTAGCCTGCTTCGCTGAGGTGCAATCCGTCTTTGGCGAGCAGTTCCTTCTTCACCTTTCCATCATCTCCCAGCATGGGTGTTGCAATGTCGAGGTACTCCAGGCGAGGGTCGGACTTGCTGAACGCTGCGATTGCTTCATTGGCCTGTTTCATTTTGCCCCAGAGATTCCATCGTCGCGACGACGGTTTGATCGCAACGAAGACGAACTTTGTTTTCGGTAGTTTCGCGTGAACGACGCCAATCAGAGCCTTGTAGTCGTCGACAACCTGTTTGGGTGATTCGCCTGCGGCGATATCGTTGTCGCCCGCGTAGAAGACCACCGTTCGCGGCTGGTAGGGCAGTAGTATGCGATCCGCAAATTCCAGCGAGTCGGAAATCTGCGACCCGCCGAACCCGCGGTTGATCGTCGTGTGCTTTGGGAACAACTTGGCGGTGTTCCAGCGGACGATGCTGGAACTGCCCAGGAACAGCACTTTGCCTTTGGGCGGAGGATTAGCGTTGTCGCGCGCTTCGAAGCGTTCGATGTTCTTTGCCCAGCGGTTGGGCTTTTTGGCTGGTGAGTTCGGGAATCCGCCCTTGGCGATCAGCGATTTGAGGATTTCGTCGGCCTTTTTCGGTTGGACTCCGCGCGGGCCGCGAGAGTAGAAAGCGATCTTCCCATCGAGATCCACAATAACCGTTGCCGCCGGTCTGCCTCGATACGCCCTCTCGACCACTCCGACCATAGAGCCCGTTTTGCCTTCGGGCGGAAGATCGATGAGAATCGGCATGGTGAACTTCAGGCCCTTCATGCACGAGTCGGCTGCGATGATCCGCTCTTTGACGTTTTTGGCCTGGGTGATGTCTTTGGGGCTCTTGGGGTTTGCTGCGTTTTCCGACTTGCGTACCGGGTGGGCCTCGCTGATGTAGACCAGGATGATCTCTACTCTGGGGTCGTCCTTGTACGCCTTGTACAGGGCCTCGGCCTCAGGGGCCGTTCTGCGGAAGGGGGGTCACGTATAGCTCGACATGAAAACGCACACGACCTTCTTGCCGCGATAGCTCGACAACTTGATCTTGTCGGTAGTGACTACAGCGACTTTCTCGCCTTTAGCGTCTGTTCGTTCGATGAGGACGGGAAGTTCGAAGTCTGTGGCCTGCCTGCCGAC
>JASLNT010000058.1 GCA_030745875.1 Phycisphaerae bacterium
AAGATGAAAGATAAAGCCGGGAAGGTGCAAGTTATCGTCACCGACAAGAGTTGGGTCGCAGGAAAGAGCGAACTGCAAGGATGGCGCACCGAGGTCCGGAATCCGAACCGCTGGGCCCCGGCACGGGTGATGGGGAAAGCATCCATGAGCCCCTGGCGGCTCAAATTGAAGAATTGATTTCAGGGCAAGGCAAGTTGGGTATTCTCAAACGACAATTCGGGAATATCTGCTCGGGGCAACGCTCGCACATTTTCCCAGCGGGCGGCGGACCGGTCTTGCATCAGATATTCAGGAATGCCCAATACGCTGTAGCGACTGACGTCCGGGCTGACGCCGACTGACGCTCAAACTGACTCCCACCATGCGGGTTACGCTGGGCTAACTTGGGCTACGTTGGGTGAACTGGTGGGGGTCTCAGAATGAACAAGACCCCTTTCTCGAAGGGTTCTTGTGCATATTAACCCTTCGAGAGTGGGGTCTTAGAGAAACACGCGTGGCAGGATTCGAACCTGCAACCTCCGGTTCCGTAGACCGCAGGTCGGTCGCCGTAAATGCCTTTGAGAAAGGCCTTTGCAGCACCCAGTCTCGCGACTGACGCCCAGGCTGACGCCCGCGATGACAACTGTGTCGGCTATGTCGCTGGCCCTTTCCCCAGCTCCTGAAATGCTCTGCCAGTATCTGGTGTCATTGTCCCGTCCCTCACGTCGAGTATCAAGCAGGCGAACAGGCCCGGCAGATCGAGTAACGGCGGTAGGATCGTTGGGATGGACGAGCCCGCGTGCATGGTTTCCGGCAAGACCGTGTACATAGGCTGATTTCGTACCGACGAACCTACCGCGTCAGAGGACTCTCGACCTTGACTGAGCCGGGATCAGGTATCATACTGTCTGAAATCGGCATGGGGACGGTCCCCGGGCCTCAACGAACGCGCGAAACGGGCCAAACAGATGCGCCAGGTAAGAAACAGGGCTGGTGCAGAGCGCCAAGCGAGCGCCGAACGCTCCGTCTCCCCCCAAACCCCTCTCCCCCGGGCCACCGACGCACGGTCACGCGGAATCAAATTTCCTATCAGTTATGCGGAGAATACCGCTTCACAATTTACCGAAAGGTTCGACTATGCAACTTCGTTCGATTCTATCGTGTCTGCTATTGATTCTTTTCGCCGCCGACGCCGCCTCCGCCCAGGACGACCCCAAGAAGATGCCTCGGGAGGATGTTGTCGAAGTGCCCGCGATAGGCAAGGGCCTGTGCGTGAGCAATGTCTTCCAGACGAACATGGTGATCCAGCGTGACAAGCCCGTGAGCATCTGGGGCTGGGCGGCTCCCGGCGAGAAGGTCACCGTCTCCTTCGCAACCCAGCAGGCCAGCGCCGTAGCCGCAAAGGACCGATCGTGGAAGGTCACGCTCAAACCCGAACCGGCCTCCTGGAAACCGCAGGTCATTACCGTCAAGGGCAAGGATGCTACGCTTACCGTGAAGAACATCCTCGTCGGAGACGTCTGGATTCTCGGCGGCCAGAGCAATATGGAGTTCCCCATTAGAAACGTCGTCGACGGGCAACTGGAAATCGTTTCGGCGAACTTCCCGCAGATCAGGCTCCTGACCCCGCCGCGAGGCAAGAAGTTCGATTCGGTCGCCAGCTTTGAAAGGCTTTACGAGTGGAGCGACTGGTCCAGCAGGCACTTCCGCAAAGGCGACTGGGAAGTCTGCACGCCAAAAACCGTAAGCGAGTTCAGCGCGATCGGTTACGTGTTCGGACGTCGCATGGCGCTGGCGACCCGGGTCCCGATCGGCCTGATCGACACCTCCCAGGGCGGAACCACCGTAGAGGCCTGGACACCCGCCGATGTTGTCAAGAAGATCGAGGGTAAAGAGACCAAGGCCATGCTGAAGGACTGGCAAGACCGCATCGACGAGTTTGACCCGCAAAAAGACCTGGCCGGCCAGATCGCCCGCTACGAGAATCGAGTAAAGAAATACAAAGACCAGGGAAAGCCCGTCCCGAGCCACTTCAAGCGTCCGACCAAGCCTCGTCCCGGTCCGGTCGCCGACAAGAATCGACCCGGCTGCCGTTACGCCAGTACGATCCGGCCGTTTGAGGGCCTGTCAGTAAAGGGCGCAGTTTTCCACCAGGGTTATAACAATTGCTTCAAAGGTTCCGAAGGGTCGCGGATGTACTACCAGGTTTTCGGCTCGATGATTACCGCATGGCGAAAGGCCTTTGCCGATGAGAACTTGCCTTTCTGCATTATCTCGCTCTGCACAGCCGGCGAGCCCCAGACATCGGAAAACTTTACGCAGCGCATGGGCGACATTGGCGCCCTGATTCGCGAAGCGCAATATAAAACGTTCCGAGACCTGTATGACGCCGACGACAAGAGCATTGGGTTCGTCAGCAGTTTCGACCAGCGAAAGCGTTCGTACCACCCGCAGATCAAGATCCCGGTAGGGGAGCGGGCGGCCAAGTGGGCTTTGGCTACGCAGCACGAGTTGCCTGTCAAGATGTCCGGCGAGGCCTGGCTCCCTCCGACGATAAAGGAAGTTAAAGTCGCAGACGGCGCCATCCAATTGAATATGAGCACGAACATGACGACCGGCGACGACAGCGACGGCAAGATGCTCGGGTTCGCAATCGCCGGCGAAGATCGCCGCTTCCACCCCGCTGAGGTGAACTACTACACCGACGGGACGAAGGACAAGCGCAAGCGCCTGCAGTACAAGAAGAACATCCTCACGCTGACCAGCCCGATGGTTCCCAAACCGGTGCATTACCGTTACGCCTGGGCCCGCAATCCGATGGCCAACATCACCAACAGCGCCGGCGTGCCCCTGGCCACTCAGCGCAGCGACAACTGGCGGTCCGAAGAGACGCCGACGAAGTTCCCGATTCCCCCCGGAACCGACGCCAGGAGCTACGCGCGACAACTTCGCAACCTGCTCAACACCGAACTCGGCCTGCTAGACACCCATCGCCGCATCAGCCAGGCCGAGGCCCTGCTGGCCGAACTGAAGGAAAAGTACAAGACAGACCAAGCCGCCTGGGAAAAGCGCAAAGCCAAGGAATTCGAAAAAGCCTCCCAACCTCGTGATCCTAAATAACGAAACGACGACCCCGCCGCCCAGACCGCGGCCTATCTTGGAGAATTGAACATGGATCGACGAACGTTTCTAGCTGGGATCGTGACTGCTGCCGGGACCGCGGCGAGAGTCCTGCCCGCGGCCCAGAAGCCCGCGAGCAAGAAGCCGAACATTCTGTTTTTTCTCGCCGACGATCAGCGGAACGACACGCTCGGATGTGCGGGACACCCATTTGTCAAGACGCCGAACATCGATCGCCTCGCGGCCGACGGAGTGCGGTTCGAGAACGCCTTCGTCATCACGTCGATCTGCATGATTAGTCGAGCGAACATCCTGACCGGCACCTCCGGGCGCACGCACTGTGTCCTGACACGAGCCCCGGAGGTCAAGCCCGATGCGCTGCGAAACACCTACCCGCTGGAACTCCGTAAGGCAGGCTACCGAACGGGCTACGTCGGCAAGTGGCACGTGCGGGCGGCAGGGTTCAAGCCGGCCGATCAATTCGACGTCTATCACCAGATCTTCCGCCGCCCCTACCTGAAGCGCCAACCGGACGGAACGAAACGCCACGCGGCCGAGCTGATCGGCGACCGCGCCGTCGAGTTCCTCCAGTCGCAGCCAACCGACAAGCCGTTCTGCCTGTCGATCGGCTTCAACACCGCCCACGCCGAAGACGGCGACAAGCGCCCCGGCATCGGACACTTCCCCTGGCCCAAGGCGGTTGACGGGCTGTATGAGGACAGAAAGATGCCCCTCCCGCGTCTGGGCGATGCGAAGATCTACGATAGTCAGCCCGACTTCCTCAAGAAGTCGATCAATCGCGCGCGGTATTTCTGGCGATGGAACACGCCCGAGAAGTACCAGACGAATATGCGAGCGTACTTTCGCATGCTCACGGGCATGGACGGCGTGATTGGGCGCGTGCTCAAGGCGCTCAAGAAACGCGGGCTGGCGGACAATACTATCGTCGTGTACATGGCCGACAACGGCTACTACATGGGCGACCGCGGTTTCGCGGGCAAGTGGTCGCACTACGAGCAGTCGCTCCGCGTGCCGATGATCATCCACGACCCGCGCCAGCCGAAAGCCCAACGAGGCCGCGTGGTCGACCCCATGGCCCTGAACATCGACCTGCCCAGCACATTCCTCGCCTGGGCCGGAGTCAAGCCGCCCGCCAGCTACCAGGGACGCAGCCTCGCTCCGATCGTTAACGGACAGAAACCCAAATGGCGCGACGACTTCTTCTGCGAACACCTCCAACTGCACCCGAACATCACATGGGAGGGCGTGCGTAACAAGCGCTACATCTACGCCCGCTACTTCGACCAGAAGCCCGCCTACGAATTCCTCCACGACCTTGCCAAGGATCCCGACCAGCTCACGAACTTCGCCGGCGACGCCAAGCACGCCGACATCCTGTCAAAGATGCGGCGCCGCTGCGACGAACTGGTCAAACAACACGGCGGGCCGATGCCTCCTATGGCCCAGCGCACCCGAAAACGAAAACAGAAACGAAAACCAAAAACGGCCCGTAGATAGACACCCAACGCCCAGAGCGGCGGGGCATGACCGAGTTCGTGGGGCACAATACGTAACTCTCAGGTCTTTCGGGTGTTCCCTTTATCTCTCTTCTTCAGGAAGTGGCGGGATGCCCCTGGCTGACTTCCAGGTCGGTACTGGGCGGAAGTTTCGGTGGTCCTTGTCCTTGATGTTTCGTCGCCCGTAGTAGGAGCCGTAGTACTGGGCGTTGGTGTCCACCCAATTTGAGATCTTCAGGAGTTCTTCGCCAGACAGCTTCAGCTTCTTGTGCTGTTTGACGAGTTTCTTGAGCCTGTCGGTCCGGGCCTTGTCTCCTGTCAGCTTGATGGCGTCAGGCATGAGCATAGCCATGAGAAGGCTGTTGTGCGATCCGAGGCTCCGTGCAGGAAGGTACGCTACGTTGCCTGTCTTCGGGAATAGCTCGCCAATTGTGGTAACAAGCCCGGGCTCAAGCCGCTCTTTTCTGCGTGTTTTGCCGCGCCCGCGTTCGGGCAGGAGGTTCTCGTAAGACGCTGAGAAGAACGTCGTCATTGTTCCCGTAAGGTCGAGTCCGCCCTTCTTCTTCTCGGCGTTATGACACTTGATGCAGTGCTTGTCCAGAACGGGCTGGACATCCGAGGGATAGTGCAGCGGCCTTTTTCCCATCTTCTCGCCGATCTGCGGGCCGGGTAGAGCGGGCTTCTTCTTCGACGCAAGCGTATTCATATTGAGCGTCGGAGCATCGCTGGGTGTCTCGTGGCAGCCGATGCAGGCCCGGACCTCACCGGGCATGTAATTGACAAACGTGCGCTCGGTCTGCACCGCCAGGTAATTTTCATCCAGCGCCTGAAAGAAGATGTTCGCGTTGGCCGGGACAAGGAAATGTGCGCTGCCGTCCTTCTCAACAGGAACAACGCCATGCTGGACTTTCAGCCCCAGCGCCGTGTCCTTAGAAACGACGGCATGCTGCTGGCCGTATATGTCCCGGGCGTCCATGGAACGGTGACGCCTGGCGCTCCACGGCCGGGGGATCTGCTCGAGAACACGCAGGTACTTGATGGACCCGCGCTCGGTATTCTCGAGCCCATGATAGATATCCATAACCACGCACCGGGCAAGCTTGCGCTTGGCGAGACCGGGCTCAATTACGCCGGACAACACCGGGGGCTTCTTCCTGGGAGAAACAGGCATCGGCTGCCAACTCGATATCTCGGGATCATGGTAAAAAGGAAGAACTTTGCCCGTTGAATCGAGCATGTAGAGCCCATACCCGTTCTTTACGTACGCTTTACCGAACAAGCGTGTCTTGTCGAAAAGGAACGGCTTGTGCGCAACCATGAAGTTGTCCTGGTCCAGGGGATACGGGTCACGGAACAGGGGCCCGTGACCTGCGCGGTCGGTTTTCATCTGACCGGTTTTCTCGTCGCGAAAATGCCAGCCGCCCTCGGTGAGAATCTTCACGTACGGCGTCATGTGAGTCATCGGAGCGGCGGTGCGGATGGGCCGGTTCATATCCAGGCGGATAACCGTCCCCAGCGAATTCTGCGGGTAGTGGGGGCATCCGAGAATGACATACTTCCCTCGAGCCTTCGGTATGGCTCGGGCCTGTATCATGGTAGTGGGGAACGAGATGTTGTTGCCGTACACCTCCGCCGACGCCGTCCCATCCGGCCGCATCGCCCAAATGCACTTTGCGGCAACAATCCTCTTGTCAACGTATTCCCACCGGGCGTAGAGGATCCTGCCGTCCGGAAGGACCGTCGGCGTGAACTCGCTCAGAGCTCCAAAACTCAACTGCTGCAGCTTGCTTCCGTCGGCGTCCATCCGATGGAGCACTGCTGTGGCCAGCGAGTCCCATCCGTCGCACAGCGTTCCGGCCTGGCAGCGGGTCGAAACGAATGCAATCCCGCCGTCGGGCAGATAACACGGATGCATGTCATCCGTGCCGTGGTGGTACCCGCGCCGATACTTCTTGGCAAGCTCTGCTTCGTTTGACGGCGCCCGAAGCACCTGGCGCAGACCACTTCCATTGATGCCGACCTCGTATATCCTGTATCCCGAGTCGTGGGAACTCTTCCAGTCGAACACGACCTTCTTCGCATCGAAGGACACGTCCATGCGCCCGAAGACACCGTTCTTGAGTTCCGAAGCAATTTGCCTCTCGGTTCCGTCCTTGAGGGAAAGCACGAATATCCCGCCACCCGGCAGCCACTTGGAGTTGATGAACTCCGTATAGTAGTGGTTGGCGGTGTAAGGATACCTCTTGATGAACACTATCTCATCACACTTGAGTTTCTCGCGAAGCGTCCGGCGGTTGAGAGCCATCTGGTCCTTGATCGGGCTGAAGTCCTTGTTTAGCAGCCTCTCCGATTCGGCGAGCGCCTTGCGGGCAGTTTGGCGGTCCCGCTTCTTCCGGTTATCTGAAACCACCAGCACACTGAGATGCGGCATCTTGCCGGCAGTGCCTACCCGGATACTGTTCCTGCCTTCCCTGAAATCGAACGGCCCCATCGCGTCCCACGCCAGCTCCTTGGAGCCCCAGCCGCCAGTGGTATTGGCGAAGTAATCGCCTTTCAACTGCTTGCCGTTTATGGTGAGTTTCAGCGGGCGCTGGGCGCCGGCAGCATAGTAAGCGTGAATGTAGTACTTGCCCGCTTTCGGGAGCTTGAGATCCCACTGCAATACCCCGTTGTCGCCATTGCATATAACCAGCTCCTTGCCCACAGAGACATTCGGGCTCATGAACGAATAGTCCCTTGCTGCAATCGCAACATCCTTTGCAAAGGAGTTGTGCGCCAAGAGCATCGTGACAATCATCACCGTCAAGCAAACGTTGCGCCGTCTGTTCTTCATAGCTGGGACGTCCTGTTTTCACCTCCGCCCACGCGACTCGCGGGCCTATTCGATGATTCTATCAGGGCCTCAAGGCCCAGTAAACATGTTTCCGCCGAAAGGGAAAACGGGCCAGAACTGCTCTGTAAACCCCTCTCCCCCGGGTCACCGACGCACGGTCACGCGGAATCAAATTTCCTGTAAGTAGTGCGTTCCTTGGATCTTGATAATCCCTGGCCCAATCCAGTGTGGGGCTCGTTGTCCGTCTTCGCCCCGGTCAGTCAACCCGCTCGATTATCACCACCGTCTTGTACTCGGGCTTGTTGCTCACCGTGTCATGGGCGGAATGGGCCGAGTGGACGCTGTGTGAGCCGTGCGAACTGTGTGCGTCGTGAGATACGTTCGAGATCATGTCGAAGCCCGGGTATCCTTCCGCGTACTGGCGAGCCCCTATCGAACGGGCAGTAACGAAGGCTGGCAGATCTCATACTGATGATTTCAATGTGGGCTTTGAGGTCTTCAGAGTATGGCAAGCTAGGTATTCTCAAACGACAATTCGGGAAGATCTGCTCGGGGCAACTCTCGAACATTTTCCCAGCGGGTGGCCGACCCGTCTTGCGTCAGATATTCAGGAATGCGGAATACGTCGCTGCGACTGACGCCCGGGCTGACGCCGACTGACGCTCCCACTGACTCCCGCCATGCGGGCTGCGCTGGGCTAACTTGGGCTACGTTGGGTGAACTGGCGGGGGCCCCAGAATGCACAAGACCCCGTTCCTGACGGGTTCTTGTGCACATTAACCCTTCGAGACTGGGGTCTTAGAGAAACACGCGTGGCAGGATTCGAACCTGCAACCTCCGGTTCCGTAGACCGGTGCTCTATCCAATTGAGCTACACGCGCTTGTCATATCCGCCCTTTAGCGTCCGAGCGGATGGATAACTATACGGATTTGAGGGCTTTGAGTCAAGTCTTGCTGCGGGCCGTTGACAATTCGGAGCCGCGGGGAGACACTGGTGCTATGAATACCAGAAGAAACCACCGGCTGGCGCACTGTGCGATGATCGTTGCAGCGATCGTCACTATCGCATCATCGGCCGTCCAGGCCGCAAAGCCCGCAAGCAAGACGAGCAAGAAAACGCCCGTGCGCGTTCTGTTCATAGGCAATTCGTACACGTACGGTCACAAGCTGCCGCAACTTGTGGCCGGTATGGCCGCCGCCGACAAGAGCGTTCGTCCGATGGAGGTCAAAATGGTCGCCAGCGGGGGAAAGGACCTGGTGTGGCACGCTAACAACAAGGCGACCCTCTCGGCTATCGCGGCCGGATGGGATTACGTGATCCTGCAGGACCAGAGCCTGACCCCAGCGCTCATGCCGCATAGAAGCCTGGCGGGGGCTCGCGTTCTGGATGCGGCGATAAAAAAGGCTGGCGGCAAGACGATGTTCTTCATGACGTGGCAACGTCGTCCGACTCCCGATTTGCTCAAACGGTTTCCCGACATGCACAAGCGTAATTCCGCGACCTACATTTCCATGGGACGCAAACTCAAGGCGGCTGTCGCGCCGGTTGGTTACGCGTGGAAGATGGCGTATGACGAGGATCCGAAGCGGCCTTTGTATGCAAGGGACAACTCCCATCCGGCGCATATGGGCGCGTATCTGAGCGCGTGCGTGTTCTATTCGATGATCTACAACAAACCGCCTACCGGCCTTCCGGCGAGAATCACGCTCTCCAAATCGGGCAGGAATAGAGTCGTCCTTGGGGTTCCCCCCGCCGAAGCGAAGAAACTGCAGCCCATCGCCTGGCGGGCCGTCCAGCAGGCCGGAAAGGAACTCGCCGCCAAACCCGCGACCAGACCGGCAAAAAAGAAGCCCTCGCGACGGGCGAAGTAGCGATTCGAGGTCGCTTGTATTCAGTCCCGCAGTTGGAGTTGGATCGGAACGGTGAGAGTTTCGATTACGGCCGGTCCGACTACTCCCGAGCCTTCCACGCCTTTGTATCTCGGATCGCACATTGCCCGAACGTAATCGCCGGTTCTTTCGGCCTCCATGAAAATGCGTCCGGAACGATCCACTCCGAGCAATTCTATTTTGGCGTCGAACTGTTTATCGCAGAGCGCTGTAAACTTCTGTCCGTTCCATTTCCAGAGGCGCCGGGTTGCGATGATGATCGAACCGTCGTGGGCGATCAGGCGGCTTTGATGGGATGGGCGGCTCATTTCCAACGACATTTTCGCCGGGGTCTCGACGATTTTACCGTCGGTCCGAAGTACGCCCATTTTCTTCTTCCCGTCTGCGGTCCATGTAAGCAGCGCATCGCCGCGCGAATTGTGGGCGATAAGGTGAGCGTTCCGCAGCGGCAATCCCGGGGCGGGCGGAGTCTTCGTTGTTTTTGTTCTCTCACGGGGCGTGTTCTTGATAACCGACATCGCCAGTTTCCGGAGTTTGCCATCGCTTATGAAACCGGCGGATTCGGTGATCTTCTTTGAATCGGCGCGGACCATGTCCTGGACAGCTCGTTTCGCTGCGGCGCTGATCTTCGGGTCTTTGTGTCCCAGGCGCATCAGTTGTGCGATTATCCCGGCGGTGTCGGGTACGGTCCTCGATACGCCGGACGCCAGGTCCACAACGAATGCGTCACGCGATTTACCGCAAACCAAGACGAATCCGCGTTCCATCGGTACAATCGCGGTGATGTCGTCCATGTTCCGGTCGGTCTTTGACGAATAGTGTTTCCACAGGCCTCCATCATGCGTCCAGAAGCCCTTGAGCAGGTCGCCGGTCGCCCAGAAAACCGCAAGTCCGCCCGGAGCTTCAACGGAGTGAAGAGTTGCGGCCGCCATGTCCACCTTGCCCGCAGCGCCAAGGACCTCCGCGGGCCACTTCTTGAACGTCCACTGCTTTCCGTCCAGCACGTGGATTCCGGTGTGATCGTGACAGTAGACGCGCTTTGATGAATGGTCCATATAGACCTGACCGGGATGACACAGCGGCCAGCCCGTGGTCTTATCCGCTTCGAACAGGCCCTTGGTCTTCTTAACGACTTTGCTGAAGGTGTTCAGGTCGAAGTGCCACAGCTCGTCCCGGCTGACTATCCAGAATCTGTTGGCGCCGTCAACGCGGAGTATCCGATAGTTGTTCGGGAGCATCAGGTTTACGCCCGGAGCGTTTGCGCATACGAACTGCGCGTGCTCTTCGTCCTGATCTTTCCGCAGGAACCAGATTCGCCCCTTTGTGTCGACCACCGCGTAGAAGACTTTCTTGTCAAGGCTCTGCCACCGCACCTTGCGCAATTCCGGGGCGGTCAGCTTCACCGGCTTGATGTCAGCGCTCCGCTGGGCGATGGCGTTGCATGTCAGCAGCCCGGTAAGAACCATGCTCACAATGCCAAGCATTCGTTTCATCTGCTGGTTTCCGATAATTGTCCAGACGAACACATATCGTAATCGCAATGCTTAACGCCAGGCAATTGCTAATTGCTGCGCCGTTTGGGTTTTCTTATAATGTCGGACCGCGCGGGAGTCGAATGTCCGGCTTTTGGCGGTTAATTTTAGGAGCTAGCTGTGATTTTCAAACCGAAAGATATGCGAATTCAGGTCCGGTCACTCATGAAAGACGGCGTCGGCGACGTGACGGTCAAACATATGGTCGAGTGCGACGATCTTCCCAATATCCGTTTCCTGGGCGAGATGACCCTGCCGGCTGGAGCGTCGATCGGCGACCATACGCACGCCAAGGAAACCGAGTATTACATCATCACCGACGGGATCGCCATCGTTAACGACAATGGGGTGGATCAGCGTGTCGGTCGGGGCGACGTGATCGTAACCGGCGGTGGGGCGACCCACCGTATCAAGAACGCAGGGTCGACTCCGCTGGTGATCGTTGCGTTCATCGTGACGAACGACTAGCGCCTCGACACAGAGATGCGGAACGTTAGTGTTCCCCGTGTGCTGCCCGTTACTAACTGCTGAGTTTGTCGCCGTGGCCGATCTCTTTGATCAGTTCCGCCAACCGGCGGCCGTACTCTACGTAGTTGTCGTATCTGACTTCGTCGGATGAGCCCACCGAGTCGTCGTGGAAGACCACCGCCAGGTGCGGTTCGATCGAAATCCCTCCGTCATAACCTCCGTCCAACAGGTCGGTCAGTATGCGCTTCACGTCGCCTGAGCCTTCGCCCGGATACGTATACTTCGTGTCGCCGGTCTCGGCGTACCAGATTCCGTCCTTGATGTGAATATACGCAACGTGTTCCTTTACGTTGGAGTAGAACTCCCACGCCGACTGCTTGGGATACGGTTGATCCTTGGTGCGATCGTCGGTGAAAACAGGATTGCACGTATCGAACACCAGCTTCAAACCGGGCACGTTTTCGATCAGTCTCATCGTGTACGGCCAGCCCATCCCTCCGTAGTTCATGCAGTTTTCGTGAACGGGGGTAAGCCCCGCGTCGGCGAATCTGGACTGTATCTCTCGAAGGCGTTTGAAGCGCTCCTCCGCCATCTGGTCTTCCGGGCCGCGACCTTCGATCACCGCGTAGCTCATTATGCGGACCAGCTTCGCACCAAGGCGCTGCATCCTGGGTATCGCGCGTGCGACCTCCGCCGCTGTCGCGTCATTGGGATCGGTGATCTGCTTGCCCCAGTTTGCGATCGCCGATCCGAAACAGTTTATCGATACGCCTGCATCCTGCAGTTTACCTGCGACAACGTCGAACTCCGCATCGCTCAGATCGTGAATGTTCCGCCCGTCCACATTTCGCGCCTCGATGTTCGACCATCCCAGTTCGACGGTTGCTTTGATCTGGGCGTCGATTCCGTCCGCCGCTTCGTCTGCAAATCCCGTGAGATACATTTCGCTAATCCTTAGAAAGTTCCTTCTACGTCCATGATCTTCGTTTTGGACGTATCCTTAACGTACGTGGAGTTGTCTATTCGTTCCTGGAGCAGTTTATGGTATTTCTCGGCGTCCAGCGGCAGGTCGACCCAGCCGTCAGTCCACGCCGACAGCAGCATTGCGTTGCTGAGCGTCAGGCTGTTGATTCCTTCGGTCCCGTCGACGATCATCAGCGACGGGTCGTCGGCGAGGATGGCTTTGATCCAGGCGGCGGTGACTTCCGAGTGCTTGCCTCCGGTGTCTTCGGCGGGTATGTCGCACGTCCAGACTTCCGGTTCGCCGAATCCGCCGGTGAATTCCGCGTTGAACTGTCTTTCCGATGTGCGGGTCCGAAGGAACGTGAGCTTGCCGTCCTCCATTATTATTTTTCCGCGGTCGCCTGCGACTTCAAATCGGTTCGTTCCCGGGGCCTCGCCGGTGGAGGTGATGAACGTTCCGGTCGCTCCATTTTCGTATTCCACGTACGCGGTCACGTCGTCTTCGACTTCGATATTGTGGTACTTCCCGAACGAGCAGAACGCCCTGAGGCGTTTGGGCATACCGCAGAACCACTGCCACATGTCCAATTGGTGCGGGCACTGGTTCAGGAGCACTCCTCCGCCCTCGCCTGCCCAACTTGCCCGCCATCCGCCCGCGTCGTAATAGCTCTGTGGGCGATACCAACTGGTGATTATCCAACTGTTGCGTTTGAGTTCGCCCAGTTCGCCGCCCTCCAGCAGGTCCTTCAGTTTCTTGTGGAGCCCGATCGTGCGCTGCTGGAACATCATCGAGAACATCTTGCCCGACTTGGCGGCCGCTGCGTTCAGTTCGGCGACCTGGGCGGTGTAAACGCCCGCGGGCTTCTCGCTGAGAACGTGCAAACTGCTTTCGAACGCCTTGATCCCCAACACCGGATGGTGGTAGTGGGGCGTGGCGATCAGCACCGCGTCGATGCATCCGGCGGCGAACATCTCATCGACACTTTCAAAGGCCTGCAGGTCCGGCCCGAATTTCTTCACCGCGGCGGCCAATGATTCGGCATTTGCGTCGCACAACGCCGTCAGCTCAGCGCCCTGGATTTCCCCTCCCGACAGGCACTTCCCGTGGGACAAGCCCATACCGCCCGTACCGATAATTCCTACGCGAACCTTGTCCACTGAAATGCTCCCTTGGCTGTTGTCGATTAGTATATCCTGACGATATTTGCGCCGGGATAGTAGAAGTTGATTATCTGCGACGCTTTCCATCCGGCAAGGGCCTTGCCCTGGAGTCCGTATTGGCACATTCCGACCCCGTGTCCGAATCCTCGCCCGTCTCTGAACTCGATGTAGGGCCCGGCGTCAACGATCTGACAGTTCATTGAATAGAGCTTCTTGCCCGCGACGCTGCCCCCGAAGATAAGCGCCAAGCGGATTTTCTCGGCGCGAAGGCGTGCGGTCTTGCCGTTCACGCCCACGATGTCAACCCAAACCGGACGCCCGTGAGCCAGTCGCTGCGTTACGCGTATTGTCGACAGACCGCCCAGCGACTTTACCGACGCATGGTTGCGCGCCAGCAGGGCGTAAAGCTCGGTTTTTAAAACTCGAACCGGAGCCCAACGGTACCTTTTGCTTGAGGTGCAGTGGAGGCACTTCTGCCCGCCGCGCAGCGGTTCTATGGGCGGGGCGTCCCTCAGGACCACCGCTGCATTCACCCATCCGCCGCAGCATGAGGAGTACTGGGGCATGAAAACGCGATTCTTGCCCTTGTAGTTTACGGTGAGCGTCCATCCGGGAGTGGAGTCGACGGCATGACGGGATTTTGCCGTTTCAGCCGACCGTCCGCCGTAAACCTGCGATGCGACAGTGTTGTCCAGATCGTATTCCCTCGACCGTCTGTTATGCAGCATGTGGTGCAGGGCGAACGTTCTAGCCGCCACCGCCAGGCTGCGATACGCCTCGATATGCCATCCCGGAAACAGCTCCTTCGACAGCACGCCGGCGAGATAGTCTTCGAAATTCACGTAGTTAACCACGATGAATCCGTTGGGTCCATTCGGTACGAGGTGTAGTCTTCCGCGGTAGCTTTTTGCGTTGAATCCGACGTATCGATCGTCGCGATTGTCGATTGTCTCGACGATTACTCGGGCGGCCCGGAAGGCTGTATTCCCCGCCATCCAGAGCCCACCGCTGCGTCTGATTAACGCGACGGGAGATGTCCCGGGTCGTCCGGGCACGCGGATTTTTCCGTCGGCGATCACGCGAACGCCTTCTCCAGCAGACAGATCGGCTGCGCCCACCGCCCGTGGCGTAAGGAGAACGCGAATGATCGGCGCGCCGTCGTCTCCGATCAGCAGAGGCAGCTTCGTGCGCGGCGTTACGGTGGGTTTTTTGCACCCGCCGATGCAAAGAGCAGTCAGGCCCGCGGCGAGCAGTAGTGCGAATCTACCGGTGAGATTTGTTGCTTGTGTTTTATTGGCCATAGGTCCCGCGCTGCAGGCTGCGGCGGCGGCCCGAACCAACCGCAGCTATCGAGTAGTGAATGTATCGGCCTGACCGACTCTTAGTCGGATTCGGCGAGCCTCAGACCGTACTGACCCAGGGCCTGTCGTATGGTGTTGAGGCTGGTCTGTCCGAAGTTTCTGCACGCCAGCAGTTCTGCTTCGGTTCTGCTGACCAGGTCGCCGAGGGTGTCGATCTTGAGCGTTTCGAGAGCTTTTCTGGCTCGAACGGACAGTTCGATCTGCGACAGCGGAGTGGCCATCACGCCGTCTCTGGCCTGCGAAGGCGTGTCGGAGATAAACATGCCCGACAGTTCCGCCGTTGCGGCGTCTTCGAGTGCTTGTCCGAGTCTCAGGCCCTTCAGGGCGAGCATGTCCCGTATTTCCTTCAGCGATGTTTCGCCGAAGTTCTTGTATTCCAGCAATCTGGTTTCCGGTGTGTTGACCAGATCGCCCAGCGTGTTGATATCCATTTTCTTCAGGCAGTTGCGTGCGCGAACAGACAACTCGAAATCGGTAACGGGCGTTTCGAGAATTGCGTTTCTCTGGGCCATCAGCTTTGCCCGATCTTCGTCGAAGTACATTGTCTTGGAGGATTCGGCGTCGCGGAGGAAGAGTCTGGCGCGCCAGTGGCTTGGATTGATCGCCAGTATCCGCCTGAGGCAGAAGCACGCCTGATCGTAATCTTCGGCGTCTTCGTACAGAACGGCCATGTTCATCAGGGCTCCGACATGAACCGGCTGCAGCGCCAGACACTGCTGATAGAGTTCCATCGCCTGTTCTTCTTCACCGTAGAGATCATTGAAATACGCCAGTCGGAACAGTGCGGTGGGGTTGGTTTCATCGATTTGGACGGCCTGTTCGTAGGCCTGGCCGGCGGCTTCTATTTCGCCCGTCAATTCGCTGAGCAGACCCTGCATGCAGAGGTGTCCCGAAGTCTCGCCGAGTTTGGAGGTAAGGGATTTCAGGTTCTTTGCGGCTTTGTCCAGATCGCCCGCCATTGCAAGCGCTTCCACGATTTCCAGATCGATGTCCGGGTTCTCCCATCCGCGAGCCTTTGCAAGCTCCAGTTCTTCGATGGCCCGCTCATGATGACCGAGATGTTTTTGGCATTGGGCTTGGAAGTATCTGCGATCGCGATTGTCCGTGCCCAGCGAAAGGACGTCGAGAGCCTGTTGAAAGCGGGAGACCATGTAGAGCCCGATACCCAGTTTCACAGCCGATGCGCCTTTGGGATCGGGATTCTCGGCTTCCAGTTTTCCGACTAATTCTCGGAGTTTATCGGCCGTATCGCCGGTTTCTGAAAGCGTTTCGATCAACTGGTTGAAGTCGTCGAAGGTCCACGTGTCGCGTGCTATAAAGTCGCTAATAGTTTCTTTTGGAGTTTCTTCCATCACAATTTCTCCCGGCCTCTATATAATTCGACTGAAAATACTGATTCATTGGCTGCAAGCAGCAAGTCGGGTATTATAGCAATAAGCGGGCCGACTGCAACCGAATCTGCCCTGTGGACACCTACATGCACCAGCAAGACACGAGTAAACCCGTTCATCTGATAGTGAATCCTCGCAGCGGTCACGGTGGAAGGCGGTATGCGTTGGGCGAGTTGCGGTCGGCGCTGAACGATGCGGGGGTCGAGTTTGTGGAGCATACGACCAAGAGCGCCTCCGACGCGACCAGTCACGCCCGAGAGATAGCTTCCGACGCCCGTGCGGTGATGGTCTGGGGCGGCGACGGTACGGTAAACGATGTTGTCAACGGGATGATATCGAGCGACACGCCGATTCTTCCGTGTCCTGCGGGGACGGAGAATCTGCTGGCCAAGGAGTTGCGCATACCGTCGGACCCGCGTCGGATCGTCGAGACGCTCCTGACCAGCCCGACGCGCCAGTGCGACGTTGGCGTGATAAACGGTCACAACTTCATGCTGATAATCGGCGTGGGGTTCGACGGTGAAGTTGTGCGGCGCCTTTCGGCGGTGCGTACGGGGCACATATCGTATCTGAGTTATTTCTGGCCTATATGGCGTACGTTCTGGGAGCACGACTTCCCCAAGATGCGCATAATCGCCGACGGGCAGGAGATATTCAACGACTTCGGGATGGCGTTCGTGGGCAACATATCGCGGTACGCGGTTGGTCTGCGGATCTGTCGCGACGCGGTCTTTGACGACGGACTGCTGGACCTGGTGGTGTTTTCCTGTAAGCGTCAGACCGCCCTGGTGCTCCATGCGGCCTGGACGCTTCTGAGACGTCATCCGCTCAAGGGCGACGTGATATACAAGCAGTTCCGCAATCTCCAGATCGAGTGCGAAAGGCCCGTGTCCTGCCAGGTCGACGGTGATGTCGGACCCGACACGCCGCTGGACATTTCGCTGGCGCCCGGTAAGATCAGGCTGATTATCCCTCCGAGAAGGCCCAGCCAGTGGGGGTTGTGGCCTTGGAAAGGAAACACCATACAATGACCGACAACAACGACTCTGCGTGCAGTATCGGATCGGTGTCTTTCGGGAGCGGGCGTCTGGCGGTGATCGCCGGGCCCTGTATGGCCGAAAGTCTCCAGCTGTGCCTCGAAGTCGCATCGGAGATGGCGCAGATCTGCCGCCAGCTCGACATCGGATACGTCTTCAAAGCCAGCTTCGACAAAGCCAACCGCACCAGTTCGAGCAGCTATCGCGGTCCGGGCCTGGAAACCGCCGGACCCTGGTTCGAACAGGTTGCTCGCGAAATCGACGTTCCGATTGTCACCGACATTCACGATCCCTCCCAAGCCGCGCCCGCCGCACAGGTCGCCGACTGCCTGCAGATACCCGCTTTCCTCTGTCGCCAGACCGATCTGCTCCTGGCGGCGGCGGACACCGGAAAAACAGTGAACATCAAGAAGGGGCAGTTCATGGCGCCCTGGGACATGGGCCAAGCCGTCGATAAAGTCCGCGCCGCAGGAAACGACAATGTCCTGCTGACCGAGCGGGGCACTACGTTCGGATACAACAGGCTCGTGACGGACTTTCGGGGAATTCCCCAGATGCGGCGGTTCGCGCCGGTTGTTTTTGACGCTACGCATTCGGTTCAGGAGCCCGGTGGGCTGGGAAATGCTTCGGGCGGTAAAAGAGAATATGCGCCCTTGCTTGCCGGGGCGGCGATGGCGGCGGGAGCCGATGCGCTGTTCATCGAGACCCACACCGATCCTGACAGCGCCAAATCAGACGCCGCCAGCCAGGTCCCGCTCGACGAAATGTCCAACCTGCTGCGGAAATGCCTGGCGATTTACGAAATCGCCCGGAAAACCTGATACTGAACGGATCGCATGATTTCACTGGAAGTACAGCACACAGACGGTAAGGCCCGCGCCGGAGTTCTGTCCACTCCGCACGGGCGGGTCCAGACACCGATATTCATGCCCGTAGGAACCGCCGGAGCCGTAAAGGGCGTTACGCCCGAGCAACTCACCTCCTCCGGATCGCGGATGATTCTCGCGAATACTTATCACATGATGCTCCGCCCGGGCGGGCGGACTGTTGAGGAATTGGGCGGGCTGCACGCGATGATGGGCTGGGACGGTCCGATCCTTACCGACAGCGGGGGGTTTCAGGTGTTTTCGCTGGCGCATCTGCGCCAGATAGACGACGAGAAAGTTGTTTTCCAATCTCACGTGGACGGTAGTCTGGAGGAGCTGACTCCCGGCAGGTGCATGGAGATTCAGAGGCAGCTTGGCGCCGACGTGATTATGCAGCTTGACGAGTGCCCGCCAGGCGATGCGACGCTCGAACACGTCGCACGTGCGGTGGATCGCAGCATCTTGTGGGCTAAAGAGTGCAAGCGTGCATGGTTAGCCGGCGGGGAATCGGTCCAGTCGCTGTTCGGTATTCAGCAGGGGGGCGTTTTTGCGGATCTTCGCGCCCGCAGCGCCGAAGCGCTTGTCGAACTGAACTTGCCCGGATACGCCATTGGCGGTCTCAGCGTTGGGGAGGGGCACGAAGCGATGGTTCTGGCTCTGGATGCCGCCGATTCGCAATTCCCTGCAGATCGTCCGCGGTACCTGATGGGTGTTGGCGAGCCCCGCGACATACTCGCCGCAGTGCAGCGCGGTATAGATATGTTCGACTGCGTCCTGCCCACGCGCAACGCCCGCAACGCCTTTGCCTTCACGTGGGGCGGCCGGTTGCGTCTGCGAAACGCACAGTGGACTGCAGATCCCGCCCCCCTGGACGAAAACTGCAGTTGCTACGCTTGCAGCAACTTCTCCCGCGGGACGATCAGGCACTTGTTTATGGCTAAGGAAATGCTGGCGGCTACTCTACTTACGATACATAATCTGCATTTTTTCGCGGAGTTTATGGCTGCGATTCGCAGTTCGATCGCCTCGGGAACACTCGAGTCTGACGCCAAACAATGGGTCTCGCAGATGTACGCCTCCAGGCGGATCCCGGGCGACGAGAAATGAAACCCCGCGCCGAAAAAGCATATTTGCTGATTGTCGGCTTTGCTTTTCATTTGACCGCGGGGTGTTAATGGGGCACAATCCCGCCTCGGACACGCGCCAAAACCAACACCAACCCGCTCCGAACGGGCAAGAAGGAAACACAATGAAGATCACCAGGACTCTGTTGCTTGTACTCGCCGTTTCGATCTCGCTGGCCGGATTGACCACTACGGTTACCGCTGCGGAGGCCACCACCCAGCCGGCCGGCGGCGCCGGAACTGACGACGGCCCGAAACTCACCGAAGCCGACAGATCCGACGATGCGACCGCCGCAGACGATTCGACGCAGCCGGCGGGGCAGCCCACCTCACAACCGGGCGGTCCGAAACAGCGTGACCCGGGTCTGTTCAGCAATCCCATGTTCCTCCTGATTGGCGCGATGTTGCTGATGTTCATTTTCATGGGCAGAGGCAAACGTAAGAATGAAGCCAAGCGCAAGGAGATGCTTGCGGCGCTGAAGAAGGGCGACAAGGTGACCACCATAGGCGGTATTATAGGGACTGTTATGGAAGTGCGGGACGATGAAGTCACCGTCAAGATCGACGAGGGCAGCAACGCCAGGATGCGTTTTGCACGCTGGGCTGTTCGCGGCGTGGGCAGCGACGCAAAGACCGAAGAACCCGAAGACAAGAAGTAGACATCGATATCGGGATGAACGCCAATCGTTCGCGAACGGGCGTCTGGCGGCTTGCAAATTACGGTTCAAACGCTCAAAATACGTTCTTGAGCTATAGAATACACGTGCGGTCGACCCTCAGGAATCACTAGAGGTCTACAAATGAGCAAGATTAAAGTCGCTGTTGTCGGAGTGGGTAATTGCGCCAGTTCGCTTCTCCAGGGCATTCATTACTACAAGGACTCCCGCGCCGACGAAACAGTCGGGCTGATGCATTGGGATATCGGCGGGTACCTACCGGGCGATATCGAGATCGTTGCGGCGTTCGACATAGATAAGCGAAAGGTGGGCGAGGACGTGTCGTCGGCCATTTTCGCCCGCCCCAACTGCACTAAGGTATTCTGCTCGGACGTTCCTAAAACGGGTGTGACTGTGCGTATGGGACGCGTTCTTGACGGATTCAGCAAGCACATGAGCGAGTACGAAGCTCGCTATACGTTTATCCGCGCCGACGCACCCGAACCGGATAAGGACGAGGTCGTCAGAGTCATCAGAGATTCCGGCGCCGAAATGGTCTTGAACTATTTGCCCGTTGGCTCCGAAAAAGCCACCCGCTTCTACGTCGAATGCGCACTGGCGGCTGAGGTTGGTTTTGTAAACAACATGCCCGTATTCATCGCCAGCGATCTGGATTGGGCCAGACGATTCGCCGACGCGAATCTTCCTATAATCGGCGACGACATAAAGGCCCAGCTCGGAGCGACGATAACACACCGAATTCTCACCGACCTGTTCAAGAAGCGCGGTGTGAAGATCGATCGTACGTACCAGTTGAATACGGGCGGAAACACCGATTTCCTTAATATGCTCAACAGGGCTCGCCTGTTGTCCAAGAAGACATCGAAAACCGAGGCCGTCCAGTCCGTCGCCGGTGAGCGTATCGACGACCATAACATACACGTCGGACCCAGCGATTACGTACCGTGGCAGGAAGATAACAAGGTCTGCTTCATACGCATGGAAGGCAAGCTGTTCGGCGACGTGCCGATGAATTTGGAGCTTAGATTGTCGGTGGAGGATTCCCCGAATTCCGCCGGTGTCGCCATCGATGCGATTCGTTGCTGCAGATTAGCGCTCGATCGCGGAATGGGCGGGGTGCTCTACGCTCCGTCATCTTATTTCTGCAAGCACCCGCCCAAGCAGTATACCGATGACCAGGCATACAGCCTTACCGAAGAGTTCATCAGAGGGGCGAATCTGCAAGTCAATCACAGCGCGTCGGATGTGAATGTCAAGAAACTGTAGCCCGCTGACTCCGTCAGGAGTTTTCAATCATATCCTTGAGTGTCGAGGCCAGGCTCGCCGCGTCGAGCCCGGCTTGGGCGAGTTGCTCGCGGCGTGATGCGTGGGCGATGAACCGATCGGGCAGGCCAATCACGCGAATGTTCTTCGTATCCAGGTCCAGATTTGACACTGCTTCCAGAACGGCCGATCCGAAACCGCCGATTGCGGCGTGATCCTCGCAGACCACGATCGGCTTGCCCGTTGCGATCAGTTCGCCGATCAATTTCGTATCCAGCGGTTTTGCAAATCGTGCGTTTACAACGCCCACCGACAGCCCTTCGGCGCTTAGTTGTTGCTCTGCGGTGATTGCGTTGGCAAGGACGGCTCCGTAGCAGAGGAATGTTCCGTCCGTTCCTTTGCTGATAGTTCGCGCCTTGCCCGACTTGAATGTTGGGCATTTCCCCGGAAGATCCGGAGGTGTTTCGTCGCGCGGATATCGTATCGCCGCCGGTCCGTCCAGCGACACCGCCAAATTCAGCGCCGCCTGCAGTTCGATCCCGTCGGCCGGAGCCATCAGCGTTATCCCGGGCATGGCGCGCAACATCGCCACATCCATCGTTCCATGATGCACCGCACCGTCAGAGCCCACCAGCCCGGCGCGATCCATGCACAGGACAACGCTCAGCCCCTGCAGGCAGACATCGTGGAATATCTGGTCCATCGCACGCTGCATGAAGGTCGAGTAGACCGCGACAACCGGCTTCAGGCCTGTTTTGGCCAGACCCGCCGCCATCGCCACTGCGTGCGATTCGCTAATCCCGACGTCTACGTATCGATTGGGGAATTCCTCGCGGAATTTCACGAGTCCGGTTCCATCCGGCATGGCTGCGGTGATTGCGACGACATCGGAATTGTCGTGCCCGAGCTGAACGATCGTATCGGCGAAGGCTTCGGTCCACGTTGGGCGGTGCTGGTGGGGGCGCGAGACGGCTTTACCGTTGCTCATGTCGAACGCCGAGGGGCTGTGAAATCGGCGCGGGTCTTCCACGGCGTACATGCAACCGCGTCCCTTAACGGTGTTGACGTGGAGGATCACCGGATGATCGATCCTTGCAAGACGGCGCAGGACCCTGATAAGGTCCGGGATGTTGTGCCCGTCGACCGGTCCGAAGTAACCCAGGCCCAGCGCCTCGAAAACCTGGCGCCCGTGGATGGTGGTTTTGAGGCCGGCTTTGATGTTTCGAATCGCGTCGGTTATCTCATCTCCCAGCGGAAGGTGGTGCAGTATGTTCTCGGTCGAGTGCTTCAGGCCCGTGTAGGCGTCCGTGAGCCTCACGCGATCCAGCGCATAAGCCAATCCGCCGCGCGTGCGATCTATCGCCATCGAGTTATCGTTGAGAACGACCAGGAATTGGCGTTTGACGGTGGCGAGGTTGTTGATCGCCTCCAGCGACATACCGTTTGCTATGCTCGCGTCGCCCACCACCGCCACCACGTTTGTGTCGCGCCCCGCGTGCCGATCCGACCAGGCCAGACCAATCGCCGTGGAAATCGCCGTACCCGCGTGCCCGGTGGCGAACAGGTCGTAGGAGCTTTCGTCCGGAGAGGGGAACCCGCTGATCCCGCCGCTTTGGCGAAGAGTGTCGAACTTATCGTTCCGCCCGGTCAACATCTTGTGCGCATAGCACTGATGCCCCACGTCCCACAGCAGGCGATCCGTTGAAAAATCAAATACGTAATGCAAAGCGATCGCCAGCTCAGCGACACCGAGATTACTGGCCAGATGCCCGCCGCGCTTGGAGACCGTACTGATTATGCGATCGCGCAGTTCGTCGGCCAGGTTACTCAATTCAGAGTCAGACAGAGCGCGAAGCTGGTCGGGTGAAATTATGCTGTCCAGCAGTTTGTCGGGTTCCATATTGTTGAATCGTTCGTCTGAAAGTTCGAGTCGCTCAGGCGGTATGTAGTAATCCGTCGCCTCAATATCATACGCGATTGGGTGAGGACAGGCTCGTGTTTTTGCCGTTAGTGCGTGCGTTTGGTCAGCAAATTGGCCAGATGCAGGAGTTTTTCGGCCCGCCGACCGAATCCATCCAGCGCCGCAACCGCCTGATCGCTCAAATCTTTACCGAGCTTGCGGGCTCCGTCGAGCCCTAATTGGGCTACGATCGTTCGTTTGTCCGAGTCGGCGTCCTTACCGGGAGTTTTGCCCAGAGTCCCTGCGTCGGCGGTAACGTCCAGTATGTCGTCGAACACCTGGAACGCCAGACCCAACGCCTGCCCGTATTGACCCAGCGCGTCGATGTCCGGATCGGTCAGCGCTGCGGAAACACCGCCCATCGCCGCAGACGCTTTCAGCAACGCCGCGGTCTTGCGCAAATGGATGTACGTGACGCCCTCCAGGCCTTCGGGCACGTCGCAGAGCTTCATGTCGGCGACTTGTCCGGCTATCATGCCCGCCGGACCGGCGCACCTTCCGAGTTCCAGCACAAGACGCCCGGCGCGCGCCGAACCGCTTTCAGTCAGCAGGCTGAAGGCGCGCGTCAACAGTGCGTCACCAGCCAGAATGGCCATCGCTTCACCGAATTGTACGTGCGCCGTGGGCCTTCCGCGCCGCAGGACGTCGTCATCCATCGCCGGCAAGTCGTCGTGCACCAGGCTGTAACAGTGCACCAATTCCACCGCGGCTCCGGCGCGGGCTGTCAGATCCGGGTCTCCGTCGGTTCCAAGCTCGCCGGCCATCTGGACCAGACCGGGGCGCAACCGCTTCCCACCGTTCATTACGCAATACCGCATTGCCGCAGCGAGACCCTCCGGTACTCCGGGCTCGACCAACCATTGCTCCAGATGCTCGTTGCATCGTTGTGCGTATCGGGCCAGGAAATCGCCCAGATCCGCGCTTGCACTGTTGTCTGTCATGGGGTCGCTTTCAAAGTCCGATCAGCTTATTGCAGGTTCGATCGACCGGCGTTATTATAACAGGCCCGACCCTATTGGCTATGATTTCGTCGCGGTGTCTCGATGTCACGCGACAATATGGAGCACAGAAATGTCGAAAATTCACCCGACCGCCATCGTTGACCCCTCAGCCGAGCTTGACGGAGCTGTGGAAATCGGTCCGTATGCTGTCGTGGAAGGCGATGTCAGAATTGGCGGCGGTACGGTCATCCGGTCCCATGCGGTTATACGTCGCTACACCGAAGTTGGGGAGAATAACCAGATCGACTCCTTTGTCGTACTGGGCGGAGGACCGCAGGATTACGGTTTCAAGCCCGGAACGATCTCTTACGTGAAAATCGGAGACAACAACGTATTTCGCGAGGGCGTTACTATCAACCGGGCCACCGGAGACGGAAACGTCACCGTAGTGGGCAACAATACGATGTGGATGGCCAACTCACACGCCGGACACAACGCGATTGTCGCCGACAACGTCATATGCGCCAACGGTGTGGCGCTGGGCGGTTACTCGGAGATCTCGACTCGGGCGATTCTTTCCGGCGGAGTGATGATTCACCAGTTCACCTGGATCGGCGATATGGTGATGACCCAGGGAATGGCCGGAGCCAGTTGCCACGTTCCTCCATACTGTCTTCTGGCCGAGGGCATAAACGTGCTGGTCGGGCTCAACTCCGTGGGTCTTAGGCGTGCGGACCACATCTCGCGCGAAGATCATCGCCAGATAAAGGAGGCGTTCAATCTGACCTATCGCAGCCATCTGCCGAAATCCAAGGTGATCGAGCGTATGGATGCATGCACGGATTGGGGAGCGCCCGCGATGAAATTCCGCGACTTCATACATAAAGTCGTCAGCGCCGAAAAACCGTACAGACGGGGCTTGTGCAAGTATTCCCACAAACACAAAACGCGTTAGGCTCCGCTCAGTACGTTACGGAAAAACCGCTGAATCGCCCGGTGTACGGGGCGGAAACTTCCGTGTAGTTGCGGATGAAATGGCCCATCCGGTCTTCCAGCGCCTGAAGAAACGCAGTGATTTCGTCGGTGCGGCCTTCAACAATGCATTCGACCGATCCGTCCGAGCAGTTTCGAACCGAACCGGTTATGTCGAAGGCCCCCGCGGTGCGGCAGGCGGTGAACCGGAAGCCAACTCCCTGAACGTCGCCCATGAATCGAAAAACGCGTTGCTCCTGGACCATTGGAAACCGCCTTTGGAATCTTTGTAATTTGTGCCAATTGCGATGCGGTGAGTTTAGCATATAATCTCGACAGGTTGGATGGAACTATTTCGGGAAGGAAAATGAAAATGACCGATGAGAATTTCGTATACAGCGATTTACTAAGTCAGACAGTCGCCGCCGGCGACCTGTCGCGCGAGCAGGCATACTGGGCCTTTACGCAGATTATGGACGGACAGTGGACCGCCTCGCAAATCGCCGCGGTGCTTATCGCCCTGGCGGCGAAAGGTGAGACGGTGGACGAAATCACCGCCGCCGCCCAAGCCATGCGAGACCACGCGGTGAAGATCGACACCGGCGGACTGGACGTGATAGACACCTGCGGTACGGGCGGTACGGGCCTGAGGACGTTCAATATCTCGACAACCGCTGCGCTCGTGCTCGCAGGAGCCGGGGCGAAGGTCGCAAAACACGGTAACCGTACGAACACGCGGTCGAGCGGATCGGCCGACGTGCTCGAAGCCCTGGGCGTGAATCTCGACGCCGGCGAATCGGCGGTCGCTGAGAGCCTCAAACAGGCCGGAGTGTGTTTCTGTTACGCTCGCCTCTGCCATCCGGCTATGAAGCACGCCGGACCGGTGCGCAGGGAGCTTGGCGTTCGCACTATCTTCAATGTGTTGGGCCCGCTGACCAACCCCGCCGGAGCCAAACGACAGCTAATGGGCGTTTTCAGCGACGCCCTCACCGAGCCTATCGCCAACGTTCTGGGCAATCTGGGAGCCCAGCGCGTTATGGTCGTTCACGCCGCTGACGGTCTGGATGAGATTTCGACGACATCCGAGACGCGAATCTCACAGTTCGACGACGGCCAGGTTACCACCAGAACGGTCAAGCCCGAAGACTTCGGCATCCAGCGGGCGGTGATGGACGATCTGCTCGTCGATTCACCCCAGGCCTCAGCCGATGTGATCCGCGGAGTCCTGTCCGGTCAGAGCGGTCCGGCGCGAGATATCGTGCTCCTTAACGCCGCCGCAGGTCTCTTCGTCGCCGGAACAACCGACGATATGCAGTCCGGTCTCGCCCAGGCCGCCGAGTCCGTCGATTCAGGCTCCGCAGCCGAGGCGCTGGACAAACTGATCGCCGCCTCTTTACAGGATTCGGACGCATGACCGACAGAACAGCAGCCATACGAAAGCGCTTTGGCGAGCTTTACCGCCGTGAGGCGAGCGGTGTGGTAAGCGCGCCGGGACGCGTGAATCTTATCGGCGAGCACACCGATTACAATGACGGGTTCGTCCTTCCGATCGCCATTGACAGATGCACGCTGGCCGCCTTCGCGCCCGCCGACGGGCGCCGCGTGAATCTTGCGTCGGTCCAGCAGGAAGACGCTCCAGCCTCGTTCGATCTGGACGTTGATATTGAAAAGGGCTCCCCCAAATGGGCCAATTACCCCAAGGGCGTCGCCGCCGGTCTGGTCGCCGCGGGCGTTGAACTGGTCCCCATGGACATACTGTTCGACAGCGACGTGCCGATAGGCGGAGGGTTGTCGTCGTCGGCGTCTTTAGAGGTTTCGGCCGCTCTGGCGATGCTTGGCGCCGCAGGGCGGGAAATAGACGATTACCAGCTCGCCCTGATCTGCCAGAAAGCCGAGCACGAATTCGCCGGAACGCCCTGTGGAATCATGGACCAGGCGATAAGCATAATGGCCCGGCCGGAACGGGCCCTGCTGCTGGACTGTCGCGACGGGTCGTCCAGGCAGATACCGCTGGATAATCCGGACCTTTTGGTCCTGGTCGCCGACACGAAAGTGAAACACGATCTCACAGACGGCGGATACGCGGCCCGGCGCGACCAGTGCTACAGCGCCGCGGCGAAACTCGGCGTGAAGATGCTCCGCGACGCCGATGCGGATATGGTTTCCGCAGCGGGCGATATACTGACCGACAAGGAACTGACCAGGGCCCGCCACGTGGTTTCAGAAATAGATCGTACGCTGAAGGCTGTTTCCGCCATGGAGTCCGGAGATTATGCGACATTTGGAGAACTGATGTACGCCTCCCACGCTTCCCTGCGAGACGACTACGAAGTGAGCTGCGAGGAACTCGACGAGATTGTCCAGCGAGCGTCCCAACTAGATGGAGTTTACGGCGCCAGAATGACGGGAGGCGGATTCGGCGGTTGCGCGATTATACTCGCAAGCGCAGATCGAGCCGACGATATCGCACGCGCAATCACCGACAGTTACACCGCCCGTTTTGGGCATCCCTGCGTTATTTTCGCAACGCGCGCCGCAACCGGAGCCGTCTCTAACGTATAATATGTAAGCTCTCCGGAGGATAAACCCAGATTGATGGAAGATCTTAATCGCAACGACATGACCGTGCAGACTGAAGCGGCGCTTTTGGTGGCCGTCATCCTGCCAAGTTCGACCAACGACCCGCGCGACCCGATAGGCGAGCTGCGCGCGCTGGTGCGCGCAGCGGGCGGAGACGTAGTTGACGAAATGCTCGCCAAGCGACGCCAGATCAATCCCGGTTACTACGTCGGTTCCGGAAAGGCCAAGGAAATCGCTCGCCGCGCCAAGGCCAACGATGTCGACGTGGTGATATTCGACAACGATCTGACCCCCGGACAGATACGCGACCTGGAGGAGGTGATCGAGAGAAAGGTTATCGATCGCAGCGAGTTGATACTGGATATCTTCGCCGCACACGCTCGCACAAATGAATCCAGAATCCAGGTGGAGCTGGCGCAGCTGGAATACACCTACCCGCGCCTGAGACACATGTGGACCCACCTGTCGCGAATTGCCGGCGGAGCCGCATCCAGCGCCGGCGGGATAGGCACGCGCGGGCCCGGCGAAAAACAGATCGAAACCGACCGCCGATTAGTACAGAAACGAGTGTCGTTCCTGAAACGTAAGATCGCCGCAATCGACAAACGCAAGATTCGCCAAATCGCAAGCCGCAGCAAGGCGTTCTGCGCCGCACTCGTCGGATACACCAACGCGGGCAAGAGCACGCTAATGCGACTGCTCACCGGAGCGGATATCTACGTAGCCGACCAACTGTTCGCAACGCTGGACACAAAGACGCGACGCTGGGCGGTCGAAGGGAACCAGCCCGTGCTGCTGTCGGACTCGGTGGGCTTCATCAGGGATCTTCCCCACCATCTCGTGGCGAGTTTCCGCGCGACGCTGGAAGAGGCGATACATTCCGACCTGCTGATTCACGTAGCCGACGCAAGCAGCCCGCGAGTCGAGCACCAGATCGCCGCGGTCGACAAAGTGCTCGATGAACTGGACTGTCATCCCGAGCGACAAATACTTGTCCTGAACAAAATCGACGATATAAACGATCCGACGGTAATGACCGTGCTCAGGCGGAAATACCCCGACGCGCTGGAGCTGTCGGCGCTTACCGGGCAGGGAGCCGACAAACTCGCCGAATTTGTCAGCGATCTGAGCTTGGGGTCCACCGTTCGCGTCGTGCTTCAGGCAAATTGCGGTAACGGACGACTGATGCAGTACATAGCGCAACACGCACAGGTCGAAAAGCAGACCTACAACGACTCGACCGCCGAGATAATCGCCGTAATGCCCACCGACAAGGTCAATATGCTCAGCGCGTTTGGCGACGATATCACCGTTACCGCCTGCTGATGGCATTTACGCGAAAAAAATACGAAATGTTCGTTCCGGACTTTTCAAGTCCGCAGTCATAGCGATAATACATATGGCGACATGGAGGTCGTCAATGGCACAGACAAGTCAAACCCGCGATGACAACAGTTGCAACCAGCCGCCGCCCGCAGACGGCGCCTCGGCGTGGAAGTCCTTTGTCGGTCAGATGGCCGGGAGATTCCCCACTGCAATGTCGCAACTGCTTCGCGGACGGGGACAGTTGCGGGGAGCCAGCGTTTCACAACTGCAGACCGGTCAGTTTCGCGGCGTGCTGCGAGCATTAGTGTACGGGCGAGCATATTCATGGACCGTTGACACCGATGAAGATGAAGGACGCATCTGGCTGGGCCTGGACGCTCACGCTGCGGGCTCGATGATTGACGTTATACTCGGAGGCAGGCCCTACCAGAGCGAATCGGGATCCAGGGCGCTCACGGCGATCGACAGGCGCCTGCTGGGGCGAGTAATGGATCGGGCTGTCGGACTCGTCGCCGGGCTGGTCGGGATTCCGCAACCCCTGACCAGGCGCCAGGCCGAAGATGTCCCCGAATCGTCCGCGGTGCAGGCTGTCTGCTTCGATCTGGAGATCGGCGGGGCGATGTGGTTGTTTGTGGACGACCGATTCTGCGCCGACGCGGCATCTCACGCCAACGGGCGCTCGCCACGCGCCAAAGGCGGTCCGATAGAATTGTCAGCCACGCTCAACGTTGAGGAAATCGCATCCGATCAACTCGCCGCCCTCGAAGTCGGAGACGTGATCTCCACCGACGTATCGGTTGAGGGAGAGGTTATCGTACGCCTGGCGGGAATACCGAAATATGTCGGGCAACTGTCCACGGTGGACGGTAAGAAGGCGATCACGATCACCCGCAAGATCACCGACGCCGACTAGTTGTCGGTTGGGATCCGTTTTGCCCGCGATTGGATAATCGTCATCGCCGACTCGACAATCATCCATATCTCCAGCACAACTATCACGCTTGTGATTATCAGCAGGTGCAGATTCTTGTTGTTCTGTGTGTAGTCGCGATAGAAATCGTTGAGCTTGTAGGTTATCGCCCATGCGGTCATGGCCAGCATGATGAAGAACGGTATAAGCGTGTAGATTATCGGTTTGCCCTTCCGCGCCAGGTACACCGTGATAACCAGGAACGCCAGCGCCGCCAGCAACTGGTTGGTCGCCCCGAACAGCGGCCAGAGCAGCAGACCGCCCTTGCCCTGTCCGTCATATAGCGCCAGAACGCCCGCGGCGACCACTGCTACAGTCGTTGCAATGTACTTGTTGCGCAGCGGTTTAACGCCTATGCCCTCTCCGAGTTCCGATATCACGTATCGCTGAAGTCGGGTGGCGGTGTCGAGCGTTGTGCCCGCAAAACAGGCTACGAACACGCCCATTATCGTTGCGCCCAATGCGACCTTGATGCCCAGGAAGCTTAGCATGTTGGCCGATCCGTTTACGAACGCTCCGACTTTTGCGCCCAGGCCCTGCGCGGCCCCCCAGCTTTCGTAGTGATGAGCCCATCTGGCCTCTCCGATGTGTCCGGCATTGTCGGCCAGCAGTCCGATCCCCCCCGCGACCGCCACCAGCACGAAAACCGCCAGCATGCCTTCCATCAACATGCTTCCGTATCCGATCGGGCATGCGTCGGTTTCGTGTCTGATCTGCTTGGAGGTGGTGCCCGACGAGACCAGGCAGTGGAACCCGCTTATCGCTCCACATGCGATTGTCACGAACAGGAACGGCAGGATCGGCGGGGCTCCTTTGGGATGCAATTCCAGCGCTGGGGCGACAATTTCCGGTCTTGAGACCAGTACGCCCGCGGCCAGGAGAATCATGATCACAAACAGAACGTGCCCGTTGATATAGTCTCGCGGTTGCAGCAGCCAGGTCACCGGAAGCACCGACGCGATGAACACGTAGATCAGCAGCAGGATCGACCAGGTCACTCGCGGGACAATAGTCAGCGAACCGATGGTGATATTCTCGAGTATGATTCCGCAGTACACCTCGCCAACGTACACCGCCGCACCCAGCACCACCAGCGCCACAAGCGAAAGCGGAAGGGCGGGCAGTTTGGATTTGTAGATCATGTGGCCCAGCGCCATGGCGATGGGGATCTGTATCCACACCGAGAAGACCGCTCCGGGGTACATGTTGAACAGCGTTGCTATCACCAGGCAGAAGATCGCCAGGACGATCGTCAGCGCCAGTGCGATTATGCACAGGAACATTACGCGAACGCGTGCGGATATCAGGTCGCCTGCGATATCGCCGATACCCCGCCCGCGATGTCGCATTGAGATCACCAGTGCGCCCAGATCGTGCACTGCGCCCATGAAGATGCACCCGACCGTGACCCAGATGAATGCGGGGACCCAGCCCCATATTATTCCAATCGCCGGACCCACAATCGGACCGGTGCCCGCGATGGATGTGTAGTGGTGTCCGAACAGGATTCCCTTCTTCGTCGGCACGTAATCCGTTCCGTCATTGATCTCGACCGCCGGCGTGCGGATTGACGGATCAAGTGCGAATATCTTGCGGGCCAGGAACTTTCCGTACGTGTGATACGCTATCAGGTACGCCGCCGCCGCCCCAACGGCTAGAAGAATCGATCCCATGAGTTATCCTTTGGTTTGAACGTTTCGTTAAGTTGGTTTGGCGGTTTGGTGCGACTCGACCGTATATACAATGACGAAACATCCGGCCCGTTTCAAGCGGATTCGCAGTACGTCCGCCCCCGAGTGTTGCGTGCGCTCATAAGTGTCGCCAAAACGATCGGGTTAAAGTTTGGTGTCCTAATCGGTCGACATAAGAGTGCCGCGATTAGTGAAAATTGGTCTCGGGCGCTGCCGTGGAGACGGCGGGACGGATGAACCGACCCGCCGTCACCTCGTGCGCGCTGCGAGAGCAGGGGGATATCTTAGTTGTCGTCGTCGTCATCGTCATCATCATCGTCGTCGTCATCGTCATCATCATCGTCGTCATCGTCGTCGTCATCGTCATCGTCGTCGTCATCCTCGTCGTCATCGTCATCGTCGTCGTCATCGTCATCGTCATCGTCGTCGTCGTCATCGTCGTCGTCATCGTCGTCATCATCGTCGTCATCGTCGTCATCGTCGTCGTCATCGTCGTCGTCATCATCGTCCTCGTCTTCATCATCGTCTTCGTATTGCAGGCAGATTCTCGCCAGCGAATCTATTGCTGCTTCGGGATCCTTGTCGGCGAGTTGGAGTTCGTGCATCGACATCAACGCTGCTTGTCGCAGACCTGTAATCGGGGAATCGTCAGCGATTCTCTTCAAGGCGTCGACGCCCTGGTCGAGATTCTTTGTTTCAACGGCGATTTTCTTGATCGAATCAATCGCTATCAAACCGGCAATTGGGGCTCCTTCGAATATCTCCGACATCAGCTTGTGCGCCTCCAGCATGCGGTCCAGGCTTTCGATGTGTCTGATCTGTTCGGCTTCGGCGCTGCTTTCGCGGCGGCCGGGGTCTCTGGATTCGGCGGTATTCGGCCAGGCCCAAACGCACACCGTTGCGACTGCGACCAGAAGCAGCAGTTTCACGACCAGGTCTCGTTTCTTCATGATCTTTCTCCTGATTTGGCGGTTCCCTTGGGTTATTTGTGCGGCTATGCGGTTATTGTACGCTTCATTCCGGTTTTGGTTTGGCGGGGGGCGGGTTTTTCAGTTTGCATTCTCCCGACAGGATGAATTGGATCATGGTGTCCTTCCTGCCGATGAAGTAGCCCGCTTTTGGGCCCGCACTGAGAATATCGCCCGTCACCTGAACGGCCGGTCGATTCTTCGCCGAGACATTCTCGAATCGCCTGCCCGGTAACGACATCTTGACGACTATGTCGCCGGCGACGGCGTAGATTGTTGTCATGCCTCCAGCCGTCGACGATCGCTTGTACAAATCAATCTGCTCCTGCAACTGGCGTATTTGTTTTCGGAAGTCAACTCGCTTCGGCCTGTCGTATCCTGTGGTTTTTGGCGCCTTTATTCCTCCGGAGCCTGCGGGCGGTTTGCGGGCCGGACGCGTGGTGGCGCGTGCGGCGAGGCGACCATCAACGATTTTCGTGTTATTGGGCTTCTTGGGCCTGGGCTGGCCGTAGACCGCTGCGCGGAGCGTCTCGTCAAGGGTTCGGTTGGCTTTCTTCAGGGCCTTGTTGACCTGGTCTTTTGAGATTATGGAACCGGACATGAGTTTCATCGACCAGTTAACCCTTGTTCCAGCGAACTCCTTGCGTCGGGTCAACCAGGCGTCGATCCCGTGGTCGACGTCCAGATGCACCAGCTTCCTGCGCAATGCTATGTGCTCCGAGAGCAGGAGCGGATCCGACCACCATTTCCACAATTCCTCGTGAAGCGTGATGGCTATCAGTCTTACGTTGCGGCGGGTACTTGCGGCGGTTCCCGGTTTCGAAGTGCTCGAACCAGTCGAGCGAAGCAGCGACTTGACCCGGGCCTTGAGCATCTTGTTCTCAGCCAGCGCCAATCTATACTCCATGGCGCGGCTTTTATGTTGTGCGTTGGTTCGGGCGATTTCTTTCCTGATTTCTTCAACGGCGCGCCGCTGGGCGACAAGATCGGCGCTGAGCTGTTGGTTCAGGGCGGAGTGTTCGACCAGGAGCTTCTTGAGCGTCTCGTTCTCGATCAGGGCGGCGGTGAGTTTGGCTTGCAGTTTGTTCGCGGACTCCTGGGCCCAAAGCCGCGGGCCCGAGGCGATCAGCGCGATCAGACAGATGGTGCGGGTTAGTCTCATTGCTGTTGCTTCCCGACGGATCTATTGGGGGCCTGTGTGTTGCGACTCCTGAATTATCGGCTTGCCGGGCAACGGATGCAAGGCTGATGCGCGCCAAGCGGACAATGGGGTGTCAAAGTCGGCCTGAGGCGGGTAAAATTTCGAGCCGTGTCGCAAGAGCGTTGGCGACCGGATCGTGAACCGGGCTCCGGCGCATCGGATCAATCCGCACAGGAACGGACAGATGAGCGACGAGACACTCAAGGGTCAAACGGCGATTGTAACCGGAGCCGGCAGGGGCATCGGGCGCGCCATTGCTGTTACGCTGGCTGCGCGCGGAGTTAACGTTGCGCTGGCCGCCCGGACCGAATCGCAGCTTCGCGCAGTTCAAACCGAGATAACAACCGCCGGCGGGCGGGCGGAAGTGTTCCCCACGGACATCACAAACGACGCGGAGATCACCGCGCTGCTCGACGGAACGGTCGACCGATTCGGCGGGTTCGATATCCTGGTAAACAACGCCGGTTCAGTGAAGGTGGTTTCCCTGGCGGAAACGTCCGCCGAAGACTGGGACCACACTATGGCGGTCAACGTCCGCGCGCCGTTCGTTCTCTGCCGCCAGGCGATACCGTATCTCAAGCAGAGACCGCACCCGCACATTATCAACATAGCTTCGGCGCTGGCGGTGAAGGGATACGCCGATCACGGCGCATACACCGCTTCGAAGCACGCGTTGCTGGGCATGACGCGAACGCTGGCGAAAGAAGTGAACGATATGGGCGTGCTCGTTCACGTTATTCATCCCGGCGGCGTGGACACGGGCATGCGGTTTGATGAGGACCGCTCGATCCTGATGAACCCCCAACCGATCGCCGACGCGGTGATCTTCCTGCTGACGATGGAAGGAAGCGGAACAGTCGACGAAATCCGCGTCCGAAGAACGGTCGGAGAGCCCTGGGCCTAACCTTTGATCACGCCCATGGGCCTGAGGCGGAGGACCTTTCCGGCCAGACCGGCCGAACATACGCACCGGACCACCGCGTCGATATCCTTGTATGCGTCGGGCTGTTCTTCAGCCAGCCCCGTGCGTCCGCGAGCCCGCGCCGTGATCCCCTTGCGCGCCAGTTCGGCGTCGATGCGTCTGCCCTTGGCGTGCCGGATGGCTTGTTTCCTGGACATTACGCGCCCGGCTCCGTGGCAGGCGCTGCCGAAAGTTTGCTCCATCGCGGTTTGCGCGCCCAGCAGCAAGTAACTGGCTGTGCCCATGTCGCCTGGTATCAGCACCGGTTGCCCCAGCCGTTTGAGGGCGTCCGGGAGTTCGCGATGCCCCGGACCGAACGCGCGAGTGGCGCCCTTGCGGTGAACGCACAGCTTGCGCGATTCGCCCGCTACCGTGTGGGTCTCTATCTTGGCGATGTTGTGGGCTACGTCGTAAACCTGCCGCAGCGCCGCGTCGGTGTCGCGAGCTCCAAAGAATTGCGACATAGACTTGCGGACCTGGACGGCGAGAAGCTGTCGATTGCACCAGGCGAAATTCGCCGCCGCTCGCATCGCCGCCAGGTACTGCTGTCCTTCGTTGCTGTTGACCGGGGCGCAAACCAGTTGGCGGTCGGGTAATTCGATGCCGTACTTCCCCGGAGCCGATCGCAGCGTTCTGAGATAGTCTCCGCAAACCTGGTGCCCCAGCCCGCGCGAACCGCTGTGTATCATCACGGCGACCTGCCCCATCCGCATGCCCATCGCCGCTGCGGCGCGCGTGTCGTATACCTCGTCGACATACTGTATCTCGACGAAATGGTTGCCCGCGCCAAGTGTCCCGCACTGGTCGGCTCCGCGTTTGACGGCTTGGGGGGAGACTGCGTCGGCGTCGGCTTGGTCCAGGCATCCGGACGATTCGGTGAACTCCGCGTCGGCGCGATCGGCCAGGCCGCACGAGACCAGATGCCCGACCCCGCGTTCGAGAATCTTGCGCATTTCCTTGTTGTTGAACGTAAACGGGCCTGAGACGCCCACGCCCGCGGGGATGTCCGCAAAGAGGTGCTCGGTGAGTTTCTCGACCTGCGGGCGAATGTCGTCGGCGTCGAGATTCGATCGCAGCAACCGCACGCCGCAGTTTATGTCGTATCCCACGCCGCCCGGCGAGATCACCCCGCCGTCGTTCACATCCGTCGCCGCCACGCCTCCTATCGGAAAACCGTATCCCCAGTGTACGTCCGGCATGGCCAGCGACGCGCCCACGATGCCCGGCAGCGATGCGACGTTCGCAACTTGCTTCGGTCCTCCGCCCGATATTACGTCGTCGATCAGGTCGGCGCTGGAGAAGATTACCCCGTCAACGCGCATGGACGGTTGGGATCCTTTTGGGATGCGCCAGCGATTGGCGTCCAGCTGCTCGAGTTTGCCTTCAAACTTTTCGGCCATTGCTTACAGGTCCAATATTACTCTCGCCGACCAGCTCCCGTCGCGTTCGATCACTTCCAGTTCATGATACGTTACTGCTTTTATCTCCGTCAGGATTTCGTGCAGTTGCGGGTTAAGATCGGTTCCGAAGAGTTCGGCGGTCGCCGATGTTTGCGTGATGTCGGTTACTTTGACCGATGCGACGGCGAAACGGTCGGTTTGAATCGCGCCCAGCACGGCTTCGAGAAAATCGACCGTGAGCGCTTCGAAGTCGGGCGCTTCGACGGAGAACGTGCGTTTGGTTTCAGGCGACACGTTCTTTCGCGGGCAGACCAGGTCGCACATGCATTCGGCTAGCGCTTCGAGCAGTTCGCCCGGTGAGTCGGCGCGTCCGGAGAGTCCTACATCCGCGGTGTGATCGAATGTCTCACAGTGTCCGGACATGCCTCAATCGCCCCGTTCGGATTCGCCCTCGGGGAAGATCATCGCCTGGGCGAATTCCGTTTGGAATTCAATATCCTGCGAAAGCTCAACGTGTTGTGCGGACCGGGCGGCGGATTCCGCCTCGCCGCGGACCCTCGTGCTGAGCAGCGCCCAGCGTGCTCCGTTCAGGGCTGCGTTGCCGATGTACTTTATGCGATTGTGGGGAATGTCGGCCGGAAGGAGCCCGATTCGCTGAGCTGTCGAGCGGCGGATGAAGCTCCCGAATCCGCCTGCGATAAGCACCGCGTCGAGATCGCCCGCGGTCAACGATGCGCGCTTGAGCAGAATATTCACGCCCGCGCGAATCGCCCCGGTTCCCAGTTGCAGTTCGCGGACGTCGCGTTGGGTTAGAGTTATGCGCTGTCCTTGCGATCCGTGTGCGATCAGGAATTCGGTTTGGTTGTCCCGGCCGGCTCGTATGCGTTTTCTGAGATCCTCCGACAGATCGTCGGGCAGGTCGTCGCCGCACAGCAGGTTGCCCATTGGCGAGAGTATTCCGGCGTTGAGCAGTCCCGCCGCCAGGTCGATCAAGCCGCTTCCGCACAGCCCGGCCGCTCCGGTATTGCCTATCACGTTTACTTCGACGTCCTGACCGATCACCACCTTCTCTATCGCGCCCTGTGTCGCCCGCATACCGCACGAGATACGCGCTCCCTCGAACGCCGGACCGGCCGCCGCCGACGCCGCCCAGAGTCTCCCCTCACAGGCCAGCACGATCTCACCGTTCGTGCCGATGTCGACCATGAGCGTCGGACCGGAGGCTTCGGGCAGCCTGGCCGCCACGATGCACGAAACAGTATCGCCGCCGACGAATCCGCCTATCAGCGGGAAAATATGCGCTCCGGCCTGGCGGTGGACGTTCAAACCGAGTTCTGCGGCGGGTATCACGAGCCCCCGTCCGTGCGCGGGGATGAACGGAACCTGCCCAAGCTGCGCGACGTCCAGCCCGCAGAGCAGATGCTCCATAGTGGTGTTGCCCGTGAAGACCAGTTCGTATACGTGCTCGCGCAAGACCGACGCCTCGGCGCAGAGTTGCGAGATAAGTTCGTCGACGGCGGAGATGATGCTTTGTCGCAGTTCTCCCGGACCGTTTGGCGACGACTGGTGATAGACTATTCGCGACAACACATCGTCGCCGAACGCGGTCTGCGGGTTTATCGCCGACGCGATGGCGGCCTCATCGCCCGTGTTAAGATCCAGCAGCGATCCGACCAGCGTTGTAGTCCCAACATCGAACGCCGCTCCGTAGCATTCTCCGGTCGTGTCGCCCGATTCGAAGTCCATAAGGCGGTGGTCGCTCAGCACCGCCGTTCCCGACCAGTCGCACTTGCGTAGGGTTTTGCTGAGTTGTCGCATTGTTTCCAGGTCGGCCTGGATGGGCCCGGTCGCCTCCTGCAGGCGGATAAGGTCGGGCGCGTCGTCGTCCAGATCCGCCGGGGACAGTTGAACGTACTGTTTGCGAACGGTCGGAAGGACATCGGAGATCGCCTGGTCCTGGGCTTCCACGAAGATCTGGTGACGGTCGGCGAAACGGGACGAAGCGGGAATCGAGACGATGGCGTCGGTCTCGACCGCCGTCTGGCAGGCCAGTCGCCATCCTTCGTCAAGTTCGGTCTTGCTGAAGAACTCGGCGTCTTGCGGGTTTGGCGGCGGTGCTCCGACGGTTATTCGGACGCGACACTTCCCGCAGGCTCCCGCGCCTCCGCACGGTGTTTCGATTGTCATTCCCGCGCGTCCGGCCGCTTCCAGAAGTCTCGTGCCTTCCAGTACGAACACCGCTCGCCCTTGCGGTTCAAATGTTACTCGCAACTGCCTTGACATACGTCTCTCCTTGTCGCCTGAGCCTACTAAACTCCATCGGCGTGATGTTTGCAAGCATCTCCGGGCCAAAAGCGTGTTGTCAGTGCGACGTTGCTGGGCTTATGCTATTGGTTCGATGATACTTTCAACGTCCGATATTCTCGCCGCCGCGGTGGTTTTCGCCCATCCGTGGTGGTTGGCGGGTCTGGTTGTGGTCGGCGGTCCGGTTCTGCTGGCCGCTGCGGCCCGGCGGCGCGGGCGGCAGGTCGCGCGTCTCAGCGTGGTTATGCAGTGTGCGGCGCTGGTTGCGCTGGTTGCGGCGCTTGCGCGTCCGTCGTTGCATATTCCCCTGGCGACGGCGGGCAAGTGGTTGGTGCTTAACGACGTGTCGGCTTCGACCAGGGGTCAGCAGGATCGCGCGTCCTTACCGGCCGACATAACCCCGCGCCAGGAGTATTCATTCGCTGCGGGCGTAGCCCCGTCCGGTCAGCAACTTGACACCGACCGAACCGATCTCGCCGCCGCATTGCGTCTCGCCGCCGCGCGCTCCGAAGAACTTGCCGGCGTGATCGTTCGAACCGACGGGATGTTCACTGACGCTCACTGGCCCGCGGCGGCTGAAGCGCTGGGGCGAAGCGGGGCGACGGTCGCCGTCGTTCCGCTGGATCGCCCTGCGCGTGATGTGCGGATAGCGGAATTCACCGCCGCTCGCACCGCCGGGCGACAAGTTACTCTGCGCGTCTCGGTCATCGCCAACGCCTCATGCGAATCGGAGATCGAGATTCCCGGCCTGCTGAAACGCAAGCTCAGCCTCCTGCCTTCCGAACCGACCACGATATCGGTTATCGCCGACATCCCCGAAGACCGCGGCGCCAACTTCGTCGCAACGCTTGCCGCAGGCGACATTTTCAGCGAAAACGACCGCGCCGTTGCCGCCGTCGGACCGGTTGTGCGACGCATCGCGTTGATAGGCGCTCCCGGAGGCTACAAACCATCGGGCTTTGCTGAGGCGGTCGGCATGCCGGTTGACGCTCTGACACCGCAGAAGCTCGGTCGAACGCTGGACCACTACGCCGCACTCGTGCTTGTCGACGACAGCGGGACGCTGCTTTCTCCCGCCCAGCGGAGCGACGTCGCGCGGTACGTTCGTTACGGCGGGGGGCTTGTGATATTCGGAGCCGGTCCGCACCAGAGCCCCTCCGACCGCCTCGACCCGCTCAACCGGGCAGCCGCACTCGTGCCGAACCCATACGATCGAAAACCGCTGTCGCTAACCGTTGCGCTCGACGCGTCAGGTTCGATGGGCCAGACCGTCGAATCGGCCTCCGGACAGTTGATGAAGTTCGACCAGGCCGCCGAGGCCGTTCTCAGCCTCAAACGCCATCTGACCGATCGCGATACGCTGCGGGTTATTGTCTTCTCCGATCGCGCCAGGGAGATCTACTCAAGCGGACAGGGCCCGGGCGACCTTGCCAAACTCGCAAACGCGCTTCGCGACGTCAGACCCACCGGAGCCACCAACGTGTTTCCGGCGCTGGAACTGGCCGCCAAAAAACCGCCTGACGCCAAACGCAAGGGGCTGCTGATAGTAGTCAGCGATTTGCAGACCGAAAAATTCGATCCGCCCCAGGCCGCGGAAATGCTGAAACAAGCCAAACTCGATCTCGCGATAGTCGCCATAGCCTCACCGGAGTCCGCCCCGTCAACCGAGCCGCTTGAAGCGCTCAGAAAGCTGCTCGACGCTCCACTGGAAAAGCGCGACCACCTGGTCGGCCTGGCGAGAATATTCGCCGGATTCCTTAGCTCCGTGCGCGGCCGGGCGGTTCGCAGGGGGGCCTTTACGCTGACATCGCAGGATTCGCAACTCGGCAGCGCGGTGCTGAACGGTAAATCGGTCGACGCATACATAGTAAGCGCCCCTCACAGCGACGCCGACGTGATGTTGAAGATCGGACGAGACGACGTGCTGGCGCGACGGACGGTTGGCCTGGGACGGTCGGTTTCGTTTGCGATCGCCTCCGACGACCGAGCCAACAGCGCCTTGCTGGCGACGAACGAATTCACCAGCGTATTGGCGTCAGCCGCCAAGTGGGTCGCCCGCCGGGCTCCCGATGCGCGTTTCAGCGGAAACGTCTCGCGCAGCGCCCGGGACGCAACGGTGACCCTGCGAGCCGCCGACACCGCCGGCGAGCCGATCAACCTGTTGGATCTGTCGGTCCGAACGCTTTCCGGGCTCAACCAAACCGCCCGGGAAACGCCTATGCAACAGGTCGCCCCGGGGCGGTACGTCGCAAAGTTTGCGTTTGATGAATCGGTTGGCGGTTTTCAGGTTGTCGACGCCGGCGGAGCGGTCGTCTGGCGGGGCGGTCTGCGGAAGACACATCCGCGCGAGTTTGACTCCATCGGACCCAATTACGCCAACCTCCGTCGCCTGGCGTCGCTGACCGGAGGTCAACTGGTCCAAGCCGAAGATCTTGCACAAATCGCTCGCGCCGCGGGGCCCGCAGGCGCCTGGGAGATTTGGTATTGGCTGGCGGGGCTGGCGCTGACGCTTATGTTGCTGGACTGGATCGCATCTCGCACGATACAGCGCAGCCGTTAAGGCTCCCGGTTGTTGTTTATCCGGAACGCGTCTTTCTCGAGGCCGACCGCGTCTTAGGCTCGCCAAGCTGTTCTATAGCCTGGAGGATCAGCATCTGCTGCATTTCCATGAGCGTTTGCAGCCCCTTGAGCGTTTCCAGACAGGCCTTGCGATGTGTTTTTGCGGTGTTCTTGGCTGGCATTTGCATTTTCCCCTTGTTGTAAGTATGCGCGATAAAACAATGAAGTCCCTGTTGACATACAGCATTGTATCCATAGAGTGGAGACCGCCAAAGGATATTTACGCAAATGCGAAAGAAAACATCGGAAACTTCGCAGAAAGATATTTCCTCGCGAATCGCACAGGTCCGTCTGGAAGTGGCTGGTCCGCGTGGTAAGTCACGTTTTGCTAAAATGTTAGGTCTTTCACCGAGCACGTATGACTACTACGAGTCAACCCGCATGCCCCCCGCGGACCTGCTCGTACGAATCGCACAAATTGCCGAAGTGGACCTTAACTGGCTGCTGACTGGACACGCTCGAACCGACGACGGAGTTCCGCTGGATCATCCCGTACTGCATCGGGCCGCAGCGATGCTGGCCGACAAACCCGACGCGGCTGCTCCGCTGGCGGCGTTTGTGGATCTGTTGACGGCAAGTATGCAGTTTCCCTCCGAGGAACCTCCCGTCGACCCGCACGCGTCCGCTCCGGCCGCGCCGACAGACCCGCGGGCTTCGTGGATACCCATTCTCGGACGAAGCGCCGCCGGTCTTCCGCAATTCTGGTCCGACCAGGATCAGTCAGCCGGCGTGACCACACTGGACGAGTTGATTATGCGCAACGCAGGCAACTCCCGCCGACAGGTCCGACGCGCCCTGGCTGCAACTGAAACCGACCAGGCCTCCGTAGAAGTGATCACGCTAAACGAACCTGACCGGTCCGACGTCGCGGCCTTTATCGCCGCCGAAGGGATCAAATCCATCTACGCCGACGCCTTCGCCCTGCGCATAGACGGCGACTCGATGCAGCCGGACATCCGCCACGGAGACCTGGTGATACTCAGCCCGTCTGCTCCCGCCGTCAACGGAAAGGCCGCCGTCGTGCAACTCGACGCCCAGATCGGCGTGACGTGCAAACTCTTCCGGCGCGACGGAGAGACCATCCACCTGGTTCCGATTAACGATGAACTGGTCCCGCAGACTTACCGCGCCGGGGATCTTGTCTGGGCGTTCCGGGTTCTGGCCAGGGTGCGAATCTGAGCCTCCTATAGAATCGCCAGCATAACCGCCACGCATCCGATGCAGATCCCCAGTACGATCAGGAACCCCACCCACGTCTGGGCTGACGGTTTGACAATGAACAGCCCGCCGGCGGTCAGGAGGCGCCGATTGGCCGGGACTGCTTCATCCAGCGGCAGGTCGAGTTTGGCTTCCTGGCCGATGGGTACGTGGATCTTCGTGAAGAACCGTTCGACATTTTGGCGGTCGGGCGGTTTGCTCAGCAGGCTGCCGATGATTCCGAATGCGAAACCGGCGGCCATGAAGGCTCCGAACTTTATAGCGGGCGGAACGCCCTGGGCTTGGCAGGCGATTAGCACCGCCATCGCCGCGATAGTCCCGCAGAACACGCCCGTCTGGTTCATCCGCCGCCAGAGAATCCCCAGCGCCGAGGATATTCCCACCGCCCCCAGCACGTTGAAGTACAGGATAATCGACGCGACCAGGCTGCTCCGCATGAGAATCGCCATGAGAAGCGACACCGCGATCACGAACAGGCCGATGATCTTCGTGGACCGCACGAGTTGGGTTTCGTTGGCCTGGGGGTTTATGTGTCGCCGGTAGATGCTTTGTGTGAAGAGCCCTGCGACGGTAACCTGCACCGCGTCGCCGGAAGACATGCTGGCGGCCATCACGCATGCGAGCATGAGCCCCTGCAGGCCCACGGGCAAGAGTTCGCGAATAGCGTCGCCGAATGCCGCATCCGGAGTTGTCGCCTTTCCGGCCCCGATCAAATGCGCCAGCCAGCACAGCGCCAGAACACTCCATCCGATCGTGCAGATGCGTTTGAGGATATTGCCTCCTGCAAATCCCATTCGTCCCTCCCACTCGGTTTTACCGGCCGAGGTTACGCTCATCAGATGCGGCAGGGCCAGCGCCGTCAGCGGTGCGCTCAGGCACAGCACGATAACCGCCGCCAGGTTGAATTGCGCGGGATTGAACAGGCTCAGGTAGTCGGTGTTCTTCGCCCCCTTGAGTATGCTGACCGCCTTTCCGCGGTCGGTGTCCCACAGGTCCAGAATCTCGCGGATCGCCCCGTCAGGCTGGTAGCCTTTGGCTGCTTTCAGCGTAGCAAGCGCGCCTGCATCGTTCTTCTTCTCGTGTTGTGTTCTGGCTTTGGCAAGGGCGTCATTCACCGACACAGACGCCGATCTGAGATTCTCCCGCATGCCTTCGAGGCTTCCGACTCCCGCCAGATTCAGCGCCGGCCAGATCGCCAGGCACGAGAGTATGATAATCATGACGCCCTGGACCATGTCGGTGCGAATTGCTGCTATGATCCCGCCCCAATATCCATACAGCACAAAGACAAACGTCGTGATAAACAGTATGCCGAAGAACCACATCTCCGCGTCGGCGGCGTCGGCCTTGCCCATCATGCCCAGGACGGTCCTGGTCGTCGCCAGCAGCACCCCGCCGAAAAAGATCATCATCCCCACGCCGGCCACTACCGTGTAGAGCACGGCGGCTCCGTGCCCGAAACGCTCCTCGAAGTAATCGGTCATCGTAAGGCAGCGCATGCGGCGCATTATCGGAGCGATTATCCAGTAGAACGGCGTTCCGAACATCCATATCCACGAGACCCATATGCCCGAGGCTCCAGCCGACATGCTCCTGGAGATGCATCCGCTGGTGTCGGTGGGGTTCGTGCCCGCCCCGAAGGCGTGCATAACCATCATCGACGTTCCAAATCGCCTTCCGCCCAGAAGATATCCCTCCTGGCTGGAGCTGCCGCGCTTTGACCACCAGCCCACGGCGAGCATCCCCGCGAAATAAACGCCCAGGATCGCCCAGATCACCCAGTCAAGCCCGAGTATTTCCATCTCGTCTCCTTAGGCGGTAAGTTCAGCGAGGTATTCCTTGGCTCCCAGGATCGCCTCGGGCGAAGTTTCATAGGGAATGGCTCCCGTGCCGATGCAGCATTTATCACGGTCGCCGATAAGTTCGATAATGCGACGGATCTCGGCCCGGATTTCATCGGACCGCCCTCGCGACATCACGCCGCTGTCCATGTTCACGCGCACCGTAATGTCGCGGTAACGGGCCATGATCGCCATGAACGCTTCCTGGTTGGTCTCGGCGGGGCAGACTACGTAGCCCGTTCCAGTCGAGAGCATCGCTTCGAGAATCGGCGTCGTGTCGCCGCCGATAATGCAGGGCAGGGGGTGCCCCACAATCTCTGCGGCGCGCGTGAGCAGATCCTTCAGCACGGGAAGCTCGATCTTCTCGAATGCCGCCGGAGAGAACATCGGCGGAGTGGCCGCCGATTCGAACAGGGCGATGTCGAGCCCGCTGTTGTGTATTTCCCGACAGAAATCGACCTGGATTTCGACAAGTCGCGCCAGGGCGGCGGACCCCTTTTCAGGATCGGACATGATCTCGCACAGCAGTGTTTCGAGATTAACGAGGTTGAACGCGATGGAGAACGGACCGGCCACCGGTATTCGCACGTCGGCGTCGGGGTGCTCTTCGGCGATGCGTTTTGCTGCGCCCAGCACCAGCGGTATCCGCCCGGCGCGGGGGTCGAAGTCATTCAGCGCCAGCAAATCGTCGAGCGACGAATACGGGTGATCCATGATCGCCGGTATCGCGTCAGGCCCTCCGGAGGTCACCGTCGCGCCGAGGGCTTCGGCTTCGAGGTTGTATATGTCGATTCCCACGACGATCGGAGCGTGCCCGTACGTTTCGTAGGCTTTGGCGTGCGAGGCGAACATTAGTTCTTCGCTGCGGGAAGCCTCCCACAGCCCCGCCCCGATCAGAGCGGCCGCATGTTCGTATACCGCCATGCCCAATGGGATCGCTGATTTCGATTCACTCATGTGCAGTTGCCTCGATCGAACGTGTAACTTGCCCGCAATCATAAAGTTTCGCCGCGACGACGGCAAATCTAATCCCGCAACAGAGCCGGAGGCCCGATGCGATCTTAGCCGGGACCGGGAGGTTCCGGACTTCCGGTTTCCTTCCAACCAGAGCCCCAACGGGGCGACACAACGGGCTCGCCACGGGGATCGGAACGTTAGCTTCTGTCGCCCCGTTGGGGCTTAGGGATAATAGGACGTGCTTTCCGGGCCCTTCCGGACCCGGCTAAGATCGAGGCGACCCTTCGGGCCTGACAGCGAAACCTTTCGACTTGCCCCCTTATGGCTTCAAGAGAAAAAGGTGGTTCAAGTGCGCTGGTCGTTTACAATGTTCCCGCACGCGGAATCAACATCGTTTGCTGAGAAGATATGATATTGCTGCCATACGAATCCTGGGAGATTGACAGTTCGCTCACCGTGGACGAACTTGTTGCGGGAATGACCTCCCGGACCAAGCCCTCAAAACTGCTTTGTACCGGCAGCCGCAACTACGCATCATTGCAAGGCGGGATTCACGCGCGCGGATTCTGCCTTCACCGTGTTGTTCACTATCATAATTCGTCCCTTCCCCACATATACGGCAGGTTCGTCCCGCGCGACAACGGAACGACAATTCGCGTCCGAATGACATTTGATCCCATCGTTTTCGCGATCCTGGTTTTCATGGTTGGACTCTTTGGAATCGCCGGTCTGGTCGGAATTCTTCAGTCGATTCGTTACGCGGCGTATACGTTTCTTATGGCCGGGGTTTTGATACTGCTGGCCTGCGGCGGTTTTTTTCTGGAGGCGGGCAGAACCCAGAACCTGTTGTCGGAGATGATCGAGAACATGCAGCGCAAGGCGGCCGGAGGGAATCCGGAAACCGATGATGCGGACCCGAACCCGGCGTCCATCGCGGACGACACATAACATTCGATAAAGGACATATAATGAATCGCAGAGAGTTTTTGCAGGGCGCCGTTGCGTGTGCAGCGGTTGCTTCACTGTCGCATGTCAGCGCCGGGGCGAGACCCGCCGGGAAGCCGAATATCGTCTTCATCGTGGCTGACGATCTGGGGTACGGCGACCTGGGCTGCTACGGGCAGGAGAAGATCAAGACCCCGCGTCTGGACCGGATGGCGAAAGAAGGCGTCCGCTTCACCAGCCACTACTCCGGTTTCACCGTTTGCTCGCCGTCTCGCTGCGCGCTGATGACGGGCAAACACATGGGTCACGCCTCGGTCAAGGGCAACGGCGGGCGGTTGAAGAAGAGCGACATCACCGTTCCCATGCTGCTGAAAAAAGCCGGATACAAAACCTGCATGATCGGTAAATGGGGCCTGGTGGGGCGCCCCGGGCATCCGGGCAGCCCGAACAACAAGGGTTTCGACCACTTCTTTGGATTCGACAATCAGGGTTTCGCGCACTTCTACTATCCCGAGTTCCTCTGGCGGAACGACAAGAAAGTGCTCTATCCGAAAAACCACAACTTGCGGGTAAACGGCGAATACAAGAAGGGAATGGGAACCTACAGTCACGATGAACTGACCAAAGAGGCCCTGGGATGGATCAAGGACAACAAGGACAATCCGTTCTTCCTGTATCTTCCGTTCTGCATTCCGCACGCCGAGCTTACGGTCCCTGAAGATTCGCTGGCTCCGTATCTCAAGCTCGGCTGGCCGGAAAAACCCAAGCTCGTGAACAAGGGAAACAACGGAGGCGGCGGATACGGCAGCCAGTACAAGGAGGGTTATTGCGGACAGAGTCATCCCAACGCCGCGTACGCCGGGATGGTCTCGCGAATGGACCGCAGCATCGGAAAGATACTGGACCTGCTGGACGAGTTGAAACTTACCGACAATACGCTGGTGATATTCTCCAGCGACAACGGACCGACGCCCGAGGGCGGACAGGATCCGAAATTCTTCAACAGCAACGGTCCGCTGAGCGGAGGCAAGCGAAGCATGAACGAAGGCGGGATTCGCGTTCCGACAATCGCCCGCTGGCCGGGCAAGATCAAACCGGGGCGCACGAGCGATCATCCCAGCGCGTTCTGGGATTTCCTGCCCACGGCCTGTGATGTCGCCGGGATAGATCCGCCCGACGATATCGACGGGATCAGCTATCTGCCCGAACTGCTCGGGAAAACAGATGACCAGAAAAAGCACGAATACTTTTACTGGATATGGGCGATCCGAGTAGGCAAATGGAAGCTCATGCCGGCCGGGCGGAACAAATACCGCCTCTACGACCTGGAGACCGACATCGCCGAAAAGCACGACGTGTCCAAGAAGCATCCGGACGTAGTGGAGCGCTGCAGCAAGTATTTCGACATCGCGAAAAGAAAGAAGTAGCAGCCGATCGCCTTTGTTTGCGGGCTGCGGTTGTGGTCCCAACCGTAGCCCTGAGTCGCCGTTAATGTCGTCAGCCCGGAAGGGTCCGGGACCCTTGCCGCTTCACGTTCCGATGGATCCTGGGTTATTTCGGCGGGCGGCTTACCGACTGGGGAGCCCACTTTATCGATATGGCGCATTGGGGAATGGGCGCGGAGCTCACCGGGCCGGTTGAGAGGGCTCCGTGGGCGTTGTAAGGAATGCGGATTAGATGATATTAACCTTCTTGACATTGTCGCGGTATTGTGTCAACATTCGGTGGACGATCGAACACCATTCTGCCGCGGTGCAGGATTTTCGCCGCTCTTTAACCTGTTGTTGCGAGATATTGAAATGATTAAGAAACTCACTATCGCTGCGTTGATGCTGTCTCTTACCGCGCTGATCGGTTGCGGGTCTTCGGATCCGCACGAAAAAGTGATGGAAGACATGATGGACTGCATGGAGGAAATGACCGAAGTGCTGGCCGGCGTCACGGACACCGCCTCGGCCGAGGCCGCCAAGCCCGACCTTGAAGCTCTCGGTAAACGTATGCAAGCGATCCAGAAGGATATGAAAGACGTCGGAGAGCCTGACAAGGAAAAGGAAAAAGCCCTGAAGGAAAAATACGAAGAACGTATGAAGGAAATCATGGGCAAGATGATGAAGGAATCCATGCGAGTAATGATGAACCCCGAGTTCAGCAAAGTGCTCGGAGACGCAATGAAAGATATGAAATAGCAGCCGCCTGTAATGAATGAACCCGTCGGATTGATCGGCAATCTCGACGCCTTCATATCAGACAGGCAGCGGAGGTTGAGTATAACACCTTGATAACAGGGATGTTATGGTCGGCTTGCCGCGAGGTTCACAGGTGTGACACAGCAGCCGGTGTTGTGGGAGCGATCAACCCCCCGCAACACCGGCTGTATTTGTTATAACACTGTGCGGCGAAAGAACTTATAGATGGCGGGCGGGTCTGGTGCGCAGGCGTGATTGGCTGGGAACGATGTTCACAGGCATCACGCCTGTGACAACTCCCGGACCGACAAAACGCTCCGTATCTCCGGGCGGACATGTGTCGCAAGCCTCTGTGATGCGAGCATATATAGTTCAAGAGATCGGAGGCGGACGATATGGACACGCATCATACGCCTCAGCGATGCTTGCCAAAAGTGTGAACCAAATGTGAACCCCGCCATTGACTGCGGTTTGGCGATGTGTGGTGACGAGCTTAGTCTTTGGGCGGAGGGTGGTGCTTGTTAAGATAGCGTGTGAACGTGTAGTACATGATGTTGATGCCGAGCTTGTAGGCCCGGTCGGTGACGGCTTTCGAGCTTCCCGAATGCCCGGTCCGCCAGGCGTCGCCCATGTCGCCCGAGTGGTAGTAAACCACCCAAGTGCCCTCATGCTTGATTCCCTGCGGGCGGTAGTTGTTGTTGTGATGCCACAGAGGCGGGGCGCCGTTGGGGAAGAGGAACTGTTCCCTGTAAAGCGGGTCGTCGTCCGGTACGTCCACAAGCTGCTTGCCCGGGAACAGCCTCTTGCAGATCGAGCGGAACGAGCGGTCGAAATGTCCGCCCGCGCTGTCGGCGAGGATCATCCCGCCTTCGACCAGGCAGTAATTCCGAAGAATCTTCAGTTCGCTGTTGGACAGGGATATCCCGCCGCGCCCGGTCATGTAGACGAACGGGGGAGCCTTTCCCTTGCGGAACCTGGCCAGCCTGGATACTTCCTTGTACTCGGTGTTGTCTGCGATCTTGAAGCCCGTAATCTCGTTGAACCTTAGCAGCAGGTTGTAGTCATACCCGTAGCCCATGTTCACGTTCCAGGTGCTTGATCCGTTGTACTTCAGGCGGATAAACCGAACGCGAGCGTTGGCCATACCGTGAGGCCAGCCGCCGGTGTCGCCGCCGCCGTCGCCGAGCTTGCCGATGTTCTTGTTGGCTTGATAGGTTTCGGCGGTTTCCTTGATCATCTCATCGAGGATCTTGATATCCTTGAGCTTGGGTCGCTCCCAGATTATGGGTGAGTCCATATTCAGCAGGAGTTTTTCGGGCTTTTCCTTCTTGATCCGCTTTACCTGGACCTGCATCACTACGGGCTTTCCGCTTCCCTTGGGTATTTCGTAGTCTTTTTCCCATCCGCAACCCCTCATGATCATCGGCCCGAACAGGACCAGCATGTACACGCCGACCGGCCAGTACATGCTGGTGCGGTAGCGGGGGTCTTTTCCGTGCGTGCGAACGTTGTCGTAGATTCGGTCGCCGATGAGCGGCTGGTCCGGTGCGGAGTGAGCGTAGTATTCGCACACGCTTTTGCGCCACAGGCACACCATCAACACGATGCTGACCAGCAGGAAAGGTGCGCACGCCCAGAGCCATTGCACCCACTGTTCGTTCCGCCAGATCTCCGCCCCGTCCACACCGCCCAGCAGTTTGGGGCAATTGACAGCCACCATATCCGGGAAATACCACAGGAATCCCGCCAGGATCAGCCAATAGAGTGTGGCCAGCACAGTAAACACTCGGAGAATACGCAGAATGAACCGACGGCGCAGAAGCCCCAAAACCGCCACACCGCCCAGAGTCCATCCCAAGATGCTTCCGGCTAGAGCGAATGATTCGAACGTCTTGAAAACATCGGCGCAAATGTCGTCTACGACTGCGTGCAGTTCGTTGGTGAAGCCCAGAGTGTCGATATACCACTCCAAGCCGCCTGCGTGCACCACCACCATCGGTCCGCCCAGCACAACCAGGAGAATCGCCAGACGCAGGAACCACGGAAGCGGGCCGATTACGACCGATGCGCAGCGGCCGATGAGCCTGAAAGTCTGCGCCAGAACGCAGTGTATCCGCCCCAGCACGTTGCAGACAGCTTTCGCTGTCACCTCGCCCGGAGTTTTAGTTGGTCGTCGCCTGATGGCCATCTACGATCTTTCCGGGTCTTTACAGGTCGTCAATGTCGTCGAGATTTACGCCTGACTTTGCGGGCAACGTGGTCGATGTCTGGTTGATCTTCTTCTCGATTTTCGATAACGGTCTACTTGTCGGTCTTCCGCCTTTGGAGCCTTTGCCCTTCTGTGCGGCCACCTGTTTGGCCTCTTCGGCCTGGCGTTCGGCGCGTTTCTTTGCTCTTTCGGCGGCCCGTTCTTTCTTGGCGTTTTCGCTGATTATTATGTCGGGCTCCAGAGTGTTGTACTCCACGCACAGCTTGATAAAGCCGATCGATGTGCCGCCAATCAGCGCAGCATGGATGAACAGCGACACGAGGAACATTGCGAAGAAGGACAGTCCGTTGACCTTGCCCATCAGGGCGTCCGGATCGACCTGATCGTCGGAATGCGTTTTCTCGGGACTGTTGTTTGGACTCTGACTCATCGCATTTGACTCCATAAGGACTTTGTTTATTTCGTTCAGGGATTCCCCTTGATGATTCCGCGCGCAACGACTATTCCCCCGGCCTCGCTGACGGCGGAGTAGACATCTTTGAACACTTCGTAGGGAAGATTCCTGTCGATTTCAACGACTACACGTCGGTTCTCGTTCTGATCGGGGCTTGCGAAGTGCCCCTTTATCAGACCGGTTAGAGCTTCCACGGGGACAGGTTCCGGATTGTTCTGGAAGAAGCACTGTCCGTCCTCGTCCATTACGACGCTGATTCCGGTTCTCTCAATTTCACTGAGATCGTCGGTTTCGGGATGCGTCAGCGAGACCTCGCCCTTGGGTATGCTCGCCAGGATGAAGAAGATAATCAGCAGGAAGGCGATGTCGCCCATAGAGGCCAGCGGTACGATCGCAGGTATTCGTCTTTTGCGTCTTACGCCCATAAGTCCGTTAATCCTCCGAAGCGGTTTCGCCCGGTTCGGTTATCATTCCCAGGACGCCTCCGGCCTCTTCGATGGCCATTACGACCTCGTAGTACCTCTGGTATGACGTCTTCGGCGCGCAATCCAGTATTACGACCCGTTTGCCCTGGGGTTTGGCGCGAAGATCGAGATCCATCAGCTTCACCCGCAACTGCATAAGCGTTACGTCTTCCTGTTGCTTGCCCCAGGCCAGCAGTTCCGGCGAGAGGGTGATCGTCGGTTGTTCGGCCTTGCTTTTCTTGGGGTTCTCGCGTGCTGCGGGTATGTCGAGCTTGTTGCCCATCAGCGCGCTTAGCGTGCTGGTCAGGATGAAGAAAATAATCAGCAGGAACGCGATATCGGAAAACGGTCCGACATTCGGTTCAACATCGTGCCGGGTTTTTTTGCGTCTGAGCGGCATTGAGGCTTACTCCGCACCGCGTTTTAGTGATACGTAGTCGTTCAGTTCGATTACGGTCTCTTCGATCTCCAGGGTGAACTTGTCCATGCGCCTGGCCAGGAGATTATGTGCGACTAAAGCGGGCAGGGCGATCAGCAGTCCGGCGGCGGTGGTGATAAGTGCTTCGGATATGCCGACGGCCGCGGCGCTCGTCTGCGATCCTCCAGCCTCGGAGATCGCTCTGAACGAGCCTATCATGCCCGTGACAGTGCCCGTCATGCCCAGCAACGGTGAGATCATTCCGACAAGCGTCAGCAGATTCAGACGCTTCTCCAAAGGCTCAAGCACGTGGGGAGCGTAGTCTTCCATGGTCTTGGAAACGCTGATCTCGATTTCCGCGTTGTTCCGTCCTAGTTTCGACAGGCGTCGCAACTTGTCCAGACCGGCGAGCATTACCGCAGCCACCGGGCCGTGGTATTTCCCGCATTCGTCTATGGCTTCATCGAGTTTGTGATTGTCCAGCAGGGTCGAGACGCTTCTTCGCATTTTGAAGCTGTCGGAATCGGCCAGCCTGAACGCTCGAATACGGTCAATGATCACCGCGATGGCGATAATCGAACACGCCAGCAACGGGCCCATCAGCCACTTGCCCTTAAAAAGATAATAAAGCATACCCTGGTACTCCTTGAGTTACTTCTCAGGTCCGTAATCGTCCTATTCGCTGCTTCCGGTTCCGCTGTCGGCGGGTGCGGGTTTGGCTCCGCCGGCCTTGATGATCGCCATTGCTTCGGCCGCCAGCGGAGAGGCCGGATATTCGGACATCAGTTGTTCGCATTTTGCCTTAGCGGTCGCCGAATCGCCCATGCCCTGGGCGGCTTTGGCCCAGTTAAGGAGCATTCGGTCGAGGAAGCTGGCGTCGGGATAGTCCTGCACGACTCGTTCCATTAACTCACCGGCCCGTGCAAAGTCCTTTGTCAGGAGGTAGAAGTTTGCGATTTTTTCGAGTGAGGGACCCGCGAACGCCGAATCGGGATAGTCTTCGGCACATTTCTGGTAGGATGAGATCGCTCTGCCCATACCGGCGGCGACGTTTACTTTCCTGCCGGCGGCTTTTGCTTTGGCGATCGAGGCCATAGCGTTGGTCTCGTGGGATTTGGCGATCATGTACTGTGCTTCGGCTTTGAGTGTCGACTGGGGTAGTCTGCATATGGACGAGAATATGCTGACTGCGCCTCCGAGGTCTCCGCCCTGCATTTTGGCCTGCCCGATTTTCAGCAGGGCCCGGTCGACGAGGGTCGAGTCGGGGAAAAGCCTCATCAACGTCCTGCAGACGCCGATGGCCTGGGGCAGCTTGTCCTGAACCAGGAACAGCTCCCATTTGACCATAAACGCTTCTTCGATAATCGAGCGGTCCATTGAGGCCTTCAGTCCGGTTTTGATTACGAGATCAACTCGCTTGATGCCCTGGTCGGCCTTGATCGACGCCTTGGACGACAGGCCCACATCTTTGAAGATTCCCGCAAGTTTCAGATAGATTTTGGCTTCGATGAGATTCTTGCGCGCCTTCTGCTCGGGGTCGTCCACGAGCCAGTGACGGATAGCTACGTCATTGGGCTTGCCGATGAACACTTTGGTGGTCCCTTTGACTTCGACGGGGTCTTCACCGCCCATGTGCCGGTCATCGACGTACACGCAGACCATCTCATCGCCCTTCATCGCCGAAAGCGTCTTGTCGCCCGGATCAATGCCTGTGGGATCGGTGACGATCGCCGGTACGGTCTTGCCCGTGTAGATTCCGGTGTGTTCTTCGGTTTCGTTCAGGGTGACGGTGACGGTGTCGCGAATCTTCCAGACTTCGCGTTTCTGCTCGTTGGCGTAATCAGCCGCGTCGGAGGCCACGGCGTCAGCGGCTTCCTGCCTGACCTTGTACCGCGTTGAAACGGTGACCTGCACGGTGTCCTTGTTGTGCGATACGTCGCGGTCCATGTCTTTGACCCGCAGGAAGCTCTCGGTGTTTCCGATCACGCCTTCGACATATTCGGTGTAAGCACCGTTGGTGAACCCCGCCGCCGCGGTGGAGACCATCCGCACGACTGCGATCACCTTTTGGTTGCGCAGGCCTGCGGCGGTGTTCTCATCCACGTAGGACGCTGTCACGCTGTCGCCGCCGATGATCTGCAGCACGTTGTCGCCCGGACTCGGCTTGCCGAGTTTCGTCGGGACCTTGCCGATATACTGGCTGGGGTCCTTGCCGAGCGTTTTCAGCGTTATCGTTTCGGTGTCGCCGGAGTTGGCTACGATCTTGGCGCTGATCTTTCCGTCGCGGTTCAGCACAACCAGATCCTTGTCGAGCACTTTGAAGAACAATTCCTGTCCGGCTTCGGCGGTGACGTCCTGTCTGTCTTCGGCCTTGCTGGATACGGAGGTTCCGACGCGTTGGAGCGCTTCTACGGCCTTTGCCCAGCGCCCGAGCTTGAAGTGGCACTGACCGATGTAGTAGAACGATTCATTGGCGTAGACGCTGCCTGCGTATTCGTTTGTGACTTTGCGCAACGATGCGAAGGCATTGTCGTACTTGTTCATGTGGAAGTAGCAGATACCCGTCTGGTAGAGGGAGTCAGCGCTGATATCCGCATCTTCGCAGCCCTTCATGGTGTTGAACTGGCTGATGGCGCGATCGTACTGGCTCTTGTCCATGTAGTGCTTCCCCAGCGCCAAGTGGGCCTTGAATCGCACCGCGGACTTGGGGAATAGTCGCGGGATCGACGAAAGCAGCTTCACCGCGCGCTCGTCCTGGGAGCTTTCCAGCAGTTCCAAGCCGCGTGCGAGCTGCTGTTTTGCCTTGATATCGGGGTTCTTTTTCGGCGCGGCCGCTGACGCGCCGCCGGTCCAGGCGGTAAGCAGCACGGCTGCGATCAGCGCGCGAATAACAAGCGAATCTCTCATAGCAACGTTCCTCATGGTAGTTACCTCTATAAAGCGGACAATATTCCTTATGTCACGTTAGTTCGTTAATTAATCTTCATCGATAAGACCACCACCAGTGGCCTTACCGTATTTCTCAAGTTCCTGGTGGGCCCACGACGAGACGTCGTGTTCCCTGTAGACTTTCATAATGGCGCGGCACTTTGCGATTGCCTGCTTGTCCATTTTCTGTCTTTGGAAGACCCGGGCTATTTCCTGTGCGGCTCGCGGGGCTTCTTTCGGGAAGGATGTCTCCAGTTCGGTAAGCACCTGCAACTGGTTCTTCCACTTGCGAAGACGCCCGTAGCAGTCCTGGATATTCCAGAGCGTTCTGGGCGGATCGTTGATTGCGTGATAGATCTTTATCGCATCGTCCCAGCGGCGCAGTTTGTGGTGGTAAACGTAAGCCCTCTGGCGCCGGATCCAGTGTTTTGTTTCTATTCCTTCTTTACCGTCAGGCGTTTTCTTCTCGAACTCGTCGAGTGTCTCGGCGTATTCGGGCCATTTCTTCTCGAAGCTCAGCATCGACAAGTGGAGCATGAATCGCCGTTTTACGTCTCCGATACGCGCCACGAGCTTGTACCCCTGCTCGTATCCGCTCCAGTCGGGGATGTACGCACACAGCAGGTCGTCGCGGATCTTCCCCGCCGGCCTGCGGGATATGCGCCCGAGGATTTGCGAAGCCATCGGTTTGAAAGCTTTGGAGTCTTTGAGTTTGCCCTCGCTGTTAAGCGGCATGGTGATTTTTAGATGGGTTTTGTCGTCCGGTTCGGCGTTGGTCCGCGTGATGATAGCCTTGTGGAGGATGTCCTTGGTTCGTCCGCCAGCCTGCGTGGCCACTCGACAGGCTCGGTCGACGTATTTCGCGAGATCCTTTTCCTTGTTCAGCAGCTTAACCATTTCGTCGTTTAGCTTGTCGCCTCGAGGGCCTCCGATGAGCGACGCCAGCCCGCATCCGACCTGGTAGTATCGCTCATCGCCTTTCGCCAGGCTTCCGAACGCGCCGATGGCCTGTGCGGCCAGGCGATCGAACACGTCGCTGTCGAGCGACTTGCCGAACCGCAGGCCCAATTCGTAGTATCCTCGGGAATACTTGCTCGATTCTCCGCCGCTGAGGAGGCATGAGGTCGTCGAGTATACGCTCTTCTTGCTCTGCAGGAACTTGTAGGCCTTGGCGGTGAGTTCCGCATTGGCCGCATCCACTGCGAGCATCATCTCATTGGTCACCACGAGCTGTGCGGGAAATGTCTTGGAGTCCTTGATGTCCGCCTTGCCGAGCCTGAACCGCTGATGCGCCGAGAAATTGGCGGTCGTTACGTGCCAGTGAAGGATTTTAGCCTGGAGCGACCTGCGGACATCCCGGTGGATGTCCCGCTTAAGCAGATTCATCCAATACTGAACCGCATCGGTCTGCTTTTCGTTTGCGTAGTAATAGTCGCTCAATTCGAGCATCGCGGGGATACCCAGGGCGTGCTTAACGTACGCCTCATTTTCGACCATCAGGCGATAGTCCCTGAAGCCTTTGAGTTTGTCGCCGTTGTCCAGCTTGGCGACCCCTCGGAAATAGAGCGCCGGAGCCGCGACGGAAGGGGACTCGGGGAAATAGTCGAGTATCTCGGTGTACTTCTTGATGCTGGTGACTCTCTTGTTGTCCTTGTGCAGGCAACGGGCCTCCATCAGCATTGCATACGCCATACCGGAGGAGTCTTCGAACTGCAGCACGAACTTGTGGAACTGGTCGGCCGCTACCCGGTACTGCCCCTCGCGGTGCAGCTTCAGGGCTTTGTCGTACGCGGCTCGCTCGAAAACGGTCATCTCCTTGTAGGCTTCAATGGAGATATACTTCTCGCTGTCGTTGTGGTGTCTGCGTTTGCGGTAATCTCTCCTCGCCGCGTCGGCCGGCAAGACCGTAAGCAGCGCAGTGAAACACAGCACTGCGGCGCGCAGAGTGCGCAGTGCGGGGCGTGCAGACGTAATGTCCCGGTTCGGCGTCATCATCATTTTCAGTTTTTGCACCTCGTAAGCGTCGTTTGGCGGCGCGCCGCCGATAGATTACATTTCTTCAGCGACCCTGATCATCCTGTTGTCGCTGGCGAGTCGTCCTCGGGCTTCTTTAGCCCGCTGTACTTCCGGATAGGCCCATATCAGTTCGGTCCACATTTTGTATGCGCCCTTGTAGTCGCGGATGTTGTACAAGCTTTCGGCGCACCAGTACATCGCCTCGGCCCGCACGGTCTTGTTTCCGGGGAAGTCCTCGACCACTTTCTGCAGCGTAACGGCCGCTTCCCTGAAATCCTTCATCTCCATGGCGCACTGGCCGGACAGGAACAGCGCCTTGGCGGCCTGAGGATGACCGTGATGGCGAGCGGTGAACTGGTAGAATATCCGCGATGCTATGCGGAAGTTCTTCATGGCGTCGGCGAGTTTGAGTTCGTCGGCCTTGAGTTTCTGACCGAGTTGCAGATAGTAGGTCCCCATGCGGATTCTGGCTTTGGGGGCCAGCGGGCTCGACGAGTAGACGTACGTGACTTTCACGTACTCTTCACAGGCCTGTTCGGCGTTGTTCATCTCTTCGTAGCACTGTGCCGTCTTGTACTGCGAGCGGGCCGCATAATCCGACTGCGGAGCCATTGCGATCACCTGCGAGTACTTGGCGACCGCTTCGTCGCGTTTTCCGAGTTCCTGAGCGAGGTTCGCCAGCAGGAATCGGGCCTGGACTTTGAGCTTCGTACCCGGATAGTCGCGGATAGTCGCCTCCAGGAGCACCTTGCCTCGCTGGATGAGTTCGTCGGCTTCATATTCCTTCTTGAGCGTACGCTTCTGCTTGGCCAGTTCGAACAGGGCTTCGGCCATCAGGAAGCTGGTCTTGACCGCCATTTCGGAATCGCGGAAGCGTTTTGAGAACAGATCCGTGCCCGCATCCGAACCGAGATGTATCAGGCCCTGGCGGATGTGCGCCACCGGGACTGCCGAATTCACGCCCATCGGATCAGTGTATTCAAAGCGGATATTGTCTCCGAAGAACGCACTTAGATTGCTGTCGACCTTGTTGGGCGTGGGCAGCTTGCCGTCGACCTTGTCGCCGAGGAATCTCGGTTCGATCCGTCCGGTGAAGATTCCCGAGCGTCCCATAGTTTCGGTGAGTTTCAAATCCACCTTGTCGCCGCATTGGCTGGAGGCTTTAACGGTGACGGTGTCTCGTTCGGGGGTGGTGTCGCGGTCGCTGTCGGTGACGCGGAGGTAGAATGTCTCTCCCAGTCGGATCTTCTCGCGTTCGAGTTTCATCTTGGAGTCCAGCAGTTCCAGCCCGCCTTCGCTCAGCAGGGTGATTCGTCCGGTGATTTCCTTTTCCGTGACCGGATCCTTGTACTTAACCCAGAGAGTGTCTCCCGGTACTACTACCAGGACGTCTTCAGTTTCCTCCTGCTCCTGACGTCCCTTGCCCGTACGGGTGTCGAGAATCGCCAAAGCGGGGTCTTCAGACAGTTCTGCGTCCTGGCCTGGTATTCCGACCAGCAGGGCGACTCTGCCCGTGAACACGCCGTCCTCAAGCCCGTTCGATCTGCAGGCGGCTTTTACGGTTAGCCTGGTCGGTTCTCGTTTGGCTGTTGCGGCGGCTTGGATTTCCGACTCGGCCCACACCGTTGTTTCGATTGTGGAGGCGGTGTTCTTGGCCATTGCGGGATACATGATCGTGAACTGCAGCGGTCCGCGGATGCTGGTGACGGGCAGGGCGTCGGGCTCTGCTCCGACCTGGGGCGAATCGGTGCGGCTTAGCATGTGTTCGTAGGTGAACTTCGGAGCCTCATTTTCTTCGCGTCCCTTGAGGATTGCGTCGGGATCGTCCTTGGTCTGCGTTCTGACCAGCGAGGATGTGTAGCGTTCGAAGTTGACTTCCTCGACAAGCGGGTCTCCGCCTTCATACAGTTCGTATTTTCTGCGGAATTCCACCCCCGGGTCGGAGTTTTCCGAATCCATATAGCTTACGGTGATAAGGTCTCCGGGCTTGACTTCGATCGTGCCCTTGTCCGCCTTCTTGCCCAGACGCAGCAGCGCCAGGAATTCGCCTGTATGGTGCGTTTCAACTTCCTTGCCTGTCGGGTCCGTAACGACCTGCCCTTCGGTTTCCAGCGCGTCGAGTTCTATGCTCTTTCCGCTGGATGTTTCGACCAGGACCTTCATTACATCGCGTTTGGGCGTGGTGTCGTTGTCGGCTTCGTTTATGAGTATCGCCAACGCATCGCCCACACCGCATCGCTTGGCGGGGAAGTAAGTCGTCTTCATGCCTCCGCCCGTGTCGGTCACCATCTCGTTGGCGATTATGATCGAACCGTTGTAGTACCCCGTCGACAACGACGCCCTGCGGTCGGGCGAGCCGCCCTCGGGCCGCTTGACGTCCACGTAAAGCGCCGTGATCTTATCTCCGGGCGCTATCTCGAGAATGTCGTTGGTTGTCGCCGACGTGAAGTCGCGCTTGATGGGGATCAGCACCTTTCCGTCCGCGTCGATTACGCCGAGTTTCTTGACCGATACGGCGCTGCCTTCGTAGTCGTTAAACACCCATCGGACATCCCGCAGGCGTTTGGGCTCGGTTAGCTGGCAGATAAGGCTGTTGCCTTTGACCCCGATGTGTCCGGCCGGTGACACCGCCGGTATCAGTTCGGGGTGGTGATCCGCGGAGAACCATGCGGGTTCCAGCGGTGTGAATTCGTCCGCATCATTCTTGTATGTAACGGCGATATCGCAGGCCTTTCGCCCGCAGAGTGCGACACTGAGCTTGTGCACGCCTTTGGTGAGTTTGACGGTTACCGCGGGCACGAGTTCCGGCGTGGTGTCGCGGTTTCTGCGGCTGGTTCGTCTGAGCACTATTTCACCGTCGATGAACAGGCTGGCCCAGCTTTCGGGGCTTTCGAATGACTTGCCCGTGAGTCTGAGCGTCATGTAGCGGGCTTTGGGAACGTAGAAGCTTCCGCTCATCCGGACGATGCCCCATTCTGCGGCGGGGGCGGTGTACGAAGCGGAGGGGCGGTGGACTGTGCCTTTCCCGCCGCGCTGTTCGAAGTACTCGGCGATAGTGGTTGGGTCTGCGCCCTCGACCTTGCCATCGGTAAGGCTGGCGTATTGGACGGCTAGTTCGTCGCGTCGCCGGGCCTGCCCGCCGGGATACATCGCGCTGAGATCGATCGGCGCGCCGCCGCCTTTCGGGCCGGCTGACGTTATCGACAGCGAGGCCTGGGCCTTGGAGGGAATGTAAACCAGTACGAAGGGCGTTTCGCCCTTGCCCGCGATTGCCGAATCGTCGACGGTTATGGAAGTCTTGCCCGATGCTTTCTTGGGGGCGATGATTTCCTTGCCGCCGACGGTCAGGCTGGCCTGGCCGTCGGTGTTGATATTGAATGTGTGTTCGCCCGAGGCGGTCGCTACGAAAACACCGCTGTAGCGTACGGCTTCGATGCCTTTTTCGACCTTGCTTGTTAGTGCGGTTACAGTCTTTTCGCTGGAGAGTTTGGTCATCGCGGCGTCGGCGAAGTACTCGGCCCGCAATCCTTTCTGCACTCCCGTTACCGGATAGCTGGCGATGGTTTGGAAATCTGACGCCAGTCTGGCCTGCAGTTTCACCGATTTGGCTGCAGCGGCGCTGGGCAGGTCGGCGGTGATGGTCTTCACAAGGTAAGAGCCCATCATGTCGACGCCCACCGATTTGGGTTTCAGTCCGTCAGCCAGGCTCGACCAGTCGCCCGCGAGAGTGGAGTTGATCAAGGCGGACGGTTTCTTGCCTTCAAAAGTATCGGAGGCGTAAGCCTTGGGCAGGGGGACGCCTGTTTTGACCGCTCCGCGGAAGGCTCCCGAATGCGCGTCGCTTTCGGTCAGTTCGACTGCTTCGATCACGTCGCCGTTAGTTGTGGTCAGCTTGACGGTGACCTTGTCGTTGGCGTTGGTTACGTCCTGATCGACATCGTAGACCTGGAGGTATATGTCGTTGCCCGGGCGAACCATATTGCCCGAGGTGCGTTTCCACGCAGCCAGCGTGTTCGGATCTACCTTCTTAGCCAGCGTTGCTTCTAGTCGCTGCTTTTCGGCCTGTTCGGGCGTAAGAATTTTGCCCGCTGATGCGACCAACTGTGCGGTGGTGCGGATGTCGAGGTATTTTGGCGGATAGTCGATGTTGTTCTTGCGTTGGAAGTCGGGCGCGATGATGTAGCTGACGCGATCGGCTCCGGTTACTTCGAGGGCTCCGTTGTTTGGTTTGGCCACGCCGAGGGTCGTGCGGAGCGTACCGGTAAACAGGTTCTTCCCGCCGGCCAGGCTCAGCAAATCCACGCGCTCTTCGTCCTTACCGCTGGTCGTCTGCACCAGAATCGGGATGGTCTTCTGGTCGCGTGCGATCGACAGGTTGGCGTCCTGGAGCTTCAGCGCCAGTTCTTCGCCCGGAATCAGAATTCGTCGTGTGGCGGCGGTTCCGACCTCCACTTCCGGATTGATCATCCCACCGGGCAGCTTGAGCTTCAGTTGTCCGTCCAGGAAGGCGGCCTCAACGTGATCGTTAACGCAGAGGCGCACTTTGTCGATGTTCTCGGCGGCGGTTTCGTAGTCTTTTTGCTCGAAGGCGAGGCTGGCCATCAGGTAGTAACCTTCGGCTTTGACTGTCAGGTCGACCGAGTCGATCAGTCTCTCGATAAGCCGCTGGGCGGTGGTGTACTGCCCGGTTGCTATCATCAGGCTCACGAGGTGATAGGTCGCCCGCCCGCCGGCGGGGGTCTTACGATATCGAGTGTTGTCCTTCAGTGCGCGATATTCGATTCTGGCTACATCGAAGTTCTTCTTGTCGCGGTATATGTCGCCGCGGGTCAGGAGCACCTGGGCGGCGATGTCGGCTTCGAGATCGTTTTCTCTGAGCAGCACGGTAAACGCCAACTCCAGCGCCTCGGTGAGCATCTTGTTCTTTCGCATCTGTTCGATGCACCATGCGACGTACTGCGGTTCAAAGCTTGTCCACGTTTCCAGCAGCAGTTTCGTTCGTGTGCGCGTAAGCTGCCACGCTCTGCCTTCGTCTCCGAGCGACAGGACCCGTGCGGCCATGTGCAGGTGGTAGGTCTTGTCGCCTCTGGCGACGGCCATCATGCCCGTGATCTTGTTCGCAGCCTGGGTTCGATACCTGGCGAGGGCTTTCATCACCGACTCTCGCGGTCGCGCCTGACGCATGCGTTCGAGAATGGTGTACAGAACTTCCCACGCCTCGGTCTTTGTCAGTGTTTTCGCCAGCTCCACGATGTTCTCGTGATAGGCGCTGTCCCAGTCGGTTCTGGTCTGGGGCAGAGCGCGGAAATACAACGCCCCCAGTCGTACGACGTCATCCCACTGCGAGGCGGTTATCGCCTTGTCCAGATCGCTTCGCACTTGTCCGGACAATCTGCCCAGAGCGCTCGGGCTTCTCGGTTCGGCTCCGGCGGCGAAACGGGCGATCAGGATAGGCGTGATCTTGTCGGCGGCTTTGAACAGCTTGCCGTCAGCGCTGTAGGCCTTGCGGTGTTTACGCGATTGTTTCGCCAGCAACGTCATGTCGTCGACGATGCGATCCGAAACCTTGTGCAGGACCCAGTCGGAATCGGACATGCGGGCGTAGGTGTCGGCGAGTTTTTCGATTACGAGCGTATACGGGCCGGCCTTCGGTAGTCCGCTCTCGCTTGCGAGAGTAAGGTTGTAGCATACGTATTCCAGGCGTGCGGCGCGGGTGACCGCTCCGAGGCGCCCAAGTCCGGCGACCAGGTCGTTAATGTTGGCTTCAAGGGCCTTGGACTTTCCGGAATTCCCCAGGATTCGCATCACACCGCATCGTGCGCGAAGGTCTCTCCGCCAGTCGGAGCGATCCGGAGCCGACAAGTAGGCTCCCCACAACGACGCCAGGGCGCCTTCGGAGACTTTCACCGTTTTGGACGCACGGGCCAGCGAATCGATCACGAACGCCAGCGTGTCGGGGTCAGTAGGTTTGAACCCGCCGATTCCGGTCAGCTTCGCAACCGCGTCGGCTGCGGCGTCGGGGCTGTCTTTCAACGGTCCCTGCCTGTTGGAGTGATACCCCATCTGCGTTGCGATGTGTCGCAGCGCATTGTCCCATCCCATCTTCTTGTAGAATTTCGCCAGCGGAGGCGTCTTTGTCTTTCCGTGGTAGGGGGTGTTAGCCAACTTCTCCCACACGGGATCTCCGGCTGGGATTGCCCCGCCGATTCGGGACATTGCTTGTGTCATTTCCTCTGCGGTAAGGCCTCTCGCCAGCGTCGCCAGCATGGTTCCCGGGCTTGCGGCTCGCGCCATCCACTGTTTTGCGATAGTAGCTCGCACCAGTCCGCTGCGCGTGCCGTTGTAGATGTTTACCATCACCTTCAGCGCCAGGACGTCGTCGCGGTTCTTGCATCCGCTCGCGCCCAGAGGCAGGGGGCGTTTGTACTTGGACAGGAACGCTGACGCCAGTTCACCGCCTTTGGCCAGTTGCCGCCTGTTGTTGTTGGCCCGACCGGTGAGCACCGCGTAGTTCGACAGGACATCCGCGCCGGTCTTGCCCGCCTTCCACAGATCGATCAGCGACTTGTACTCGGGAACCTTCTTGACCTGCCCGTTAAGGCTCTTGATCAGTCTGGCCATCGGCTGGGTCTTGTGACCGGCTCCGGCGCGGGTGAGTTGGTCCCGCACGAGGGCGACTTTCTCGCCGGTCGAAAGGATTTTGCTGTTCAGGATGTTCGAAGTGACGGTGCCTTCGTGGAAGCTGACGGGCTTTAAGTCCATATATTCGCGCGCCGCGGCCAGCAGAGATGCTTTATCGCCGATGCCGGCGTACCACTGCATGACCGCCGAGGAGATGTCGCCTCGGGCGGTGTAGTTGCCCTGGGCGATGAACTTCGCAATTTCGCGCTTGCCTTGAGCGATGAGTTTGTCTCGGTTGGGGTCTGAGGCTCCCTTGATTTTGGGCAGAAGATAGCGGATAGCGTAGTGAGAATGCCGTGCGGCGTATTGGCGTTTGATTGCGGTGCGTCGCTCGGAACTGACGTAGCGGTCGGCAAGATCGCTGATGCGGCGGATGAATTCCCAGTCAGTTCTCCGGGCCTTCTCGGCGATTGACTTGATCATGCCCTCAGCCGCCGATTCGGTCACCAATTCCTTTCCTTTGATCCCAAATACGTCTGTGAGATCTACGATGACGCGAAGGTACTCGGAGTAATCCACGGAGTTCGGGGAGTTGCGATAGGTCGGCTCGAGCGCCAGGAAGCGTCGTCCGGCGGTGAGTTTCTTCTCGTCTGAGCTTAACTTCTGGATCTCCCGGAAGAAGTCGAACACCGATCTGGGAAGTGCTTTTTTGGCGAGTTTCTGGTGATCGAAAACGATTCCGAGCAGCTCTTCCTTGCTGATTTTACCGGCGGCGCGGGCAAGCAGGCGCGAGTATGGTTCGTAGTTCGAGGGGATAGTCTGCGCGATCACCTTTATCGGAAGGACGTATGCGTTTTGCTGGTCCGAGCCGAGGCGGTTGTTTTCGGCGGCGTACTGTATTCGCCGATGCACTTCGTAAACCTGTTGGGGGTGGCGGAAGTTCTCCAGGAGTGTCTGGGCTACGTCGAATGTGGGGTTGATTTCGCTGTCGGTTATCAGTCTGCCCAGCAGATTAGTTCCCATATTCCAGGCGATTTCATCCTTACCATAGAGGCGAAGATACTTCTTGTACTGTTGGGGGAACTTGCCGTTAGCCGCTACGTACGCCAGCGCATATCGCAGCTTGTCGCTCTTGGCGTTCTGACGCTGGGCGTAGTCCAGATAGCGGCTGAGCGCCAGACTGTCTTTGCAGGCGAGTTTCGCGATCTGGGCGCCTTTGAAGACCAGCTCCAGATCATTGCTCTTTGTCTTGAGCAATGATGTTACGCGTCGCTGTGCGGTGACGAAGCGTCCGTCGGCCATGGCGGCGTCAAGGCTGATCTGCAACGCCTCGGACGAAGGGCTCTTTCCGCGAAGTGCGTTGCCCAGAGCCTTGTCGACCTGGGAGTACTTCTTGTCGGAAAGGAGCTTCTTGGCTTCGGGTATTCCGCCGTCCGCCGGTGTTATTCCGCCGCCGATCAGCACTGCACATATTGCTGTCAGGCAGATAACTGCGCCGAATCGCCTGTAGCCTGCGCTTTGCGCCGAAGCGCTCGGTCGGCGGGATGACTGTCCTATGCTTGATGCACCAGATGTCTTCATGATGAATCCTGTTCCTGCGGCCGGGCGCGTCAATACGGACCGCGTGCGGCCTGGCTGTAGATATTCAATTCAGATTGTCTTGCGTCGCTAACCCGACCTCGCCTTGGCCAAGCCGGGGTAAATCCGGTTTCTTGCGTTCTACTCGTCTTCTTCTTCGGGCTCGAACTCCTGGAGTTCGTCCGTACCGAGCAGTTTTCTGGCGTCGGCGGCCCGTTCGGATTCCGGGTAGTCCCACGTCAGACGTTTTAGCGCACGATAGGCCATTACGTAGTTCTTGACTTCGCGTGCACACACGCCCTGCCAGTAGAGTGATTCTGACCGTATCAGTTTGTTGTCGCGGTATTGCTTGCCCGCTCGAACAAAGACCCCGATGGCGTCTTTGTATCTTTCCGAGAGTCTGTAGCATTCTCCGGCGAGGAACAGCGTCTTAGCCGCCAGGCGGTGCTTCGGATTGTTGTCGTGGAACTTCTCGAAGATTCGCCCAGCCACCGCGTAGTTCTTGACCTTCAGGTAGTGCCTGCCCAACCGCAGCGTAGCCTGCGGGACTTCGGGGCTGTTGGGGAAGAGATACGTCACCCTGACGTACTCTTCACCGGCCCGTTCGAAGTTGCCCTGCGTTTCGTAGCATTGCCCTATGCGGTACAGCGCCTTGGGTGCGTACGAACTCTTTGTCCATCGCTGCACGACCTCGGAGTACTTGCCGATCGCCTCGCTGTAGTTGCCCAGTTCCTGTGCGAGCGTTGCAACGAGGTATTCGCCCTGGGCTACGAGCGTGGTGTTGGGATAGTTGCGCAGGGCGAGTTCCAGAATGCTCTTACCGTGCGAGATGTATGATTTCGCCAGTTCGGAGCGTTTCTTCTTGCGCATGTCCTTGGCGATGCTGAACATCGCTTCTGCGGTGAGGAACGCGGTTTTTACAGCCATCTCCGGATCTTTGTACTCCTTGCTGAACAGGGCGACTGTTCCATCAGCTCCGTGAACGATGGAGCCTTCCATATCCAGGACGCGCGGTTCTGTGGTCGAGACGGCTTTGTTGTCGATGTATCGGAACGAGACGGTGTCTCCGAAATCCGCATAGACAACAACCACAGGCTTGACCACCGCGGGTTTGGCGACCGGTTTGGGCCTGGTCGCCGGTTTGGTCGCCGGACCGGAGGTCGGTCGGCTTGTTGCGGCGGCCTTTCGTCTTGCCGCTTCAGCCGCCGCCGCTGCTTGTCTGGCTGCTTTCGCCGCCGCAGCGGCTGCCGCTTTGCGGGCCGCTTCGTCGCGTTTGCGATCCTTGATCCATCGCGGTTCGATACTGCCGGTGAAGATGCCCGAATGAATCATCGTCTCGGTGAGCTCCAGATTGACAGCGTCGCCTGACTTGCTCTTTACGGCGACCGTTACAGTGTCGCGGACGTTGCTGGTGTCCCTGTCGGGATCCGCTACTCGCAAGTGGAACTTCTGCCCGAGATGGATGTTGAGTTTCTGGGCTCGCATGGTGCGTTCGAGCACCTCCAGGCGACCGTCGGCCAGAAGGCGGACTCGCTTGACATCGGTTTCTCCGGTGGCGGGATCCTTGAACCGCAGTTGCACTACGTCGTCACCTCCGGCGATGATCGTCTTTATGGGCATCTCGCCCGGTTCGAGTTCAACCGCATTCGCGTCGAGGGCAAGTTTGTCTCCGGGCACGCCGATCTGGAGATTCAGCGTTCCGTAGAACCGTCCGGCTTCAAGTTCATCCTCGTCGGGGATGTCCATGGTGACGATGGCGCCCTTCAGCTTTCGGTTTTCCGCTCTGGCGGCTTCTATTTCGGATTCCACAACGGCTGCAATGCGTATCGTGCTGCCGGTATTGCGGGCCATGCGAGGATAAAGCAGACTGAATTTCAGCGGTCCGCGGATCGAGCACACGGGCAGGCCGTTGGTGTCGACGCCGCGATCGATGGTGGGTTCTTCGTCCGACTCATTGGCTTTGATCTTGGGGCTCAAGTGCAGGATGTTCTGCCTGTACAGCACCAGTTCCGGGTCGTTACTGAGCCTTCGCAGGTCGTTCTGCAGCACTACGGCGTCAGCGGACTTGTCGGGGACCAGTTCGGTGCGCGTTCTCATAACGGACCATCCGCCCAGGCCGGCTCCGCCTTCGGTCAGGCGGCTGATACGGTCCATCGGCACGCCGTCGTTGTTCTCAGTGTCCAGATACCTGACGACGATCTCGTCCCCGGGCTTAACCTTGATGCTCGGCGTCGCCGGTTGACTGGTCGGTTGGGTGGCCGGTTTGGTCGTCGCCTTTGGCGTCTGGTCAGAGACCAGTTTGAACGTTGCGATGAACTGTCCGGTGTGGCAGACTTCATGCACTTCGCCCTTGCTTCCGGTCGACTGCTTCTCGAGGATTTCGAGTTCCAGCTTCTCTCCGCTGGACGTGGTTACGATCGCGTGGACCTTATCGCGTTTGGGCGTCAGGTCGATATCCTGATCGTCGATAACCACAGTAAGCATATCACCGCTGGAGCAGCGTCTGGCCGGGAAGAGTTTGACGTCCGTGTTCCCGTTGGCGTCTGATACGAGTTCTTCGTGCGCCAGGAGAATTTCGCCTTCATCAAATCCGACCGAAAGCGACGCTCCGCGCCCCAGGCCCATGCCCGCTTTGCGTCTTCCGTTGTCGCCCTGCAGGTTCTTCTTGTCAATGTAAGTCAGCGAGATCCTGTCTCCGGGGGCGATTTCAAGGATATCGTTGCTCAGCGAGGTGGTGAAGTCCTTCTCGACGGGAATGATCGTCTTGCCCGCGGCGTCGATTACGGTGATCTTCTTGACCGAGATATCCTTGCCCGCGAAGTCAACGAAGTTCCAACGCGCGCTTCGCAGGCGAATGGGCTTGCGGAGTTTGGCGGTGAAAACGTTGTCTTCGAGCGTGATCAGCCCGTTGGGCAGGATCGCGTCGGCGAGATCCGGCGTGTGATCCGCCGAGAACCATCGCCACGGCATGGCCGCAAACTTCTTGTCGGCCCCTTCGCACGACACGCCTACGCCGGCTCCCGGGCGCGGTTTTCCGACGCTGCGGTAGATCAACTCCATCTTGTGGGCGCCTTTGCGAAGGAACACGCTGGCGGTCTTGTTGGCGATATCCGACAGCTTCCCGCCGATTTCCTGCTTGTCGTCGATCAACAGGAACACTCGCGAGTTATTGCTCAGGCCCTGAGCGTCGATTTTCATCGCGAGCATCTGTTCGGTTGCAGCGATGAACGTTCCGCTGAGTATGCCCGCCTCATCGTTTCCGGTGGGGGCTACGGACGTGGTCTTAACGTACTTGATCGGCGCGTTGGCGCCGACGGTCGCTATGACGCGGTCGCGAATGCTCTTAGCCGTCTCCAGCCTGCTGGCGCCGGTCGCCGTTGCCGTGCTTCGCGTGAGCACAAGGTCGTCCTTGCGAGAGGCCATCTCGCCGGGATACATCGCCTCAAACGGTATGTCCTTGCTGCTCTCGGTGCTGGACTTCCACCTTATGACGCATTCTCCCGACACGCGTCCGTCTTTCGATTCAGGTGCGTAATCCAGGACGAATTTGTACTCCCGTCCGGCTTTTACGGCGAACTTGGCGGGGAAATCGCCCGACACGTTCTTGCCCGTCCACTTGTCGGTGAGAACCTTACCGCCGACGCTCAGTTTCGCCTGTCCCGATTTCAAGCTCATAGAGAAAGTGTACTGCCCCGACCTGGTCGGTACGATCACGCCGCTAAGCCTTGCCGCCGCATTGCCCTTTCCAAGCGAATCGGATCGGAGATACGTCGAGCTTACCACGCGTTCGGTGGTGGGTTTGGCGAGTTTTGCATCGGCGAACAGTTCAAGTCTCAGCCCGTGCTGCTGACCGGCCAGCGGATACGTCGCCAGCATACCAAGATCCTCAGCCAGACTCCCCGACAGAGTGATCTCCTTGACCTTCTGCGAATCGGGCATCGCGACGCTGACGGAGCTGACCAGGTGCGAGGTCATGGTGTCGGCTTCGACCCACTTGGGTTTGACGCCGTCGTCGAGGCTGGACCATACGTCGGTGGTCTTCGAATTAACCAGCCACGAGGTGTTCTTGCCTTCGAAAGTGTCGCTGGCCAGGCCCTTCGGAAGGGGCATCGACGTTGGGATCGTGCCCATGAAGACGCCCGAATTGTAGCTGGTTTCGGTCAGCGTGACGGCCTTGAGCACATCGCCGCCGGTCGTCTTCACCGAGACGGTCACCTTGTCCGGATTGTCGGTCAAGTCGCGGTCGAAGTCGATTACTCGCACGTAGATCGGGCTGCCCGGGCGAACGCTCTTCTGTCGTTCAGTGGTCCATGCGGGCGGTTCCTCACCGCGGGCCAGTGCGAGCTTGCGCTCCACTTCGCGCTGTTCGATTTCCAGTGCGCTGAGTATTCTTCCTGCAGACGCCGACAGCTCGCCGTCGGCTTTTACTTCGAGCTCCTTCTGCTTGTACTTGAGTTCATGACTCTTCTGGAACTCATCTTCAATGCGGTAAGATACGACGTCATCACCGCGAATCTGGAGCGTTCGGTCTCCCTGGGAGACCCTGCCCAGGGCGGTGACGATAGTTCCCTTGAACATGTTCTTGCCCGTACCGCTGAGCACGAGATTAACCGTTTCGCGGTCCTTGCCCGTGGATGTTTCAACGGTGATCGGAATCGAAGAACTGCCCTTGGCGATAGCCAGATTCGAGTCCTGCAGCCTGAACACCAGTTCTCTTCCGGGTACGGCTATGGTTTCCATAGCCACCACGCCGATTTCGAGTTCTTCCCCGCGTGCGAGCATGCTGGGCGCCTTTGCTCGCAGTTCGCCTTCCAGGAACGCTGCTTCAATGTGATCGGGCACGCGCAGGCGAACCTGTGCGAGGTACTTGTCGGCCCGGGCGTATTCCTTCTGCTCGTCGGCGAGTTTCGCCAGGAGGAAGAACGCTTCAGCCTGTTCGTCAATGCTGGGCGACTCCACCATTTGGGCCAGTGCGTCTTCGGCGTCGCCGTAGGCTCCCGTGGCGATCATCAACATCACGTTTCGGTAGCGCGATTCGCGTCCGGCGCGTGTGTCCTTGTAGCGGTCGGACGTCTGGAGGACCTTGTAGATTTCGACGGCTGCGTCGTTGTTCTCCAGGGCGCGTTGCACGTCGCCCAGGGCAAGATGCACTGCGGCGGCGGTTTCGGCGTCGAGCGACGATTCCTTCCGCAGGATGTTTCGACCCAGTGCGGTGACCTGCTCGTAGCTCTTCTGCTTGAACAAGGCCCGGACATACCAGGCTACGAAGTTCGCATCGAGACCCTCCCAGGACGTAGTAAACAGCTTGGACTGTTCACGGGACAGCTCCCAGGCTCTTATCTCGTTGCCCAGCAGCAGTGCTTGGGCGGCGAGGTGCAGCGGATACGATGCGTCATTGGGCGATACGGCGATCAGTCCGGAAATATCCTTGGCGGCCCTGGCCCGGAGGATGGCGATTTCCTTGCTCATTGCGCTCGAGAGCTTAGCCTGCTGTTCGATCTGCCGGAGGAAGGCGTAGAGCACTTCGCTGGCTCCGACGTCCTGGAGAGATCTCGCCGATGCGATAATGTTCGACTTGTAGCTGTCGGCGTATCGTCCGTCGTCCAGCGTTTCGGCCAGGCGGCGCGTGGCTGACAGCGCCGTCGCCCAGTCGCCCTTAGCCGATGCGGTCTTTATAGCCTGTTCACACAAAACCGGCACGGGGTTGTGCCCGCCGCTCAGCGTTGTCCCAGTCAGTAATCTGGCTTCAAATGTTTCGGTGAGTTTCTTGCCCGTTTCAAGCAGTTTGGTCTGGTCTTTCAGTGCTGTTCGCCACGGGACATTGTTTGCCAGCATAGCCGCCGCCCATCGCGTGTTTTCATACACGCTTGCGGTGCTCCACTGCTTGTCGGACATCTTCTCGTACAGTTTGGCGGCGATTGTGAACAGTCGCAGGTACGTGCTTTTTTCTTTCGTCTTCGCAACGTCCTGGTAGCCGACCGTTCGCATCATCATGTCGAGAGATCGCAGTTGTTCGGCGCTGGTGCGAGAGGCGACGGCTTTGGAGTACTCGTTGATCCACGCCAAGGCCTGGGCGGGGTCTTTCTGCCAGTGAATCGTATAGATTGCTGCTTCAAAGTCCGTGTCATACGCCCCGGATGCCGCCGCCCGGGCAAGATAACCGCGCCACATGCTGTCGATAAGTTTCTTGGAGGCTCTGGCGGCCGAACCCTTCTTCCCCTTGCCTCCCTGCCAACGAAGAATGATTCCGCGAACGTTATTGGTCAGTTCCCTGTCGCTGAACTCAAAGCCCTTGACTGCAGCGAGCTTCTCCAATTCGCCCAGGAACACTTCGTAAGTCCAGCACATCTTGGGCGAGTACTGGTCCCGCCACGACCGGTCATGCCACATTCCCATTTGCCCAATGAGATACCTCAGGGCGTTGTCCGAACCCATTTTCCCGTAGTGTGATGCGAAGATCGACTTGGGGTCTGCTTTGGGGTTCTTGGCGTACGACAGCGCCCGCCATATCCGCATTGTGTCGGGATCATCGCCTTTGAGTTTCCCCGCGAGACTCTGGGCGATGGTGTGCGGGTTTCCTATCGACGCGCTGTTGAGCATACTCGCCATCAGCGGACCGGGGGCCAGGCGATCGGCCAGACCAAGCCTGGCGGCTTGGTCGATACGCTTGATCTGCGGAAGTATGCGTTTCAGTATTGTCGTCAGCATTATCTCATTGGCGTTGGTCGGCGCGTTCTTACCGGACGGAAGCTGCTTGTCGTAGCTGCGGAGCAGTCCTGAGAGCACCGCCTCGGGCGTGACTCTTCTTCGCCCGTCGCTCATTGTGTGGGCGATTATCGCAGTCCGCATCACCGGGTCGCTTCCCTTGCGCCGGTATCCGCGGGCCAGGGATTGGACGACAGGCTCCTTCCGCAGGGCCGCGTCGCGAGCTATGCGGTTGGGTATAATCTGTTCGAGCGGAGCGCTCGGTCCCGACAGGTCTCGTTGCTGGCGCAGGAGCGTTAGTTTCTCGTCGAGGCTCGGCAGCTTGCTCTGCCAGACATGCCTCCAGATGGTGTTCCAGTCGAAGTCGGCGGGGAAGGCGCCCATGTACGCTTTGGCGGCGGCCAGCAGGGCGTTCTTGTCTCCGGTCTTGTTGTACCATTCCATCAGTGCGGCGTTGGCGAGAATTGTCCCGCGGGCGTCTCTGCCTTTTGCGAATTTCGCGACAAACGGTCCAGCCGCCTTTATCGCGGCCTCTCGCTCCTTGTCATTCCCGGAGATCGAGCCAATAACCCACGACGCGTGTTCGGGCAGAATGTGGGCGGCGTGTTTTCTGGCCAGGGCGGTCCTGAGTTCGGGGTTGCGCTGGCAGAGGCGGTTGATGATGTTGTCTATCTGGTCTTTTGCGTTCTTCTCTGCGGCGGCCAGCAGTTTTGAGACCGTGTCCTTGTCGAACACCGTATCGTCTGCGTTGACGAATGACGCGTGGTGATTGCAGACGCGTTCGATGAACTTCGAGTAGGCGCCGGTGATTTTGCTCTTGCGGTAAATCGGTTCGAGCTTCTGGTATATCTTGCGCGCCAAGGCCAGTGAGGCTCCTCCTTCTCGGGAGTAGCGAAGGCGGTCGAGCAATACGAGACATCGCGGGTCGACGGCGTCTCCGGATGCGTCATGTATCGCCGTCAGGATATCGGCGGCTTCTTGCGCCGAGAGGTAACGATAGGCCTGTTCGCACAATCTCACCAGCCGGTGCGGATCGTCCATCTTCCTGCGCGACATGATCTGCAGCGGAAGAATGTACCGCTTTCGCTGGTCTGTGCCCAGATAGCCTCTATCCGAGGCGTTGCTCAGGTACGCGCTGAAATTGGAGACTCGTTTCGGATCGGGCTTGAAGGTGTCCATCATGAACGATGCGACATCCAGCGCCGCGGTTGTTTCCTGGTCGACCACCAGGCGCCTCACCAACGCCAGGCCCATATCCCACGCGCTGTCGCCGGCGCCCAGAAGCGAAACGTACTTCTTGTACTCTGCGGGGAACTTGCCTTCTGAGACAAGGTATTCCAGCGCATGGCGCATGCGATCGTCTGAGGCGGTCTGCTTTCTGACGTAGATTAGATAGCGACTTAACGCCATTCGACGCTCGCCGACCTGTTCGGAGATCATCGCGCCGCGGTACACCAGATCGAGGTTCGCATTTGACGTGAGTTTGAGCAGCCGGGTCACGCGTCGCTGGGCGGTGATTACCCTACCCTGAGCCATGGCCGCATCAAGCGAGATCTGCAGCACTTCGGCGGCTGGTTGGTCTGAGGCCAACTGTTCCTTGAGGACCGTGTCGACCTGGTCGTACTTCCCGTCTTTGAGCAGCTTTCGGGCGTCCTCGATCGGACCGGCCGAAGCTGTCGGAAGGACCATCCACATCCCAACGACCGCAAGGAGACAAAGAAGCGATTTCGTTACCGTTGCCGATTTACCGGCCAGTATTCTCTGTGACATACCAAACCCATCCACAGTAGGAGGAAATAACAGATATCTTCGAATGCATTAGCAGACTGTCTGGTTAACAACGCAGATCAGCCCCGGAAATTTCCAGTTTATTAAACGATACAAAGCCCTTGGCGCACGTAGGAGACCGGCGCGTTGGACTTTCGGTCAAGCGTTCGTGTTTTGCAGCCGCGCCAGCCCCATTGTATCGCGTGCCGGGTTTCGGCTACTACGGCCGGGAAGGGTCTGCCCGCCCGGCCGATCAGGGTATATTAGACCGCTTGTCCGCCCGGTCCGCAAGTGCAAAGTCCCCACTGTCAGTAGGAGATTATCCGAATCTGCGCGCTCAGGTCGCCACCGCTCTGGGCTTGGGTTGCGGTTTAGTCGCCCTGGGTCTGAGAATACCCTTCGAATCCAGGTAGGCCTCGCACCTTGTCATGATGCCCGCATCGTTGCTGTGACCGTCGAATTGCAGTGTCAGGAAGGGTTTACCCGCTGCAGGCCTGGTGAAGTGCTTGACGAATGAATCAGGCCCGCATTTGAAGTTGGTTATGTATATGATGTCGAGATTGGGGTTCTCTCCGACGATCTTCGCCGCGGCCAGTACATGACGGCCCAGTGACCAGAACATGTTCGCGTTGACTTCTGATATATCGACATTGTGGGTCGGAAGGAAATCCTGCGGGATGCAGTCGACCCCGTAGAACTGCCGGAGTTTGCGTGCGACCGACAGATTCACGCCCGGGTCGTGGAGGTTGTAAGGCCTGCCGACCAGGACAACCCCGCGGCGTCCGGTCTGTTTCAGGGTTTCCAGCGCCTTGGCTCCGGCGGTAAGGCATTTTTGCTTGAAATCGGCCTGCGCTTCGAATGCGGCCGCCGAGGCCGATCGGATCTTCGAGCGTTTCAGACCCATAGATCGGAAGAATCGCACCAATTCGCGCGTCACCGCCGCCTGACCATCGGAGAAATGCACTTGGGGACTGATGAACTTCCTCGCCGCGGCCTCCAGCGCCGGTGCGCTTCGAGCTACGAACGGAAGCGTCTGGTGCCACGGGCACAGGTGAATCTCCATGTCGCACTGCATCTCCTCAGCCGAGATGATGTTCGGTACGAGGATATGGTCTATGTCCGGTCGGTCGAGGCAGGCGATATGTCCGTGCGCGACGACTATCGGGAAACACGGTTCAGCCACCACCGCGTCCTGCCCGGCTTGTTCGGTTTCTTTGTTCGTGGGCGTGCTGAGAACCGTCGCGAAGCCCAGTTTGCTCAGCAGCGTACGCCAGAAGGGCAGTTGTCCGTGTGCGAACATCGCCATTGGTATTCCCACCACCGGCGCGCCGGCCGGGGCCTGGTCGATGTTCGAATCGTCGGTCAGCAGTTCCCGCCTGAGGCCCATCAGGTCCTCGGTAACCGGTTCCTGCGGGCGTACGGCGCGCCTGCGGAAACGCTCGGAGCACTTGTCGCCCCAGTATGTCTTGTTCCCTTCTACGTTGAATTCCTGGATCTGGCAGGCGTTGGAGCAATGGTTACAGGTGAATTCTCTCAACGAGTAGTCCACCTTGGACATATCGTAGCCCCGGAACTGCGATTCGGCGGGCTGGCGCGTGTGTTTCATCTTCTCGCTGGCCAGCAACGCTGCGCCAATGGCCCCGATCACCCCGTTGTGCGGAGGTACTATTATCTGCTTGCCCGTGACCGCTGCGAACGCTGCAGCCACCGCATCGTTGTACGCCGTCCCGCCCTGGAAGAAGATACACTCGCCGATATGGCGCCCGCGAACCACGCGGTTTATGTAGTTGTAGACCACCGAACACGCCAGTCCCGCCACCAGGTCGGACTTGTCTGCTCCGCGCTGCATATAGCTGTTAACGTCGCGCTCCATGAACACCGTGCATCGCTCGCCCAGGCGTATTGGAGCCTTGCTCGACAGGGCCATCTCGGCGAACTGTTGCTTGATAGCGATATCCAGCTCTTCGGCGCGTTCCTCCAGGAAGCTGCCCGTACCGGCTGCACACGCTTCGTTCATGGTGAAGTCCACGACCACACCGTCCTGCAGCGAGATGTACTTTGCGTCCTGTCCGCCGATTTCGAAAATCGTATCGGGCAATTGCCCCGACAGCATGGTCTTGCCCACAAACAGCGCGCCGGTCTTATGAGCGGTGATTTCGTCGTTTACCGTGTCGGCTCCGACAAGTTCGCCGATCAGTTCGCGACCGGATCCGGTCGTACCGACCCCGCTGATGGTCAACGAGTCGCCCCATTGCTTCTCGATCTGCGAAAGGGCGTCGGCGACGACCTCTATGGGTCTGCCCATTGTCTTGGTGTAGATTTCGGTTATCACCCGTCCGGCTTCGTCGATGACCACGACGTTCGTCGAAACGCTTCCGATGTCGATTCCGAGATACGCGTTGATCGGGACGGTGGTGTTGGCTCCGACGTAGCTCCCGATCCGGTCGCGGAGAAGAAGCACGTTTTCCATCGATAGCGGAGCGGTTGTCGGGAACTTAACCCCCGCGGTGTCTCCGGAGCGGTGGATGTCGGCCAGCGCCGACAGATTCGGAGCCTTGGCGCCCATTCGCCTTGCCGCGCACGCCGCCCCAATCGCCGGAATGTGCCTGTGGGCCTCGGGGACTACAAGCTCCTCCTGACCCAGGTCGAACGCGTCTCGAAGGCTCTTGACTACTGCTGCGTTTGACGCCACGCCGCCAATCATCACCACCGGAGCCGTCACCGCGTGCGATCGGACGACAGCGGCGCGGAAGTTCCTGGCCACTGCGTCACACAGGCCTCCCAGCACCTCTGCGGGGCAATATCCCTTCTGCTGGGCGTGGATCATGTCGGATTTGGCGAAAACGCTGCATCTTCCAGCCACCTGCGCCGATCGCTGGGCCTGGGCGACCAGTTCGGCGACATCTTCAATAGCGTATTGCAGGCGTCCGGCTTGCTGGTCCAGGAAGCTGCCCGTCCCGGCCGCACAGTCGCCGTTGGTCGCGTAGTCGATGATACTCAGCGTTCCGTTGTCGGTCTCACGGGCCAGGCGGAGGTACTTGGAGGTCTCACCGCCCATCTCGAAAACCGTACTCACCGACGCACCGACGGATTTCAGACCCGATGCGATCGCCTGGAACTCATTCATGCGGTGCGTGTTGAGCTTATCGGCTGCCAGTGATGATCCGCTCCCGGTCATGCATATCGCTGTGATATCCTCGGCGCCGGTGGTTGACAGTATTTCCTCCAGCAGTTCGCACGTCGCCGCCAGCGGGTGGCCTCGCGTGCGCCGGTACGGTGAAAGCCACATCGCCCCCTGTCCGTTCCCAGCCGACGAACCGGACGATGTCCATCCTTTCGGCGCCGACCAGGACGCATCATCCGTCCAAAGGCCCGCCGTAACGCTCACTGCACCAATATCTATGCCGATATAACAACTCATCAGTACTATCCTGAGGTCTCCGCGCCGTAGTTACAAGCAAGAATCTCCGCCACCCATCAAAACGTGCGGGCTTCCGTTGCGATCAGTCCCAGTATAGACGTGATCACCCCATAGGGGTAAAAAAAAATGGCCACCGCTAGATGCCGATGCAGATCCGGGGAATAAAGAACCCATTATTTCAAGTGGGTTGCGCGTGAGACGCCTTAGCGTTTCGACCTTACATCCCAGATAATGGTTATCGGTTCTTTTCACACCGGCCCGCTGTCGAACAACAGCAGAAGCCATAGTTTCTTCTATTACATCCTACCTCAAGTTTATCGAATCTCAAAGGCATAATCTTTAGGAAAAATGCGCTTCGGGGCTCCGCTCGCCCGCCCGCTGAGCACAACAGACCGCCGGAGATAAACTTGCGCATAACCTTCAACGCGGTCGCAGGGAAAAGTTTTTTTTCGCCCATCTCGCCGCCCGTAAAACATAATCGGGAAACCTGTAACATCCGCCCGCCCGTGTGCGTATATTCCTCCAGGATACTAACCGGAGAACGCCATGAACAAGAATATGCGCATCAAATGCAGCGGTCTGTTGAGTTGTCTGGCGGTCGTGATCTTCGCAGCGACCTGGCCGACCATCGCTAATGGGGAGGTCAGCTCAAGGAACAATCGACAGCTAAGAGCCGCACTGAAAAGATATCCCGCCGCCGACACCAACAAGGACGGCGTGCTGACGATGTCGGAGGCCAGAGCCCACATGCGCCGTATGGCCGGAGGCGGCGACAAGGGCAAGGATAAGGGAACTGGAAAGCAGCCCGAGACCACCAAGAAGACTGACAAGGACGGGACTACGGTCATAACCAACGCCAAATACGGTTTGCACCAGCGACAGGTAATGGATCTGTGGCTGCCGAAGTCCGACAAGCCTACGGCGATAGTGATGTACATTCACGGGGGCGGGTTCGTAGGCGGAGACAAGTCTCACGGTCACCGTCAACCGATGAAGGGCAAATGCCTCGACGCCAAAGTCGCGTTTGCGACAATGAACTACCGCTTCAAGCAGCATGCGTCATACCAGGAGATAATGCTCGACGGCGCTCGGGCGATTCAGTCTCTGCGAGCCAACGCCAGGAAGTTGAACATCGATCCCAGGCGGATCGGCGTGTACGGGCACTCCGCAGGGGCGATAATGTCTCTTTGGTTGGGGTTCCATCCCGATGTCGGAAGGCGAGGCGGAAAGGGACTGAGCGCGTATTCATCGACAGTGCGCGTGGTGGGCGGACTGCTCACCCCCGTTGGGACTGACGGGCTGGCGCTGCGATACGCCAGCCGGGGCGACCCGCCGGTGTTCCAGCACAACGCCATACCATTCAGCAAAACCAAGGATCTCCATCACCCCAGTCACGCGGTGGCCGTTAAAAGGAGATGCGATCAATTGCGGATCAGTTCGATCCTTCTCCTCGAAGACGGTCCCAAACCGTTCAAAGGAGACCCGGCTGCCGCACAGTCCGCATTCTTCTTCAAGTATCTTGGCGTGGTCAATCCGGACAAAAAGAAGAAACCCGCCGACACACCCGTCAAGCCTGATGGTTCGAGCAAGCCTCGCAAGAAGAACGGGCCCGATAAAGTTCGAACTTAGCTGTTTCGAGCCCGACCGATTACTTCTTTCCGTAGCACGAGACCTTTCCATCCATAGTCGCCAGATACAAGCGTCCTCTGCTTGCGGCCATTCCGTCCCACACCGGCGGGGCGGGCAGGGCGATCTTGTTAAGCGTCTTGCCGTCAACGGTGGAAATCGCCCAGATGGCTCCTTGGCGCTTGCCCTGGAACGCTGCTTCCTGCTCTTGGAGCGTCTTTGGCGACCGGAGCGTATAGGGATGCTTGCCCCTGGGGGCTTCTGCGCCCACGATGTCGGGCGGGCCTGCGACGAAGAGCGTCTTATCAGTAGAATCACCGGTCAGGACCATAGCGCGGACAATCACGCCGACATCGCGGGACCAGTGGACTGTGACTTTGGATGGAGCCCGTCGGCGCTTGGCAGGGGCTTTGGCGGGTTTCCGCACACGGTCGCAGGCGAACAATTGATATTTCGTCTTGCCCATTCCGACATGGCTGCCGTCGCGATGGTATTGGTTCAACCTTCCGAAACCGTACACGTTTGACTTATCGAGCACCAGCAGTCTGCCCGATGGAACGCGATTGCCTGTCACCGGCCAACCGCCCCATGTGGACGACATTCTCGAACCCACCTGCCAATATGTCCTATGCCACCACTCGCCGTCCAGGAAGCCAGCCGAACTGTACAGGTGCGCCGCCGGTGTTTTCACGATGTTTCCGTCCATGTCGAACCGTTTGTGTCGCATAAACACCGATTCGCCGTCGCTGGACAGGACGTCGGGAAGGGCTCCGGTGTCGACGGGTGTGGCTGAAATCAGCTTGCCCGTGACCGCGTCGAGGCGGTAAAGCGTCAGCCCGCCGTCGAGGAACGTCGACCGCCCGGCGATGGCGTAGACTGCGCCTTTGGCGACCATGACCGCGCCGCTTACGGGACGCGCTGCTTCAAGCTGGCCGTACGAGATGATGCGGCGTTCGGCGTCGTCGGTGCGGAATCGCCACGCCAGTTTTCCGTCGGTTTCGTGCAGGCAGTAAATCCATCCGTCCGCGCAGCCGAATATCACTCGCCCGTTCCAAATTGTCGGAGGCGAATCGATTCGCCCGCCCGCAACGAACCGCCACAATCCGCGTCCGCCGACAGCGTCGAGACAATGGACCGTGTGTTCGTCAATCGCAGTCGCAAAAACTCTGCCTGCTGCGATTGTGATCCCGCTGAGTTTCCCGCCGATCTTTGTTTCCCACAGACCGGTCAAGTTGGGCGGTACCGCGGAGGTCGTCGATCCGCTGCGATTTGCATCGGCCCGGTGAGTGGACCAGTCTGAATGAGACTGCCGGCTGCGGATTTTCGACTGCGGAATCTTGTCGAATGCGGGACCTTTTTCCAAGCGCGGAACAGCGGAGGGCTTGGCTTGCGGGGCCTTCGCATCGGCCGGAGCGAGAACGTTGAAGTTGCTCAGTTTGTATTCGATGTGACACGCGCACGCGTGGGGCGGAATATAGACCAGACCGTTGCAGGGCATCACGCCGTACTGGCACGCTCCGCGGGTCCATTGGTTGCTCTGACCCTTGCCGGTGGCGATATCGATAAACTCGATGCCGTCGCGTCCGAGTACGAGATATTTTTCGGTGGCCTTGTTGCGATAGCAGCGGTGATGCACCGGTCCGTAGGCGAACTGGCTCGAGTCTTTTGGTCTGGTCCGCTTGACCTGTCCGGTGTTCGGGTCGCGTCCGGCGGTTATGCCCGGTTCGCTGCGTTGGACCATATTACCGGTCCAGATCAGCCCGCCTGCGACCAGAACGTCAACCGGTGCGTTGTACACTTCTTTGGCTGGCGATTCCCAGAGCTTCTTGCCTGCATCGGCGCTGAAGGCCAGTAACTTGCCCACCGGCGCGACGCCTCCCAGCGAACTGACGGTCCACTTGACCTTCCTCTTGGAGTTGTCGGCGGGGCTGGCCTTGCCGACCGCCCGGTCGGCTGACAGCACTACGTCTCCATACGCCACCAGCGTCGGAGCCGTCCACGACGGTCGCTGCCGGGCGCTTGCCCGCGGAGCCCGCCACAACACTTTTCCGGTCTCTGCGTTCAGAGCTATTATGTGCGTGGGGTTCTGAATGAACGCTCGCGAGCCTTTCGCCGCCAGCGCCGTGGGCAGTATCTCTACGGTTTCGGCGTCGTCTTTTTTCCACAGCAGTTTGCCCGTGTCGGCGTTTACCGCCAACAGGCGTTTCTTCGGAGGCGTCTCTTTGTAGATCGCCCACCAGTGCCAGATATCCTTCGGTTCGACCGGAACGGCGGCCCCGTTGATGTTATCCGGAGCCCGGTCGCCCACAACCGTGTAAAGCACGCCGTTGTGACAGATGAATTCCATCGCGCCGGCGGTGCTCTCGTACGTGGTTTGAGTTTCGCCCGTTGCCGCATCCAGTGCGCAGATGGGCTTTCCGTAACCAAGCGTTACGTAGACGCGGTCGCCTATGGCGACCAGGCGCCGGGCCAGTTCCGCCGGGCCCGTGCGGAAGCCTCGCAGGTGACCTTCCCACGGACCGACGTTTCGCTTCCAGAGCAACACGCCGTTAAACGCATCGCGAGCGATGAGTTTCCATTTGGGCTTCATCGCCGCGAACGCCGTCGAGCCTTCGTCGATGATGTAGAACACCCGTCCCGCCGCCGAGACCATTGCGCTGGTCGTCGATAAATGGTCGTGGCTGCGCGCCCACTGTGGTCCGCAGATCCATTGCACGCGTTTGGGCGGGCCGACCACGCTGTCTTTGGCGACGGCGTTGTTGCTCGGTCCGTGCAGGTAGTGGGTCCATTCGTCGATATTCTTCGGGCGGGGCTTGACGGTCTTGGTCCACTTGTCGCCTGTCTTTACGTATGCTGCGCCCCTCGGCGCCAGCACGCGCATGATTTCGTCAGATGTGATCCGCCCCGGGTTCTCCGAGACCACGAGATTGACCATGTTGTCCGCATACGGCAGGCGGGCGGAGGTAAGGCGTTCGACGCTTATGCTACCGTACAGTCCCAGAGAGCGGATGTGCTCGCGTGCGGTTGCGATGTTCTTCGCGCTGGTGTCGAGTCCGTGAACGAGTATGTTGTCGGCGCTTCGCAAGGCTGCGGTCAACTTGCCGTCTCCGCACTCGATGTGAACGATCAGCCCGCCAGCCGGACCTGCGGCGTCGAGTATTCGTTTTGCTTCGGTTCTTGCGGTTTCCGGGCCTTGTGCCGCCGGCGTTGGACACGCCGATGCCGCGATTATGCAAAAGGCTGTCCCCAGCAGGACGAATCGTTCAACTGCATTCATGTGTGTTCTCCTCGATCGACGTTCAGGATATCTTCAAAGATTGTATTCAATGCGGCTCGATGGGCAAACGAATTGGGGATTTGAGTTTGCCGAAATCCACCGAGCCGGCGATAATGGAAGCGGTGTTGATCGAGCAATGGACCGCATAAGCTCCTTCCTGAGGCTTACTGGAGTTTGGGGATACCCGGGTATGTTCGCAAAGTTCACTGTAGTTGCGGTGTTGGCGATCGTTAGTGTGCAGTGTGCGCTGGCGGCGGATAAGAGCGGTCGGCCCGGGGCGGGCGGATCGACCCGGCGAGCGATTACGTAACGGGCTTTCTGTATGGCGACACGTGTCTGTTCTACGCGTCCACGTGGCGAGCCCTGCCTGTTAAGAAAGTCCAACCAACCACCCAACCAAAACCAACAGAAACCCCCTGACCCTCGCGTTGCAAGTAGCGCCCGTTATTGGTCAATGTCTGCCTCTTGATCGGAAGGGGTGTCGTGCAATATGGTTTTATAGTCCTCGCCTATCGGTATGTTTTCGGGATCCTTGACCCACCACTCGGCAAAGCCGCACTTCTGACAGACGTGCAGCACCAGCACGCCGTGACCGTGTCTAGGGTCCCTGTGGTTCTTGAACAACCAACGTGGTTCGGATGTGACTGTCATCGTGCACTCGTAGTTGTTAGTGTACTCTCCAGGCAGTGCGGTGATAATTTTGGTGTGGCTGCATTTCGGGCATTTCCCTGATTTCATTTGTCTTCCCTTTCGAGTCAAGACGATAGGCGTTTCGGTCAGCCCGTTCAAGATCGCATCGCCTGGGATTATACGGAAGCTCCCGGCCAGTCGGTGTGTTCGCCCCAGAACAGGACTCTGACCTGCGGGCCATCGCCCCAGGGCGGGGCGAGTTTGGCGTCGTCAAGTTCGCGAAACGTTCGCGGATATCCGCTCCGCAGAAACGAAGGATGCTTGATCTCGTTTTCGTGCCCGGTGATCGTCAGACGCGGGGACACCCCCTCAATGCACGTAGTCAACTTCGCCCAGCAGTTGCCCAGAAGTACGTCCACCTTATGCTCGGTTGCGATCTCGCGGTATAGCGGTGTCTTGTCGTTGTCGCCCTGGTGCATTACCGTCAACCCGCCCATGCGAACGATATATACGTTGTTGCGGGCGGTGGGGAACTGGCGACCGGTGTATCCGTACACACTCACGCCTGCGACTCGAAGCGGGAGAGCCGCCTTGCCCGGAATCCGAAACACGTTTTCGCCCGTGAATTCCTTTGCAACGCTGTCGAGGAGGACGATCTTCTTCCCGGCCGCCAACATCTGTTTAAGGAGCGGACGCGAACAGTGGTCCGCGTGCCAATGCGATACAAACGCCGCATCCAGCGCCCCGGCCAGCCGCTTCTGCTGCGCCTCGTCCATCGGATTGTCGAAAACCCAGCCCGGATGAATGTCGAACCCGACTGTCGCTTCGGCCGATTTGACGACGAAACCCATGTTGTACATCCGCCATATCCGCACCCCGCCGGTTATCCGGGCAGTGCTGATCTCGGTGATGGCTTTGTCCATCTGACGCCGGAATACCGATCCGACCGCCCGACGCCAGGCGTCATTCTTCCGGGCGTTGATCGGAACGTCGATGGCCTCCAGCAGCTTCCTTCGCCTGGCCCAGTTCGAACCGTTCGACGGATGTGTCTCCAAGCCATGGAGGGAGGCCTCCAGCGTATCTACAAGCCAGTCGCCCGTCTTCACCCGAGTCGCGCCACCGATCTCCCCGGCTTCGGCCAATCGCCGGCGAGCGATGTTCTCCAGGTCTGACGGGGATTCACCTGCATATTCACCGCCATAGACCAGCCAGATCACCAGCCCAGCGACGAACAACGCCGCGACCGCCGCCCCTGCAATCTGTTTCTTCATGCGCCTTCGATTCATCCGGTTCACCCGTGCTTGTCGGACGATCCAGCCGGTCAGGCCAGGGCCTTTTGCACCGCGGCGCGGAGCTTGGTCAGGCCCTCTTTGGCGACCTTGTCGGCCGGGCGCTTGTAGTACTCGCGATTGAACAGCTCCAGGCTCAGCCACCCGTGAAAACCGCCTTTCTTCAGCGTGGTGAATATCTGTTTCAGCGGCGCCGCACCATCGCCCGGGAAAACGCGGTGAGAGTCGTTGATGGTCTCGCGCGGCGGGTCGGCGGGGTAGTCGTTCACGTGGAACACGCTCATCGCGTCGGGTCCGAGGAACTTCAGGCCGGAGAAATCCGATCCGCCCTTGTAAATGTGATAGACGTCCAGCAGAACACTTGCCTTGGGATGACCGCTCTCGGCGGCGACGAATAGCGCCTGGCCGATGCGGCTTAGCGTGTTGGACGGGCCCCAAATCTCAAGCAACGGCGCCACGCCGGTCTTGTCGCCCAGATCGAGAACCGCGCGGTAGCGTTTTGCGATGGCTGACAGATCTTTTATGGGTGTTCGGCCGGCCCCGGCGGGGGCGGCTGCTATGCCCGTACCGCCGATCCGCCTGACCAGATCCATATCGCGGGTGAAATCCTCCAGGCCCTTGGCGCGCTTCGTGTCGTCGTCGGATATCCACGACGCGAATCCGATGGCGCTGGGCACAGACAGGCCCAGGTCGGATATTTTCTTGCGGAGGTCCTTCAGCGACCCGCCTTGCTTCTGGTAGCTTCGAATCGAGCCGATCCACGGTTCAATGGCCTTGTAGCCGGTTTTGGCGGCGATTTCAACTTCCTTGACGATGCCCAGCTTCTGGCCTCGGATGGTGCCTGTGTTGAGGCAGTATCCGAACGGTTGGTTCGCGGGTCTCTGTTCAGCGGATTGAGCGCTGCTTGCGATTGCCCCAACGGCCAGGGCCGCGCCCATCTGCTTCAGTGCGGTCCGTCGTGCTATATTTGCTGTCATATTCATCGCCTTCCTTCGCTATTGTGCCGACATGCAGATGATCTCGCCATTTTCCGTGCATAAATACAGGCGGTCGTCTGCGACGATCATGCCATCGAAGATCGGCGACTCCGAAAGCTTCAGTTTCGCGATAGTCTTGCCGTCGTCGGCGGAGATTGTCCAAAGTTCGGTTCCCATGCGTCCTTCGAAGGCGGCCATCGGGTCGCCGTCCTTGACCACATCGGGCGGTCCGCAGACCACGAGCGTCTTGCCCGCCAGAACCATCGCGCGGGCGCGGACGGGCAACCATTGATGCCACAGCGGTTCGGCTCCGCGGGAGAATCCCATGCCCTTGTCCTTGGCCCATGCGCGTGGGTCAAGGGTCGGCTCGTTGTTGTTGTCATCGGCGATCAGCAGGTAACCCTTGGTCTGCGGGTTGAGTCTGGGGCTGAGCGGGTATCGCGACGTATAGGCCTTCAGCGCATAGGTGTTCTTCGGGCCGACGACCACCAATTGCCCGCTCTTGGGAGCCAGGTTGGCGTGGTTGAAGCCCGGCCAGGTTTTCGAGTACATCCAGAACGTGCGATTGAAGAAGGTTGAATCCAGGAAACCGCTGGTGGTGAACAGGTGCATGCCCAAAGCGTGCTCGCCGACGCCGGTCTTTTCGTCCACCAGCAGGCCGGCGAGCTTGTCGTAATTGCTGTAGGTCTTCCCTCGCCAACTCACTTTGAAGATGTCTTCGTTGACGTAGGGTTTGTTGTCGAGGTTTATCGACGGGCGCCTGGTGAGTTGGGCCTTGTTGAGATACGCGGTCGGCTGGAGCTTCAGGTCCGGTGAGAACTTCATCTGGTGCAGATATATGAATCCGCCCTGTGCGACGAGCAGATCCGAGTTGCCGCCCTCGATGTGGTAGGCCGGGACGAACGGCTTGTCGACCGCGTCAACGCGCGTGTTGGAGGCGGTGTCCACGCGCCCGCGATGCTTGACTTGCCCTGTTTCGATGTCAACAGCGTACAGAAAGAGCCCGCCGTTGAGATAGGTCGACCGCCCGGCGAGACAGTAGGCCAGGTTGCCGACGATCACCACGCTGCCGTGCAGGCGCCATACCGACTCGAGCTGTCCGTCGGCGGCCATCCACCGCTCCAGCGGAGCCAGCCTTCTTCGCCAAGCCAACTTCCCGTCTGATGCGCGAACGCAATACAGGAAACCGTCGGCCCCGCCGAACAGGAGCAATCCGCGGTAAATCGATGGCGCCGAATCGATGCGAGCGTCGCTGGAGAACGTCCAGGCCACCTTGCCGTCAGCAGCGTCGAGGGCGTAGATAGTGTGCAGGTTCCTGGCCGCCACATAGACCCGTCCGTTCGCCGCAACCGGAGCCGTCAGGTCCGTTTTGAGAGCGATCTTCCACTTCCGCTTCAGCGATCCGGAGATGTTGTTGGCTGTGGCTCCGGAGCGCATTGCGTCGTGACGGTAGCCTGGCCAGGACTTGTTATCGGGCCTGGCCTTTGGGGCGATCGAGCCGAACGCGGGTCCTTTCTCGATCGATCCGATCGAAGATTCCCGCGCCAGTTCGGCCCGTTCGGACTTGCTCTCACCAGCCAGGGCGTTCATCCCCTTGAGCAGCGCCGCGGGGAAGCAGAGGCAGGAATGCGGCGGGACGTACAGCACGCCGTTGGCGGGCATGACACCGTAAGTGCACGTACCGCGAAGCCAGTCCTGCTGCGTGTGCGGTTTGCCCGTAAGAGACACAAACTCCACACCGCGAAACTGCGTGATCAGGTAATCTTCGGATGCCTTGGCCCGGTAGCATCGCAGGTGGTGGCCGTCGCTCTGCACGCTGCTTGCGTCCACGCGCTTGACCTCCTTGCCGGTTTTTACATCGTAGCCTACCACCGCGCCCTGGTCCCCGGAACACCAGATTGCCCCCTGGGCGTAGAACAGGTCTTGTGCGCGCATCGACTGGCCCCGAGCTCCGGGGGCCTTCCATACGAGCTTGCCGCCCGCTAGAGAGACCGCGACGATGCTCCCGCGCGAGGACATGACGGCCTTTCCGTCGACCAGCACCAGCATCCGGCCCGAACCGCGCCTGCCTCCGGCAGCCTTGGCGGGGTGCTTCCAGCGAACCGCGCCGTCGCTGCGGTCCAGGCAAGTCATGCCCTTGTTGTTGCAGTAGACAACCTCGGCGGGTCCGGCGGTGATCGTCTGGGACGCCAATCCGCCGTCCCTGGCCTGCCAGAGCACTTTCTTGGCGGCGATGTCATAGCAGACAATTGCGATCGGAGCTTTTCCCTTCGCTTGAGCCTGGCGGCAGGCGACTATAACCTGTCCGGACGAGACGAGAATTTCCATCGCTCCGCGCGTGTTTGGGATTCCGCCCAGGATCTTGCCCGTGCCCGCATCGAGGATCCGCACTGCTCCGCCGTAGTCAAGGGTTACGTACACGCGGTCACGGTCGGCTACGAGGCGCCTGGCCATGCTGCCTCCGAAGAAACGAAGAGCCCGGGTCTTCCACGCGTCGAGTCCCCATGTCTTCAGCGGGCGGCGCCACAGCACTGTCCCGTTGAAGGCGTCCCGCGCCACCAGGGCCCACTTTTGGCCCAGGCGCGGGTCCTCCATGCCGGTCAGGCCGTAGTCGAAAATGGAGAACATCCGTCCGCCTGCGGTAACCAGGGCGGCTACGCTGTTGTTTGTCTCGTGGCTTCGTCCCCATAACGGGCTTGCGGACCATTGCAGGCGCCGCGGCGGGGCGATGTTCTTGTCGCTGGAGACGGCGTTGCCGGTGGCGTCGCGCAGGAAATGCGACCATTCGTCCATGCCTTCGGGCCAGGGCTTTGTGACCTTTCGCCACGCATCGCCTTTGCGAATCAGCACCGCCCCGAGCGGTCTGACCACCCGCAGCATTTCCTGCTCGGAAACGCCAAGCGAATCGTCAGCGATCAGGAGGTTCACGAGATTGTCGAGGTATGGGAGCCTGGCTCCGCTTAGAACCCTCGCCGAAACCACTCCGCAGCTTCCCTGAGATTGGATCTTCTTTCGCGCAGCGGCCACTTTCCCGCTGTCGCTGTCGATCGCCTGGACGACGTATTTGCCCCGATTGTGCAGGTCCAGGCATCGCTGGACATCGCCGCAGCCGAGTTGGACAATAATGCCCCGCTGAACACCGGCGTCAGACAGGACCTTGACGCCGTCTATCTGTTCGGCCCGCGCCGAATGACCAATCGCCGCCAGCAAGACCACCGCCATCGCCCTCAAACAAACCGGATATCTTCTTGTCATCATGTCGTTTCTCCGCGGCTGGGATTTTCCAGAGAAGTTGTTCATCCAATCTTTACCGTCCTTCAAGACACACTAACCTGCCGTTGCGCAGGCTGACAAAGAGCCTGCCGCGGGCCGCGGCCAATCCGTCGTGAACGGGCGCCGCGATGAGTTTATGCGAGCCAATCTGACTCCCGTCCGTTCTTGAAATAATCGCCACACGACCGCCCGTTTGTCCCTCAAACGCAGACCACGGTTTGTCAGCGTCCAACGTGTCGGGAGCCCCGGCTGCAATTACGGTCTCGCCGGTCAGAATCATGGCTTTCACGAGCAGTGGTACGTGAACGGACCAATCTGTCTTTCCGGTCGAGGCGTTCTGCGAAATGAGATTGCCTGCGTCCTTTCCCGGAGCGAAAGGCGCCGAATGCAAATTCCATTTCCCAAAAGCCCTGAAGCAAAAAGCGCTGTTCCCGTCCGTTACAAGAGCTTGCCCCGAAGCCTTTCCATACATCAAACCCGTACGATGAAACCAACCGTCCAGCGGCATCCTGTCGGCGGAGACCAGCACGCGGCCGTACGGTGTGGCGACCGCCCCTCCGCCCAGTTTCTCTCGCGACTGTTTTCCCTCCACCTCGATTCCCGTTTCAGTTACGTTGATCTTCGAGAAACGCATGTAAACGGATTCACCATCGCCGACCAGAACATCGGAAACCATCCCGGGCGGAGGGTCTTTGGGATGCTTGTTTCCGGTGGTGTTGAAGTTCGTCTGTTTCACTACTCGCCCCGTGGTCGGATCGAGCACGTATATGAACATCCCGCCGTCAAGGTAAGATGTCCGCCCCGCGGATACGATCGCTTTGTTGTTCCTTATCAGGACCGAACCGCTTACCGGCCACGACGACTCCAACTGGCCGTAGGAAACTATGCGGCGCGGACCCGCCGCCGCCCTGAACCGCCACGCCAGCTTTCCGTAGGCGGTTTCAAGGCAGTAGACCCACCCGTCATTTGACCCGAACAGCACCGTCCCGTTATGGATGGTTGGGGGCGTATCCACCCTCCCGCCGCAGGTGAAACTCCAAATCAATTTTCCCGTATCGGCATCGAGGGCGTGCACGGTATGGGTGTCGACCGAGGCGATGAAGACCTTGCCTGCAGCGATCACGGGCTGGGTGAGATTCCCGCCCAATTTGGTTTCCCATCGGTTTTGGAGTTTGGTCGGAACGGCGGTCTTCGCAAGGCAGCTCCTGGCTGGGTCATGACGATACATAGGCCAATCAGCGGGATCAGGCTCCGCAGATTTCGAACTTGCCGCCTTGCCGAATGCCGGACCCTTTTCCAGCCTGGAGGTTTTGTCAATTCGGTCGGCCTGCTGCTTCCGGGACGCTATCGCAAGCAGGCCGTTGATCTTCACTTCAATATGGCAGGCGCAAGGGTGCGGTGTGATGTACGCCAATCCGTTGCAGGGCATCATGCCTACGCGACAGCCCGCTCGTAACCAGGGCATGGAGCAATTCTCACCGGTATCAAGATTCACCACCTGCTGAGGCTTGCCGCCTATCGAAGTCCACAATCCGTGATCCGTCGCCCGTCCGGGATAACACCGCATATGTCCGCCCGAGGCGCTGACGGCTTCGGAGACGTCTATGCTCCGCTTGAGTTTTCCCGTTGCGGGGTCGAGTCCAACGAAGAAGGGCGGTTTTGCGTCATGCACCCACAACAGGCCCTGGGCTACAAATAGAACGCTGTGCGTTCCGTACGTGTACGCTCCGCGAGTGGAGGTCCATACTGTCTTTCCGGATTTGGCGGATATGGCGTCGAGTTTGGCGGTTTTGCCTCGCGGTTGGAGAAGATAAACGACGTCCTTGTGATAGATGAGCGTGGCGTAGTTGTTCTTTATTCTCCCGGGCCGGGCTTTTCTTCCCTTTCTCCGTTTGCGATTGTCAGGCTCCGCCCCGGTCCCCAGCCCCGATCGCCAAAGTTCCTTACCCGTATCGATATCCAGAGCGATCAGGGCTCCTTCGTCCATGAAGAACACGCGCCGATCGCCTACGGTGACAAGCAGATCGGGCAGGCCGGGATAGAGTCCGGCGCGTCCCTTGTACTTGTCGGTTTTCCAGAGCACTTTTCCCGTTGAAGCCTGAACGGCCATAATGGCGTGCGAGCGGTTGTCGGTTGGCTTTGTCTTGACGCCCAGAATCAACTTGTCGGCTTTGCAGATAATTTCCGTTGCGCCCTGCGTCCCCTTGCAGGTGCGGATAAGCTGACCTGTGGCGCCGTCCAGTACGCTTACCGGAGCGGCGAACCCCAGCGTTACGTAGACCTTGTCGCCGACGGCGACGAGGCGTCTGTGCATTTGTTTGGGATTGCTGAATCGCTGGACCAGGGCTCCGCGCGGGCTCCAGGCCTTCCACCCGAACTCGTTCATGGACTTCTTCCACAGGAGCACGCCGCTGAATGCGTCTCGGGCTATGAGTTTCCACTTGTCGGGCAGCGAGTCGGCTATGCTGGCTTCGGCCTCATCAACGATATAGAAGATTCGCCCGTTGGCGGACACTATCGCCTCGACGCCCTGGACCGAATCGTGATGGCGCGCCCAGAAGGGCCCGGCCCGCCACTGCAGATATCGCGGGAAGCCCACCACCGAATCCTTCGCCGAGGCGTTGTTGTCCGGACCATGCATGAAGTGCGTCCATTCATCGATATTCGCCGGGACGGGTTTGGTGATCTTGGCGCGGCCGATGCCCATCGCCACGCCCCGTGGAGCGAGCACTCGTGTGATCTCGCCACCGGCCGCCTCTTCCGAATCGCTCGCGTTGATCAGCAGATTGACGATATTGTCGGCGTAGGGCAGTTGTTTTCCATCCCAGACGTCAGCCGAGACCTTACCGTAGCATCCCTTGGTCATGATGTGCTTGCGTGCGGCGTCGACGCGTTTCCGATCGACATCCAGCCCGTGGATTATATAGCTTTCGCTTGAGCGCAGAGCGGTCAGCAGGGCGGGGTCCTTGCAGCCTATTACGACAACAAGCCCGCCCTTGACGCCCGAGGTCGACAGGATCTGTTCGGCAGAAAGCTTCGCGGCTTCGGCGGCGCCGAGATCGGACGTTTCTGCGCCCGGGAGAACGCTTGTCAACATGACCAGCAAATATGTCACAGACCATCGATTTCTCATTCTCGTCTCCTGCCGGATCGCTGCTTTGCGTTCCGTTTCAACCGACTCATTTCAGGGCGGTCGACGTTTTCGACTGGTCGCGTTTTTCGATTTCGGACGTTGTTTTGGCGCTGTCGGGGTTGTTGTCCGTTCCAGAGTACTTCCCGCCTTCCCATCGCAGATTGCCGAAAGCGCGCGGCGGGGACCAGCGACTGGTCTTGTCGGAAGGCTTGAGTTCGGGCAGCTCGATCTGTTTGCCGCCCTGCTCGACCTTCACGCGCCCTCGGATGCCGAGCTCCGTAACGTGTCGCCAACTCTTCAGCGGATGCTTCGTGCGTTTGCCGAAGAGCTTGAAGTCGGCAACTGTTACGCCAGCTGTCCGCCACTTGTCGGATCCTTTGATGTTTACCCGGGCGTAATACTGTCCGCCGTTTTGTCCCGGGAAGGCGTTCCAACTGTTGTCCTGCAGTTCGAAGAAGAGCACGGCGTCATGGGCGACCTTCACGTCAAGCATCAGTTTGGCGCCTTCGGGCGCCGAGTAGGCGGGGTCTTTGATCTTGCGCGTATAGGCGCTCCACCAGTGCGGATTACCCCAGCTCAGGCGATACCAGTCCTGGTAATCATCGAAGTCTTTTTCGATCATCCGGCTGCGGTTCGGCGAGGCTTTTACTTTCGCGGCCTTTAGCTGTCGGGGCGTGTAGCTGATCATTTCCGACGACACGCCGAACGTCTCGGGAGCCTTGGCCATCCAGCGATACCCAACCACCGGATGATCCAGCTTGTAGTACACGTTGGCCATTACATACAGCGGCTGATCGGTGCTGAAGATCGGGCATCCGGCCTCCCACGCATCGCCGTTTCTGCGCGTGTTTGCGGTGCGCCAGAACCGCGTGAGGATGTGCGGGTCGACGGAATAATAGATGTCGACCTTCGCGACGTTCTTGATCTGATCGGGTTTGACGACGACTGACGGGACGGAGTCCTTTGTTTTCAAACTGGCTGATATCGTCGGCGTCCTGGGGAATTCGAAAACGCCCTTCAAGTGATCCTCAAAGAACAGCATGCCCGCGAAAAGGTGTTCGCTGATCGCGCGGTGGTTCATGTGCGGTGTGACGGTGTAGTTGACCGTTTTGCTCTTCAGGCCGCGCCAGTTGGCGTACATGTTGTCGAGGATCCCGTTGAAATCGTTGTGCGGTCCGAGGTAGAGCATCGGTATGGCGATCTCTTTGACGTACAGCGCGTCGTCGATTGTCTTGTGATAGAGTTCGGACTGCCTGCGGCGCACGCCGGCGTTGGGGCGGTTGCGGATGTGGTCCGGAGCTGAACCGCTCCCGCCGCACGACGGGACGGCTGCTTTGATTCGCTTGTCTGCGCCGGTGAGCATCACCGTGAGCTTTCCGCCCATCGAGTGGCCGAACGCTCCGATCCTGTCGGGATCGACTTCGTCCTGTTTCTGCAGGAAGGTTATTCCGCGTTTGGCGGCGATGATTATCAGGAACCAATTGTTGTTGCGGGGCGATTCTACGGTGTCGATGGTGAGCTTATCGGGCATGAGCGAGCCGTAGTGGCTGTTGTGTCCCTTTTGGGTGGCGTCGACGGCGCCCCAGTCGGTGGTCGGTTCGCCGGACCGGGCGCCCTCCATCTCTCGGCCGCCCCAGTTAATCGACAGCGTCGCGTATCCGTTGTCGGCGCCGTATTTGACGCTGTGGATTGAAGCCCTCTGCCCGCCGCCGTGCATCTGGATTAGCGCGGGGAGCTTGCCCTTGTGCTTTGTCGGGAATGCATAGAACGCGGCCATCGTCGACTTCTTACCCTTGAAAGTCCCGATCGTGTAAGTCAGGTAGCGGTAGGTCGCGACTTCATCCTTCCATTCGCGCACGACCTTTGCTTCGAGCGGTTCTTTGGTCGAGTCGTAGTTCGCCCACAACTCCTTGACGTTCTGCGGGACCTTCCCGTCTTTGAGCGGGGGGAGCGTGTCGGCGGCGTTGATCGCACCGGCCGAACCAAGCATCACACCAGCCGCCAGCAAGATTGCAATGAGTCTTATTTTCAACGTTCCACGCTCCATATCATCGAGGAATCCCCAACAGCATGCATCTGAGTATATCCCCGCAACGGATACTCATCAACGCTTTCGGCTTTCCGCTCTCGCGGTGCAAATAAAAACGAGCCCGCCCCTCGCAATGAGGGACGGGCTCGGAACAGTCTTTTAATGCGACCTCTTGGGCCGCGGTTTCTTACGCTCTGCGGCGTCGTCTCAGAATCGCCAAGCCGCCCAAGGCCAGCAGACTCATCGTCGCCGGCTCGGGGATCAACTCGGTTACCACGTTTTCAAACAGCCGGTCGTAGTCGGCGGTGTGAAAATCGCCAAACTCATACACATCGCCGGCGTCGTATCCCCAAGTGGGCAGAAGCACCCGCCGGCCGGCCGTTACGCCAAAGTCGGTTATATCCGCCAGATCCGTCCCTGACGGTATGTCGATTATGATCCCAACAAAGTACCTTTTGAAAAAAAAATTCACCAGAGTCGAAAGGAGGGCTCAAAAAGGCCGCCTCCCGCTCTTGTGAATCATAACCGCATGAATCGGCGACTGTAATGTGTTGAATACAGAACCTCCCCACAGTCCTTTGCCGCAGACGATTACACAATCGTAATTAAGGGATAATATTTAGCCGATAGTATTTATATGATATCTCTAATAGATAATATCTTATCTCTAGCTCGTATTTGCGGTATAATACTATTATGAGTCCGACGATCTTAACGTTGCTTGGTCCGGGGGAGATGAGCGGTTTATTGGCCGATCGCGCCAAGGCGTTGCGTTTGGGCAAGGGTTGGACCCGGGAAACGCTTGCTTCTCGCGCGGGCGTTTCGGCGTCCTCGCTCAAGCGGTTCGAGACCAGCGGAAAGGCCTCGCTTGAACTCGTCCTCAAAGTCGCCGGAGCCCTGGCCCGCCTTGACGAGTTCGGCAAGTTGCTCCAGCCGCCCCCGGCCCGCAGCATCGCCGAACTCGAACACCGCGCCGCCAAACCCAGCCCAAAGCGAGGGCGCATATGAAGAAACTGAATGTTCAATTCACACGCGCGCCTGGTGATTCGCTGACGGTCGGCACGCTGGTCGAAGATCGCCGAAGAGTCTATTTTGAGTACCGCCCGGAGTTTCTCGATACGGACCTGAACCTCTCGCCATTTCGCCTGCCGTTCGAAAGCGGGCTATTCGAGCATACTGATCGCGAGTTTGGCCCGCTGCCGGGTCTGTTTGACGATTCCCTGCCCGACGGCTGGGGCCTGCTGCTGATGAACCGCCATTTTCGTTCGCTGGGCCTGGATCCAGCCGAAGTATCCGTGCTGGACCGCCTGAGTTGGCTGGGAACTCGAACGATGGGCGCGCTTACCTACCACCCGCCTGCGGAGCGCGACGATCTGGACACAGACGTGTTCGACCTGCACGATCTGGCCCGTCACGCACAAGAAATCCTCGAAGGCTTCGCCGTGGATGTCCTGCCGCAACTTCTGCAGGCCGGCGGTTCACCGGGCGGAGCACGTCCAAAGGTGCTGGTCGGCTTCGACCCGGTCGGAGGCAGGGTTGTTTCGGGTGAAGATGATCTGCCCGACGAATTCGAACATTGGATCGTCAAGTTCGCAGCCAGGGCCGACTCGCCTGACGCCGGGGCGGTCGAATACGCCTATTCCCTGATGGCCGCCGACGCCGGGATAGACATGCCGACAACGCGACTGTTCGAGACCGCGCGCGACGACCGGTTCTTCGGCGTAAAGCGATTCGACCGAGACGGTAACCGGCGTATACACATCCACACGTTCGGCAACCTGATCCAGATGAACTTCCGCATCCCGTCTGCCGATTACGCCGATCTTTTGAAGACCGCATCAATATTGACGCGAAACCACCAGGACGTGCTACGCGCGTATCGCCGGATGGTTTTCAACGTACTGGCCCACAACCGCGACGACCACGTCAAGAACTTCGCCTTCGTCCTGGACCGAGCTGCAGGCGAGTGGACACTTTCGCCGGCCTATGACCTGACGCATACGAGCGGCCCGGGCGGCGAGCACACGATGACGCTGGCTGGCGAGGGCAAGAATCCAACACGATCCCACATGGACCAATTGGCCCGCCAGGCCGATATATCACAGAAGGAAGCCGACCAGATCTTCGACCAGGTCCAATCCGCCGTAGATCATTGGCCCGATCGCGCCGCCCAGGCAAACGTGTCGCAAACCAACATCAGCCGGATCGCCGAGTCCATGCCGAAAGTGAGATGAATTCACAAGTCAAGGTTTGCTCGCGCGCGGGTGTGGGCGAACGATCAGGCGCAGCGGTTTGTTTGGTTTGAGGCTTACGGGCAGGCCTTTGCTGAGGGCCTTGCCCGAGACGATGCGAGTTGATCCGTCATCTGCGTTCCGGATGGCGTATTTGTGTTTTTCGTCGGGTTCGACTGTGAACCATTCGGGCACGGAGTTCATACGCGGCCAGTCCTGTTTGAAGCCCATGTAGATGCGATGTCTGGGGATGTCGAACTGGAGCTTTCCTTCGTACGCTTTGTCGGACCGCATGTACACGCAGATTCCGTCGCCGACAGGCGCCGCGCCAAGTTGAAGCCCCCCGCGCCAAGGACGTGCGATGGTGTTGCGCGTGTGCAGCATTGTATGAATCAGCACTGTGCGGACCGTGTTGGCCTCCAGCTTGTGAGTCTCCCAGAGGCGTTTGGGGTTGGTGTGATCGACCAGCATCGTCGCGATTTCGCGGTCGGCCCAGACGAATCCTTCGGGCGTTGGGAACTTGCGCAACAGGTACAGTCCGCCCTCGACCGAGTCGGCTATATTGTCGCGCGAGCCATGATCCCAGTTGAAGTTTTTGTATCGCGGTTTGAGCAGATTCTTCAGCGGTCGGCGGATCGCGCCAGAATACCGTTTGCTCCCCAGGGCAAGATCGTAGTCCAGGAAACCGACGAAATCGTATCCCCACCCGTCGCCGATGGTGACCTTGTCGTGCGGCCCGGGCGTCTTCTGCAGTGAGCGGACGATGACGCCGTCGGAATTTGTCCCGCGACGCAGGATCTCGTCGAACATGTATTCCATGTGCGGTTTGTACTGACGGAGTTTCTTCGTGTCGGCTTTGGCGTCGACGGCGAAGAGCAGGCCAAGACCGCCTATGACCTCGCAGCCGTGGTCGCTCAGACGCGAGGGAACGAACTTGCCTCCCAGGAGGTAGTAGTCCGCCAGGCGGTGAGCCCAGTCGAGATACTTCTTCTCGCCCGTCATGCAGTACAGGCGAGGCAGAATCTGCAGCAGTTCGCCGTTTACCTCGATGTTCTTCGACGGGATCTTCCCGTAGGGGCTGTCGTAGCGCGCGTGTTTGAAAATATCGTCTACGATGCCACGCATGCGATCGAACCAGGGCGAGTCCTTGCCCGTGATTTCAACGATTGCGACCAGCCCGTCCTTGGCGTATTCGCACGCGCCGAAGATCATCGCATCGAACGAGCCTGCGACCTTCTTGCCGGATTTCAGGTCGTAATTGACCGGAAGGCGATCGAGATGGTTGCAGAGTTTCTGCTCGGATTTGAGCGTTTCGACCATCACGCCGTCGAGCACCTTCTTGTCCGTATAGAACGCCGCCCACACGTAGAACGGATAGCAGTCCGCAGCGGTGTCGCGGTAGTTCCACGCCCGTGCGGTCGACCGGAACAAACCGGTCTTCGCGTCGCGAACGGGCAGAACGCGCTTGTGCAGCCATCGCTGCACTTTGTCCAGTGCGACTCCCGCGTACTGCGCCGAGCGTTCGGCCCGGTTCCAGTCGCAGGTTTTCGGCGAGGGATTCCAGAGGCTCCGCGTCTTGTCATTGATTTCGAATCCGGGCAGGTCCGCCCAGCGGTCGGCGCGCTGCGCCTGCGAAACTGAAGTCGCCGCCCCGATCGCCAGGATGCAAGCCAGCATTATCGTTCTCTTCATTGCGATATTCTCCATCGACAACGGCGCAAGGTGGCGCCGGTTCTATCGGTTACTGTCCCACGGGTTTGATGTCCCAGACTTTACCAGGATACGAGTGACAGGTCGTGAGGGGAAGGCTCGAAGCGTAATGTTCGGCACGGGTGAAATCTTTTCGAATGTAATGTGCTTCAAGCCTGCTTCCGCCGTTGGACATCACTTTCCTCACCTGGCCGGGCTCAAGGAATACTGAAAACCGCAACCCGTCCCTTGGATCGACATACAGAACAACGATGCGCCTGCCCGTGAGGTTTCGCCACGCGACGTCAGCTCGTCCGCCTTCCCTGTGCGAAGGAATGCGTTTGATGGTCCTGGTGATCGTCAGCTTGGGCATCCGGGCCTTGAGTTTGGCGATAGCGGCGTCCGAGATTTTCGATTCCTTTGTCACCACCATCGACTCCAGTCCGGGCATCTTTATGAATGTTTCGATGTTCTCGACGAAAACCTTGTTGCCGCCGGTCCAATCCGTTCCGAGAAGTATGTCGGGAATCCTGTACGAGGGCCTGTGTGTTCCGGGCGGTGGTATGAAGCCCACCGAACCGCCGAGCTGGTTGATTTCCAGAGCGACGAGTTTCTTAGTCCTGCTGATCCGGGTCGCCATAAGCGCCTGTCCGAGAGAGATCGGGACCTTCATATCGCTCTTTCCGACAGACGCCATAATGTCCGTCAGTTCGTACTCGGGCGGAAGAGTCTCCGACATGCCGACGGTCTTCCAGTGCAACGGCTGGCCGCCGACGGCCTGAATCAGCTCGAGCGTAACTTTCTTGCCCCGGTAATCGCCAATGGGGAACAGCAGCGGCGCCGGGCGACCTTGCCACGTCTGCATGACCGGAACCTTCCTGGCCTGAACTTTGTTTCCGCCTATGCTCAACGCCAGCGAGTTGACTTTCGCAGGTCCCCCGTCAGGCAGGCTCACGTGCGCCGCCAGCCACTTGTCCTTCGGTCCGATCTTCATCTCCCGCCATATCCGCAACGGTTTGCCCTTGGGCTGGATCATCGTTCGGAACCGTCGCGCTCCGGGTGTTCCCGTCCCATCCAGGCTGCTGGTCCAGCGGTAAGCACTGCTTCGCTCGTGTCGCAGTCGCCATTGCGAACCATCGGCCAGCAGCGGGGCGATATGTTGTTGGACCTTCTGTCGAAGGGCTTCGATGTCCAGTTCGATCTGCGGGTCGAGCCAGTCGATCTTGTCGCGAATGTTCGAGGGGTCGGCGGTGGGAGGAGCCCCGCGGTTAACCGGATCGGCCAGCAGGATCAGGAGCCCGGGGCTGTCGGGCGGTGTTTTGACGCCGACCTGTCCGCTGTCGACAACTTTTTTGGAACCGATTAGCAATGGGCTTTCGTACGCCGGCTTGCCGCTGGTCGATCCGACGTAGACTTTTGCACGTGCGCAGCCGCCCGCCCCGACAACGTGGTCCAGCCCGACGCTCCCGCGAAAAGCTCTGGCGAATTTCGGTAGCGGGAAACTCAGTTCGCTGGGAGCGTGGACGGCGAATCCCCAGGCGTATTGGCTCGCACCGCTATGGAGCATGCCGCCCGAGGAACTGCGGTTTGTGTGTCCGGGCAGAAGAGGCGGGCTGACTGTCGCAGCCGGAGGTATGCGGCTTAGCGGGACCTGTTCGCAGGCGAACGACCAGCGCATGTGAATTCTGTTGAACGGGACCGCCAATGGATCGAGACTCCAGACCGGTTGGATGATATGGAGCCATGTGTCGCGAGTTCCAGCCGGTCCGCTCATGGCGGTCAGTTGCGACTTGAGCGATCCTACCGTACGCTGGAATCCCTCCCATCGCCGGGTCTCGGTTTCCAACTGCTTCTGTGTCTTGGACAGTTTGCGCTGAATATCTCGAATTTGCTGCTGGAATTTCTTTTCTTCGGCAGCGACATTCTTGTCATAGGCTTTCCGGGCGGCCTGCTCTTGCTTCCTGGATTCGATCGCCTGCTGCTCATGGCGTCGGCGGGCCTGCTGCAATCCCTGTTGAATCTTCTTACCGCTGCTTTCGACTTGTGCGATACGTCCCTTCAGCGAGTTCATTCGCATTTCGGCGGTGTGTCGGTGAGCCTCGGTGTGGTAGGCCGTCGCGCCAAACCGCAGCGAACCGCCCGTCGCCGCCAAGCCGCCGATCGTCTCAATTCGCATCATCCGAGACTCACACGCCGGGCTGAGCACCGCAAGCTCCTGGTAATACGCCTTCCACGGATCGACCCGCGGCAGGCGGACTTCCGCAATTTCCGACATATCGATCCGGCGAGTACCGTCCTTCAGCAGGAGGACTACGGACTGGTCTTTCCAGCGAAGGCTGACGAATTTCACTCTTCGGCCGTTGAGACGACAGAGAACTCCGGGCTGCAACCGACGGCGCGAATCGTGCCGAAACACCACGCGCCGGATGCGATCGGTCCCGATACGTATGCGGGTCGGCAGGCTCAGCGCAGATTTGCGCGCCGGTCTTGCGGGGATGACCAGCAAGTGTTCCGGAACGCGCACGCCGTCAGTCCCGCCGCCGGAACCCGCGCCTTCGATACGCCCGACAATCCGGTCTCCGCCGACAAACTCTATGTAGGCGTCGTCGCGGCTGGGGCTCCAGGCTTTCAGCTCGCGATCGCGCAGCCAGCGCAACGGGCGCTTGGAATCGAACAATGCAATCTTGTCCAGCTTTGGCGTTCCGGGGCGCCTGCCCCAACCCGACAGTGTCTTACCGACGACGCGAGAACCGTCAACAAACACCGCCTCGTATCGTCCGACACCTTCGGCGTGCGCAATCGAAATCGTCAGTCCCGCCGCCGCCCAGATCGATAACAGTCTTGCCGAGCCCGAGCTTCTCATTACCTCTGCGGTTTCCCTTCGGTCAGCCAGGCCATATTGAACTTCACAACCGATACGTATTGATAGAGTTTCTTCTCACCCCGCTCGAACAGCAGGTAGATATTGCCTCTCTTGTCGGCGGCCAGCGACGAGTACGCGCTGAGACCTTTGTACACCAGTCGTTTTACCGGCCAGGTCTTGCCCCGATCGAAACTCGCCCAGACCGTCATTTTAATTCGCGACTTGCCCGGGTTGTCCGGTGTGGAGAACAGGAGCACGTCCTTGCCTCCGGTGGTTTCCAGCGGCAGGCGGATCATGCCCGCATTGCAGCCGTAGCTGGGCTTGGTCCCGTACTTGAAGTAGAACGGTTGGCCGACTTCCTTCAGATGATCGCAGACGCGCCAATCGGTCCACATGTTCCCGCCGTCATAACTCATCGCGATTCGCCTGCGATGGTCGATCGACATGTGCGACCGCGAGTTGTAGTAGATGTTCCCGCTTGACAGTTCCGCCAGCGTGCCCTCACCGGTTCCGCTCTGGACCGGCCCGCTGGTTTGCCATGTCTTGCCTCCGTCGTCGCTATAGATCGCCGAATTGTAATGGTACGGCCAGGTCTCCTGGGCGTTGCTGTCTTTGGGCGGAACGATCCGCGCAGGCATGAGCAGTCTGCCCTTGTGTTTCCCGTAACGCAGCGTGACTCCCGACTCCGAACAGGACGTATTGACGCCGATGCCTTCGGGAGCCCCGTGGCCGGCGGGGTTCGATTTGATCTTGATCTCCTGACGCTTCCATGTCTTGCCCTGATCGCTGCTCCGCCACAGATAACCGCTGCGCGAACGCACGACCATGATGTCTCCGGTGTTTTCGTCGACGATGGCGCTTCCCCCCGCATCCGAGCCGACTTCGACCGCCTTGGACCAGGTCTTGCCCATGTCGGTGCTGCGGCGGATCATGCGCCCGGACTTGGCGAATGCGAGCACGGTTCCGTCCGTAGTGACAACGATGTTCGGAATTCGCACTGACTTGTACAAGTCCTGCATCTCGAAAGCAGGTTTTGCCTCCGGAGCGCTCCCGACCGGGGGTTTCTCGCCTCGGACCGGCCGGATCGCCATCACCGCCAGAATCAACAGCCAGACAGTCTTTCGTTTCACGTGGAATCTCCTTGGATGTCAGACTGAACCATCCAGCCTGTGTTCGTCAGTGCTTGATCTCCCAGACCGAATTGGCGCTTTCCATATGGAAGGTGGAAATCGGTTGGCTGAAGAAGTAGTCCTGGGCTTTATCGAAACCCTTGCGGACGTAGTGCGCCTCGTAGCGGACCCCGAGATAGGCGCTCCGTTTCAGCTCCTGGCCGGGCTTGAGGTCGGGCGTGCTCGAGAACTTGAGCTTGTTCTCCTCGGTGACCCACATGATGATAAGTTGCCTCTTGGTGCGATTACGCCACGTGACCGGTCGGTAATTTCCGCCCGATAGCGAAGGGACTCGCACGATGATCCTCGATATCTTCAGCTTGGGCATCTTGGTTTGGAGTTTCGCCACCGCGCCGTCCGAGATTCCGGATTCGGCCATCACCAGCAGGGATTTAAGCTTGGGCATCTTACTGAACGTTGCGAAAGCTCCCAGGAACGTTTTGTCGCCGCCGACCCAATCGCGCCCGATCATTACGTTATCGAGCGTGTTCGAAGGCTCCTTGACGCTCATTGGCGGGCGGAAGTTCACCACGCCGCCTTGTTGATTGATCTCCAGAGCGGCGAGTTTCTCGCCCTTGCTCAGCCACTCCGACTGAAGCGCCAACCCCAACTCGTGGGGGACCTGCATGTCCTTCTTGCCGACAAGCTTCAGAACATCAACCAGGTGATACTCCGGAGGCGGGAGCTTAGAGATGCTTACCGCCTGCCAGTGCAGCGGTTTACCGCCGGCCGGTTGGGTCAACTCGAGCGTGATCTTCTTACCGTTAAACTGCTCAAGATCGAACACCAGCGGTGTCGGTCGGTCCCTCCATATCTGTCTGATCGGAATCTTCCGCGCGGGTATCTTCCGCCCGTCGGCGTGCAGGGTTATCGTGCCCGGTGAGTGGTGTATGTCCGTCGGAAGGCCCAGGTGAACCGCCAGTTGCCTGCTGTCCGGTCCGATCATTGTTTTCCGCCGCAGGCGAAGCGGTTGTTTCTTCGCCTCGATCATCGGCCAGAAACTCCGCTGATCGTGTCTTCCCTTCTCGTAGAAGAAGCTCGTCCAGACGTAACCGCCTCGCTGATCCAACTGGATTTCCCATCCCGGACACGCCGCCAGCAACGGTCCGACCTGCTGTCGAACCCGGTTTTCCAGCCCGGCGCGGTCCAGTTCCAGTTGCGGATCGAGCCAGTTCAGCTTGTCGCGGATGTTCAGCGGATCGGTTCCTGTAGGACCGTTGCGATCGGCCGGATCGGCCTGCAGGACCAGGAGCCTGGGATCGTCGGGTTTCACAGTCAGACGGACCGAACCGGTGTCAACGGTCTTCTTCGTTCCGATCAACAGCGGACTTGCATATGCGGGCTTGCTCTTGGTCGATCCGACAAAGATTCCCGCCCGGGCGCACCCGCCCTGACCAACGACGTTGTCCAGCCCGACCCGGCTGCGAAACGCACTTGCGCATTGCGGCAGCGGAAACCGCAATTCGCTGTAAGCGTGTACTGCAAAACCCCAGGCGTGATTCCGCCCCCCGCTGCGGAGCAGTCCGCCGACCCAACTGCGGTTGGTGCGTCGGGGCAGGAACGGGGGATTGACCTCAGAGACCGGTCGCACGCGACAAAGCGGGACGCGGGCCGGATCAAACGACCACCGCATGCGGATTCTCCGGAAAGGGACCCAAAGCGGGTCGAGACTCCAGACCGGCTGGATGATGTGAGCCCAGGTCTCATGTCTGCCGCTGCGGACGGAATCATGCTGCAATCTCGCCGATTCGAGAACGACCAGGAACGATCGCCATCGCACGGTCTCTTCGTTCAATTGCCTCTGCGTCACAGCCGTCTTGCCCTGAAGCTCTTTGATTTTGAGCTGAAGTTTCCTCTTGTCGCTGCTGATGAACCTGTCGAGTTCCCTTGTCCTCTGCCTATCGAGTTTCGATTTCTCGTCTTCCAGCGTTTTTTCCCGTCTCTGGCGAAGTTGGGTCTGCTTCGAGAGGAAAGTCTTGAGCATCGCATCCTGTTTGTCGGCGGGTTTTTTGGACAACTGTTTTCGCATCGCTTTTTCGGCGGCGCGCAGCTCCTCGTCCAAACGGTTTCGCTGCTTTGTGAATCTGGCGCTGTCGGTTTTTCGAAGCCCGTCAATGCGTTTGCGCATGTCAGCCAGGGCTTTTTGATGCGCCTGTCCGGCTGCTTTGGTCTGCTCTTCAGATTCGCGCAGTTGTTTTTCGTGTCTGGCGCGGGCCTGATCGAGCTTAAGTCGATTAGCTTTCTCCTTGTTCTTGATCTTCAAGAGCTTCTGGAGCGACTGCCTTATGCGCACTGCGGCGGCTTGCTGCTGAGACCCCGTATCGTACGCCGCCGCCGCGAACCGCAGCGAGCTCGCGGTGGCGATCAAACCGCCGGTCGTTTCGATACGCATTATGCGCGATCGGCAGGCGGGGCTCAGAATCGCAAGCTCGCGCCAGTACGCCTTCCAGGGCTCAATACGGGGCAGGTGGATCTCGGAGATGTCGGCGGTCTGGATTTCGTTCGAGCCGTTCCTCAGCAGAAGAACCACGGATTCTTTTTTCCAGCGAAGGTGCACGAACTGTTCTTTGCGCCCATCACGGCGGTAGAGCGTTCCGGGCTGAAGCCGGCGGCGCGAATTGGATTGGAATACAACGCGCTCGATACGTTCGGGCAGGATTCGTACGTGGGGCGGCGAGTCGTGTTGCGTTTGGTGCAGCGGTGCGGCGGGTTTGAAGACCAGATGCGGCGGGGCGTATAGACCGTCGCCGGCTCCTATGCTTTCGATGCGCCCGACAATCCGATCGCCGCCGACGAACTCTATGTAGTGTTCGCGATGGTTCGGGCTCCACGGTTTCAGCGTGCGATCCAGCAGCCATCGCAACGGGCTCCCGGCGTCGGTCAGTGCGGTGTCGCCCAGGCGCGGGGAACCCGGATGCTCTCCCCATCCGGACACTTTGTCGCCCTCAATGCGCGCACCGTCGGCAAACATCGCCTCGTACCGCGCCGCACTTTCAGCGTGCAGCCCGGTCGCTGCGGCCGACAACAACACCGCAATCAGCACACACCGCAAGATGTTCCTAAAGTAATTCACAGGCAACATAACGCCCGCAGCCTACTCGGGCCTCCCCAGAGATTGTATCGACGCGACGCACAATCACCAACTCTTTCCAGATCGGCGGGGGGCTTGTGACGATCTGCGGACGGGACGATCCGGGCGTACTACTCTGCGTGGAACAGGCGGGTCGCTCCGCCGATACCGCATTTCTGATACTTGTTGTAGGCCAGGGCGGCGCGGGCTCTCATGCCCTGGGCTCCGTGCCCCGAAAGCCATGCGCTAACCGCTGCTTCGAGACTGTACGCCTCGGGCGCCATTAGCCCCGTTGTCAGCAGAATCGGTTTGCATCCGAGTTGGGTCAGCGTGTTGCGGAAGTAAGGTTTGGATTTGCACGCCAACACGATTGCGGCCTTGCCGACTCCCGCAGGCTCTGTCCGCCGCGGGAGACGAACCTGAAAATCCATCAAACCGTTATGCCCGACATAGGCCACAAGGTTCGCCCCGCCGCAGATCCCCAGACGAACCCCGCCGACTTCCAGAACGACAGGCTTATTCCCCGCCGCCGCATCGAGGAAGGCCTCCACCGTCTCCTTGATCTTCACGCCGCGATAAGCGTCGGCCACCAGATACGCTCCCGTCGCTCGATGCTTGAGGATTATCCGCTCAAGCACCGAACTGCTGATGTTCTTCGTCGCAAGAACCACGTCCCAGGCGCTGCTGCGCCTGAGGAACGTCTTGGTTCCGTACATCGCGCCCCAGTAGAGATTGTTCCGCGGATCGTCCCCGTCGCCAAGCAGTTTGGAAACAGGCGCAATGCCCTGACTGTCGTTGTCGCACAGGGCGACGAAAACGTGGATCGTCCGTTCGGTCTTCAGCACGACTTTCGCGGGCCGAGGGGCCGGTTTACTCTCGGGCTCCGCATCCGGCTTGCGGTCTGTCCGAGTATCCGCTGCTTCGCCGCATCCGGTGAATACAACCAGCAGTATTGCGCTGAGAATCGCTTTCATCTTACTGGTTTTTCTTCTCGAGCATCGCCAGCGGGTTCTTGCGGTTCTTGAGCGGGAAAGGCGCCGCTTCGCCCAGGCGGACCGACTCGTACACTGCTGCGATCATCTCGAGGTTGGCGCGGGCTTCGGAGAGATTCGCCACCGGTTGGCGGTCTTTCTCGATTGACGAGATCAAGTCCTTCACCGCCAGAACATTCCCGCCATGGTGCGAATTTTCGCCCTTGAGCGGTTCGGGCTTGCCGATGCCCGCCGAGGTCACCGGGACCCACTTCTTACCGCTCTGCCCCGGATACCACAGCGGATCGTCTAGATAATAGACCGACGGGAAGAACAGCTCGCTCGAGTGGATGTCCAACACGCCTTTGGTCCCGAATATCTGCAGTCCGTACCGAGAAGGCCACCCCGCTCCAGCCCGCTTCACCGAGTCGAAATACCCGACCGCTCCGCCAGCCAGACGATACATCGCGTGGATCTCGTCGCCGGCCAGCGGTCCGATACCGTAGGATTGGCAGTTCTTGACATCCTTTGCGGTGATGGGGCGTTTGTCCTGAAGCACTGCAGCGGTGCACGAGATCGGATTCCCGCCGAAACGTTTCATCATCGCCAGTATTCGCGTACCGAGCACCCACAAACCGATCCCGCCGCCGCGATGGTCCTCCTTGCACCGCCCGCGGAACTCCAGAACGCGTCCCAGTTTGCCCGAACGAATGATCTCGGCGACCCGACTCATCGTCGGGACGTAGAAGCTTTGATGGGCCATCGCCAACTTGACCTTGTTCTTGTCGCAGGCTGCGACCATTTTGTCGGCCTCTTCGAGCGTGCGGCAGAGCGGTTTTTCGATGTAGATTCCGCGCACCTTTCGCTCGGCGGCCGCCAGAACCATCTCGCAGTGCTTGTCGATGTGCGTCGGTCCGACAGTCAGGATGTCGATCTTGCTCTCGTCGAGCATTTTGCGGTAGTCGGAGTAGCCCTTGTCGGCTCCGAATCGCTTGACGGTTTGGGCAAGGCCCCGAGGATTCGGATCGGCTACGGCGACTATCTTTCCCAAAGGCATGTCGCGCCAGAGCTTGTCGAGCCCGTGACCGTAACCCCCGCGACCGGTGTGGCCGATCAGCCCGACGCGGTATTTCCCCGCGATGGGTTTGGCTCCCAGCGCAGCGGCGGCGGTAAGCCCGACTGCGCCGGCCAGCAGGGTGCGGCGTTTAATGCTGTTCGGTTTTCGGTCCATCAGCTTATCTCCCGAGTTCACGCCGACAGGTCCGGCACGGTGAACGGTTTGCGGTACTGTCCGTCGACGAGCGGGTCGGCTTTGTCGTCGCCCTTGACACGCTGTTTGTCGCGGTCGATCTGTATCCACGGTCCCAGCGTTGCACTGCTCGGATCGATTTTGTGATGCTTCAATGTCGTCTGCAGACGTTCGAACGCCTCGGTGAATCCGCCCACGCCCGCGATAGCCTCCCGCTGCTTCTTCACCGGGGCGACGCTACCCAGACGATGTGCGATATTTGCGGTCTGGACTGTGGCGGTGGAGATGAAGCCTTCTTCGATTTCGGCGTGGAGATGTTCGCGCTTACCGCTGCGGACGGCCTCGATGAAGTTGACAAAATGGTTCGGGCCGCCGCGCCCGTGGAACGCCTTTATCTGCTTGCCCTTGAAATCGTACGCTACGCACGTTTCGTGCGCCTGGTAAGCCTGGGTCAGCACAAAGCCTCCTTCGCACGTGACGACGAACCCGTAGGGTCCGTGTCGCAACATGCGATCAGCGCGGGAGCCTTTGATCGCCTTGGGAAGTTTCAGCCCGTCGACAAAGCCCGGAGCCTGCACGTTGTATATCTCGTGAACGATCGGAGCGGTGGGGAAGTCGTAGCACATTACGTGTGCATTGGCCGCATCGCCCGCGTCGTCCCAAATGAATCGACCGCCGATGCTCATGGTCCGCCGGGGCAGCTTCTTCTCGCCCAGCCATGCGCGAGCCACATCCAGTTCGTGAATGCCCTGGTCCAGCGTCTCGCCTCCGCCGGTGTTCCAGTCGTAGCGGCAATCATATTGGAGGCGGTTGCGATAGATCGGCAGCTTCTTCGCCGGCCCGCACCACAGTTCGTAATCGACGCTGTCGGGTATCTTCAAAGGCTCTTTGCGTTTGCCCAGCGATTGGCGCGGCTTGATGGCGAAGCAGTTGATGTGTTTGATCTTTCCGAGATGACCTTCGCGAGTCCACTTGGCGGCTTGGGCGACGCCTCTGGCCGAGCGGTGTTGAGTTCCGTGCTGGACGATGCGTTTGTGTTTGCGGGCCGCGGCGAGCATCTGCTTGCCTTCCCACATGTAAAGAGACAGTGGTTTCTCCACGTAAACGTGCTTTCCGGACTGACACGCCCAGATGGTACTCAGCCCGTGCCAGTAGACTTGCGTGGCGATCGAGACAACGTCGATATCGTCGCGTTTGAAGATGTCGCGCATGTCGGTGTGCTTGCTTGCGTCGCGTTTGAACCAGTGCTTCACGCTTCGCGCTGCCCCGTCCAGCCGGCCGCGGTCCGGGTCGCAGACGGCGACGATCTCGACCCCGTCCTGGTTGCCCAGGCTGGTCGCGTGGCTGTGCGAACCGCGCCCGCCCAGACCGATCACCGCTACGCTGATCCTGCTGTTGGCTCCAAACGCCCCGGACGGAACGAACATCGGCAGACTGACCGCCGCAACCGCTGCGGAGGAATGTTTCACAAACCGCCTTCGCGTAATTCCCATAAGCGGGCTCCTTATTCCTGACGTATCGGACCTAAGTGTCCCCTAACGATCCCGGTCCGTCAACGCTCAAGCCAACGGCGCCGCCTTGCAGCGAGGGCGGACTCGCATTGACCCTCAGAAGTTCCTGCGGGATTCAGGGAATAAGAAATGCGTCGTTGATCGCGCCGCGCCGTCCGTCGGCGTCGTCATTGCCGCGTCCGCAGGATCGATATATGTCGTCCGGCTCGCTTCTGTTGTTCAACGGTTTCGTGTCGGGGATCGTCGTAGTGGAAAACCAGTCGGCGCGCCCGTCCACAAACCCGACATTCTGCCCGACCCGATCGTGGTTGAGGGAATTGGCGCCGATCTGATCGTTGTCCAGGCCCTGTCGCCCTGGTCGGCAGCGCGGGTTTGCATCCGCGATTACAGCAAGTTCAGACGGTCTTAGTCCCTTGTTCACAGGTCCGGTTATTTCGATTTCGGCGCTGGTGTTCGCGTCAGTGAATCGTACCTGCGACAGGTAACTGTACGATAACGTGTTGTCAGTAAACGCCGAATCCCCAGGCCGCGGGGTGCGAGAGTATCCCGAAGCCTCAGCCGAAGGACACACGAATGAACTGCGACCTATCAGCTTGTATCGCACCAGCAGCCATAATGCCGAAGGATTGCCCTTGGCGGCGCTGCCCCAGTTTGTACTGGACGGTGCGGGAGTAACCTTCGGCAAGGCCGCCCCAATCGCCGAGTTGCGGTGCATCATGGGGGAGTTCATGTACATCCGGCAGGCTTCTGCGATATTGCGAATGTTGTTCCGACATTTTGCCGCTCGGGCAGAGTCGACCGGGGACGGGCTAACCGTACACGACGCGGCGACCATCGCAAGCAGCGTGACGCTAACTATAACCACCGTCAACTCCGCCAACGTGAATCCGTATTGTGTTGCCGCAGACTTACGCACAAGTGATTTGTCCATGTGCGCATCGTAGCACGGAACGCATCGCATGCCAATCATCCGAGAGCTGCAAACCCGGAATCCTCTAACACTCGCCGCCCGTCATATCCCCGTTGTATTGTATGGGAATCACCCCAGGCTGCATTTCGGAATGCGGCGCGATATCGCCGGCGGTTCTCATTGTCAACGCCTTATTGACACCCGCCGGACCTGCCACTAGCATGCGGGACGGTCGGAATACGAACAGCTATTCGCCCGCCAACCTGTGGCGGACTCAACGTAGTGGAGCCCGAAGTCCCATGATCAAGAAGACACGCCTCCTTTGCTCTTTTCTGCTGCTTTCTTCAACAATCGCATGCACGTCGCTCGTCGCCGCCGATGCGAAAAGCCCGGCTTCCAGCCCCGAGGCTCGCATGAAGTCGTGGGGCCAGCATGTGAAACTCAAAACCGAGTCGATATTCAAGGACGTGAAGTGGATGGCGGTCGGTCCCAGGATTCAGGGAGGGAAGATCGAGAGCATCTGGTCGGTCAAGAAACGCAAGTCCACCATCTACGTGGGCGTGGGATCGGGCAACCTGTGGAAGACCGTGAACAACGGTACGACGTGGAAACCAGTTTTTGAAAGCGAGTCCACTTTCGCCGTCTCAGTGGTGACGGTGTGCGACAAGGACCCCAATCTGGTGTGGGTTGGAACGGGCGAGCCCCACATGGCCCGCAGTTCGTTCGCCGGAACGGGCGTGTTCAAGTCCGTTGACGGAGCCAAGACATGGAAGCACATGGGACTTGTCGACACGCACCATATCGGCAGGGTCCTGATTGATCCGAAGGATTCCAACGTTGTGTACGTAGCGGCCTTGGGGCATCAGTATACGTACAACAAGGAGCGCGGGCTTTTCAAAACCACCGACGGCGGGAAGACGTGGGACAAGTGCCTGTATATCTCCGAGAAGGTCGGCGTGGTGGAGGTGGCGATGGATCCCAAGGACAACAAGACGCTTTACGCCATCGCCTGGGAGCGCGACAGGAAGGCCTGGAACAATGTCGACTCCGGACCGGGAAGCGGGCTCTACAAGACCACCGATGCGGGCAAGACCTGGAGAAGGATCACCAAGGGGCTTCCCAGCGGGAAAGACGCCGGCAGGATGTGCATCGCTGTTGCGCCTTCCAACCCGAAAGTGCTGTATATCATCGCATCCTTCAAGGGCGGAAAAGTCTATCGCTCCGACGACAAGGGCGAATCCTGGACCAAGACCCACGAAGGCAATGTGCCTACCGGGATCGGTTACGATTTCTGCCTTATCCGGGTATGCCCCGACAATGAAAACGAGATCTTTGTGCCTGGTTTCAACCTGATCTATTCATCCGACGCGGGCAAGACGTTCACCAGCAGGTCCGAGCAGGTGATTCCCATGCTCTCGTACAAACCCCGCCGCAAGACTCCACATTGCGACAATCACGACATGTTCATCGACCCCGACGATCCCGACAGAGTTATGCTGGGCACGGACGGCGGGCTTTACATATCGCACGATCGGGCCAAGACGTGGCTGCACGTAAACAGGCTTCCGATCGCCGAGTTTTACGCGATCTCGGTTGATATGGCCAAACCGTATCGAATATGGGGAGGCACGCAGGACAACGGCATACTCGGCGGGGAGGCCAGGCCCATGAACCCCGGTATGGAGCATTGGTACTGGAACCACGGCGGGGATAATTATGTAACGCTAATCGACCCGGACGATTTGGACACGATGTATTTCGAGGGCATGTTCGGCGGGATGGGAAGAAAGAACATGAAGACCGGTAAAGGACGCGGGATAAGACCCGGACCGACTCCGAAAGGCGAGCGGCTGCGATTTAACTGGATGACCCCCTTTATACTGTCGCCCCACAATTCGAAAACGCTCTACGCCGGAGCCAACTACGTTTTCAAGAGTGAAAACAGAGGCGACAAATGGGCTCGCATAAGCCCCGACCTGTCGACGAAGCCCGGCCCGGAGAAGAAAGGCAACGTTCCCTACGGAACGATAACCGACATCTCCGAATCGCCGCTGAAGAAAGGACTGCTCTACGCCGGAACCGACGACGGGCAAGTCCACGTAACAAAAGACGACGGAGCTTCCTGGACGAAGATCAACAAGGGCCTGCCCGACAGGTGGGTCACCCGCCTGGTCGCGTCGAAATACGTCGAGGGCGAAGTGTTCTGCTCGCTTACCGGATATCGCCAGGATGACTTCGAGGCGTATCTCTACTTCTCCACCGATTACGGGAAGACCTGGAAGTCGATCAAGAACAACCTGCCGGGCGAATCGATCAACGTAATACGCGAAGATCCGTTCGACAAGGACATCCTGTATGTGGGCACCGAACTGGGCGCCTACTGTTCGATCGATCGCGGGAGGAAGTGGCATTCGCTGTGCAACCACCTGCCCACCTGCGCAGTGCACGACATTGCGGTCCATCCGCGAGACGGCGATTTGGTTGTCGGCACTCACGGAAGAAGCGCCTTTGTCCTGGACGCGAAGGAAATCAAGAAGATAAAGAAAGCGATTGCAGAATCGAAATAGCGTAGCGAATTATGAAACTCTCCAAGATAAACCGCGTCTTCCACCGGTGGGGGTCGATTCTCGCCCTGGCGCCGATCATGATCATCATCGTTTCGGGTCTTATTCTGCAACTGAAGAAGGAAGCGGCGTGGATTCAACCGCCGACCCAGCGCGGGACCGGCTCGGAGCCTTCTATCAGCTTAGATCGTATCCTGGAAGTCGCCAAAACGGTTCCCCAAGCCGAAATCAAGTCCTGGGACGACATCGACCGCCTCGACGTTCGACCGGGCAAGGGCGTGGTCAAAGTTCGATGCAAGAACGGTTGGGAGGTGCAGATCGATACGCAAACCGGCCAGGTCCTGCAGACCGCCGTTCGCCGCTCCGACCTGATAGAGAGCATTCACGACGGGAGCTACTTCCACGAGAGCTTCAGGCTCTGGGTGTTCCTCCCCTCCGGTTTGATCCTTGCGATTCTCGCAGTCACCGGACTCTATCTATTCAGCCTGCCGCATCTGGCCAGACGGAAGCGGCGCCGAAAAGAACTGGACGCCAGGAGTCAATGACGTCAAGTGCGGACTTCAGCGTTCAGGGTCTCGGCCAGGGCGCTTACTATTGCCTGAATTTGCTGGTCGACCTGAGGTATGTGTCTGTCGAGAGGCGGTCTTAGTGCAGAGTGAAGCGCCCTGCCCTCTTTTGCACACAAGGTCCTTTGTCATTCTCGGTTGTTGATTTGTTTCCAGGCATGGAGCAGTTCTTCGGGCTCAAGGGCGAGCAGGCCGCCATTTTCGCCCACTTTACGGCCAGATGTTATTTCGGACAGCGCAGCCAAAACCCTCAAGGGACGTTCGTCAGGTGAGATGTCCCACACTTGTGGTTCATTGTCGCTGACGGTCATCAGTTGAGTCGAGTTAGTGCGAAAAGCGACTTTCATCACCGTCTGGGTATGTGGTAGCGGAGGAGACACAGGAAGACCGGTATTCGTTTCCCAGATTCTTGCTGTCTTGTCGTAGCTTCCTGTGGCTAGAATGGCTCCCCTGGGGTCGAAGATCACGCTGGCTAGGTATCCGGTGTGTTGGACCGGCGCCGCGATCATTCTATGCGATTCGGCATCCCAGATTCTGACCGTCCCATCGTCACTGGCGGTGACCACCCGCTTTCCATCCGGGGAGAATTTCGCTTCTCTGACATGTGCGTACCGGTCTGACGCGTCACTTCGGTGTCGAAGGGGCGGTTGGATCTGCTTGCCCGTTTGGGCGTCCCATATCCACGCCACGCCGTCGTTGCCCGCAGTCACGATGCGGCTGCCGTCCGGGCTGAACTCGACGTGGGCTATCGCGGGAGCTCCATGAAGCAACTCTAGTTTTCCCTGCTCGGGCGTAACGCAGTCCCACACGTATGCGCGGCCGCTGAGACCTGACGCGACGATACGTTTTCCATCCGGGCTGAAGGATGCGCATATTGGAACATTGAAGCCGTACAGCGCCGGCGTGCGAGGCTGCCCGGTTCTGACGTTCCACACGCGTATCTGCCCTGCAGACATTATGACGACACTCTCAGAGTCAGAACTGAATCTGGTGAAACGCGCCCTGTTCTTCAGCGGGCTGGGTCCGCATATGCGCTGGGGTTTGTTCCCATCCCAGACTTGGATGACGCCGTCGTTGTCTTCGGTGAGAACGTATTGTTCGTTAGGACTGCGCGCCAGTACAGACGCTGCATTCCCGCCTGGTTTGACCGCCTGGAACGGTGTGCCAACACCTCCTTTGACAGGCGGCAGGGACCAGACATATGCGACCGGTCCACACAATGTCACGAAGGATTTCTCGCCCCAATTGATGAATGCGTCGCGGACCTTGTAAGGATGCAACAGGGTGACAGAGAGCTTCTCGTCGCCTCCGCCCCAATAGCTGACCTGTACGGTATTCCTTTTTGCTTTCAGGCGGCCCGTCAAATCACGTTCTCGATCAATTGTCTCTTCCATCGGACCAGGCTTAAGCACACGCTTGCCTGTTCGCGCCTCCCATATGAGAAGATCCTTGTTCTGCGTCCACACCACGATCCTACCGTATCGCTTGCCGAAACCCGCGGTTTCGATTCGATCGCCAAGCTGAAGCGGTTTGAACGCCAGATTGCGGGATTTCAGATCCCATACGCTGACGGACTTGTCTGAAACGGTCATCAGGCGGTCGCGATCAGAACTGAACGCTACATTCTTGATGTACTGTCCGTGTTTGATTGGCAGGTGAATTGTATGTCCAGTGTCGATGTCTCGAACGTACACTTTGTACGATTCTGAACGATAGCGTATGAGGGCAATGCGAGTATGGTCTTGACTCATGGAGGCTCCTACGACTGATGAGTCATTCTCAATGTCGAGGAGTCGAAGCTGCGGTAAGCGGCGAAACATATGACCGACACGAATGCGGTGGGCTCGTTCGGGGCAAATCCACTCGCCGTTGCGGGCCGAGCCTTCCGCGTCCAACCTGAACGCCTCTACAAACAGCGCCAGCGCGCCGCTCAGGTCATTGTCCTTGTGCAACCGCCAGCCCTGAGCCACATAGTTGCTGATCAACCGTTGGCTGCTTACTCGTTCAGCTTTCTCGGCCGCCCTTCGCTGACGGTCGGCTGAGGCGCGCTGGCGTCGCGCTTCGGAAGTCTGCCGAATCGCGATGGTTGTCAGGCCGCCCATAATCAACAGGAGAACGGTCGCAACTGTCGCAATTGCGGTCATTCGGCGCCGATGACGTTCGTCCTCCCGCCGTCGCAAGTCGTCAAAGCTGCAACCCAGCAGACAGGCGAGCATTCGCAGCTTCGCCATGCGTTTGAGGAATCTCGGCGACTCGGTCCGAATAGGGCGTACGTCCGCCGCCAGAGGTTCGACCTCTTCGATCCCTTTGGAGACAATGCTGGTTCCTTCCGTGACAACGGGTCGGATTTTTCTCAGAGCATCTGGAAACGCCTCACGTGGTTCGCCGTCTATGAGCATCGCCAGAATTCGGTCACCCCGCCCCAGTTCGTGGAATCGTTCAATCTCCTTGCCGATCCACTCGGATTCCGGCGTGCGACGCGAGCAGATCACGATCAGAAACCGGGACGCTCGCAACGCCGTTTCGATCTCCTGATTCAGATCCGCCGACGCCGGCATCTCATCCTCGTCGCGGAAGACCCGCTTTATTCGCGGCGCAATGTTCTTCTGCCGAACAAGTTTCTTCGGTACTCGGTAGGTCTCCAACGCCGAGTGGAGCCACTTGGCCCATTTTCGATCCAGATTCAGATGACGATAACTGATGAATGCGTCGTATTGGTATGCGGCGGTATCCGATACAGTCCCATCTTCTGTCATCTTCGCACTCCCTACCGATCCGGGCGTTGGGCTGGTTCGTTCTCGATCAGGCGGTCGACGATCAACCGGAGATGGCGAAACGGGCCATGCGAGGCGCCCACCAACCCGCCGTACGTGCGCCAACGAGACAATAGCGTAGCGGCGCCCGTCTCCAGAGGTCAAGGGAATTGGCGCCGACACACGCGTACGGTTCCCCGGAAATGGGGAGGCGTATCCCGGACAGTCAATTCCGAATTAGGTCAGCTATTGGCGGATATCGATCGGGTATTGGCCGTGGTGTAAAGCTGTCTCGTACAATGCGAAAAAATTGTCCACTGGAACATCTTCCATGAAATGATTTGACGGCGCGAATATATACCCTCCCCCGGGCCCAAAGGCCTCTATCCTGGTTTTGGCTTCCTCTACAGCGTCTTTGCGGCTCCCGGTAATGCCGCCTTGCAGATCAAGCCCCCCGTGAAAAATAATCTCGCTGCCGAATTCCTTCTTGAGTTCGAACGAATTCATCCCGGCCGCTTTCGGCTGGAGGGAATTCAATATATCAACGCCCATGTCGATAAAATCGGGGATGAGCTTCCTCACCGAACCGCATGTGTGCATGAATATTCTCGCCGACGGTGCGGCCTTCCTGACGGCCCGGAACAACCGGGCGTAGGGCTTCTTGAAGAACTCCCTGTACATTTCAGGCGAAACGAAAGGCCGGTCCTGCATCCCGTGGTCGCTGGAAAACTCCACCCAGTCAAGGTGCCTGCCGATCGGGGCGAGATAATAAAGGTACAGCTCCGTTATGACGTCAGTGACCTTTCCTATAAGCGTGTGAGCGAACTTTGGATCCAGGTACAGATCCGTGAAGAACTGGCGGAACCCTCTGAGATAAGGGCAGATATCGATCATGAGCCCTGATACGGCGGTCGTGGACGTGATGCAGTAGTCAGTGTTCTCTCGCCAGTCTTCGACCTGCTCGGCGAGCCCTTCGATCCTCGCGGGGTCCTCGATGAAAGGCCATTTGTGCTTCTCGATATCAGACACTTCGGCGTTGGCGAGGGGGTGATAAGTAACGGTTGGATGACCGGCGGCGTCTTTCGTTCCGACGCCCCATTCGTCGATGGTGTTGCCCGCCTGATCGGTATACGGCTTGAAGTATTTCGGGCGCCCTATGTTCGTGTGCCTGAAATCCGAATCGACCAGGTCGCTGACCCTGTAGTCTACATAGTCCCCTGACCTGCTGGCTCTGACGCAGGGTCCCGGTTCGGCCCATCCCTCTTTTTCGACGATCTTGAAATAGAGGTCATTGCAGATCCTGCTGGCCGAGCCCCACAGATCCACCGGAACCCTGTCAGGCTCACGATGGTCAAGTGCCGTCAATACTCTCTGGCGATGGGTCATGACAACGGCGCCATTGGTTCATACCTTCCGCCAACATTTCCTCGATGGCGTTCTTCCCCGCCCCGACCTACATCGGGATCGCAGGGCGTTTGCAGGGATTGTATCCGATGCGGTGCGTTGAGCCGCGCGGGAAATCCCGGATAGCGTCAAGTGCGGACTTCGGCTTTCAGGGCGCCCGCCAGGGCGGTTACTATTTCGGTGATCTGTTCGTCGACTTGTTCGCTTCTCAGTGTGGCGTCGTTTGACTGGTAAACTACCGTCAGCGTGACGCTCTTTCGACCTGCGGTGATGGGCTTGCCGCGGTAGGTTGTTACGTATTGCACATCCGTGCGGAGGGGTTGGTCTATTGCGGTCAGCACTTCCTGGATCTGGGCCCAGGTGGTTTCTTCGTCGACCACAAGCGACAGGTCGCGGCGGACGGCTGGGAAGCGGGGAACTGTGCTGTACGTGCGTTCCAAATGTGCGCAGCTCTTCAGCACGTCCATGCGTAGACGGGCCGCCGCCAGTGGGCGTTCGATGCCGTAGTGCTTCAGCACGTCGGCGGAGATCCGCCCGATTACGCCGATTGTGTTTCCATTGAGGAGCATTTCGGCGGCGGCGTCTGAGTCCATGCCCGGTTGGGCCGAGGGCCTGAGCTCCAGCGACGCCCCGGTTGCGATCTGCTCGCACAAGGCTTCCACCGCTCCGCGCAGGTCGCGCAGGTCGCTGCTTGTCACCATCGCTATTTCCAGATGCTCGTCCAGCTCGTTCTCGGAGCCGGTTGGCATGAAGGCGGCGGCTAGTTCATACAAGCTTATGTCGCTGTTTCCGGAGTCCTGATTGGCTTTGCACGCCGCCAGCAGGCTCGGAAGGAGCGTGGGGCGCAGTGCGTTGTTGGTCTTGCGGGTGAGCGTGTCGGCGCAGGCGGGCTTATCCACTCCGAAGAGTGCGGCCTCTTCGACGTCTATGTACGTGAACGTGATGGCCTCGTCGAATCCGGAAGCGGCCAGCACCAGCGAGATGTCCTGTCGGATCTTCTGCTCGTCGTCCATTCCGACCACTTCGTGAGCGATCTTCGTCGCCAGCGGGATCTTGTCGTATCCGACTATGCGTGCGACTTCTTCGATGAGGTCGGCTTCGCGGGTAAGGTCGGCTCGGTAGGGCGGTATGGTGCAGGTAATGGTGTCGCCTTCGAGCACGGCGGCCAGGCCGAGGCGGTCGAGAATGCTCGCTTGCTCGTCTGCGGGAATGTCGAACCCAAGCAATGCCGAGCATCGCGCCGGGCGCATCGTCACCGTGGGCGCCTCGTACGGATCGGCCCACACGTCGACCGAACCTTCAGCCAGCTCCCCGCCGGCCAGTTCAACGATCATCTGGCAGGCTCGCAGCGACGCTTCATCAAGCGCCACCGGATCCACGCCCCGTTCGAAGCGGAAGTTGCTCTCGCTCATAAGCGCCAGCTTGCGCGACGTGTGGCGGATGTTCAGCGGGTCGAACTGCGCCGACTCCAGCAGTATGTTCACCGTCTCGTCGGACACTTCGGTATCCAGGCCGCCCATGACGCCCGCGATGGCGACAGGTTTGTTCGCGTCGGCGATAACCAGCATCGATTCGTCCAGATCGCAGGTCGTCTCGTCGATGCTCACCATCCGCTCGCCGCCCCTGGCGCGTCGCACCACGATGCGATTCTCCGCCAGCTTGTCGTAGTCGAACGCGTGCAGCGGCTGGGAGTATTCCATGAGTATGAAGTTCGTCACGTCGACGATGTTGTTCACGCTGCGCATTCCGATTGCTTCGAGGCGCTCGACCAGCCACTCTGGGCTCGGTCCGATCTTCACCCCGCGGATTACGCGAGCGCTGTATCGCGGGCACAGGTCCGGAGCCTGGACGTCTACGCCGGTAAGCTCGGACGCCTTGCCCGCGGTCGCAACGTCCTTCAGCGCCGGCGGGGTGAACGCCTTGCCCGTGGCGACCGCGAGTTCGCGCGCCACGCCGATATGCCCGAGGCAGTCGGGGCGGTTTGAGGTCACTTCCAGATCGAGCACCAGGTCGGTGGGCGTTTCGCTGGTTCCTTCATGGTTCAGGCCGATGCGCGTGAAGAGCTGCTCGAGCTCGGCGGCGGGCATTGCGACCTCAACGTAATCGGTAAGCCAGTTCAGTGATATATTCATGGTTGTTCCAGTAGATTCGGTTTCTTTCCAGTCGGGGGGATATGTTAGCTAACGGCGTGGCAATTGGCAATTGGCAGTTGGCGATTGGCGACGGCGATTGGCGACAGCCGCACCGGGCGAGTATAATCGTCGACATGCCTCAGGATGACCGAAATGAATCTCAGTACGAGCGGTGGATGGACGCTGCGATCGACCAGGCGCTTATCGCCCAGCGCGAAGGCGACGTGCCTATCGGCGCGGTCATCGCAAACTCGGGCGGTGAAATAATCGCCGCCGCCCACAACAGGCGAATAATCGACGCCGACCCGACCGCACACGCCGAAATGCTTGCAATCCGCGCAGCGGCCGGTGCTGTCGGCGACTGGCGCCTGGGCGGATGCACAATAGTCGTAACTCTCGAACCGTGCTGCATGTGCGCCGGGGCGATAGTGCTGGCGCGCCTGGACCGCGTAGTCTACGGAGCCTCCGACCCCAAAGCCGGCGCCGTAGACACCCTGTACCAACTCTGCACCGATCCGAAACTAAACCACCGCTGCGAAACTGTCCCAGGCGTCCAAGCCGCCAAATGCGGACAACTCCTCACCGACTTCTTCCGAGCACAAAGAGCGGCCGGGAAGAAGTAACACCGAACCGCATGTACCGATCCCACCTTGTTCACCGCTTGCGGCTTAGCTATTGCTGGCGTACCAAACCAGAGGTGATACAATCTCTCAAGAGGCCCGCGATGGTTGCGGGCGGAAACCTATATGGGAAATCCCGGATCATGAAACACACACTCACCGCACTGTTCGTCGTATTGCTTTTCGCGACGATTGTTGTCCCGGCCGCCGAACGAGCAGCAAAGCAGTCCGCCGCTGACATACTCATCGCACGGATAAACGCGGACTACACAAAAGCCCTCAGCGAGGCCGACGCGTCTTACGAGAAGTTCACCTCTCCGCTGCTGAAGCGTTATGGGGACACCCGCGACAGGAAGATCCTCGGAGCCGGGAGCAACGCGATCAAACGCCTCAATCTCGCAAGGACAGGAGTCTCAGAGTTGGATGGCGTGAGGATGGAGCAGGAGATCGCGAAGATACGCAAGTCTATGGACGATCAGTTCGGAAATGCTCCCAAGGTTTCGCCGAAGGCGTCGGTGTTGGCGGTGTGCGGGGCCTCTTTCAAGGGGCACACGTACCTGACGATCAACTCGAATGCGAATTGGAAGGAGGCAAACGAGCTGTGCAGGAAGATGGGAGGGCATCTTGCATATATTGAGACCGCAGAAGAGCTGGTCTTTCTAACCAAAGCGTCTCGAGGGAGGATATGGGTCGGGGCGACCGACGAACACAAAGAAGGAGACTGGCGATGGGGCAATGGGAAACCGGTGTCCAAAGCCCTCTGGGGCGAGCCCAATCCGAGCAATACGCGGGGAAGCGAGCACTACGCTGTTCTGGCGACCCACAAGGGAAAACGCCTGCTCAATGACGTTCCCTTGAAGAGCGGAGTTGATCTTGCATTTGTGATCGGTTTCATTTGCGAATGGGAATAGCGCGGGTTCAGATCCTCCCGTTTGCCCGCCCGGCAACCAGCAGAGGTGCGATGGTCAACGCTGAATACAGCGCCGAACGCCAATCATCCTGTTTAGCGGCCGACGCCCGCGTCGGCCTGATCGCGACAGCGCCCCGACTGTCGTCACCCCCCCCCCCCCCTCAATTGTAGTTTCAAGACGACGTAACAGCACCACACAACCCGAAAGACGGTAATTACGTGTTGTGTCTCCTTACTACTATCAACTCTTCAACTTTCTCGCGCAGCGCGGTGTTCGCCGAATCTCGTGGCGTAATCGCTGTAGCATCCGGTTGCAAGGAGTGTCGCATTGGAGTTGCTCTGCAGTTGTTTGCGGATGGTTTGGTGGGTCCTGCGCATGGCCGGTGCGGTTACGCAGCATGTGTTGACAGTCACCAGGGTGGGAAAGCTGTTTGCTTCGCCCCGCAACAACAACCATTAGAAAAAAGGACTACGCCATGAACAACACGCCATTAGATATAGCTGTAACAGCATTGGGTATAGTGACCTGCATCGCCTTCTGCCTTATGGCGCTCTCGCTGTACGTGGTAATTTGGGATGCGTTGTCGAAGCGAAGACGGAAGAAACACCGCTGAAGTCCATCACGGACTACGCCCCTGAATTCGGGTGTCAGTATACTCAATTGTAGTTTCAAAACGACTTAACAGCACCACACAACCCGAAAGACGGTAATTACGTGTTGTGTCTTCTTACTACTCTCAACATTTCTACTATCTTGCGCAGCGTTGGGCTGATCCCGACGCCCCACGTTCTTAGGGGTTTTGTTCCCGTTTCTTAGCCCGTCTGTTCTTCTGCTTCTCGAATTCTTGCGCTTGCCATGTGGCATGCGGCACCATGTTCAGGTGAAGCTGCTGGGTAATGTCACAAAGTTCATATATGTCTCGAACCAAGAGCATCTTCTGCAGATATACAGGGAACTGCTTTCCTTTCCAGCATATCGGAGGACCATCGAAGTCGAACAGTTCGGTCCCCGTAAGAACCAGCACCGGATTATGCCACATGTCACCCCTCCATATCTCGCGCCCCTTCTTTGCCAAGAGGGCAATCCTGGTTATCTCCTCGGACGTGAGTTCTGTCCTCAACGTGCAAAAGGCGATCGTGCTGCCAGGAAATATTGCTGCCAACGTTGCCATTCTATCGACATCCCTCTTCTTGAAGGGACCGTAGCTCTTGCATTCTCCCAGGACCAGAATCGGTTCACGGCCACAGTGTCCCCTACCTATTCGACCGCAGAATGCGGCGAGATCTGCCTCCAACGGTTTCTTTCCCTTCTCCTGTAGGTCAACGCCAGGTAGCCACGTCATACCGTCCAGGCCGTGTGAAGCGAGTTGACCGATTGTGCGGAGAGCAAGTCCCACTGTATAACTCCCCTGTGCATAGTTCTCGATGGCAAATGGGCCAACGACACGATAATGCCATTCTGCAGATTTTGGTTCCCCGATGGGAAACGAAAACATCTCCAAACATCGCTCGCATTGGAGATCCTCGGAGAGGGAGTCCAATGCGTACCAACTATGTTGACCACAATGTTCGCATTTTACTCGTAGGCCCAACCGAAGGACTCCATGCTCCAAAAGATGTGCAAGTGTATCTTCGGCAGGATGGTACACTACTAATGATTGGGGCCCACCAGCTAAGTATCTTCCTAAGTATCTTCATTCTATCTATCCACCTGCAAGTTGTGTCTTATCTGAGCGAAAGGCTTGAATGAAGCTATCAGATATTCGGGTTCCTCCCGCAAGATCAAGCCAAGCCCATTGCCCATTGGGATTGATTTCAAGAAAGTACCACTCGCCAAGACGATCAATCACAAAATCTACGGCAGCAAAGCGAAGAGAATAGCTGCGAAGCAACTTCAGCAAGCAATTTTCGACATCCTCAGGGATAAGGATGTGGGTATACTCAACACCTGTCATGTTATCTCGCCGTATGTCCTGTAGTTGCGTGCCGTGGTCATCTCGGCGGGACAGTTCAACAGCGTGTATGTCTGAGTCCACAACGGTCACACGCACGTCGACTCTCTTGTCTACCGCCTGTTGAAGTAGCGTCGGACATTTCGGAAGAAGAGAAAACTCTTTAACGTCATCCGCTTTTACACGCCTTGTATACAGGAGGCCGTCTGACGCATCTGCCCGTTTGATCTCTCCGGGAGATAGAGGTTTTATTACCATGGCCCCTTTCCATTGCGACCATTTCCTCGAAGCAACAACAGGGTCCCGCGTGAGAATCGTATCTGGAACACTCAAACCAAACCTCGATGCTCTCGTCAACTGCTCAAGTTTGGATGAAGCGATTGCGTTGTATGCAGGATGGTTAATCCATCGCTTCCGTGGGATACTGGCAAAGAATCCCTCAATTGCCTCGCTCCACTCGTGTTCCATGAATCGCCTTGCACCAGCATCTGGACTTTGGGGTAGTTCTAGGGGTTTGGGGCGCCTCATCCAAACGCTCGATACATCGCTGGGCCTGATGGTTGTGTTTTGGGTGTGCAATGACACGCACAAATCCGAGAATTCGACAAATAGGTCGCCCAATTCACAGTCCGTATTCAATCTGAGAAGAGGCAATCCCATGGCTTGCCCCGGTTCTTCGGTCCAGTTGTTATGAGAGAACCATTACCTTGTCATTCGTTCCGCTGCCTGGCTGCGTAGGGCGGAGCGCAGCGGAGC
>JASLNT010000059.1 GCA_030745875.1 Phycisphaerae bacterium
CAGTGCGGCCTGAGCTTCCTGTAACTTTCGAACCACTTGCTGTGGCGTGTGACGCTTGCGTTTCATGAGAATTCCTTTCGATTAAAAGTCTACTCGAAACTCTCATAACACCTGGATCAAATTTCGGGGTGCAAGCCAGAAGGAAGCACTATGGGTTCTGCCCGAAAGTCTCGTTATTTGCTTGTTAGCGTCGCGTCGCTCGTTGTGTTCGCGGTCCTGGTATCACAAGGTTGTCGTAAGTCATCATCAAGCGTAGATCCGAACACAAAGTATAGAATTGACTATCTCGTTAAGAAGCTGGGTCACGATGACGGGGAAATAAGTGATTCCGCCGCTGAGGAGTTGGGCGAGATCGGTGAGGCGGCTGTCCCTGCTCTCATCGCGGTCTTGAAAGACGGAGACGAAAAGCTGCGTGCTTCGGCGGTCTCGGCGCTAGTCGAAGTGGGCCCGGCGGCCGTACCTGCTCTCATCGCCACGTTTAGGGACAGTAGTGAAGATGTGCGCAATTCAGCATTTATGGCGCTCTACTTGATTTGCCCGTCGTCGTCCACGGAATCTCTACCCGCTCTCATGGAGGCCGTGAACGATGGAGATGATGAGGTGCGTGCTTGCGCCGTTGCGCTGTTGGGCCGAATGGGCCCTTCGCACTGGTCGACGACTGTACCGGCTTTGCTCAAGGCTCTGAAGGACAATAGCACCCATGTGCGTTGTGTCGCCGCTAAAGCGTTGGGCGGAGAGCAGTGGAACTGGGCGGCCGGCCCCGTGCCCGAGGAAGTCGTGAGCGCCCTGATCGGGGCGCTGAAGGACAAAGATGAAAATGTGCGTAATTCCGCCGCAGAAGCGTTGGGCGAACTTGGTCCGGCGGCCAGGCTAGCCGTACCCGCTCTCATTGCGATCCTGAACGATAGGAGCACTTCTGCGCGTTGTTACGCTTACGCTGCTTTCGCATTGAGTAAGATGGGCCCGGCGGCCGCCGAAGCAGTACCTGATCTCGTCGAAGCGATGAAGGGCAAGGATGAGAATCTGCATGTTTCGGCCGCTAACGCATTGGGCGGAATTGGCCCGGCGGCCAAGGCGGCCGTTCCCGTTCTCATTGCGATCCTGAACGACAGGGGCGCTTCTGTGCAGAGTTGCTGTTGGGCTGCTTTCGCTTTGGGGAAGATTGGCCCGGCGTCCGTCGACGCCGTACCCATTCTCATCGAGGCGGTGAAGGGCAAATATAGAAATCTGCGTCGTCACGCCGCTGACGCGCTGGGAGGAATTGGCCCGGGGGCCAAGGCGGCCGTACCAGTTCTCATCTCCGCTCTGAACGAGAAGGACAGGGATACCATCGTTTCAGCCGCACGTGCCCTGGGGAAGATCGGCCCGGGGGCCAAAGAGGCCATACCAGCTCTCGTCGAGGCGATGAATAACAATAACGAGGATGTGCGCAGCCATGCTGCTAAGGCGCTAGGCGGAATAGGTCCGCCGGCCAAGCCGGCCGTACCGGTGCTTCTGAACTTGGCCCTCAAGGATAGGAGCAAGGCAGTGCGTGATAGTGCTGCCGAGGCGCTGGACGGAATTGGCCCTGCCGCCAAGTCGATTGTGCCCACATTGTTGGCGACCCTGAAGGATGAAGATGGCGATATTCGTACTAACGCCATTAAGGTGTTGGGCAAGATTGGCCCGGCGGCCGGGGCGGCGGTACCCGCTCTCCTGGCGATTCGGGCGAACCGAGATGATTATGATGAGAGCTACGAGGCTTTCCATGCGATGCGCGAAATCGGCCCGGCCGCCGTACCCGCTCTCGTGGCGGCATTGAAGGACAAGAACGATGATGTTATTCGTTCCGCCGCATTGGTGTTGGGAGAAATCGGCCCGGATGCCAAAGAAGCCCTGCCCGCTCTGGCTGAAGCACTCAGCAAAGCACTCAAGGATGACGACAAAATCATGATTGATATCGCTCGATCCGCCTTGAATAAGATCAAGGGAATAACACCTCGATTGTTTCCGCAGCGATCCGCAAAAGAAAAGAAGATATCCGACTGACACTGCGCCCTGATCACCGAACCAACTGCCGCCGCAATCGTTGCCGACGCTTACGAATTTCGGTCTTCTTGAACGCCCCCTCGTCCTTCGGCGATCCGGACAGAACGACAGAACCGTCGCTCCGCGACAAGTGAAAGCGGCGTCGAGCCGCCGCACTCCAAATTGGTTGTTCCGCTCTCTGTGACCTCCGGTGTTAACCACCGCTTGATCGCGACTGCGTCGCGACGAGGGCCGACGCATGAGTAGGCCGCTAACTGGAGCTGACAGCTAACCGCCGTCCCGTTGTCGTTTACTTCTCCGATTATCTGGCGTAACATAGTTTGGCGTTACTTTTACGTTGGGTGTGCGGATAGCAAATGGCGATTACTCTCAAGGAGTTTGCGGCTGAACTGACCGGTAGCGGCCTGATGGCCGACGATAGCGTCGCGCGCTGTCTGAGCGAGTTTGGGATGGATGTCGAATCGGGGTCGGCGCTGAACTTCGCGCGGGAACTTGTCGCCAGCGATCGGCTCACTCAATTCCAGGCCGATGCGGTGCTGGCGAAAAGCACTCTGGCGCTGGTGATAGGCGACTACCACGTGCTCGATGAGATCGGGCAGGGGGGGATGGGGCATGTCTACAGGGCCCGTCACCGCTTCATGGACCGCATCGTGGCGATAAAGGTGATGCATACGGCCCGAGCGGGCAACCCGAAGCTTGTCCAGCGATTCGCCCGCGAAGTTAAAGCGGCTGCAGCGCTTACCCATCCCAATATCGTCACCGCCTACGACGCCGGTGAAACTACGGGCGGTCTGTACCTGGCGATGGAGTACGTTGACGGCCCGGATATCTCGCAACTCGTAAAGACCAAAGGAGCCCTCAGCGTCGATCAGGCGGTCAACATAACCATCCAGGCCGCACGCGGGTTGGCTTACGCTCACGCACGCAACATAGTTCATCGCGACATCAAACCGGCGAACCTGCTGCTTGGCTGCGACGGGACGGTCAAGGTCCTGGACATGGGCCTGGCGCGATTCACCGAAGAGGCCGAACACAGCGCCGAAGTCTCCCTGACGCTTGCCGGGCGCCTGATGGGGACGATCGAGTACATGGCCCCCGAACACGCCGCCAACGCCAAAGACGCCGACCACCGCAGCGACATCTATGCGCTGGGATGCGTTCTGTACCGTTTGCTCACGGGCAAGCTGCCTTACGGAGGGAGCACGCCGGTGGAGAAGCTCATCGCACAGCGAGAGCATCCGATCCCGTCGTTGAGCGAGTCGGACAAGAATATCCCCCAGGCCATCCAGGACGTCTTCGCCCGGATGGTTGCCAAGGAGCCCGCAGACCGTTTCCAGTCGGCCGACGAAGCAATCGCCGGCCTGATCGCCGCCGCGCCCAACGCCGAAAAGTGCGAACTGGCTGGGTTGGCGGTGGTGAAGATCCCCACCGCCGCATCACAGCCCGTTGGAAGCGCCGTGGAGACCACGCCGGCTTCGATGGACGCCGGCGATGTGTTGCAGGTGACGGCGGAGGATGAACCGACCCCGCTTGGACAGTCAGCGGGCTTTCCCGGAGTCTCCATTTCGCAGGGCCCGGGCGGGGGGGCTGAAGTCCCCACCGACATAATTCCCATCGCCAAAAAGGCTGAGCCCAAGAAACTCCTGATCGTCGCGGTAGTTCTTGCGGTTCTGGCGGGTGTCGGGGTTGGTTTGTGGTTCTATCTCGGTATGGATGATTCGACGCCCGGTCCGGCGGGTCCGCCTTCGGCTCCGCCGCCGCGCGTTCCGGTCGATAATCCCGGTGAAAGCAAGCTGTGGGCCCCGCCGGGCCAGTGGGTTGACCTGCTGGCGAAAGCGGACCCCGCCCAGGCGATAGAAGGTCAGTGGGTCAAAGAGCCCTACGGTCTGGTAAGCCCCGCCAAGGGTAACGCGAAGATCGTCTTTCCAACCGAGTTGGAAGGCAGCTACGATCTCCGCCTGCGATTTCGTCGCGTTACGGGCAACCGCGAGATACAGATCGCTCTGCCGGTCAGTGGAATCATCGCCATACTGGACCTGGGATATCGGAAGAGTGGGCCTGAACAGATCCGCCTGGCCGGGCTTTATTCCGATAAGGCGGTTGAGATTGAAGCGATCCAAAACAGTAAGGAGTATCTGCTGGATGTGGTGGTCAGGACCCGTCGCGGACAGGTGGGTGTCAGGGTGGATTGCGATGGGAAGAACATCCTGGATTGGTCCGGTCCGCAGTGGAGGTTGCGCCAACCCAAAGATTGGCGGGAGTTGGGGATTGCGCCCGGATGCATCGCCTTTTCAAGCTGGAATTCACGCTGTATAGTCTCGGATCTTCAGGTGCGCCTGCCTCTTGGCGCACCGCTGACACCGTGGGACGCCGGCGAGAATCTCAGCGCCCTGGCGCCCCGACCGGCGAAGATCAAAGGCGTCAGGTTCTGGTCGCTGGAGACACGCCGGCTTCGCGGAGAGCAGACGGCTATGGCGTTCAGTCCGGACGGGCGTTGGCTCGCCACGGGCGACGAGGCCGGAGCCATTCGGATACTGGACGCTTCCACGGGCAAGTTCGACAGGATGTTTGTAGGGCATCGCGGGACGGTGTTCGATCTGTCGTTTTCCAAAGACAGCGACCTGTTGGTCTCGGCGGGCAAGGACGCTGCGGCGATGATCTGGGAGTTTCCATCGGGGCGTCGACTGCACACGCTTCGAGGTCATGAAGTATCCGTCATGGGAGCGGCGTTCTCGCCCGACGGTAAGACAGTCGCAACGGCCGGTCGGAACGTGGGGCTTTGGGATGCCCGATCCGGGCGATTCATCCGGTTCCTTGTCGGTCACGGGCATGGCTCCGGATTGCTGAAATGGTCGCCGGACGGCAAGATGCTCGCCTCGGCGGGGAGACGGGGAGATGAACCGGATCTCGTCTGGAACGTAGGTTCCGGAGACATTGTCAAACGCTTTGACAGCAGATTGGAGGATTCTAATAGAATTCTCTCCTGGTCTCCTGACGGTAAGATGCTTGCTGTCAGGGGCGTGGTCGGCGAAAAAGCTATTGCCAGGTCGACCGTCGCCGTCTTTAGCACCGCATCATGGGAGATGATCCGCAAGATCGATTGTTCTGATGACCACCGTATACCGGGGCTGCTTGCCTGGTCGCCGGATGGAACGCGTTTGCTTGTGCGTGACAAGGGCGGAGCGGTAGCCATCCTGGACACCGGAACCTGGAAGGCGGCAATCGCCCCGGGCCTGATCGCTAAAGAAGGTCATAATGACGCTTACATATGGTCGCCGGACAGCAAGGCTTTGTCAGTGCGATGGCATAGACTCCTGGACTACAGTGTCGGAGTTGGACTCATAGACTCTGCTACCGGGCGGACGATCTGGGAGACCAGGCGAACAATGCCTGGAATCTCACAAGGCGCTGCACCGCCCGGGATGAATGGTGCAGTGCTTGTGGGCGCCAGGGTCGGGGAAGACCACCATGGAGTAGTCTGGTTGTGGCGCAATGAACCGACCTGGTCATCCATGGAACTCAAACCCGGACGGGGTGTTGTCCAGTGCGCCGGGTATTCTCCCGATGGGAAGTCGCTGGCCTTTATGGATATCGGAGGGCGGCGGATGCTCCATGTTCTTGATGTCAGTTTGGGAAGCGGATGGAAATCTCATCCAATGGTTGGAAAAGGAGGAGATGCGATCAGCCTGTCATGGTCGCCCGACGGGAAACTTCTGGGCGATATGGACAGGGAAAGTTCTCTACACGTATGGGACACCGAAACCTGGCGGACTGTCGCCAAAGTCCCGGGACAGGGGGGTTCGCCTGACGGGCTCATGCCCGCGATATGGTTGTCCGACAGTCGCAGGATTATTTCGCTGCTGAAAGAACCTGCCGGCGCCATGGGAATATGGGATGCAAGATCGGGCAGTCTCGTTGGTCAGTTCGCCCCGTCAAAAGAGTGGGTGCAGAGTTGCAGTGGAGGTTCCGACGACGGAAAGACGATAGCTGTGATGCGCAATGACAACAGGGCCGAAATATGGTCTACTGAGCCCGGCTCGGTAATTGCGAATGTCGCCCTGAAGTTCATCGACGGCCGCCCGAGATGTCCAGTGGCGCCAAGCAGCGACGGCCGCACGCTGGCTGTGGCGGATAGCAGTTACTCTAACAGGAGAATGTGGCGTACGACGGGATACGTTCATTTGTGGGACACCCAATCATCGAAGCAGCGAACGCTTTTCGGGCATCCGACGCGGATACGCCCGCTGTCGTTCTCGACCGATGGTTCGATGCTGGCGACCTACTGCGACAGGATGCTGCGTATCTGGGACGTCGCCGAGGGCTGCCCGATAAGAACGTACATGCCCCTGCCCGCCGCCGGATGCCTGGCCGTCAGCGCAGACGGACACTACGCGGTATCCAAAGGCGTCGACGCGGAGAAGGAACTGATGTACGTCGTGGTGACCGACTCCGGCCAGGAGACGCTCACGCCGTCGCAGTTTGCGTCGAAGTACGGGTGGGAAAACGATCCGGCCAGGGTTACCGCCGCTCCCAAAGCAGCCCCAACCGCAGCGGTGGGAACCAGACCCGCAACCACAAAACCGAACGGGCCGTGAGCAAGCTGAATCCGCCGCCCACGACCCGCCTCCCCGAAAATCCGATCTCTCTTTGCGAGCTACTTCCTGCGCCGTCGCCAAAGCGTTGCAACTCCGCCGATCGCCAGCAGCGACATCGTCGCCGGTTCGGGGACTTCGGCGACGCGGAATCCAACCGGGCTGGAAGTGTTACGCCACGACGGATTGCTGTAACCGCGATTTGACGCGTCGAGCTTGTAAGCGGTCCAGCCAAAACCTCCGCCCCGCACTCCTCGCCACGGTGTGTTGCCGGCTGTCAGGAACGTCTCGTTCCATTCGAACACATTTCCGCCCATATCGAACGCGCCATACGGGCTGGCCGAGTTCTCGTGTTCCCCGACTTCCGTGGTCCAGAACGGGCTCCCGACGGTGTAGTCTCCACCGTACCTGATTGTCGCGTTGTTTCCGTCGTCGGGGGTGACCAGATCGTTGCTCGGCGCCCTGTCGTTGCTGGTTGGGTACTTGTAATAATTGCCCGTCACTCCGTCGTTCTTATGATACGCCGCCTTGTACCATTCGTCTTCGGTCGGTATCACCCACGTCGCATCGGGCCGGCGCGTTACGGTTAGAAGATCGGCTCCGGTTGTCGCGCCGTTGAGATAATACGAACCGTCTTCGGTGGTTGACAGGTTTTGGTCTCCGGTGGGCTGACCGTTGTGCAGCCAGTTGGCGAAGCGCGCCGCACCGCCCCACGACATAACGGACACCGGTCGATTGGCCCAGTCGGCGGCGGTTGAACCGGGCGCCTCGACCGCTCCGCCGCTGAAGTCGTACGTGTAGGCTCCGCTCACGCCGTGTCGGGTGATCTGACAGCCCAGGGGATTGCTGTCCATCGGGAGATAATACAGTCCGTACGTGTCGGTTTTGGCGACGGCGTTGAGGAATTCGCAGTACTGGCCGGCCGTCACTTCGTACTTGCCGATATTGTATTCGTAGTTTACGGCTCCGTAACCGGTGGTTCCGTCGACCGTCATTACCGCAGTATCGCCCGCATTGCTCGGATTGCCCACGTGGACTGTCTCTATGTTGACCGCCCTCACTGCGCCCGCGGCCAGGAGGATCGTCGCCAGTGTCGACATTACGGTGATTGCATTCTTCATCTTACTGCTCCTTTCATGGTTTGTTTCGTGACTCTTTCGTCCGGTGCGTTGTTCGCGTTTCACAGGGAATACGCCGCTTACCCCGCGATCTTGCGCGCGGGCGAAAAAAAACGGGCGAGATTGTCAATAATCTCGCCCGTAGCCCGGATCCCCCCCGGGGTCCGGTTTGGTCTCGTTCTATGCTCCTCTGCGGCGCCGAACGAGCGTCAGAACTCCGCCCAGACCCAGTAGCGACATAGTCGCCGGTTCGGGGACCGGGGCGATCGCCCATGACTCGACGGTGTGCGTTTCGGCGCTGCCGCCTGTGGCCGCGGTGAAGCCGCAGATCGCCGGGATATCTCCGACGCTTCCGGCGATGTCAAACGTATCAGCGATCCGGGGAGCGGTCATGTCGTCCATAAACACTTTGAACTCGTTATCAGCAGCGGGGTCATACTCCAGGCGAACGGTGTGCGAATCGGTTGTATTGAAGAAAGCCTCGCCGCCAAGGTCGATCTTGCCCGAAGAGTAGATCAGCGATCCTGTCTCGTCGTAGCCGTACGCGGCCAGCGTGCTCTCCTGGTGGGACTTCATAACGATACCGAAGCTGTTTTCGATAGCCGACGCTTCGGGCGGCGTTTGGTTGAAGTAACCGTCCGAATTGAAGAATCCGATACCGCCTCCGTCGGTGCGCGTCTCTGAGAATCCGTTTGGTCCGTTGTGCAGCACGAAGACCATACCGTCGGCGCCCGACCCGCCGTGAGCGTTGACATGGTTGTCGAAGTGGAATGTGAAGGTCGCAACGAAACCTCCGCTGAGATCCAAGCGCGTGTCGTGATACACGCTTCCGGCCCGCGAACGGGACGAACTGGTGATGTCGATCTCGTTTCCGACCTGAGCGGCTCCGCGATTCATCACCAGCGAGGAGACATCCGAGAAATCCGAATATGCAAAGCTTGCGCCCGAAGCTCCCCTCGCGAGCAGCAGGAACAGTCCGACGGCGGCGAGCCCCACGCCAAGTGCAGCCGGGCGAGCGTGTTGGCGGTCGATGGGGCTTGTGGACAGTTCTCCGTCGATCCGAGATTTTCCGGACAGCTTTATCTTTGTGGTCGTTTTCTTCATCGCACTGTTCCTTTCACGTCTGTTTCGTTGCTTCTCCGTCCAGTGCGCCGCTCGCACTTCACAGGGAATATGCGGTTGGTGATGCGATCTTGCGCGCCGGTGAGGAAAAATGTGGAATATTGCTTCTTTGCGGCTCGGATCGCCGAATTGCGGTTGACAATTCCCCGCTGTCGCGTAAGTTAGCGGCATGCCATCAGGCGGCAGGACAAGTATGGGAGACGGACCTTCGCGGTTCTGCACTACGCAGTGGAGCGTTATTTTCGGCGTGCAGGCCGGTGATGAGGACCGCAGGCGGATGCTGATCGGGCAACTGCTCGGACGGTATTGGCGGCCGGTCTACTGCTACCTCCGTCGCAAGGGCTGCGGAGATCAGGAGGCCAAGGATCTCACTCAGGGTTTCTTCCTTGAGGTCGTGCTCGGGCGAGAGTTGATCGACCGGGCCGACCGAAACAGAGGGCGATTCCGCTCGTTCATCCTGGCCTCACTGGAGAACTATGCTGCGGGCGTTCATCGCAAGGCTTCGGCGCGTAAACGAAGCCCCGTCGGCGGCGTGGCTGCGCTGGACGAGATCGACCCTATGCGTGCCTCCCTGCAATCGGACGGACGGGCTCCGGGCGATGCGTTCGACCACGAGTGGGCGTCGGCATTGCTGGGCGAAGTGCTGACTGAACTCGAGCAGCATTGTCGCGATGGCGGTAAGGCGGTCCATTGGGAGATGTTCCGCCTGCGCGTTTTGGCGCCGATTGTGGACAACACTACGCCCAGACCGCTGCCTGAACTCTGTACGGAGTTGGGCGTGGCTTCCGAATCCAAGGCCTCGAACATGATCGCCACGATCAAGCGGAACTTCCGCACGATTCTCAGGAGAAGTGTCCGGAGATTCGTGGACAGCGACGAGGAAGTGGATCTTGAAATTGCAGAATTAATGAAGATTCTGGGCGGCCGGAGCGCAAGATCGTGACGATCCGGCGTATTGAACGTAGAGCGACAACACAGATGAGACGCGTAAGGAAATTCGATCGTGGACACTCAGCATGAATTAAGCGGAAGTTCGGAGCAGTTGGCCCGGTTGTTGGCCATCGGCGCAGAGCCCGCCTCCGACGGCGAGGCGCAGGTGTTGTCCGGCGTGTCGGCTGACGGTGTTGAGCCCTCGTCTTACGACGGTCCGGCCGGATCGCATCCGGACATTCAAACCCGCGCCATAGGCGATCTGCTGCTGGACCCCGATACGGATATCGCCGAGTTGACCTCGCTGAAACAGTACGCCAAGGGACTATCCAAACAGGATGGGCCCGAACTGTCGCGCCAGGTTGCGGTCACGGTTTATTACTCCGCGGTCGCCGCCGCGCTGGCGCACCACGGGCGGAAGATCACGAACCTGTCCTATGGGGCGCTCGAGACGGCGATGACAAAACTGATCGAGGCCGACTGGATCGCCCTGGACATCGCCGATCTACTCGCGCGAGCCCGCAGGATATGTCAAGACAGTTCCGGTTGAGGGCGGCGGTCTGACGGATCCGATGCGATAGTCGTCGGCGTGCTCAGGCCCGCCGCCGGAGGGCGTCATTTGTTGCGTGTCGGCGGGGTAGAGCCTAGAATAACTGGTGACATATCGGGAGTTTCTCTATGGATGAATCTGAACAACAGTGGCGGCGGATGATTGACGGTCTTCGGGGCGGGGATCCGGACGTTATTGAAGAGTTTGTCGCGAAGTACGGTCATTCGCTCGAGCGGATCGCTGACAATAACATCGCCACACAAATGGGCAGGCGGTTCGGGGGCGATGATGTTGTTCAATCAGTCTGTCGAACTTTCCTGAGACGAGTCGAAGGCGGGCAGTTCGAACTGGATGACAGCGAGAGCTTGTGGCGCCTCTTGTGTGCGATTACTTTGACCAAGGTTCGCGAAAAGGCGCGGTTCCATATGCGCAAGAAACGCAGTCTCGGTCAGGAGGTCCGCGCCGCAGGCGGTGATGACGATGAGCGGGGCGGACAGATGCTCGACATGCCCGCGGGCGATCTCACGCCGAGCATTCAGATCGAATTCGCAGACACGTTCGAACACCTTATCTCGCAACTCGATGATGAGGAGCGCATCGTTGTCGATATGAAGCTTCAGCAGAAATCCAACGCTGAGATCGCCTCCGAACTGGGCAGTTCAGAGCGGACGGTGAGGCGGATTCTGGCGCGCTTGATGACGAAATTCGAGACGATTCTGGACTAGTGTTTGCCCGAGCGGTTATCTCGCGTCGATAATTGCGACACGTGGGTCTGGAGAACGCTAAACGGGCGTGCGGAGCGCTGGTTTGTTAACTGATTACAGGTCGTGCGTGGGAGTAATAACGCATGTCGTCAGAGTTTTCTTCGATTGATGAGACAGCCCGTCGGAAGTTCGAAGCCGCCTGGACCGCCGGTGCGCCCGAACCAATTGAGGACTTTCTGGGCGATCGTGATTCGCCCGCGTATCTGGCGACGCTCGAAGAGCTTATTTGCATCGAGTTGGAGTTCGCCTGGCGTGCGGTTGGCGATGGTTCGGGCGATAAGGGTCCGCTGGTCGAGGAGTATCTCCAGCGGTTCAGCGAGATCGATCAGCCGGACATTCTGCTGCGGATAATCGAGCAGGAATCGGCGGTCCGACATCGTGTCGGCGATTCGCCTCTGGTCGCAGAGTATCGCCTGAGGTTTCCCGAGATTATCGTTACAGGCGGTGAGCTGCCGACTATCGCTCACCGTGCGGGCAGCGGGCCGGCCCGGGCGTCGGATGACCGGTTGTCTCCGGGCGATGAGACCGAGCGATATCGCGTTGAGGAGGAGTTCGCCCGCGGCGGGTTCGGTGAGATTCTCACGGTGTACGACAAGTCGCTGCATCGCACCGTGGCGCTCAAACAGTTAAGCTCGAAGACCACCCAAGGCCGGGAATTCCGCAGACGATTCCTGAACGAGGCGCGCATAACCGCCGACCTCGAACACCCGGGCGTAGTGCCCGTCTACCAGCTTCACGAGCCCGAGGGACGCGAGCCTTACTACACGATGAAACTCGTGCGGGGCGACACGCTGGCCGGGGCGATAGAACGGTTCCATTCAGCAAAACACTCGCCCTCCGACCACCAGGTCGAGCGGGCGCGGTTGCTGGGGGCGTATCTTACCGTCGCCAGGACAATGGCGTTCGCCCACAGCCGAGGCGTGATCCATCGCGACCTGAAACCGGCGAACATCATACTGGGTCAATACGGCGAGACGGTGGTGCTGGACTGGGGGCTGGCGAAGAAACTTGGGGACGCCGACGATACAGCCGGATCGGACCAAACCGAGGAATCTGAAGGAATCACGCTCGACGTAACACAGGCCGGAGACGTCCTCGGCACGCCGGTTTACATGTCGCCCGAGCAGGCCTCGGGAAGCACCGGTGCGATGGACCAGCGGTGCGATGTCTACGCGATGGGCGCGATCCTATACGAACTGCTCACCGGGAGCCGACCTTACCATGGATCGAGCAGCAAGGAGGTGATCGAGAAAGTCATCGGGGCGGATCTGGCCGCCCCGCGGTCAATTGCTTCTGCGGTCCCCAAACCGCTGGAGGCGATATGCCTGAAAGCGATGGCCGCCGATCCCGACGACCGATACCCGTCAGCCGGTCAGTTGGCTGACGACGTGGAACGCTATCTCGCCGACCAGCCCATCGACGCTTATAGTGAATCGCTCGGCGAGCGGTCCGCCCGGTGGATGCGGCGCCACCGCACGCTGGGCGTGGCGGGCATTGTCGGGCTCGTGGTGATCGCGGGGGTTGCGATTACCGCTGCTTTCATGATCAACAAGCAGAAGACCCGCGCGGTGTCGGCTGAGTCCAAAGCCGTCGCCCAGGAGCAGAAAACCCGCGAGGCCCTCGGTGCGGCCAGGCGGTCTCTGTGCGTTACGCGGATCTTGAACGCTCAGTACGAATGGAACGCGGGGTATCTCAGCAAGGCCGATCGACTGTTGGGATTATGCGACGAAGATTTGCGTCAGTGGGAGTGGAAATATCTGAAACGCTTGTGCAACTCGCACGCGATGGAAATTCGCGACGGAGACAAGGCGATCGGTGCGGCCGCATTCAGCCCCGACGGGAAGACAATCGCCACCGGCAGGAACGGGGGACTGAGCCTCTGGGACGCCGCATCAGGTAAGCTGATCCGCAAGTGCGACGCTGTTGAAGGGGACGTTCGAAGAGTGCGGTTCAGTTTGGACGGGGCTCGCGTGTTTGCCCTGGGGACACAGTGGATCAGCGGATACGACACGAGCAGCGGGAAGAACCTCTGGAAACTCAAGGAAGCCCACGGGATGCTTTTCGCCTGGGCGGTCACGCCCGATGACAAGTACATAATGTTGTTCAACCGATCGCAGAAGCTTATCACGATACAGGCCGATTCAGGCGAAATCGTCCACCGCTCGGCGAAGCAGGGGACGATTATCTCGTCGATCGCATACAGCCCGAAACTCAAGCGGATGGCGCTGGGATTCAATCTGTTCGGAAATGTGCGAATTCACCAGTTGGGCTCGTCGGCGGAGCCTTTCGAAGTCAGGTCCGGTCAGCGCGACGTTTACGATCTGGCGTTCAGCGATGATGGGGCGTTAGTTGCATCGGCCGCGGGAAATCCAAACAGCAGCAGCGGTTCGATAAAGGTATGGGACGCCGGGAGCGGTAAGTTGAAGTGCGAATCGGCCGACCGGATGGGTGTGGTTGCGAAAGTCGCATTTTCGCCCGACGGCAGGCGGATCATCACCGCCGGGCACGATCGCAAACTCACCATCTGGGCGATGGAGTCCGGCAAGCTGATCCCAACGAGAGTATTGCGAATTCGCGGAGGGCCCGTTGCGGATATGTCGCTGGACAACAAGAACAATCGCGCCGTGACCGTAGGCGACGACGGCGCGGCGCGCGTGTGGGATCTGACGCACGACCAGGAACACATCGAGTACTCCGCACGCTACCGCGACATGCGAGGCGCCGCGTTCGGGAAGGACTCCGCCTGGTTCGTAGACGCCACAAGCGTGGCCCGCTCGACGCGATCGGCGGAGTATCTTGGCGATCTGATAAGAGGCGGGGCGACGTCGGCGTCCGGGGTGGCTGCGAGCGCAGACGGGCGGAAATTCGCGCTTGGAGCCTCCAACGGGAAGGTCGGAGTGTGGCGGACCGGTGAGTTTCCCGTTCGCCTGGACCTGGTCGGGCACAAACAGCGAGTCACCGCACTGGCGTTCAGCCCGGATTCCCGCAAGCTCGTCACCGGTTCTGACGCAGAATCGGATATCCGACTGTGGGACATCGAAGAGAAGAAGACTATTCGAACGTTCGACCGCGGGAAGGGGATAACTCGCAGCGTATCGTTCAGCCCCGACGGTAAGCGGGTGCTGGCGGTTTGCCTGGTGCGGCCGGGCGAGGGCAAGCCCCATCGATACGAACTTAAGGACTGGACGCTGGACGGGCGCGCCGCCGCGCCGTGGGGCGTTGAAGGCTCCGAGATATACTCCTTTGCCTTCAGCAGGGACGGTCGAATGCTCGCTCTGGGAGATCGCAGGAACGGAAGCGTGATTATCCGGGACGCTGCGGACCGCCGTAAGATCGCTGAAGTCAAAGGTCACGGATCGGGCGTTTCGGCGATTGCGTTCATGCCTGACGGGCGGAGGATGGTCACCGCAGGCATCGACCGCGCCGTTAAGCTCTGGGACACCGAAACGTGGACCGAAGTGCTCACCCTCGACGCCGGCGCCGAGATGGACACGCTTGCGATAAGCTCGGACGGAAACACGATAGTAGTGGTTGACCACTACGCCCAGCGCGCGCGAATCTGGAATGCGGACGAACCCCCAGCCGCCCGATTGCAGTGGCCCGGTCGGAGTCGGGGCGTGGCGGGGCAATCTCCGCATCGGATCATTGTTCCAGGTCCGAATGCATCGCCTGGGACGCATAGCACAATACCGGACATGGAGAACATCCCCCCGGGCGTGCGTCGCAGGTCTCCCGTCCAAACTCCGGATCGAATTACCGTACCGGGGAATCCGAGCTCCTCTACGCAGAAATCTCCGACAACGAGGCCGGGCGACGGTGTTTTCGCGCCCGGTCCGAACAGTTCATCCGATCTTCCGCCTGGCAAGTAGGGCGCAAGAAAAGGCGGCCGGTTTTTCCAGCCGCCTTTTGCGGATAGATTCAGCGTTGATCAGAAGTACAGGCGAATCGTGGTCCCCATCAGTTCGGGATGGTCCAAAATGTACTGTAAAGCCTTTTGATGCAGAATGTTGGTGGGAACGTACGTTCTTTTGAGATGGTTGCGAACGCACCAGACAAGCCTGGTGGGTTTTCTCGTAGCGAACTTGGCGACAATTCGGTTGCGAGCGACTTGAAGGTCACGCAACGCCCCCGACGCGTTGTGTCTCAGTGCATTAGTGTTGTTCAACTGTTTAGAAAGATAAACATAAGCGTTGTAGTGAGCTTGGCTTGCATTCTTGTACTGGGCGATCAACCACAGGCTCTGTGTGTACTGACGGATCATATCGTCGAGCTGTTGGATCTGGGCGGCGGTTGTGGCGATTTGCCGGTTCAGTGCGATCAGGGGGCGGCAGTTTGCGGGATTCAGATGCTCGGGCCTGAACGCCACGCCGACGATCCGTTTGCCGTTAGGGCCTTCGGGATACTGGCGGGGGTTGCGATTGTACCTCTTTAATGCTTCATGGTTTGCATTGCTGCGACTACCGCTCCCGTGCGGGCGGGATTGGCGGTTTGGAGTTCGGTTGGCGTCGCAGTAGGGATTCCAGGGCGCCGAACCGTCGACCGCGAAAGCCAGGCTCGCCAGGAAGTTGCTCGCGATTACCGCCGCCAGGATGCTCATTCGTGTCTTAGTCATGATCTTTTCCTTTTAGTTTGTTGTTTCCAGGATCGCTCTACTCTTGTATTGCTGAAAGCATTTCGATTTGGACGGGCAATCGGAGAATTCCGCAAAAAAAAAGACGGCCCGCATCTGCGGGCCGCCCTGCTGAAATCCCTTGTGTCGTTCGATCAGAAGTAGCGATCGAACGTAGTTCCGATTACTTCGGGGTGGTCGTGCACGTAAGCTCGAGCCCTATCCTGAAGATAGCTGGTGGGAATGTAGGAACGCGATCTCTCTAGAATTTCACGTCGATGGTCTTGGCGTCTTTCTTGTCGTTGGATTTTACGCCCGACAGGGTCTTTGTTGATTTTCCTTCACCCACTCTTATCGTGTAGCCGCCTTTCTTGAAGACTTTGGGGCTGAAGGACGTTCCATTAATCCTCAGCGTATAGATGATTTCTTTGTTTGTTTCGTCAATTATCTGGACTACCGGATTGGTCCGGCCGGTGATTTGGATCTTGGGCAGCCAGGCGACGGCTTGGCGGGCGTAGTTGTCCTGCTGGTCGATTGTGATCGGCCAACCGGGATACTGCTTGTGATCGGGATTGTCCACGTCGCATCCGCGGGGCCAGCACTCGAACGTGATCTTCCGGGTCTTCTTGTTGAATCGGATTATGGCGTGCCCGGCTGCCCGCGAACCCCATTTACCGTGTCTCGGGCGGTTGGGGTCCGGGTTGGCGTATGCGAGCATCGTCAGTTTATTACCGAACCCGTCGAAGTATCGCCCGGTGTGGGGCAGGGCGGTCTTGATAGCCTTGGCGGGTTCTTCCAGAGGCGACCACCAGCGGTTGTAGAAGTTCACGATTGACGGTACGCAGAAGGAATAGCCCGCATCCTCCCACCCGTCGGTTCCGTGATGGATTATGGTCGCCAGATGCTGGTCCCCGCCGATCATCACGCCGAACCCCTTGCGGATCGCGGCCAGTGCCTTGTCGCGTCCCGTCTGGGGCCAACCGTTGGAGTCCAGGTCGGCTGTCAGGCGTCCGTTCCTGTGCCCGTGCAGGTGAGCTGCGTTTGCGAAAACGGTCTGCGAGAGCACCGCCTTCATGTCTGTTCCGGTCCAGTCGGATGAGAAGTGCTGGAGGAACTTCAGTTGGCGGTCTCCGAGCAGTTTTGCGTTGGGCAGGTCGACCACTCTGCGGTCGCCGGTGAATTCCTTGATATGATCGGCCCGGGAGAACTTCACGCCTTTCAACTCGTTTCGCGGGAGGATATTGGTCTGCGACTTGAACTTTCGGTCCTCGATCACCGCCAGGCCGATCCGCCCCCAGGTCAGGTCGGTGTAGTAGACGCCGATTCCCCGCTCGATGGGCGTCGGGTCGAACGGGTCGGGCAGGTTTGACGTCTGGGCCCGCTCGACCTCCTTGATGAACTCGGGGTCTCCGTATCCGCCCGGTCCCTTCTTACCGCCGGCGCCCCATACGTTTCCCAGACCAACATCATGATCGTCGGGGATAGAGATTGTCGGGCGGTCCTTGATTATCTCGCCGAACTGCCTTCCAAACTGAAGCCACGACGGAAAATGCTTACCGTGATCGTATACCTGGTCGCCCGAGAAGAACAGTACGTCGGGGTCCTGCTTCTTGATGTTGGCGATAAGATCCGGTCGCGGGCCGCGATCGCGATTTGAGTTGCCCGTAAAGGCGGCCACCACGATTATCTCCTTGTCGACCGGATCGCGACGGATCGTACCGGTGTAAAACGCAGTCTTACCGTGCGCCACGCGGTACTGGTGATCTTTCGTGGAGTCCCAGTCGGTGATGCGGAACGTAGCGGTGAACCCGCGTTCGATAACCTTCGCCTGGGCGATCTGGACCCACTTGTCGCCTTTCCTGATCTCCAGGCGGACGATTCGCGGCGCGTCGGCGTCAAGTTCGTAGAGTTGCGCCGTAAGCTTCAGGATGTTCTTGTGCACGGTGTACAGTGCAAAGCAGATGACCTTGTCCTTTTCAACTTTGGTGATCATCCAGGAGTTGTTGGGTTTTCTTCTGGGCTTGCGTTTCGGTTTGGCTTTCTTCGCTTGCGCCCAAGCCGGGCAGGTCAGTATCGCGATAGTAAGCAGCAGTGCGCCGAATCGTGCGGTGCGTTTCATGATCTACTCCTTTGCAGTGATTGAGATGCGGAGATTATCCACCGATAGCTCATCACCGTCAATGCGGAGGTTGCTTCCCCGTTGAAATAGCCCGTCGAAACGCCTCGCCGACGCCGGGTCGTTCACCACCTGATTACATAATTCAACTTCACAGTGAACGTTTCCTGACCGTTGTCAGACGGCATGGAGACCCAGCCTTCCAATATGATGTTCTTTGCGATGTCGTCGAGAACGCCCAATATGCCTTCGGGCCGCTGGTACTCGCTCTTACGCCCGAACTCGTAAACGAAGCCCGCGCTGTAGAGCATTTCGCGCATGTCGTTGAACTGTATGGCGTCAGCCCTGAACTGCAGATTACGATCCAGAACGGTCACCGTCTTATCGATGCCGAAGAAGAACGCCTCGTTGTAACGCTGGGGGCTGAAGCCGGCGTGAAGTCTGAAGCACTTGAGATCCACGCTGGCCGCCACGAAGGGAAAGGGCTCGCCGTTGTGATCGCGATCGGCTGAGAGGTTGGCTATGCCGACTGCGGCCTTCCACACGTGGGGCAGGAGTTCGGGAAATATGTCGATGGAGTATTTGGCCTGAAGGGTGGCGTGGCTGTGGCTGGTGTTGGACAACGCCCGCCAGTCCAGTCCGACCTCCAGATTCTCTATCGGGCTGGTCTTGAACCCGACGAACATCTCGCGGCTGAGATTCTCACCGAGATTGAACCACGTCTGCAGCACGACCGCCTTGGTGGGCGGAGTATCCGTGGTTGGAATGTTGTTCAGACCGGAGGAACTCGCGTGTGCTGATTGGGCTACGCTCAGAAAAAACAACGCCCCAGCCGCCAGAGACAGCACCGAACCCGTTCGAATCTTCATTTCGCATTCTCCTTGCATTAACAGTAGAATCGACCTAAATAATGAACATACAATAAGATATATAAAATACCCTATAGCGATAGTGCGATTTATACACTACTTATACCATTACCGGAGCGGATTTGCACGGTTTTCGACTTGAATTTGGATATCGGCCTGTCGCTCAGAACTTGACGACTATGATCTTGACGTTCTTCTTGTCGGCGGATTGTGATCGGGGTTCTTTACCGAGATGGAACTCGGTCTTTGCGGTCTTATCGCCCGCGCTTACAGTCGCTGTGTAGGCTCCGTGGAAACCGCGGAACGCCGCCCTCCCCTCCGGACCGCTTCTCGCCGTAAGGTCCGTGGACCACTCTTCGTGGATGAGCTTCTTCAGAACGGTATACACTTTCTTGGGGCTCAGGTCTTTGCGCAGCAGCCCGCCTCCTTTCAACCATGCGCCGCGCTCGCACAGGTCCCACCATGTCAGTGCGACCATTTTTTCGTGCGCGAAGCAGATGCGGAAGAATTTTTCGGCGTAGTCCGCTTGTGCGTCTTCGTCCCACACGCCGCCCACGTGCGAACCGGTGATCTTCGCTCCGCTGCTGGTCGGGGTGAATTCCGTTACGTGCAGCTCCTTGCCGAGCGTCGCATACTTGTCGAGTATCTCCTTACACGTTTCCAGAGGGAAACGCATCGTTCTCGGTTCGTGCGCCTGGATTCCGATCCCGTCGAACGGAACGTTCGATGCGATGGACTTCTTAAGCAGTTTGAAGAAGGGCGGGTAACCGTTGGCCATCACGTAGTAATCGTTGATTATCAGATAGGCGTTCTTGTCGGCCTGGCGGGCCCAGCGGTAGGGTGTGTCGATCTTGAAGCGAGGCAGGTGCGACGGTTCGTTAACGACCTCCCAGAATTCTATCTTGCCCGAATACCGCTGCATGATGTCGAACACTCGTTTCTTTTGAACGTCAACGGGCGGTTGCTTCCCGCCGGACCATTTGGGCTTGCTCGCCCGGTGGTCCCACAGGAGCGGGTGGCCTTTCAGGCGGATGCGATGCTCCCGGGCCCACTTGACCACAGCGTCAGTGTATTCGTATCTTGGTTTGCCCTTGACCGGTTCGTACGACGCCCAGTAGAAGCCCGTGGTGGCTGCATTGAACAGTTCGCGAAAGCGTTTCTTGTATAGAGCGTTTTCCTCCGGTTTGCCGAAGCGGTCGAACATGTAGATATTGCACCCGAAAAGGAAGTCGTGGCGGATGTGCCGGATCTTAACCGTCGCACCGCCGATCGGCTTACCGGTTGCATCAACTATACGGATCTCAGCGTCGCGTTTGCGGTTCTTTTCGATATCGATGTCGGCCTGTTTTAAAGCGGCGCGTTCGTCTTTTTCATGTCGGGCGTTCTCTTTGGAGATCGCCTGGGACTTGGGAATGATTCTCGGCTGGTCGACGCCTTGGGGCGGTGTGATCTCGATTTTTGCCAGATAGAGGTTGCGATCCTCTTTCTCTATCACAGCATCGTTGTCGAAAGTGACAGCGACCCTCGCCGAGCCCTTGTGCAGTTTGACGGTGAATACGTAGACCCGCGGCTTGGCGCTGGCGACTCTCGTGTTGTCGATGGTTGCTCCGTTCAGTCGGAGCGACATTTGCGGCCAGACCCCGCCCGCTGGAGACCCGTACGCCGTTACCGCGATCTTGTACTCGCCGCCGCCTGCGAAATCGAGATAATCCCCGACCTCGCCTCCGGACCAGAGGTTCCATACTCCGTTGTTTTCTCCACCGACAGTTCTGATCTGCGCCTTGGTCGCATCGATTGTAAGCCCCGAAGCGCCTCCGACCAGACCGCAGATCACCAGAACGGATATCCAGGTGCGCATCATAAGCGTATGTCTCCTTGGGACTCGCGAGTTTATCGGTATGTCGGGATTATACTCCCGCGACCCGGACCCGGGCAAATATTCGCAAAAAGCGTTTCGATTTCGCGGAATTCGGGAACCCTTCTATCCGTTCGTGCGTCCAAGTAGTTGTAACCACAACCCCGACAATGAGGACGGAAAAATGAAAAATGCAATTGTTATCACCGTACTGACATTTACGATCGCAGCCGTGCTTTTGTGCAGCGCTCCCGTACAAGCCAAGAGCATCGCTCCGGTTCCCGAAAAGCCCTCCCGGCGAGTCGATCTTGTGATATGCCTGGATACTTCCGGGTCCATGAGCGGGCTGATTCAATCGGCCAAGCAGAAGCTCTGGGCGGTTGTAAACGAACTGGCGACCGCCAGGCCCAGGCCCGTGCTGCGTGTGGCGCTGTATCATTACGGAAACGACGGACTGAAGGCCGAAAATGGTTGGGTAAAGCAGCTTTGCCCGCTTACCGACGACCTGGATAAGGTGTACGAGAATCTGTTCAAGCTGACCACCAACGGCGGGACGGAACTCGTCGCCCGCGTGATGCGCGCCGCGACCGAGGAACTGAAGTGGGACAAATCCAAGAACACCCTGCGAATGATGTTCATAGCAGGCAACGAGGCCGCGACGCAGGACAAAGTTCACAAGCTTCGCGACACCTGCAAAGCAGCCGCAACGGCGGGCATAATCGTGAACACAATCCACTGCGGACCCGAAGCCACCGGGCGTAGAGGCGGATGGGCCGATGCCGCCGCCTGGGCCGACGGGCAGTATGCGGCGATCGATCACGACCGCGGGACCGTTGTCATAAACACCCCGCACGACAAGAAACTTGCGGAACTCAGCAGCAAGATCAACAGCACGTACATCGGCTATGGAAGGGCGGGCAAGGCCGGTCTGGCCAATCAGTTGACCCAGGACTCCAACGCCAGCGGGCTGAACGCTCCGGCTGCGGCTCAACGGGCGTCCGCCAAGGCCGGCGGTCTGTACAACGCCGCCGGTTGGGATCTTGTTGACGCCTCGAAGAAGAAAGACTTCGACATCACCAAGATCAAAAAAGAAGACCTGCCCGAGTCCATGCGCAAGATGACTGACGATGAGAAGAAGGCCCATATCGCCAAGCAGTCCGCCAGTCGCGTCGCGATCCAGAAAGAGATCATGGAGCTTACGAAGAAACGCGACGCCTACGTGAAGGCGGAAATGGCCCGAAAAGGACTCGACGAGAAGACGTCGTTCGATGCGGCGCTGAGGAAGATGGTCCGCGTTCAGGCGGAGAAACAGAATTTCAAGTTCGAGAAATAGCCTCTCAGGCGGTATCATCGAAACGCTGAAACACCAAAGCCCGAAATCCATCCCATCGTGAAGGAAAACCCATGCGTAGGAATATCTGTCTGTCGCTAACCGTTGTGCTGTCGCTGTGCGCCCCGCTTACCGCAGAGCTTGTTTTAACCGAAGTCGCCGGTACTATGGTCATTCCGGCCGATACGCCTTCGATCAAGGGTTCGACCGTCGATATACGCCTGTACGAATATCATCCCATGATCGCCGACAAGGCCGCCACCCTCGTCGACCAGGTGCAGATCAAGAACTTCGCTCACACCAAGGGCAAGGAAACCAAGACCGCTTTCTCTATCGGGCAGAAGCCCGGCAGGAAGATCGATCAGCGGATGCAGTATTACGTTACGCTTTTCATCCATTCAGGCGACCCGACCAAGACACCCCGAACGCACATGGGCAAACCCGCCAATGGGAAATTCCTGTGCAAGGTGCTGACGGCCGGGAATCCCAGAAAGATCGTGATGAAGGTCAGTCCGGTCAAGACCATCGCCCGACCCAAGCCGGTCGCCCCCAAGGTGCGACCGATCCCTGTCCCTCGCCCCGCGCCCGGCGGGCGCAAGCCAGGCCGTCCCATGCCGCGCCCCATGCCTGGCCGAAAGCCCGTCGCGATGGACCCCTTCATGACGATCCAGCGGGCGCAACTCGTATTCACCGCCGATCTGAAGAGCGTCCAGGCCGGACCGGTCGCAAGTTCCATGCCTCCGATTTACACGCACAGGCTCTCGCTGGTGGTGAAAGACGTTCTCCGGGGAAATCTCAAACCCGGAGCGAAGATCACCCTGAGCCACAGCGCGCGTCAACGCAAGAGACCTACATTTCCCACGGGTAAACTCTGTCTCGTGACCGCGACCACTTCGCGCGGAAGGACCGTGGCGAATCTGGTTCTCAAGGCTGACGACAAACTGATGAAGACCGCCCGGGACGCGACTTTGCTGCCTCTGGGCTGGTCGAAGAAGAAAGACAAGTTCATCTCGCCCTGGGCGGAGCTCGGAGCCAAGGCCTGGCCGAAATCCGCGCCGCCGGTTGCGGGCGCGGCGGTGTGCGGGGTGACCGGCCGTCCGGCGCTCCTGGCTGGTCCGAATGTGTCGATGAGGGTCGAGAAGGTCCCGCCCGTTAAGCAGATCAAGTGGACGAATCCCGACGGCGACGGTTCGTACACCGTCACCATTACAAACGAAACCGACAAGCCCGTTACGGTCCCGGCGTTGCTGAGCGATGACAAGGGCATTCTGTGGAAGGAGTCGCTGGCGATACTCTGTCAGGACAAGGCCCGTCCGGTCCCGGGAGCCAAAGGCCTAAAGGCTGCGACGAAATCCACCGTACTCAAGCCCAAGCAGTCGGTCTCGACTGTGGTCAGCGCGTTCGGCTTGAAGAACGTAACGTGGCCTCGCGGAGGATACCGGATCGCATTCCAGTTCTGCCTTGGCGAACTGAGCGTCACCAAGTCGTTTTACTACATGTCGCGCCACCACGACGCGATCCGCAAAGCCGCCGAGGCGAAGCTGAAGAAGTGACCGGCGCTCCACGCCATCGTCCTGCAAACCCAATACTTGTCTCCCCGTTTAGCGGCCGACAGCACGTCGGCCTGATCGCGACGAAGTCGCGGCGCCGTCACAGCGATCCTAAACGGTCCCGCCCGCGGTCTTACCTTGAAAACACTACTTACCGAAGCAGCGGACGTTTCCGTCTGTGGTGACGATGTAGAGCCTTCCGCCCGCGGCGGCCAGACCGTTGAACACGGGCGGTGAGTCCAGTTTATATTCGGCGATTTGTTTACCGTCACTCGTCGCCAGCGTTCGGATCATCGCGCCCTTGCGGCCCTCGAATGCGCCCAGCGGGTCTTTGGCGCCCACCACATCCGGCGGACCGGAGAGGATCAGTTGTCCGCCGGCGATCGCCATCGCTCTGACTCGAACGGGGATGTCCTTCTTCCATCCTTCCGAGACGGCGATGATCCGATATCCGTCCTTGCCCGGTGTGAAGTAGTTTTTCGGGTCCAGGAGTCTCCGGTTATGGAACATGCGAACGATATACGCATCATCGCCCTGGTGGACGACCAACTGTCCGTAATTGCCCATCTTCCCGTAGTACCACATGGCTCGGCGGAAGTAGGTGTCGTCGAGGAATCCGCCCAGTGGTCTGACGCGGTTCTCGATCTTCTTCGAAGCCTGCGGTTTCAGGGCGAGGTCGAACGCCTTGTCGCGCAGGTAGACTCCGTTTTCGTCGGCCTGCATGATGTCGCACTTTGTTCCGGGCCCCTTGTCGTATGTGAAGTGTGCTTTGGTGTTGGAGAAATCTGTTTCGGGCCCGGAGAGTTTCGCGCGATTCAGCAGCGCTCCCGTTGTCGGATTCAGCGCGTAGACGCGAATTCCACCGTCGAGGTACGACGATCGCCCAGCCGCGAAGTACGCGACGCCCTTATGCACCAACACGCTTCCGTTTACAGGCCAGGCCGACTCCAGGCGGCTGAACGCTCCGATCAGCCGCTGCTCGGGCGCCGCGCGGAACCGCCAGACAAACTCACCGTCGTCGGCGCGGAGACAATAGACATATCCGTCGGCGCATCCCAGCAGGACCGTTCCCTTGTAATATGTCGGGGGCGAATCTACGCGTCCGCCAACGGGGGTCTCCCACAGCTTCGAACCGTCCTTTGCGTTCAGCGCCAGCACGTAATAGTCGTCGACGGCGGATATGAAGAGTTTGCCTGCGGCGATAACCGGGGCCGACAGTTTTCCGCCAGCCTTCACGGTCCAGAGTCTTTTGAGTTTCGTCGGCAGTTTGCATCGGGCTGTTCCCGAACGGATCGCATCGCCCCGATAAGTCGGCCAGTCACCCGCGCCCGCTTGAATCGAATTCGCATTTGAGATCTCACCGTACGCCGGACCCTTTTCCAGGGGCGGTCGGGGTTTGACAGGTTGCGGGCTCGACGCCCAGTCCGAAGCGATTGCATTGAAACCGGGCAGGTTCTCGTTGATGTAGCATCGGCACGGGTGGGGCGGGGCGTACTGCAGCCCGTTGGCGGGCATCATGCCCATGTGACATATGCCTCTCAGCCAGTTATGCACCGAATGCTCGGCGCCGGTGAGGTCTACGAATTCCGTACCGCGTCGGCTGGTGAGTATGTATCGATCGGTGGCTTTGTTGCGGTAGCAGCGATGGTGGTGGTGAGCGGTGAAGATGTTGCCCAGTGAGACGGTTTTGACAGTCTTACCGGTTTTGGGATCGTAACCGTTCATCGCCGCCGGCCAGGACGATCGAAATTTGCCCAGTTGCTTTTCGACCTTCGGCCCGTACGTCCATACCAAACCGCCGATCACAAAGACGTCCTTCCATTCGTACCACAGGTGGCCTAGCGGTCTCTTGGTTTTTGTCCAGAGTTTCTTACCGGTCTTGGGCGACAGGGAGTAGAGAGTTTTGGCTGTGGCGCAGATCACCGCATCCTTGCCGACGATCAGCGATCCCATCCATGCGTCGCCTTCTTCGTCGGCGACTTCGGACCGCCATTTTTCGGCTCCGCTGCGGATGTCCAGGCAGACTACGTCGCGATGGTCGAGCAGGCAGATGATGTCCTCGCCGACCGACAGGTTCACGCCCGGATCGAGCTTCGTCGGCTTGACCACGCCGCGCATGGATTTGAACTTGATGTAGTCCTTCGTTGTGCCCTTGTACTTGGGCTCGGTTCGCCATTTCTCCTTGCCGCTTGATGCGTCCAGGCACGCGATCTTCACCCCTGCGTCTGAGTTCATGGAAAAGATCAGGCGGTCTTCAGTGCGGATTATCTCGTTGGTGCGCTCGGTGTCCGCGTAAACTTGTAGGACCTCGCCCGTTTTTGCGTCCAGCCGCGACACCGGAGCCCGGTATCCGAGCGTTACGTATACATCGTCGCCGACGGCGACCAGGCGTCGATTGATGCTGATCGGGAATACGCCCGGTCGACACTTGAACCAGGTGTCCTTCCATTGGCGCCATCCCCATTTTTCCACGGGCTTCTTCCAGAGCAGCACGCCGTTAAACGCATCCCGGGCGACGACGAACCACTTGTCGGGAAGCGAATGCTGGCCCGGCAGGGAGATGGGCCCTTCATCGACCATGTAGAAGATTCGCCCGCTGGCCGACACCAGCGAATTAACGCTCGAATCGCTGTCGTGGGCTCGCATCCACAACGGCGGGGCAGTCCACTGGTAGTGCTTTGGCGGGCCGACGAGTTTGTCGCGGGCGACCGGATTGCTGTCGGGACCGTGACAGTAGTGCGTCCACTGGTCTATTTCCGCCGGCCAGGGCTTCTCCGCACGTATCCGCCTACCGTCGGTTCGCACCCGCTTGAAGCCGGCGGATTTTAACTCTTCGATCAGTTTCTCACCGCCGCTGAGGAACAGCGTCCCAAGCGGAGCCAACACGCGGTTGATTTCCTTGAGCGATAGACCCCGGGCTTTCATTGCGGCGTAGTTGTCGATCACAAGAACGTTAACGATGCTCGGCCCGTAGGGCAGTGCTGAGCCTTCGTATACGCCCGTCGAGACCCTGCCGTGAAGTCCGGCTGCGCGGAGTTTTGCGGCTTCGGTGCGTGCGGTCTTCCAGTCTGCGTAAAGCGTGTGGACTACGAAATTCCTTCGCCTCGCCAGCGACGTCGCCAGATCCGTATTGCTGTGTCCGAGCAGCACGCACACTCCGCCTGCGATATTGGAGGTGTCGATCAGTTTCTCAGCCGCAATCGCCGAACCGGAGAGGCAAAGGAGCAGACACACACCCAGGGTCGTCATTCTTGCGTTCATATTGGACCTCTTGCGTTCCGGTAATCAATCGTTCCAGTGCGCGTCGATCACCTTCTGTATGCGCGGATACTTTTCATCCGTTTCGCCCAGGTCCTTCCTGAGCTTCTTGAGTTGTTTCTTCAGCCCGGCGATGATGTTCTTGTACTCCTTGTCGCCGTAGCGGTTGTTCATTTCGCCGGGGTCTTTGGTCAGGTCGTAGAACTCCCAGGCGACTGGCGTATCGGCCCAGTAGCGGTTGCCCCCGTGTCTTGTGACGGGCTTGTTCTTGTGGGTGTCGGTGAAGTCGCATCCGTAGAAGAATATCAGCTTGTACTTTTGCGTTCGAATCCCGAAGTGGGCCGGATTATTGTGCCCGTGGGCCATGTGCATCCAGTAGCGGTAGTAGGTCGCTTCCGGCCAATCGTCGGGCTTAGGCTTGCCTTGCAGTCCGGCTGCGAAGGACCGCCCCTGCATGTATGAAGGCGTCTTGACCCCGGCCAGGTCCAGCATAGTCGGGGCGAAGTCCGTGTTGTTGATGACCCAGTTGTTGCGGCTGCCGGGCTTGATCAGTTTGGGGTAGCGAACCAGCATGCCCATACGCATTGCTTCGTCGTACATCCATCGCTTGTCGATGAAATCGTGCTCGCCCAGGAAGAACCCCTGATCGCCGCAGCAGAAGATTACAGTGTTGTCCATCAGCCCGCTTTTGCGGAGGTGGGCGAAGAGTCGCTTGAGGTTGTCGTCGACTCCCTTTACGCACCGCAGGAATCGCTTGGCGTACTTCTGGTAGGCCTGGTGGGTGTACTCGCGGTCGGGCAAGCTCTTGTCGATCCGCATGTGCATGCCCATGTTGCGGCGCGTCATGCGTTTGGACATTGACGATCCGATCACGTGAATGAGTTCGTCGTTCTTACCGCGAGTTGCTATCGACCCGAAGTTCTTACCCGGTTGATCGTACATGTTGTCCGGTTCGGGGATTTCGACGTCTTCGAGATAGTTGTCGTAGCGCTTGGCGTATTCGAACATGTCGTGCGGCGCTTTGTAGTGCAGCATGCAGAAGAACGGCTTGTCGGCCGGTCGCTTCTTGTCGAGCCATTTCAAGGTGATGTCGGTAATGACGTCAGAGGAGTGGCCCTCGAACTTCAGGACGTTGGCGGTTTTGGTCATCGTGCTGTCAATCCGCACCCTTTGGGACGTCCCGCCGTCGCTGGTGTACAGGATCGGGTTGTGGTATCGCCCCTGACCGGGCAGGACGCAGTAGTAGTCGAAGCTCGACGGGTCGACCTTGAGATGCCACTTGCCGATAACAGCGGTCGCGTATCCGGCTTTTTTCATCTCCATGGGCAGGTAATGCTTGCTCGCGGGCAGTGTGCTGTAAAGGTCCAGCACTCCGTTTGTCTGACAGTGCTGACCGGTTATGATGTTCGCTCTGCTTGGGGTGCATATGGAATTCGTGCAGAACACGTTCTCCATCAGCATGCCTTCTTTGGCGAGCGTGTCGATCGTTGGCGTTGGGTTGAGTTTCGCCAATCGCCCGCCGTAGGCGCCTATCCCCTGGGTTGTGTGATCGTCAGCCATTATGAACAGAATATTCGGGCGCTTCGGTTCGTCGCTTTTGGACGCCCCGAAAGCCGTCCGTCCGGCGAGTCCAACTCCGGCGGCGGTGCAGAATCTCAGGAAACTACGTCGCGTTGTTTTCACAGTTGTCTTCCTTTCATGCGGACTGTCGGGAGGGGCGGCGTGTCAGGCGATGATTCTACCCTTTCCAGCCGATCTTACCAACCATGCTGTTCGCGACGGCTTGACGTATGGGAAACCACGCGGATATATTGACGCTTCAATCAAGTAACCGCCAACAAGGACAACTCATATGTCATCGAACATGAATGCAGCGAAAGTCTCGCGTCGCACTGTTCTCGCCGCCGGAGCCGCACTCCCGCTTTTCATCCCGCGATCCGTGTTGAGCGGGGCTCCGGGCAAGCCCGCGCCGAGCGATAAGCTACAGGTCGCCGCCGTAGGCATCGGCGGGATGGGCAAGAACTATATCCGCGGATGCGGGAACACCATCGATGTTGTGAGCCTGTGCGACCTGGACCACCGCTTTGCGGGCAGGGTGTTCAATCGATACTCAAAGGCCTCCCGCTATCACGACTTCCGACGCATGTTCGACAAGGAAGCCAAAAAGTTCGACGCCCTGATAATCGCGACTCCCGACCATACGCATTCGGTTGTCCTGTCGGCGGCTTTGAAGCTGAAGAAGCACATCTACTGCGCCAAACCGCTCACGCACAGTATCGGCGAGGCCCGCAAGATCCGCCAGGCGGTGCTGGCGGCTCGGGATATCGTCACCAAGTCAAGCGTGCAATCGTCGGGCACGGACAAGTCCCGCAGCACCACTGAACTTTTGGGCACGGGAGTGATCGGTCCGATTCGTCAACTGCACATCTGGTGCGATCACCCCAAGTACCCATGCCTGCAGGCCCGCCCGAAAGACAAACAGAACCCTCCGGGCGGGATGGACTGGGACTTGTGGATCGGCCCGGCGCCCAAACGTCCTTACCATTCGGCGTACCATCCGGGAAAGTGGCGGTCGTGGTGGGATTTCGGTACGGGGACGGTCGGCGACATGACCTGTCATACGTTCCACGTTTATTTCAAGGAGCTTCAGCTCGGGGCTCCGACTGTGATATCGTCCAGCACGACGCACAAATTCACCGGTTATTTCGGCGGGCGCGTCTCGACGCCGGAATGCCAGGGCAACGCAAACACCGTCACCTGGAAGTTCCCCGCCCGAGGGACGCTCCCTCCGTTGCGCGTCCACTGGTACGACGGCGGGATCAAGCCCAACCGCCCGGAAGAACTCGACGACAAGCTCGCGCTTCCGGCGATGGGTTTATTGTTCGAGGGCGAAAAGGGCAAGCTGCTCACCGGTTACGCCGGCGGGAATCCGTTTGGTGATCGGTGCGGTGTTGCCGGCGGACTGCTCCTGCCGGAAAAGACGTTCAAGGATTTCAAACAACCCGCCAGGACCATGCCCCGCTGCGATTACAAAGTTCACTACACCGAGTGGGTCGACTGCTGCAAGAGCGGTAAGAAGACGACTTGTCCCATAGAATTCGGATGCGAGATGACCGAAATGGGTCTGCTTGGCGCCGTATCGCTACGCGCAAGACGCCTGATCCAGTGGGACGCCAATGCGATGAAAGTAACCAACTCCAACCAGGCCGACAGCTACGTCGACCCACCGTATCTCAATGGTTGGTCGCTTTGATTTGAAATTTGTCGGCGAGTGCTGAATACGACATGGACCAGCAGGTTTGTGAATGTGTGCGGCATTTCGACACCCTTGTGTCAATCACCCGCCGTTCGGCGGGCTCTTTGTGCGATATAGGCCCTATTCCCAGGGCTCGCCTGCGGCTCACCCGGGGCTACTTTCAAGTCACCCTCCTTCGTCGGGCTTTACGACAAGGCGTACGGCAGACGGTTTCAGAGGCTCGCGCTACTCCTTCAGGCGTTGCATGATCGGTTTCTTGACGAATGCGGCGGGGCGCTGGCCTTTGCCCGGACGGTCAACGTCTCCGAGGTCAACGCGGGCTTTTTCGGCCAGTGCGAGCATGCGTTTAACGACATCAGGATTAGACCCCGACACGTCCTTGTCTTCGTGGATGTCGCAGCTCAGGTCGAAGAGCTTCATAGTCGTCTTGCCCTCGGGCTTGCCCCAGTTCCGTTTGCGCGACTCAAGACCGAGTTCGAGCTTCCACTTGCCGGACCGGACGGCCTGCAACTGGTCCATCTGGTAGAAGTAGAAGGCGTCGTGCGGGCTGGAGGAGCCTTTCTTTCCGCTCATCAGGTCCATGATGTCGCGTCCGTCGATTATGCGGTCTTTCGGAGTTTTGGCTCCGGCCAGTTTGGCGAAGGTGGGCAGGACGTCGATAGTTGACGTAAGTTCATCGCACGTTTTGCCCGCGGGTATCTTGCCCGGCCAGCGCATTACGCAGGGCACGCGCTGCCCGCCTTCGAGCGTTTGCCCCTTGCGTCCGCGCAGGGGCGCGTTGGACCCGCCGTTGCGCCCGGTCGAACCGTTGTCGGACGTGAAGATCACCAGCGTGTTGTCGTCGAGCTTCAGGTTCTTGAGCGTCTTGAGTATCTCGCCTGTAGACCAGTCGAGCTCTTCGGTCGCATCGCCGTATATTCCATTCTTCGACTTGCCGCGGAAATCCTTCGAGGCGTACAAGGGCAGGTGAACCATCGCATGGGGCAGGTAGATGAAGAAGGGATTGTTTTGGTTGGCTTTTATGAATTCGACGGCCTGTTCGGTATAGCGTTTGGTCAGCGTGTCCTGCTTGACGGGCGCTTCGATAACCTCTTCGTCGACCATCAGGGGCAGGGGGGGGCGTCCCTTGCTGTTCTTGCGTCCGCCCATGTCGTTGGAGTAGGGGATTCCGAAGTACGAGTCGAAGCCCTGGGCGGTTGGAAGGAATTCCGGCTGGTCGCCCAGATGCCACTTGCCGATGCACTTGGTCGCGTAACCCTGGGTCTTCAGGACTTCGGCGATTGTGATCTCGTTGGGGTTCAGGCCCTTGGGATCGCCCGGGAACAACACGCACAAGTTCCGCTGGTTCACGTGCATGTTCACGCGCCGCGGATAGCACCCGGTCATCAGACTCGAACGCGACGGAGTGCAGACGCTGCTGGTTACGTAGAAGCTGGTGAACCGCATGCCCTCGGCGGCCATCTTGTCCAGATGCGGCGTGCGGTTCTTCTTCGAACCGAAGCAGCCGATGTCGCCGTAGCCCATGTCGTCGATGAAGATCAGGATGAAGTTGGGCTTGTTTTCTTCTATTGCGGGGTTCTTTCCGAACGCCGAACCGCCAACCGTTATCGCCGCCGCGGCCGCGCCGATCTGCTTGAGGAAACTCCTGCGTGTATTCGTCATTGTTCGTTCCTTATGGTGACAGGCTGTTGTCGGCTAGCGGTCCTTTACGGGCGTCGGGCACTTGGTGCTGATTGCTTCTTCAAATGTGGGAACCGGGCGGAAATTCGGATGGTCCTTGAACTTCAGGTGCCTCCTGCCCCAGTACGATCCGTAATACACCCCGCTTGCATCGACCCACGTCGCCAGCTTCGCCAGTGCTGAAATCGGCAGCTTAGCCTTGTTTCCGGGGCAGCCCTTCATCACCTGTGCGATCAGCTTGCTCTTGTGCGAACCGATCGATTTCGGCGGGGAGTAGGGCGTGCCTTCCCAATCGGAGAATTCGCGATAGGTCGGGACCATTCTGCGACGCATCAGGGACTCGTACGATCGGGAGAACTGCGTGGTCAACTCCCCGGTCAGGTCGAGTTTGCCTGCGGGTTTCTCTGCTCCGTGACACTTTATGCAATGCTTGTCGAGCACGGGCTGGATGTACGTCGGGTAGTGCATCACCTGCTTTCCGGTCTTGTCGCCCGGTTGCGGTCCGGGGCTGGAGGGCGCACGCTTCATCGCCAACGGGAGCTTACCGCTGTGGGGCGGTGAATCGTTGGGCGTTTCGTGACAGCCGACGCAGGAACGTTTCTCGCCCGGGCGATAGTTCACGTACGTCCGTTCGCGCTGCAACTCCAGGTAGTTTTCGTCGAGCGCCTGGAAATAGATGTTCCTGTCGGCGGGCACGGTGAAGTGCGCCGATCCGTCTTTTTCGACCGGTACTACGCCCCACATCGCCTTGCCCGCCAGTGCGGTTCCCAAACTCGCCAGGCGTGTGTGGCGAGTGAGTTTTCCGCGCGGATCCCAGAATCGCCTGCAGTCCCACGGGCGGGGCAGCTGCTCCATTATGCGTATGTATTTCACCTCGCCGCGTTTGATCCCCTCCATACCGTGATAGATGTCCTGCACGGTGCACAGCGCGAGATTCTTCGCGGCCAGTTTCTTGTCGCGAATTGACTTCAGGATCGGCGGGGTCTTGCGCGTCCGCAGCGGATAAGGCTGCCAGCACGACGTTTCAGGCTCGGTGTGGATCTTGACGTGATCGCCGGCTTCGGTGAGCTTGTACAGCCCATAGGCCTTCGGGTCGGACCACTTCTTGTCCGGATTATAGGCGACCAGGAATGTGTCTTTCGACAGCGGATACGGGTCCATGTACAACGGTCCGTTTCCATGCTTGACCCACTTTCCGTTGACCAGGTGGTTCCAACCGGGCTCCTGCTTTACGTCCACCGTCGGGGTGATGTAGGTCATCGGTTCGCGCGTGCGGATATTCTTCTTGGTGTCGATGCGGATCACCGTTCCGATTCCGCTCTGCGGCCAGTGGGGCGTGCCCAGCATTACGAACAGATTAGTGTGTCCGGGGATTTGGCGGCCGTGGAGGAACGTGGGGGGCAGTTGAATATCGTTACCGTAAATCTCGACCGTTCCGCTTCCGTCGGGGTACATCGCCCAGAGGCATTTCACGCCGATCTGCCCTTTGTCGACGTATTCCCAACGCGTATACATCACGCGCCCGTCTGACATCATCGCCGGCGAGAATTCGCTAACCGGGCTGTTGGTGAGTTTCTGGAGGTTCTTCCCGTCGCCGTCCATGCGGTACATCACCGTGGTCGACAGCACATCCGGCGAATCGCACAGCGTACCGTATTCGCACCGCGTCGAGACCAGCATTATCCCACCGTCAGACAGGTAGCACGGGTGCATGTCGTCGGTCTGGTGGTAGTACATCCGCGCCGTCCCGCCCAGGAACGAGTTGTCGTACTTCTTGATGCGCGCCTGTTCGTCGGGGGGAGGGAATGTAAGTTGCTTCGGTCCGCTCGTGCGCACGCCCTTTTTCGGGTCTATACCGATCTCGAAGATACGGAAGCCCTCCTTGGGCGATTTCTTCCAGTCGAAGACGACTTTCTTCGCGTCGAAGTGCAGATCGAACCGCCCGAAGATTCCATCCTTCATTTCGGGGATCAAGTCGCGTACTTTCTTGGTCTTCATGTCCAGCACGCACAGATTCCCGCCGTACCGCCCGCACCCGTCGATGAAATCGGTGTAAAAGTGCGAGGAATGATAGGTCTGTCGCTTGACGAACAGCATTTTGTCGAAGTTCATCAGGGGATCGGCCGCCTGGGCCCAGGCGGTGAGCGACAGTATCGCTATAACAATTGTCTTTCTCATAGGAATCTCCAATCGGGCAGCAATCAGGCGAACATTCATCGCGCCTCTCTAAATCTAACGCCCGCGAGGAAGTCAAATTGCCCGCCCGACAGCGCAGAGGCGAAGCGTGCGGATAGAAGTCTGCGGGCGGTGGGCCTTCACACTATCTGCAGCCGAAGATCCTCTGCAGCCGCCAGGCTCCGTGGTGGTTGGTGAAGTCTATGTGGATGTGCCCTAGTTCCTGGGCGTGTCCGCCTAGTTTGAAGGCGCGGCCCCTTGCGGGGAAAGCCCTTTTTGCGTAGAGCTTGCCCAGCGGTGTTTTGGCGTGGACCGTTCCCAACTGTTTGAGTATATGCACGTCCGGCGCGATGGCGCATTCGGCGGCGAGTGCTTTGTAGTCTTTCTTGTCCAGGCAGGCGGTGATGAAGGCAACGGCCGGGCGCAGTTTCCTGAACTGCTTCTGCATTTTTGGCGCGGCCATTGGCGTGTTAACGCACTTGCGTCCGGAGACCCAGCGAATACCATTGCTCAGCAGGCGTCGGTGTCCCGGATTGGTCCAGGCCTTGGCGTCGTGTCCGCCCTGGAATCCGAAGACTTTGGAGCCCTTGTAATTGACTGTCCAGGCGATGGGCTTGTCGCTCTTGGGGTGCTTGGTGGTCACCAGAACGTTGATCCCGTCGGCGAACGTCTGTCTGTAGTACGATTCGTCGTCGATCTCGAAATCCTTCATGCCCTTTGTTATCGGGTGATCGGTGTTTGCGATTTTCATCTGGTAACGATCGTGTGCGTAAGCGCTGCGCACGATCTTCTTACCGTCTTTTTCGCCGGCCTTCATCCAGTACTTGCATCCGGCGATCTTCTCGAATTCGGGCCAGTTCTGGCAGTTCGCCATCGCGTGATGCCACACCACCAGACCCACGCCTTTTTTCAGCAGCTTCAGGAAGTTGGTTTTCTGGGCGTCGGTGATCCCGCTGGAGAGGTTGAACATCAGGATCACGTCGTACTTGAACTTGGAGATGTCGTCGAAAACACTGTAGGGCTTGCCTTTCCAGACTTCGCACGCGATGTCGCCGTGCCCGCCCCAGGCTTTTTCGAAGTTCTTCTTGTCGTATCCGTGCCCGCCGACCAGTATGACAACTCTCAGCGGCTTGATTCCCGCTTTCGTCGGGGGAGCTTTGTCCACAGCCGACATTTCAGACGCCATACCGGCAACCAGCAAGACCGCCATAACAGTTACAATCGCCTTACGCATAACAAACTCCTTTTTGGAAGCAGCTGTCTGAATGTCCCGTCGATTTTGACGGGGCGTACATATGCATTATCGCCCGCAGCGGCGCGCCAGGCAAGTGCCTGGAGCGATACATTCGCGTTGGAGCCCCGTACGGACTGCTTTCCATCATCGTGCGGGAACTCCAGTTTTCTTCTTGGTCGAATCGGGAGTTCCGGGTATACTGCTAATTGCTCTAGTCTGCTAAGGTTGTTGGGAGCGGCAGAGCTATTCAAAACAGAGGCACGGGCGTTCTCGCTCACTCGCACCACCTCCAGGCCGCCACCGGTCAAGTTCCCACTGTGCAAGGGTTCCATACGCAAACCGCATGAGTCCGCCGGGGCAGTGCTCTTTCGGGCGTGCACATTAGGGAGATTAATGATGGCAGGGCGAATAGTTGTCTTTGTGATGTTTGTCGGGATGTGTGCGTCGATTTCCCACGCTGCTGTGAGCGCGACCGGCGAGGTGACCCCTTCCGATCCGACGGCGTGGACGAGTTTTACTAATCCCATCATCGGCCAGACCGGGTCGGGCGGAGTGACCATTGACGACGACAGCGACGTGGTCGCAAATCGGAGTTATCTGGGCGACGCCTCCGGTTCTCAGGGCCAGGCCAGCGTCAGCGGAGCCGGTTCCACATGGGTCAATTCCAGCCACCTCATGGTGGGGCATTTCGGCGTTGGCGTACTCGATATCGCCAGTGGAGGGTTTGTCAGCAACGCGCAGGGTTTCATCGGCGATTACGCCGGTTCCAGCGGTGCGGTGACGGTAACCGGCGCTGACTCGACCTGGACCAATTTCAACACTCTTTATGTCGGTCGACTTGGCGCTGGTGCGCTGACTATCGCTGACGGCGGTTTGGTTGAGGCGCACAGATTAACTTACGTAGCGTGTTATCCCGGGTCGAATGGGACTGTGAGTTTTGACAACGGCGTGCTCAACACCGTCGGGTTTCTGGGCGATGTGACCGATCTGAGCGGTACGGGCACGATCAACACCAACGGTATGGTCAGTAATGTGGACCTGGTGTTCGATGCGACGCACGGTCTGTCGCAGACGTTGACGCTGAACGGGCCGGGACAGAACATCACGGTGAACATCGACATCGATGGTGCGGGCCCGATGGGCGCCGGATACGGCGGTGACGGATCGCTGAGTATTTCGGACGGTTTGGTTGTACAATCGGATTACGGATACCTGGGTTACAAATCCGGTTCCACGGGTTCGGCGACTGTCAGCGGGTTCGGATCGACCTGGACCAACGCCCATTGGCTTAAGCTGGGCTCTTACGGCGGTCACGGTGTGTTGGAGATCACTGACGGCGGTTCGGTCAGCAATTCGGATTGTCTTGTCGGTTATCGGTCGGGCGACAGCGGTGTGGTGACGGTCAGCGGCGCCGATTCGACCTGGACAAACAACGGTTATCTTCGTGTTGGCGACTCCGGTTCGGGCACGCTGAATATCGCCGACGGAGGTTTGGTGGAGGTTACCGGAGACACTTACGTGACTATGGACCCCGGATCGTCCGGTGCGGTCAATTTCGACGGCGGGGCGCTTACTACGGTCGGGCTGCTGGCTGCTGTGAGCGACGTGAGCGGCTCCGGAGTGATCAACACCAATGCTTTGGTCACCGATGTCGATCTGGTGTTCGACACCGCACGAGGTCTGGTGCAGACCTTTACGATAGGCGGACCCGGGCGGGACATCACCGTGAATCTGGACGTGAATGGTTCGGGTCCGATGGGCGCCGGCCACGGAGCTGACGGCTCGATGCGGATTTCAGATGGTCTGGTTGTGCAATCGACCTACGGTTTCCTGGGTTATCAATCAGGATCCGCGGGGGTCGCGACGGTCAGCGGTTCCGGATCGGCGTGGGACAACTCCAGGGAATTGTTTGTGGGCGACTTTGGCGCTGGCGAGTTGGAGATCGTAAATGGCGGGTCGGTCAGCAATAACTTCGGTTTTATCGGCAATGAGCCGGGATCCACGGGCTCGGTGACGGTTAGCGGGGCCGATTCGACATGGACCAGTTCCGGGAGAATCTTCGTCGGTCACAAAGGCGTCGGAACGCTGAGTATCGCCGACGGCGGTCTGGTGAGCGCAAGCATCGATCTGACAATTGATACTTATGGGGCCGGAAATTCCTTTATCACCATGGCTACCGGAGGGATGCTCGCGCTGCGCGGCGAGGCCGGCGATTCGCTGGTGAGTTTCCTGGCGTTGATTGAAGGGACCGATTCGATTCGCTACTGGGAGGATTCGATCTGGGATTGGGCTGACATTACCGGCGCGACCGCCGGGGATGACTACACACTGACTTACCTGACCGAAGGCGACCTTGCGGGCTACACCGTGCTGACGGTGACCACGGCGCCCGAACCGGCGACAATGATGCTGCTGGCGTTGGGCGGGACGGTGCTGCTGAGAAGACGACGGCGGAAATAGTCGAAACTGTCGTCTGTACAGGATTATATCGGGTCATAAATCGCATGGGGGCGGAATCGGCTTGTCTCGCGGGGTTTGGCTGTCATAATGGTGGTTCGTTGTCGAAGGACGCATTTGTCATCAATAACCACTAAATGACGGACGGATGAGATTATGAGAGACCCACGCGTTGAAAAGCTCGCTCGAGTGATGATTCGATACAGCCTGAAGGTTCGCAAGGGGCAGTACCTGATGCTCACTGGAACGCCCGAGGTTCAGCCCCTGCTGGCCGAATGCTACCGTGAGGCGCTGCGGGCCGGAGCAAATGTCGAGACGAACATAGTGCTGCCCGGTCTGGACGAGATCTTCTACAACGAATCGAGCCTCGCACAGCGGCAGTGGATTTCGCAGACCACCAAATACCGCACGCGCCACCTCGACGCGTCGTGCTTCATCTCCGGATCGGTGAACACGCGCAGCCTGAGCAACTGCGATCCCAAGAAGATGGCGCAGGTCGCCAAAGCCCGCCAGCCCATGCGGAAAATATGGATGAAACGAGCCGGTTCCGGCGAGCTGAACTGGACGCTGACGCTCTGGCCGACACAGGCTTCAGCCCAGGATGCGGAAATGTCGCTGGCGGAGTACGAGGATTTTGTATTCTCGGCAGGTCATCTCGACGACGCCGACCCGGTCGCCACCTGGAAGAAGATCAAAGCCACCCAGCAGAAACTCGCCAATCGCCTGAACCGCGCCAAAGAGTTCCGCCTGGTTGCAAAGAACACCGACCTTACGTTCTCCACCGCGGGGCGGAAGTGGTTGAACTCGGCCGGTAAGTGCAACTTCCCCGACGGAGAGGTCTACACCAGCCCGGTTGAGAAGTCAGTCAACGGGCGCGTACAGTTCAGCTTCCCCGCGATTCACCAGAGTCGCGAAGTGCTCGACGCGTCCCTTGAATTCAAGGACGGGAAGGTGGTCTCAGCCAGCGCGTCAAAGGGCGAGGACTTCCTGCGAACCATGGTCGAAATGGACGGCGGATCGTGCTATCTCGGAGAGGCTGCCTTCGGGACCAATTACAATATCAAACGCTTCACGCGAAACACGCTGTTCGACGAGAAGATCGGCGGGACGATTCACCTGGCGTTGGGAGCGGGCTTCCCCGAGTGCGGCAGCGTTAATAAGTCGGGCCTGCATTGGGACATGGTTTGCGACCTCCGCGACAAAGGGCAGATCTACGCCGACGAAACGTTAATCCAGAAGAACGGACGTTTCGTCGACAAGCGATTCCCCCAACCCACGCGCCGCCGTCAAGGAGGCTGAAATGACGGGTAATCTGGATCGTAGAACATTCCTGAAATCCGCCGGAGCGGCCGCGCTGATCGCCCGGGCGAGCGGAACATCTGCTCGTGCGGCTGAACCGTCCGCCTCGCCGAATCTCGTGATAGTCTTTCCCGATCAAATGCGAGGACACGCCCTCGGAGTCGCCGGCGAGGATCCCGTAGTCACCCCCAATCTCGACGCGTTCGCAAAAGAAAGCCTCTATCTCCCCCAGGCCGTCAGCAACTATCCCGTATGCAGCCCGTTTCGTGCGATGTTGATGACCGGGCAGTACCCCCACGCCAGCGGAGTGATGGGCAACTGTCTGTCGAGAACCGAACCGTACGGATGCGAACTGCCCAAAAATGCGCGCTGCTGGTCGGACATTCTCTCGGACAAGGGTTACTCGCTGGGGTACATCGGCAAGTGGCATCTCGACGCTCCGCGCCCGCCGTATATCGACTGTAAGAACAATCGCGGTAAAGACAAGTGGAACGAATGGTGCAGCCCGGACCGCAGGCACGGTTTCGACTTCTGGTACTCCTACGGTACGTACGATTGGCATATGAACCCGATGTACTGGGCGACCGACACGCCTCGCATGAAGCCGGTCTTCGTGAATCAGTGGGGCCCGGAACACGAGGCCGACCTGGCGATAAAATACATCAGGAACACCGGTGGGAAGTACCGCAAGAAGGGCAAACCGTTTGCGCTTGTGGTTTCGATGAACCCACCGCACACACCCTACACGCAAGTGCCCGACAAGTACAGAAAGGCCTACGGAGGCAAGACCGACCGCGAGCTTATTAACCGTGCGAATGTGAACCTGAAGGGTAAGTCGCGCGGATCGAGGATCGCCCTGGCGTGCACCAGAAACTACTTCGCGATGGTTACCGGCGTGGATGAACAGTTCGGGCGGATCGTAAAGGCGCTGTCCGACGCAGGGCTCGACAAGAACACGATCGTCCTGTTCACTTCGGATCACGGAAACTGCATCGGGTCCCACGATCTGCCCACAAAGAACAACCACTACGAAGAGTCGATGCGCGTCCCGTTCATGATCCGCTGGCCGGGCGAGATCCGCCCGCGAAAGGACGACCTGCTGATGTCCACGCCGGACATCTGCCCAACGCTTCTGGATCTGATGGGTTTTTCAGATGCGATACCCAAGAATCTGCAGGGAACGAGCCGGGCCGAACTGTTCCGCACCGGAAAGGGCGACCGCCCCAAGTCGCAATTGTACTTCTGGATTCCCGTAGCGAATCCGGCCGGCGGAAGGCGCGGTCTCAGAAACCACCGCTACACGCTTGAGATCACCAGACGAAAGGACAAGCCCGAACAGGTTGTTCTGCACGACAATGTCAACGACTCCTTCCAACTGAAAAACGTCGCCGAAAAGCTCCCCGACGTGGTGGCGAAAATGACCGCAGAAATGAACGCTCGTCTGAAACAACTTAAAGACCCCTGGTTGGGCGCATGAGATAAGCCGCCCGCACTCTGGAGAACGTGATTATGAAGATCCCCCGGGCCTTACTGGTTTCCATGTTGATCGCTTTATCGACCGCCGCCGCCCCTGGCGCCGCGGGCAAGACGCCTTCGATTGTTCCCCAGCCCCAATCGATCGAGATGCTGGCGGGGCAGAGCTTCACGCTGACGGGCGGGACGCAACTGCTTTATGGCGACCAGAAGGCCAAAGCGCCCGCCGAGATGCTGGCTGCGATGCTGCGACCGTCAAGCGGTTTCGACCTGGCGGTTAAGTCCGGGGCGAAGGCTGACAAGAATGCCATTCTGCTGACCACCGTCGGGGCGGACGCCAAATTAGGGTCCGAAGGGTACGAACTTACGGTTGGCTCGGGCGGGGTCGTTATCAAGTCGCCAGGCGCCGCGGGGCTGTTCTACGGAGCTCAGACCGTGCGCCAACTCCTGCCGGTCGAGATATTCTCGTCGAAGCGTTCGTCTGCGGTGTGGGTGATCCCCGGAGTGAAGATATCCGACAAGCCGTCATTCGCCTGGCGGGGGATCATGCTGGACGTGTCGAGGTGGTTCTTCGACAAGGAGTTCGTTAAGCGGTACCTCGATATGATGGCGATGCACAAGCTGAATGTTCTGCACTGGCATCTTATTGATGATCCGGGTTGGCGGATCGAGATCAAAAAGTATCCCAAGCTCACGAAGATCGGAGCGTTTCGCGGAGAGGGCAAGTGGCGGTTCGGCGGGTTCTACACGCAGGACGACATCCGCGAGATTGTTAAGTACGCGGCTGATCGTCACATCGAGATCGTGCCCGAGGTCGAACTACCGGCTCATACGCTGTCAGCTATTGTGGCTTATCCGCACTTGTGCTGCACGGGTAAGCAGATGACGATTCCGACAAGGCACGCGATTTCGCGAGACCTGTACTGTGCGGGGCGCGACACCACCTGGACGTTCCTTGAAGACGTCATGACGGAGGTCTGCGAGCTGTTTCCGGGCAAGTTCGTTCACATCGGCGGGGATGAGGCCAGGTACGATCGCTGGAAGGCCTGCCCGCACTGTCAAAAGAAGATCAAGGAGCTCGGCCTGAAGTCTGAGAAGGAGCTGCAGGGCTGGATGACGCGACGCATTGAGAAGTTCCTGCAGACCAAGGGCAAGCAGATCCTCGGCTGGGACGAAATACTCAGTTGCGGGATATCCAACTCAGCGGGCGTGATGACGTGGCACCGCCCGAAGACCGCCAGCGTCGGGGCAAAGCGAGGTCATCCGGTAGTGATGGCGCTTACGGGCCATTGCTACTTCGACGCGCCCGAGAGCAAGCTGCCCGGCGAACCGTATGCGGCCAGTTGGATCGCACCGATCTCTCTGAAGAAAGCTTACCAGTGGAACCCCGTTCCCGCCGGACTAACCGGTGCGGCCGCGAGCAATATTCTGGGCGCACAGGGTTGCGTCTGGAGCGATCAACTGCTCATTCGCGCGCGGTTGACGAACGAGAAGTCCAGGATGCTCAAGCAGCCCGAAAAGTATATCGAGTACCTTACTCTGCCTCGCGCCGCCGCCCTTGCCGAAGTCACCTGGACGCCCGGAGACCAGCGCGATTGGGACAAGTTCTCGACTCGGATGGGACGGATGCTTCTGCGCTATTCGCAGTCGGGTTACAACTATCGTGTGCCCGTACCGATCATCACCGCGAAAAAGCAGGCCGATGGTTCTGCTCTTATCAGCGCCGCCGTTCCGATTGAGGGCGGGACGGTTAGATATACAATCGATAACTCGACCCCGACCGCCGACTCTCCCAAACTGACCGAACCTGTCGCCACGCCGAAGTCGTCGGCGTTCAAAGCAGTAACCATCGGTTCGGACGGTAGGAGCAGCCTGGTAATGGAATACGTTGACCAGAGCGTCAAGTACGCCAAATACGGTAAGAAGATCGGGCAGTGGAAATCGGGCAAGATCGCCTCACGCAAGGCCGCCAAAGCCGTCTTCGACGCCACCGGTCTGATAAACAAACCGGGCCTCTACACCGTGACGTTCCTGTACACCGGCGGTCGGCAGCGACTGGACATCGATTCGATCGAAGTAGTCAAGAACGATAAAGAAGTTGTCGCCAAAGATACGCACCACGGATTCACCGGCGGGAAGTCCAAGGGCAACACATACAGAGTGAAAATCGACGACTACGAAACCGGTGCATCGTACAAGATAAACGCAATGATCTACGGCGACGTAGGAGCCGACTCGAACGGCTTGGTCTTCATCCGCCCCGGTAAGTAAACCGGCGCTGCCAGACAACATTGGACGAGCATTTGGTTTGTAGTTGAAAGAACCCGCCAGTCTACTGCGTTTGGCTGGTTTGAGCGGTTCTTACGTTTCGATATGGCGACACATACGCCCAGGAAGAATTAGTATGCGAAAGACGATCTGTTTGGCGATTACAGGGGCGGTTCTGCTGTCTTGTTCGGCGTGCTACGCCGTCAACATCGAAAGCGTGTGGAAGTATACGACCGTCGATCCCGGTTCCGGCTGGAATCAGCCCGGGTTTGCGGAGAACAAGAGCTGCCCGTGGAAGAGCGGAAAGGGCGGATTCGGAAAGGTCGGGACGCCCGGCGGGCGGGTGGCTACGATCTGGAACACGCCCGATATCTGGATGCGATCGACGTACACTCCGCCAAAGGGCGTTGACCTGAAGAAACTGTCGCTTGAAGTTTGTCACGATGAGGATTTCGAAGTTTACATCAACGGCGTGCTTGCGGCGAAGGATACCGGGCATATCGGTGCGTTCAAGCTTTTCGCAATTAGTCCGGCGGCCCGCAAGACGATCAAACCGGGCGGGAACATTATCGCCGTTCATTGTCACCAGACCGTCGGCGGGCAGTTTATCGATGTGGGGCTTACTACGAAGTCGCGAGCGACCAAAGTGCGGCGAGCGGTCCGGCCTGTTTGGAAACCGAGCAAGGTCGCCGACACCAAATACGTTCGCAAAGCGACCTGGTCGGCGACGATGCTGGCGGTTCGCAAGGCGATTGGGGCGTCGGATCTGAAGTTGGACGTCGATCTGGCGTCTGCAGTTGCTGTCGAGTTCTGGCGAGATTTTCCACAGCAGACCGATTGGCTGATGCAGGACTCGCCGGGCAAGATGAGCGAGTGGATGTTGGGATACGTTGACGGCAAGGGCGACATGAGCGGTTTTCTGAAGAAGAATCGCGACGCCGGGCTCGAGCGCGGGCTTATCGAAAGGGCGTTGGTCGAATGCGGCGCTGAAGCGGCGGGACTTCGCAAGGATCTGGGCGCACTGGTGAAAGCGTCCGCCGGCCCGGACGACGGCCGATGGCTCGGTTTATATGCGAGAACGTGTCGCATTCGCAGGCAAAAACGCCTTGCTTCGCTGTTGGCGAAGACCAAACAGATCATCTTCGCACGCCATCACAACATGGGCGGCGGGTTTTTCGCCTATACCGAATACACCAACTGGAAGGGCAACAAGTACGGCGGACTGTTCAAACTCGATCTCGCCAACGAGGCGGCCGCCGATGGTAAATTCGCCCGGACCACAGCACTGATCAAAACCGAAGCCAGCGGTGCGATAATCCGCGATCCGGAGTTGTCCTACGACGCCAAACGCGTTTTGTTCGCCTGGCGGAAGGGCGGTCCGGACCGATACCTCAAGATCTACGAGATGGACCTGGCCAGCCGGGACACTCGCCTGATCACCGGTGGGGGAGAAACCTACGGCGCCAGCTACGATCCGGTGTATCTGCCCGATGGGAACATACTGTTCAATTCAACGCGTGTGATCCAGTCGGTCGACTGCGCCGGCCCGGACGTTGCGAATCTTTACGTGTGCGACAAAGACGGACGGTTCGCCCGGCGTGTCGGATTCGACCAGGTCCACGCGCTGAGCCCCTCGGTAATGGACGATGGGCGCGTGGTCTACATGCGCTGGGACTACAACGACCGCTCGCAGATCTACACCCAGTGCCTGATGCAGATGAACCCCGACGGGACCGCCCAGACCGAGTACTACGGAAACAATACGTTCGAGCCGACGACCTTCTTCCACCCGCGCGGAATCCCGGGGACCTCGAAAGTCATGGTTGCTCTCGGTGGGCACCACAATCCGCAGTGCGGTAAGCTGGGCGTGCTCGACAACTCCAAAGGCAGGCAAGGCGTTTCCGGCGTGATCGAATTGCCCTCGGGCGAAAAACCCACGTACCGCCGGGCCGACGCCTACGCGCAGGTCGGCGATATGTACCAGTATCCGTATCCGTTGGATGAATCGACACTGCTGGTCAGCTACGATCCGATAGCCTACAACCTGCGCGTGCGCGGCAGGCGGGGGTTCAACAACAAGGAGCACATGCGGTTTCATCTGTACTTCATGACGTATGACGGCAAGCGCGAGTTGCTGGCGGCCGATTCCAGGATATCGTCATGCCAGCCCGTACCGATGATCGCCCGCAAGGTCCCGCACATCAGGCCCTCAAGCGTTGACTATCGCAAGACCACCGGTCGATTCTACATGCAGGACATCTATCTCGGTCCGGGTCTGAAAGGCGTTGCCCGCGGAACGATCAAGAAACTTCGCGTTGTCGAACTGCGATTCCGCGAGATGAATATCGGTCGGAACTCTAGCAGTGGTAAGGGCGGCGGGGCGTCGGTAATAACGCCGATTTCGGTTGGCACGGGATCGTGGGATGTAAAGGTTATTCTCGGTGACGCAACAGTGTACGATGACGGCTCGGCGATGTTCGAAGCGCCCGCACGCACGCCGGTTTACTTCCAGGCCCTCAACGAAAAGAACCAGGTTATCCAGACTATGCGCTCATGGGCCACGCTCATGCCTGGAGAGAGTTTCTCCTGCGTCGGTTGTCATGAGAACAAGAACGACACGCCCAAAGCGATGGCGAAAGTCGCCCAGGCGATGAAAGCCGGCCCGGAAAAACTAAAAACCTTCTACGGCCCGCCGAGGGGCTTTAGCTTTCCCAAGGAAGTCCAGCCGATACTCGACAAACACTGCGTCAAATGCCACAACCCCAACGCAAAGGGTAAGGGCAAGAACTACGTTCTGACCAGCGAAGAAGTGATAGATAACGGAGCCAAACGAAAGTGGTCTCGATCGTATCTCACGCTGACCAATACCAAGGCCCGCGGACCAAACAGTTTCGATAAGGCCAGGGCCAACGAGATCGTTAACTGGATCAGCAATTCGTCTGTGCCCACGATGATACCGCCCCGGCACGGCGGATCGACCCGCAGCAAGCTGATAAGCATGCTCGAAAAGGGACACGAGAAGGTCAAACTCTCCCGCGAAGAGATGGACAAACTCTGCGCCTGGATCGATCTGACGATCCCGTTCTGCGGCGATTCCATGGAAGCAAACGCCTGGTCCGAGGGCGAAATCAAGAGAGGCCTGGAGCGCATGAAACTCCGCCGCCAAGCCGACCAACGCGATCTGGACAACATCAAAGCGATGCTCCAGGCCGCAAAAGAATAAAGGGAAACTACAATGCGAAAGAACTCCATCTTCCAGATCGTTGCATGCTGCCTGTTGGTCTGCGGCGTCGCGTCGGCAAGAACAGCGCCCAAGACCATCAAACTGGACAAGGGCGATAGCGGCAAGGATATCCGGGCCGACGTCGGGACCGTTATAGATCTGACGCTGGCGGGTAATCCGACAACCGGATACGTATGGTCAGTCGAGAAGACCGCGGGCAATTCGGTGAAACTCGGCAAACTGTCGTACAAAACCAGACCCCACAAACGCGGAATGGTCGGCGTCGGCGGGCACTACACGCTTCCCATGTCAGTGGTCAAAAAGAGCGGATTCTCGATCACGCTGCACTACCAGCGCCCCTGGATGAAGGGCAAGCAGGCTCCCGCGTCGGTCTTTACGCTGAAGGTCAACGGTGGAGCGGCGTCCGCCAAGCCGGCGGCGTTCGGGGCCACCGAGACGTTCCTGCTCTGGCCCGGTACTCCGCCCGGAGCGCGTGACGGAGATGACGCCCGAGCCGCCTCCGTCGCCAAGGCGATCAAGAATGGAACCTACAAGATCCCAGGCGGAAATCGCGGAGGCATTGCGGTCCCGGCGTGCGATGTCTATCTTCCCGCGAAAGACAACCGAACCGGGATTGGGATCGTAGTTTACTGCGGCGGCGGATACGGTGCGGTATGCATAGGCTCTGAGGGCATACCGATGGCCAAATGGCTGAACAGAAACGGCATCGCGGTATTCATGGTCTCCTACCGTTGCAGACCCTACCAGCATCCGGTCCCGTTCTGGGACGTGCAGCGAGCGATCCGGATTGTCAGAAGTCGCGCCAAGGCGTTCGGTGTCAGGAAAGACTGCATCGGCGTGATGGGCTTCTCGGCGGGCGGTCACGTAACTTCCACTCTTAGCGTGCATTACAAAGAAACATTTGGTCGAAAGTCTGTCGATACGATCGACAAGATCAGCGCCCGTCCGAGTTTCAGTTGCCTGATCTACCCCGTGATATCGATGCGCAAGGAGATCACCCACGGCGGCAGCAGGCGGAACTTGATTGGCGCCAAGCCTTCTGACGAGCTGGTGGTCAAACTGTCGAATGATGAGCAGATTGACAAGGACACCCCGCCCGCGTTCCTGGCTCACGCAAAGACCGACAGAGTCGTCAAGTTCATCAACTCCCAGCGCTACCACGAGGCCTGCAAAAAGCACAAGGTGCCCAGCAAGTTCATTTTGATGTCGGTCGGGCGACACGGACCGGGCCTGAAAGACGGTAAGCCCACGATCAGCAGATCGACCGAGGATTACGCCGAGGCGATGCTGATATGGATCAAGAAAATTGTGAAAGGTTAAACCATGCGAAATCCAGTATCGAGTATCACTGCGTTGCTTGTCGGGTCAATTCTGTTGGCGGCGTGTCTAAGCATTTCCGCTGCGCCTAAGCCCGCCGCCAAGTCTGTTGTTGCTCCCGGCGCCAAACCCGTCAAGATTGTCGGTAAGTTCCGATTCACTGAAGGACCGGCCGTTGACGCAAAGGGCAATGTGTTCTTCACCGATATTCCCAACAATCTGATATACAAGTACGCCCTCGATGGAAAGCTGTCGGTATGGCGCGAGGACACCGGCGGGGCTAACGGTCTGTTCTTCGACAGAAAGGGCAATCTACTGGCGTGTGAAGGCAATCGCGGGCGGGTCACCTCGACTACCACCAAGGGCGAGGTCTCCGTGCTGGCCGACAAGTACGACGGCAAGCGGTTCAACAAGCCCAACGATCTTTGGATCGACCCGCAAGGCGGGATATATTTCACCGACCCGGTATACGGTAGATTCAAGGTTACCCAGGGCGGCCAGCATGTGTACTACCTGTCCCCCGACGGTAAGAAAGTTACGCGCGTTATCGACGACATGAAAAAGCCCAACGGGATCGTCGGCTCGCCGGACGGGAAGATTCTCTATGTGGCCGACCATGGCGGACGGAAGGTCTACAGGTACGATATCGGCAAGGACGGAGCCCTGGCGAACAAGAAGGAATTCGCCCCGGTCGCCTGCGACGGTATGACTCTCGACAACGAGGGCAATGTCTACCTGACCGAAAGCCTCGTGCTGGTTTACAATTCCAAGGGCAAGCGAATCGAGCGGATTGAAGTCCCCATGCGTCCGACGAACGTGTGCTTTGGCGGGTCGGACATGAAAACGCTCGTGATAACCGGTGGAAGGGCGGTATGCACACTGAAAATGCGAGTCAAAGGCGTGCGGACGAAGTCACCGTAGCTCCCGGGCTCTGACGCCCTTGAGGTGGGGGGATTTGGTTTTCTTCAGCCATGCGATAAGTTTGGTTTTGAGTTTCTCGGCCTGGGGGATGTGCTTCTTGCGGTTGGGGTCTCTCCCGATCAGGTTGTTCATTTCGTGCGGATCGGTTTCGAGGTCGTACAGGGCGTCTACGATTTGCGACTTGGGATTGTACGAAGTGAGCAATTTCCACCGACGGGTCCGGATCATGAAGTTCGGCCCGTTTCCGCTACGCCATTGCGATACGCAGAAATCGATCCCGTCTTCTTGTCCGTCGATCAGTTTTCTCAGCGATCGGCCGTCGGATTTGCAGGCGGGCATCGAAAGGTAGTCGAGTATCGTCGCCAGCAGATCCACATGTGCGACCGGCGTCTTGACCACCGATCCGGGTTTTATCGCGCCGGGCAGTCGCATCAGCAGCGGGATATGCGCCGATCCTTCGTACAGCACCATCTTCGAATGCATTCCATGATCGCCCAGCATCTCACCGTGATCGCTTGTGAAGATCACCAGCGTATTGTCGGTTAGTCCATGCTTATCGAGGCGAGCGAGGATTCGGCCCACCCAGTCGTCGATCTCGCGGACCATACCGTAGTAGTTTGAGGTCATCTGGCGTACGTGGGCCTTGTTGCGATAGCGTCGCATTTCGGCCTCTCCGGCCCGTCGGGCGTACGGTGAGTTGTCCATCGGATCGCCGATGCTCTTGGGCGCCTCGATCCCGGCGGCCGGGTACATTCCGTAATACGGTTTGGGCAGGATCATTGGCGGATGGGGCGGTCCGAACGAACAGGTCAGCGAGAACGGTTTGTCCTTCACGCGGTCCAGCGCGTCGAGCACCTCGCCCGCCACGAACGCCGTACGCGTGCAGGCCGCGGGAATGTGCAGACATCCGTAACTGCCCGCCTGGCTGAATGGATTCATTCCTTTCTTGCGTTTTGCTTTCGCGCCTCTGTCGGCGGCGCGCTGCTTCTTGCGGGCCTCTCTGGACAGGCGATCCCACTCGGTCTGGGGCTTGCCGAACCGCCAGTCGATCGCATCGGGCGAATACGGTCGTCCTGTGCCCTTGTCCAGCAGCTCGTCCCCGCCGACGGTGCGAGGCTCAATCTTCTGTTTGCTCAGCCACTGTCGGTATGCGGCGTGTTGCGGTTGGACGCCGGTTGCTTTCGAGTGCTTGCCCGTTTGGCGGACGGTGTTCTTGTATGTTGCGGCGAACCGGTAAGGCGTATGCCACTTGCCGTAATACTCCGTGTGGTATCCGTTGCGGGCGAGGATGTTGTCGAATGTTGGAACTTTCGCCACGTCGGGGCGGTCGTAGTCGTTGTTGCCCGTAACGCCAACGGTGTCGATTCCGCATCCGGTGAGAATTACCGCACGGGCCGGCACGCAGATCGGACAGTTCGAGTAGGCGTTTTCGAAGTACGCTCCTTCTCCAGCCAACCGGTCCAGGTTGGGCGTCTTGAGGACGGTGTTGCCCGCGCAGCTCATTGCGTCGAATCGCTGTTGGTCGGTCATGATGAACAGGAGATTGATTTTCGCCTTCGGCTTAGGCGCCGCCTCGGCGCCTCGGGCCGATGCGATCGCAACCGACGCGCCGAACACCCAACGGTGGAATCGTCTTCGCGACATCTTCCTTGTAGTTTGCATGGACCTTGAGATATCCGAAACGTCCGCCAAAAGCCATAGCATCCTTAATATTGCCTTGGGTGTGCTTATTGTGCAGAATAGAGCCCAAGGACGAACCTGCATCGGACGGAAGGAAAATAAATGCACGATAACGCGTATACCAGACGGGACTTTCTCAAGGCTGTTGGTGTTGGTGTCGCCGGAGCGGCTGTTGGTTTCGGCGCCTTGGGAGGCTCCCGATGGGCCCATGCAGATCCGATCTACCAGGGCAGCAAGATGGACGATGGGAATATTCGAGGCGTGATCTTCGAGAGCAAATCCGGATGTATGGCGATCAAGGCAAAGGTGGTCATCGACGCCAGCGGCGACGGAGACGTATTCGGAGCCGCCGGAGCCGCCAATGTCCGACACCTGCACCGGATCGGTCTGGTCCACCGCCTCGGCGGGGTCAACACCGTTGACCGCAAGAAAGCCAGGAAGAACGGTGTGAAGCTTCCGCGTTTCGGCGCCGCCACGCCGATTCCGGGCGTTACGTGGGTCAACATGCAGGGTCCGACGGCCGACTGCCTGGACGTCGAAGCGCTGTCGAAAATCGAAATGGACGACCGCGCCGCGATCTGGAAGAGAATCGCAGAAATCCAGAAAGTGCCCGGTTGCGAGAAGGTTTTTGTACTCGATACCGCTTCGCAGCTTGGAATCCGGACCTCGCGCACGCTGGTCGGCACGCACGAGATGACCTTCAAGGAGTTTAAGGCCGGCAAGGTTTTCAGCGACGTGGTCGGCGTAGGCGGCGGGTATTCGTTTACAGGCTCAAAACCGTGCCCGATTCCATACGGAGCCCTGCTCCCTGCGAAGATTGAAAATCTGCTGGCGACCGGGCGATGCGTGGCGGCCGACAACCTCATGCTAAACTACACCCGCCTGATCGCCCCATGCCTGGTAACCGGACACGCCGCCGGCGCCGCCGCGGCCGTGGCGGTCGCCGACAAGACCACCCCGCGCAAAGTAAATATCGCCAAGGTCCAGACGCTGTTGAAGAAACAGGGGGCGTACCTCGGTTGAGGCCGCGAAATACGTGAACAGAAGAACAGCATTACAATCCCTGTTGAAGCTCATCGTGTTGCATGTGTTCGTGCTCTCGTCGTTTGCCGCATCGACGGCGGTCGGGCTGTTTGTTTTGTGGTTGGGGCAGTTCATTATTCCCGCGCTAAGTCCTCACGTTGCGGTTGTTGGCGCCGTGACAGTCCGCGGGGTTGGGCTTGCTGCGGTCTTTGGACTGCCGATGCTTGTTGTCGTGATGTTGCGGCGCCGGTGGTTCTGTCGCTGGCTCTGTCCGGTTGGATTGATTGTGGACTCGTGCGCCAAGGCCCGCCCCGGCGCCAAATACGGATATCGCAAAATCCCTCCGATAGGGCAGTGGTTGATGCTGGCGACTCTCGGCGGCGCGATTATTGGCTGGCCGCTGTTTCTCTGGCTTGATCCGCTGTCGATCTTCGCTGCTTCGCTGAACGCGTCGCGCTGGCCTTTGGATGCTGCGGCGATAGGCTCGTTGTCTGTCATGGCGGGGATCGTTGTTATGAGCCTGGTCCTTCCTAAACTATGGTGTTTCAAACTCTGCCCGCTGGGCGGGATGCAGGAAATGCTGTTCGGCGTGAAGCTGCTTGCCGCGCGAAAACGGAGCGAGACGCCTGCGAGTCTTTCAGGTGTTGCGTTGGCAAGGCGTTCGGCCATATTCGCCGGTCTCGGTCTGGCCGGAGGGCTGGTTGTCGCCGGGTCCGATCGCAAACGCAACCAACCGCAACTTCGACCGCCCGGAGCTGTCGACGACACGAAGTTCAAAGGTCTTTGCGCTCGCTGCGGGAATTGCGTGAAGGCCTGCCCGAGTGGGATCATCCGTCAGGACATCCGCCTGTCCGACCCCGCCGGTCTACTCACGCCGGTTGTGTACTTTAAGAAAGGCGTAGAGGATCCGGAGGAATATGACAAGTACTGTCTGGCTGACTGCCGCGCCTGTACGCAGGCCTGCCCGACCGGAGCCATCGCTTCGCTGTCGCTGTCCGACAAACTCTGTCGTCCGATTGGATTGGCGGAGGTCGACATGTCCGGATGCCGATTGAAAGACGGGATCCAGTGCAGCATCTGCGTGTTTGAAATATGCCCTCAAGATGCGATCAATACGAACAATATCAACGCATTTGACATTGAGATCGTGATCGATTCCAACAAGTGCAACGGATGCGGAGCATGCGTGCTGATATGCCCGGAGAAAGTTATAGAAGTTCTTCCCAATGGACGGTACGCCATAGCTCCGATTGACGCAGGCGGCGCCTGATGGCGCCTGATCTGAGAAGCTATCAGGTGAAGTACTCCACATTCGACTGTGACGTTTCGGTCTGATCCCAATCTGCGGATTGCTCGGTCACAACGCGATTTCCGCCTATTTCCTGGGCCTTTTGCAGTGCTTTTTCAGCGGCGCCTGTCAGTTCTTCGAGATTGGTCTTGCCTTCCGTATCGGCGATGCCAAAGCTGACTGTCACCCAGATTTCCTCATCATTGACTTTCAGATGCATCTTGCTGATTCGATTCTGGCATCGTTCGGCCAGTACGGCGGCGTTTGCGGCGATTTCGTCCGGAACGATGATGGCGAATTCTCCGCCTTGGGGTCTGGCTGGAAGGTCGACTTGGCGACACTGTGCGGCGATGGTTTCCGAGGTTACCTGCAACGCCCTGTCACCGGCGGTTCGTCCGTGCGTATTGTTTATCCGATCGAAGCGATCCATCTCGGCCATGATGAGAGACAGCGGGCGTCCATGCCGCTCGACCCGGGCCCACTCTTCCTGTAATCGCGTAGTCAGAGCCCTGTGGTTTGCAAGCCCTGTCAACGGATCGACGCTGGCGCGATTGGTAAGCAGGTCCTGCATATACTTGGTGCGCAGGCCCGCGTTGACCCTCGCCTGCAACTCATAGGCGTCAAACGGTTTGGTTATGTAGTCGACAGCCCCGATGTTCAGGCCCTTGATCTTGTCTTCGGCGCTGTCTGAGGCGGTCAGAAAAACCACCGGGATCATACACAGTTCCGGTTCGACTTTTAGCATGCGGCAGACGTCGAATCCGGTCATGTCGGGCATGTCCACATCCAGCAGGATCAGGTCCGGCTGCTCGAGTCTGACCGCTTCGATGCCTGTCGTTCCGCAGTCGGCGGATACGACATCCAGTCCGTCTTTGGATAGGCGCACTTTGACCAGTGCAATGGCTTCGGGACTGTCGTCAATTATTAATACCTTCATGATACGGTCTCCTGGGCATGGGCTGCGGTTTGCCAACCGGCGACAACCGCGCGGGACAGTCTATTCAGTTCACTTATCGCTAGTTGCGCCGCTTCGACGTCTTCGGTTTCGGCGGCGTGTTCGAGAACTCTGGCTGCATCGGTTAGCGACTGGTATCCGTATCCGCCGCCGGCTCCTTTTAGTTGATGGGCCAGTCTTCGGAGTTCTTCGCAGCAGTTGTTGGCGATCGCTGCGGCCATTTCCTCGACGAAACCGCCCAGACGACCCACGAAGTCGCCGATGATCTCTTTCATGTCCGGATCGTCGGCGTACTCGGAGTGAATCGCGCTTGGTGAGGCGTCGGACGCGTCGGTTGATTTAGCGGATGGAGTCTGTTCGCACGCTGCGGATTGGTCAGGATCGCTGGTCTGCAGGTTTCGTTCAATGGCTTGGGCCAGATCATCAGACTTGATGGGCTTGACGACATAGTCGTCCATGCCGGACGCCAGGCATTTCTCTCGATCGCCTTTCATGGCGTTGGCGGTCATGGCTACGATCGGGATGTCGTGATTTCGAACGGTTGAGTTTGGGTCGCGAATGGTTTGGGTGGCTTGATATCCGTCCATCTCAGGCATTTGGCAGTCCATAAGGACCAGGTCGTAGTCCCTTTCGGTCAGGGCGGAGATCGCCTCGTTGCCGCTGGCGACCACGTCAACTCGATATCCGAGTTTCTTCTCCAGGGTCAGCGTGGCGACTTTCTGGTTGGCGATGTTGTCCTCGGCCAGGAGAATGTGTGCCTGGGATCTGCATCCCTCGGTCAGAGTGTGTCGAGTGACGATCGTTCTATCGATCCGGTCCTGAGGATTCGACGCCTTTCCTATTACGGTTTGCAGGCAGTCGAGCAGTTGGGACTGCTTGACGGGTTTTATCAGATACGCGGCGAAATCGGCTTGAGTTAAGCGTTCAGCGTCACCGCGTTGTCCGGAGGAGGTCAGCATTATCAGAGATGCTTCGCACAGATCCGGATCATTCTTGATCCGCCGCCCCAGCGTTTCGCCGTTTACTTCGGGCATGTTGTAGTCAAGGAGCACCATGTTGAAAGGATCGTTCCGATCGTGGGCTTGTCGCATCATGTCCAGGGCTTCTCGGGCGGATGCGGCTTCTTCGGGGCGACATCCCCATGCCGTGAGATAACGCGACAGGATGTACCTGTTGGTCTTGTTGTCGTCGACCGACAGCACCCTGAGGCCTTCGATTGTTCCCGGGTGATCGAGTTCATTCCGCACGGCGCCGGGACGTTTGGTCAGGACGGCGGTGAACCAGAAAGTCGCCCCCTTGCCTTCCTGACTCTCCACTCCGATCCGCCCGCCCATCATCTCGACAAGTTGCCTGGATATCGCCAGCCCCAGCCCCGTTCCCCCGTACTTTCGTGTCGTGGATGTGTCGGCCTGTGTGAACGATTGGAACAGACGGTCCCTGTGATCCTCCGAGACACCTATGCCCGTGTCGCGGACGACAAATCGCACCGTCACGTGTGTTTCAGTTTCCTGGTCGAGCGCGGCGCTTACGGCTACTTCACCTGCTTCGGTGAACTTGATTGCGTTACCGGCCAGGTTCAGCAAAATCTGTCGTATGCGTCCGGGGTCTCCGCTGACTGTTTGTGAGAGATACGGATCTATGAAGCAAGAGAACCCCAGGCCTTTCTCCTCGGCCTTTATCACCAGGGCGTCGGTTACGCCCTCAACTGCGGCGCGAAGATCGAAGTCGATGGTCTCTATATCAAGTTTGCCTGCTTCGATCTTGGAGAAGTCCAGGATATCGTTGATTAGCGTCAGAAGTTGGTCGCTGCAGTCTCGGACGATGCAAGCGCTCTGTCGTTGATCTCCGGTCAGGTCTGTGTCGAGCAGCAAACTGGTCATTCCGATGATCCCGTTCATCGGCGTGCGAATCTCGTGGGACATGTTGGCCAGGAATGCGCTCTTGGCGAGATTGGCGGCTTCGGCGGCGTCCTTGGCTTGACGCATCTCTTCGGACTGCCGAGCGAGCCTCTTGTCGACGTGACCGAGAAAGAAGTAAAAGAAGATCACTATCGCCAGTCCAATTGCACCGCACGCCAGTGAAACGTGCGTAACTGTCCGGGCGAAGCTCGTGGATTCAGCTGTGACGTTTCGCATGACGACCATGCGGCCGACATTGCGGCCCCCGGCGTCCTGCAATTCCTGGATGGTTGCGCGGTAATCGCCCGTGTCCAGTGTGACTGCGATATCGCTGGTTTCGCGGGATCTGTCATCGAGGTGCGCTGTGATGATCTCTGGTACGCTCTTCAGGGTCTGATCTATGATAACGGACGTCGTGCTCTGATCCCAATCGGCCTTGCGTTCGAGCATTTTCATCCCGTCGATCCACTTGCTCCGTTCGACGAATTCCTTGTTTATAGCTACAACGAACTCCATCCCCTGCGCTTCTTTCAACTGTCCGGTGATGTGCTCGATCTCTTCGCCAAGCTCTATATAACCGACAAGTCGGTCGCCGTCGAACCATGGGCGAACGGTCCGCAGCGTAAAGGTGCCCAGAGGCCCAAGCTCTATTCCCCAGGCTGTCTTGCCCGTTCTTTCGGCCTCAATGGCGGTGAACCGGTCGATCTTGTCGCCGGACCGTTCGGGCTTGTGAACGCGAAGCACGCACACGCGGTCCGGGTTGTGAAAATAGAAATGGGTGATCCGATGCTCCTGGCGGAGATGTTGGAAAGTGGCCTCGGTTTGTGCGCGCAGTGCTTCAGCATCACCGGAGGCGAGGGTCGTCCTGAGCGCCGTGTCCCTGGATAACACCTCCAGAGCGATATCCATCATTGCGGCTTCTCTTTCCAAGGCTGTTCGGAACGCCGCCGGTATGCGATCAAAGGCTTCCTGGGATTCCGTCGCCACCCGTCGCCGAGTGTCGACCAATACGAGCATTGCGCAGAAGCCGACCATTGCCAGCATCAGCACCGCCAGGGGCGCTAGAATCCACAGGCGAATCTTCTGTCGCCCGGACCCGCCGGATAAGCCTGGTGATCCATCCTTGCAGTGTGATGTAGTTCTTGATGTCTCCGGCTGAGTGGACATCTTTGTCTATCCTTCCAGATCGCCAGGGCGTGGGGTTTGCCTTACGCCCTCTTGATCTCCTGCTGGAGCGGTTACGTTGCAACGCACCTTCGCCAATAGACCCGATCCTATGGATTGATCGGAGTATTTCAGGTCCCCCTTTAGTTGCGCATAACAGTTAATTCTGTTAAAAAGCCTGAGCGTTCTCTACGGTAAGCCTTTGGATTCCAAGCTGTTAAGGCGATTCGCAAGATGTGATTGAAACTCAAGCGCGGATCAGGCGTCTGGTGATTCGGGGCGTTCTATCGGAAGTGAGGCCCGAATACTGGTCTTGCCCGGTTGGGAGGTGATTTCGATGGTCCCGTCAACTGCACGGGCTCGTTCGGTCATCGACCGCAGGCCCAGACCCTGTCTGAGTTTGGAGTCAGTGTCGAATCCGACCCCGTCATCGCAAACAGTCATGGTCAGCACGTTGGCCTGTCTTTTCAGGCTGATGCGGATATTCTTGGCTTTTCCGTGTCGCAAAGCATTGCTGACAGCTTCCTGGGCCATTCGGAACAGGGCGATCTCCTGTTCGGGATCGAAGCGTGCTTCAGAGAGTGAATCGTCGCACTGAAGTTGAAAATTGACCGACGGCTGGCAGGACCGCCCCAGCTGTCGCAGAGAGTCAGCCAGTCCGGTCAGTTCGAGCATTGGCGGATAGAGCCCGTAACAGATGGTTCGGATCTCCTGGATGGTTTCTGTGCATTGCTGTCCCATGTTTCGCAGGGCCTCGATTTCAGCTTCGTGGCCGGAGGTGTCCCCGCAACCCACAATGGTTCGTTGGATGCCCAGCGACATCGCCACAAGCTTCTGTCCGACCGAGTCATGCAATTCCGCAGCCAGGTGTCTCCGCTCGTCTTCACCGGCGTTCAGGAGCCTGCGATGGACGCTTCGCAGGTCTTCCTGTGCCTGGGTCAACTCGCTGGTGCGCACCTCGACCATTTCCTCCAGGTGAATTCGATGGCGTTCCAACTCATCTTCGATCTGCTTGCGTTCGGTGATGTCCAACCACGTTCCGATGATCTCCTTGGGATTTCCGCTTTCGTCCCGTACGAGTACGGCCTGGTCCAGGAACCACAGATACCGCCCGTCGGCCGCACGCCAGCGGTACTCGACTTCGATGACGCCTTTCTCGAGCAACTCGTCAAATGCCCCCAACGCTCGCTCGCGGTCGTCCGGATGCAGTCTGGCGGCCCACAATCCGATATCCTCTACAAACTGGTCGGCTGTGAAGCCGCATACATCGACTATTTGTTCACTGACCCACGTACCGCCGTAGTCGCCGAACGGTTGTCCGATGTAGAACGCCATAGGCAATGATCGAAGGATCAGCGATTCGCGCATAGACTTCTCTCGCAACTTATCTTGCGCCTGCTTATGCTCGGTGAGGTCACGGGCGATGCCTATGACTCCGAGCACGTTGCCCTCCTCGTCGTGATAGGGAGATTTGGTGGTCCGGTATAACCGTTCGCTTCCGGCGATCTCGATTGTTTCCCGCAAGTCCTCGGGTTCTCCCGACGCCATTACCCGGCGGTCGTAGTCCTGAAGCTTGCTCGCAACGTCGGCGGGGAGGTGCGCCCTGTCGTCCGTGCCGATCACTTCATCAACAGACGATTTGCCCAGCCCCCTGGCTGTCGCGGTGTTCAAGAGGATATAACGACCTTCGCAGTCCTTCAGGAAGATAGGGTCGGATATCCCTTCCATCACCGCGTGCATCAGATTGTGATTTCTCTTCAGGGCCTCCTCGGCCTGTTTGCTCTCGGTCACGTCTTTCGCGATCACGCAGTATTTGCGCTGGCCGGCGATGGTCATGTGTCGGTGGCTTACCAGCAGACTGCGTCGTTGACCGTTTTTCCGGACGATGTCGACTTCGTAGGGCTCGCCCTTGCCGGCCTGGACTTCCTCCCACCGTTCGAGAATGAACTCGTGGAAGTCGGGCGGGATGACCTTTATGAAGTCATGCCCGATCAGTTCATCAGCGGGCCAGCCGAGAATCTGAAAGAACGCCTCATTGCCGAACTCGAAACGTCCTTCCCTGTCCACCACGAAAATGCCGTCATGCGACGTCTGGATGATGGTGTCCAGATAGTTCTTAAGATCGTGTCGGGCGTCCGTGTCCGCCCGATTCTGTCTATTATCCCGTTCGCTGCCCATGTAGATGCCTTCAAATGATGCATGCGATTATATCCATCCGGCGATTTTGCACAACGACTATCCGTCCTCCTCAGTGCTTGTCTTGTCGTGACTGTCGGGAGATAATGTTCATCGACAGGAGTTGACTATGCGACGATATCTGATTCTTGCCGCCTGTGTGACGGTCTTCTGCAGCGGTTTTGCGGGTGCTGACACACCGCGGCGAATTGTAGATGACTGGCTTGCCCAGGACGGCGCGGGACCGCGAGACGCGATCCGGCACCGGACCGTTGCGAAAGTAATTGCTGAACTCGGCGACCGAGGCGCTCGGTTACGGTCTGAAGCTGCGGCGTTGCGTAAGAAGAGTGCGGGCGGTGAGGGCGTTGAATGGCGCGGCCTGTACATTCGCGCCTGTGACGCACGGCGGACAGCGAGACTCGCTCCGATGCTCGCCAAATGCGACAAGATCGTATTTACCAAGCATCACATCATACCAAGTTCCAACATCTTCTACACCGAGGCGCTTTCAGACGCCCAGAACCAGCGTAACTTCGCTCCGAATTCAGCGCTGTGTCTGCTGACTATGAAAGGCTCCTACGGTGAAGTCCGGAAGTTGCTGTCCGACTCGGGCGGGGTCATTCGCGACCCGGACGTTTCGTACGACGGTAAGCGGATTCTGTTCGCCTGGAAGAAATCGCGATTGAAGGATGACTACCACCTTTACGAGATGTCCGTCGCGTCGGGCAAGATAACGCAGATAACTTCCGGGCTGGGCTGGGCGGACTTCGACGGTAAGTATCTGCCCAACGGCGAGATCGTTTTCAATTCGACACGATGCGTGCAGTCGGTCGACTGCAACTTTCCGGAAGTCAGCAACCTCTACATCTGTCGGGCCGACGGGAAGCACATGCGGCGCGTCGGGTTCGACCAGGTCCACACCAGCGCGCCCGCGGTGCTGGATGACGGGCGGGTGATATACACGCGATGGGACTACAACGATCGCGGGCAAGTGTTCACCCAACCGCTGTTCCAAATGAACGCCGACGGGACCGGGCAAACTGAGTTTTACGGTAACAATTCGTGGTTTCCGACATCCATCCAGTTTGCACGAGGGATACCCGGAACGCAGAAGGTCGTGGCGGTTCTTCCGGGTCACCACACGCGCCGAGCGGGCAAGCTCGCAATAATTGACCCCACGAAAGGGCGCCAGGAAGCAAGCGGGGTCCAGTTGATCGCCCCCGTTCGGCGAACCGAACCGGCTCGCGTGGATCGTTACGGGCAGAACGGCGAGTTGTTCAGGCATCCTTATGCGCTGAGCGAGAAGCATTTTATCGTTGGTTACGCGCCCGACGGATGGAAGGGTAAGAAGGGCGGCAAGGAGATTACACCGTTTGGGCTTTATTTCTTCACCGCTGACGGGCGGCGTGAATTGCTGGCGTGGGACGATTCTATCCCGTGTTCACAACCCGTGCCCCTGACGTCGCGGAAGATCCCGCAACAACGCGCCAGCATGGTTGACTATCGCAAATCGACCGGTATCTACGCCGTCCAAAACGTATACGCCGGGCCCGGGCTGAAGGGCGTCAGGCGAGGTCGGGCCAGGAAGCTGCGGGTTATCGCGCTGGAGTTTCGGGCGCTTGGCATAGGGCGGAATTCAAACCGCGGACCGGCCGGAGGGGCGATGGTGACCACGCCGATCTCCATCGACAACGGTTCGTGGGATGTCAAGAAAGTGCTTGGAGACGTTCCGATCGAATCAGACGGGTCGGCGTGTTTCGAGGTCCCGGCCAGGACGCCGGTCTACTTCCAGATAATCGATGAAAGGGGCTGCGCGATTCAGACCATGCGAAGCTGGTCAACTCTCCAGCCGGGCGAGCACTACGCTTGCATCGGGTGTCACGAAAACAAGAACGAAACTACGCTGTCGACCGCCGCCGGAGCGACTATCGCGGCGCGAAAAGGACCCCGAAAACCCATACCGTTCTACGGTCCGCCGCGAGGTTTCAGTTTCCCCAAAGAGATCCAACCGATCCTCGATAAACACTGCATACGCTGCCACGACGGCGCCAGGAAGACCGACGACAACAGGAAATCGTTCAGCCTCCTGTCGAGGGGCAATGTAGACCGTCGGGCCAAACGTATCTGGAGCGATTCGTACCTGGCGCTTACCAAACGGGGCAAGAAGAACCCTCTGACCAACTGGATAAGTCCGCAGTCCGGCCCGTCGATGCTCCCCCCATACCACGCCGGAGCCGCCAAAAGCAAACTGCTGACGATCCTCGAGAAGGGGCACGAGAAGACAAAACTCTCACGTGAGGAGCTCGAGAAGATCGCATGCTGGCTGGACCTGCTGATCCCGTACTGCGGCGACTATCGCGAGGCCAACGCCTGGTCCGACGCAGAGAAGCGGAACTACGACCGCTTCGAGTCCAAACGCAAGAAAGCCCAAACCGCAGAAGCCGGAAACATCCGCCAATTGCTGGCGGCGCAATCGACCGGTAAGAGTTGAGCCCGTACTATTCCCATTCGCAAACGAAACCGACCACGCTGCTGTAGTTCAAGTCAACGTCAATGAGCAGGCGCGGTCCCTTGCCGGCCGCCAGAGCGGCGTAGTTCTCGCTTCCGCCTTTATTGTTCGGCTCGCTCTCCATCCAGGAGTTCTTGTCCACCGGTTTCCTGTCACCCCAACGCCAGTCTCCCTCTTTGTGTGCGTCGCTCGCCCCGACCCATAATTGAACTCCTCGAAACGCTTTGTCGATGAAGGCCAGTTCCTCCAAGGTTTCAGCATATGCAAGATGCCCTCCCATCTTCTTGCACAACGCGTCGGCTTCTTTCCAGTTCGCCTTTGAGGCGATCGCCAGGTATGTGTGTCCCTTGAATGAGACTCCGCAAGCCTTCAGCACGGATGTCTTGGGCGTTACTTTGGACGTATTTCCGAACTGATCGTCGAGAGATTTGCGTATAATTGCTATCTCCTTTTCCATCTTTATCCCGTCGATCTCTGAAACTTGTTTCCTGGCGGCGTTGAGGCGTCTGATGGCGGTGTTCCCGGCGGTGATGATCTTCTTATCGCGAGCCTTCTGATAGGGGGCCGCGTATTTTGCGTAAAACGCGTCGGCGTCTTTGAGGGCCTTGGCGTAGTCGGACTTGATTCTGGGGATGAGGATGTTAGCGGCGGATTTCGATGGTTTATCGGCCGCCAGGGCGACGATCGACGCTAACAGTAATACTACGATCAGTCCGGTAAGTGTCTGTTTCACAGTTCTTCCCTTTCATAGCGAAATCGGATCTGCTCATCTGTCAACATATTATAGTGCAACAGCTTTTCCCACAATGCTGGAAATCCCCCATATATGCCAATCGATGATCTTGACATGCTCGCGGCCTCGGGAGATACTGCTGGGACTGTTAATTAAACGTAAACCTTCAATTAAGAGAGATTGCCATGACCACACGAAACAAGACTGCTTCTACGCTTGCTATCGCAGCTCTGCTTGGACTCTGTTTCACTGCAATATCCTTCGCCGCCGATTGGCCTGGGTTTCTGGGCCCCAATCGCGACGGGCATTCGCCGGATAAGGGTTTGCTGAAGAAATGGCCCGCAGACGGTCCGCCGCTGCTGTGGAAAGTCAAGAACATCGGACCGGGCTGGTCGTCGATGTCAGTGGTCGACGGTAATGTGTACACCACCGGAAATTCAGGTGGTAATCAAATGCTGATCTGCCTGGACATCAACGGGAAAGAGAAGTGGCGGGTGAAACAGGGTCCTGAGGCTCCCAACAGAGGTTACCCGGGCGCGCGGTCTACCCCCACAATCGATGGCAAGCTGCTTTATGTCACCGGTGGAGCCGGGGCGGTCACCTGCCATTCCATCACTGACGGGAGAGTAATCTGGGAGCGAAACATGAAGTCGGACATGGGCGGACGCGTAGGCGGATGGAAATACGCCGAGAGCGTCCTGATTCTGGGTAAGCTCGCCATCATCACGCCTGGCGGGAGCAATGCTATCGTAGCTCTCAACAAGCTCACCGGAAAAACAGTCTGGAAGTCCGATGTGTCCGGTACGGCCGGTTACAGTTCGTGCATAACGATCACCGAGGGCGGAAGTACGATTATCTGCAATGGTTCGCAGAGCGGGCTGATGTTCGTTGACGCCAAGACGGGCAAACTGCTCGGCCAGAGCAAATTCGCCGCCCCCAACACCGCCAATTGTCCCACGCCTGCGTATTCGAACGGGTATCTGTTCTGGGCTGTTGGATACGGAAAGGGCGCCATATGCCTGAAGGTCGCCAACCGTTCCGGTAAATGGTCGTTCAAGGAAGCTTGGCGGAGTCGCGATTTCAACTGTCATCCGGGCAATTATGTTGTCCACGGCGGGAAGGTGTACGGAAAGGGCAGGCGGGGCTTGACGTGTGCGGATCTGAAAACCGGAGAGACCGACTGGCAGGACCGCGTGAGCTCCGGTCAGGTCGCCTGGGCTGACGGGATGCTGTACGTTCAGGCCGACCGGGGCGGAAAGGTGACGCTGGTCGATCCGTCGGCGTCGAGCGACAGGGTCAAGGGCGCGTTCTCAGTTGACGGAAGAGGCAGTAGTTGGTCGCACCCGATAATAATCGATGGGCGGCTTTTTGTTCGCTATGACACGAATCTCTATTGTTTCAACGTAAAAGCCAAATAACGTGATGTTGTGTTGACTTGGCCCGGAGGGCGTATAGAATCGCCGGACAAACCCGTGGGGCGGTGCGGGCGCGTTTATTCTGAAACACCCCGCTCAAGCGGTGATAACCTCACCGCCTACCTCGAACAGTGAAAAGGAAAAAAGATGAGAAAGACGGTGATGATGCAGATTCTGACAGCGGCAATTCTGGCGATTAGTCTGGTAGGCGCCGGCGGATGCGATAATGGCGGCGGCGAGTCGGCCGCTGAGACGTCGAGCTTGACGCCCTCAAGTGCTGTCGGTGTGGTGCATATTAACGTAGCCAAAGCGCGAGATGCTATAACGGCTGCGGCTGAGAAAGATAAAGAGATGTTCGGCCCGTTTCTGGCGTACATCGAGCTGCTTAAGAAGATCGACTCGGTGGACATGTTCCTGGTTCCCAGCGGGCGCGAGCCTATGCCCATGTTTGCGATTCGGGGCGGTATTGGAGTTGATGACGTAGAAGGCATCATCGCCCAAACCCCGCTGAAGGGCGCCAAGTTGGTCAAAGGCGAAAACGGTCGATACACGATAGAAGGCGCGCCGTTAATGATGATTATCGGCGATGAAGCCGACGATGTGCCCGCAGGAGTTGTCCTTGCCGGGCTCGCGCCGATGCTTACTCCGGAGTTCATCGCCTCTCTGGGCAAAGAGAAGAACAGTGTGATCGAAGCCATGCTGTCCAAGGTCGACACCAGCGCGCAAATCTGGGGCGGTGTGATGATGCCCAAGGAAGAGCAGAAGCACGGCGCACCGGAACAGATGTTCGGCAGCGCCAATATCACCGGACCTGAACCGTTGAATATCAGCCTCCTGTTCACTGATAAAACCCACGCCGCAGATACGATGAAGGAATTCAACGAAGAAGCCCCGCCTTTCATCAAGGAAGTCATCGCACTGAAACAAGACGGCGCCACAGTCAACGTCAGTATGATCGGCGAGGGCAACCTGATCGACAACGCAACCAAAATGGTCAAGGGCATGCTGGGCGCCATGATGGGGCCAATGGGTCAGCCCGCCCCCCCGACGCCCATCGATCCCAGCTAACCTTCCATTGATCACCTCCCGCGGCGGGGCCGGAGATTATCCGGTCCCGCCGCTTTGCTTTGCGCCAAAGGCGAAACTGTTTTGTTTTCGTCCCGAGGCGCCGTAGAATTGCACCTGCCGCCTGCTTGTCGAGTGGGCGGTTCCTTGTGTTCAACCGTATCTGAGCGGATTGCGGCCGGGGTTGGGCCCGACTGAAATATCGCTTGGTTTGCGAGGTCATTCCAATGCGAGTCGCAGCGGCGTGCATACTTGTAGCGATGTTGTTTCCCTGCGCCCGGGTTTCCCGAGCTCGGCAGGCCCGTTTGAACTCAGGTCGCTTCCAGGTGATTTGGTGTGACGGGTCGATCTGTCGCGTTGATGAGATTCCCGGTTGGCGGGCGGGCTCCGGGGGGAAGTTGGAGGCATTGGACGTGACTTTCAAACGCCCGACGATTAAGACGAGGCGACTGTTTGATCCGAAGAATCCGGCGATGATGCTCTGCGACACTACGCTGAAATCCCGTCTGGCCGGTCCGTTTGTCGAGTTCGCAAATGGCGATATCCTGCCCGGGCGCATCGTCGAGAATTCAGTAAGCGAGCATTGCGGTTTCGCGCCGATGGGCGCTGCGATACTCGTTTCCGGTCCGTTGATTTCGCTGGACAGGTGGCGAAAGAACGTTATTCGCGTCCGGTCCGAGTCGATAGCGCGCATAGTCGGCCCGGCGCGACGGCCCGGGAAATCGCCCATTCTGCCCGGCCAGGTCGTACTAAGCAACGGCGCGCAAATCACCGCAAAGGACGTTATATGGCGGCCCGACGGGCTGCGAATACTGACCGGTTCGGGCGTTCGAATGGTAACCTGGGACCAGATCGCCGAATTCCGACGACCGAGAATTGATCGCAAAGCCGAACTGCTTAGGGACATGCTGATCTGCAAACCGGTCGAATCGGATTTCTTCTGTCGCATGACCGCTACGAACGGCGCGGTGCTCACTTACCACTGTCGCAGGATTCAGAGCAGCGGCGCACCGGGCCGATGTCTGCAAGTAGTCCAGCCGTCCTGGGCGATGGACGGAATATGCGTCTCTTCGGATCACATCGTATTCGAAAGCTACCGCCGCACCGATGAGATACCGCTGGGGTCTTTGCCCGCGAAGGTCCTGGCGCAAAGAAGCATGACCGGATTCAACTGGTCCTGGCGGCGCAATTGCGGATTTCACGCCCAGCAACTGGCCTCCGGTCGCCTGCGATCGGACTTGGGAGTGGGGATGCATTCTTATAGCGAGATTGCGTTTGAACTGCCCAAGGGCTCGCTTTCGTTTTCATCGTGGGTGGGGATCGATCGGTCGACGAAAAAGGGCGGATGCGTGCGATGCAGGATCCATCTTGACGACGTGGCGAGCAAACCGGTCTGGACCAGCGGATTCATGTTGGGGGCGAGCGAGCCGGTCCGAGTGGAACTTCCCGACTTGCGCAATGCAAAACGCCTGGTGCTGGTCGTTGAGTTTGCTCATAAGGACCGTCCCGACGGCGCCGACCCGCTGGACATTCGCGACGAGGTCTCGTGGCTGCGGCCGATGGTGAAGGTCGACCGAACCGCCGCGAACGCCGCGCCGCCGGATCTGTTCGACAGATTCCCCGAACTTGCCGGATGGTCGATTTCGCCCGAGATGAAGAAGCGAATCACCGTGCGGCCGTTTTACGACGCCCGACGCGGCAAGTGGTTCAACACGATGGTCCTTGACGCCGGGCGGAACCGCAGCGCGAAGATCGCCCCGTTGATCCTCACCAGAGAGCTGGACGTGAACCTGTCCAACGCCTGGCTGCTGACGGCCACGGGACGCGATGCTTCGGGCCCGCGAGGGTATCGTCTGACCGTTCACGTTAACGGTAAACAGGTAAACGGAACTGAAGGATACAACAGCGGAACCAGCGGATACTCCCCGGGGACCATGGACACGGTGGCGTACGGTCTGGGGCGATATGTCGGTCAAAAGGTCAAGCTCAGAATTCAAGTGCAGCGCCACCAAGGCGCCGACGGACCGCTGGCCGGACTGCTGTGGGGTTCGTTGCGCTTCCGGCCGGTGATTGCCGACTTGCCGAAGGACCCCAAGATCGCCGTGCCGGATATAACGTTGGAGTCGCTCAAGCCGATCAAAGTTGACGCCGAGAGCGCCCGGCCGAGCAACTCCGGCGTGGACCTGAGGTTCTGTCGCATGACCGGCGGGCTGGTCATGCCTCCCGGCGTCAGGAGCGTCACGTACAAACTCGACAAGCGCTGGCGGCGGTTTGTTGCTTGCGTTGGACCTGCGGGATTCTCCAATGGGGCGATGGGCGCGTTTCAGGTGCTGGTCGACGGGAACGTTCTCTGGACCAGCAAGCGGTTCGATCGGCTGAACCGGGCGCGATATGTCGACATCCCGCTGCCGAAGAACGGCGCGCGCCTTAAGCTGCGCGTGAACAACGAAACCAGGAACAAAGCCGTCTGGGCCAACGCCGGATTCAAGCTGAAAGGAAAATAACATATGTTACGCAGAATCTCTCTGGTTGCTCTTGTCTTTTGCGTCCCGTTTGCAGTCGCCGAGAAGAAGGCCCCGCAAACCAAACCCCCAATGCCGCCGTACCGCGTCGAGGCCCGCGGTTTCAACGACAGCGCCCGCGACATCAAGAAACTCTGCGACTCGGTCGGTCGGGAGCTTTGGAAACACTTCCCGGATTACAAGATCGAGAAGTTTGTCATCAAACGAGGAAACGGCGGTCCGATCTCGCTGTACAAGCGGAACGCTCAGGGCGAGATCGTTATCCGGCTGGACACGGGCAACACGCTCTGGTCGCAATACTCCTACCAGTTCGCCCACGAATTCTGCCACGTACTCTGCGGTTACGATGAAGACTATCCGGGCAACAAGTGGTTCGAGGAAACGCTGGCCGAGACCGCCTCGCTGTTTGCTATGCGCGCGATGGCTAGGTCCTGGAAGACCGATCCGCCTTACGGCCACTGGAGAAGCTACCGCGACGCCCTGCGAAGCTATGCTGACGATGTGGTCAGGAAACGAACCAAAGTCCACGAGATATACGAAAAAGGACTGGCCGGTTTCTACAAGACCCACCAGGCCAGACTCACCAAAGAGCCCTGCGACCGCAGCCTGAACGGTGCGATGTCGCTGATCTTTCTCAAGTTGTTCGAAGAGGACCCCTCGCGTTGGGGCGCCGTCCGCTGGTTGAACAGCGCACCGTCCCCAAAAGGCGAAACGTTCGAGCAATATCTCACCAAATGGCGCAACGCAGCGCCCGAGAAACACAGACCTTTCATCACCAAGACGGCGAGGCTGTACGGGATTGAATTGAAGGTCGAAAAGTGATGCGGGCAGCTTAGAACCGAACGGTTGGATGCTGAATTCCCACCGCTCCACTCACTTGCCTACTTACCGAGTTCCTCTATGGTGTCGGCCAGGAGTTTGTTGAATTCTTCGGGGGCCTCGAGCATTGGGAAATGACCGACGCCCTTGATGAACTTCAGTTCGAACGACATTGCGTACCTCTTGCCGGCCGGAACGTCGGTGGAGCGGCGATCGGAGTTTATGCAGCGGATCGGAACGCCGAGGCCCTTCAAGGCCGCTATCCGGTCGAATTTCAGGAACGATCGCATGGCTCCGGCTCCTACGGCTGGCGGAGTTGAGGACATGTCTGCGATCACCTGCTCGACCAGATCCTCGTCCGAGTCGGCTACAAACATGCTGCGAACCGAACTGGCGGTTACGCTGGTGAAATTTGCTCTCAAGGCCGAGACGAAACCGTTGGTGTCGTAAGCGTTGTATTCGGCGTCGATGTCGTTGTAGCAGTCAACGCCGATCAGGCCCGTCACCCTGCCGGGCAGGTCGCCGGCGGCGGAGATGTTCACCGGACCGCCCATTGAGTGACCTATCAGGATCACGCGCTTCAGGTCGAGAGCCTTAACCACCGCAGCGACGTCGCGCCCGAAGGATTCGATCGTCCAGCCGGACCGGTTGAGCCCGGAGTCGCCATGTCCGCCCAGATCGATCGCAACAACTCTGTAACGCTTGGCAAAGCGGGGGATCTGGTGTCGCCAGTACGTTCTATCGCAGCACCAACCGTGGACGAACACCAGCGTCGGCTCGCCGCTACCGGAGATATCATAGCTGATCGCCACGCCGTCGGAAGAAATCACGTCGGGCTTGGGGTTCGTGGGCTGAGGCGGGGGAGCGGGCGGATCGTCCGGGCGATTGCAGCCGGATACGCCCGACAGAACTGCGAATAGAATCAGTGCAAAAGAGAACAACCTTGTCATCGTAGTTTCCTTGTCGCCCTCCGACCGGTTCGGCGGCGCCGGTGGGCGGTCAGGTGCTGCTGGCGAACAGGTCCATCATCATCTTCTGCACTTTCTTTGTGACTTCGGCTCGGTCGTGTCCGGTGGTCAGGCGCTGTCCGAGCAGCTTGCCCGCATCGGCGGCCGCTTGCATGACGTCGGGCTGCTTGGCGACGCTGGGAGTGGTTTCGGGTGTGATCTTAAAGTCCGGACCGTGCATCATCCTTATCGCGCCGACATCGCACGTCTCACCGTATCCGCACGTAAAGCAGCACGCGGCGCCCTGTCCGGTTACTTTGGCGACGGTCTCGATGAAACTGTACAGCATGAACATTTCAATCGGCCCGGCCGCGGGGGCTCCGTCGTCCCCGCCGACTCCGACGACCACCGCGAGCTTGCCCCACAGCGCGTCGGCCGTCTGGTGACGGAACTGATACCAACGCTCCAGGAACGCATGAGTCGTCGCGTTCAGCGTCGAAAAGAAGTTCGGAGCGCCGATGACGTATGCGTCGGCGGCCAGTATGCGCGCCCTCAATGGTTCGGCGTCGTCGCGGATCTTGCATACATTGTCCTCGACGCATCCGAGGCAAGCACTGCATCCGCTGATGTTCTTCCCGCGCAGGGAGACCAGTTCGTAGTCGCAACCGGTGTTTTCCAGCACCGTTCTAACCAGCATGTGGACGCCCGACGTTTCGTCGGGTCTCTGGCTTCCGGAGATTCCCAGTATCTTCATGATGAGCGTTTCCTTTTCTGACGGACGGTTGTGCTGCTTGCAGTATCGCACGCCTCCGACCGCCATGTCAACCTCCGGGCGTCCCTCGCTGGTCCGATCGGATCGAAGGCCTGGAGACGCTCCCCGCCGGCGGTCCGTATGTCACAATTGGTACACACATATCACAGTCTGCTCCATTAGCCGTAAAAGTGGTGCAGCTTGTCCACTTCACCGCAAGCGCCACCGGTGAAATTGGTCGAAGGTTTGATGACGGCGGGGGTTAGCGGGGGTTGAGTGTGGGCGTTGTGGTCGGTGGGGGCCGTTGGGACGCCCTCCGGCGGTTCGAATCGGAGGTTCACACCTTGCGGGCCTGTGAACTACGGTGATTTGGCGTGTCCCGATGCTGAAAGTCTCGAAAAACACCTGGGCGCTCCCGGGCACATCGGGATTCCAACTGCCTTGTTTGTCCTGTCGTGGACTCTGAGCCCGCCGTGTCAAAGATCCGCCGAAAGCCACGCGGGACCCGCCGATCAGGTCCGGAGCAAGCGCATTTGACTCATGAAGGACAGCTTTCACGCGTCGGCTAGCGGATATTGAGTCGCTTCAATACGGTGCGTTTGCCCGCCGTTACTTGCCCGCGGATTTCGCAGCCGGCTTGGTGGTGGGAGTTTTGGTCCGTTTCCGGGGCTTGGGTTTCGGTTCGGGGGGGAACAGGTCTTTCTGGGCGAGGATGGCGATGTAGTGGTACGTGCCGGTCATCAGTTCCACGCGAACGGGCACCCATCCGGCCTGTTCGGCCTGGCTGATAAGGCGGCTTAGCAGCGTGCCGTGCGTGCCGGCGCCCATGCCGTTCTCGGTGTACTTTTCGATGATCACCACGCGTCCGGTCGGTTTGACAACCGTGCGCAGGCCCTTGAGGTAGTCCACGCGTTTGCCCTTGGTCAGGTGGTGATACGCCTGTGAGAAGAAGACCACATCGCACGAGTCTGGCCCCAGGCCCGTACTGTCGGTCTTGCAGAGATAGGGCTTGATCTGCGGGGTCGAGGCGTATTTCTTCTTCAACCGATCGACCATCTTCTGACTTACCTCGGCGGCGTGAACGGCCCCTTCGGCGCCGACGACCCTAGCCATCTTCTCGGTCCAGAACCCGTCCCCGGCGCCGATATCCACAGCCGTGTCGCCCGGCTTGAGGTCCAGTTCCTTGAGGACGTAGTCGCTCTTGGTCCGATACGGATACCTTTTGGCTCCGACGCGGCGGTGCGCCTTGGGATCGGATATCCGAGTGCTCTTGTCCGACTCCGCCGCGATCCGCTCGACACATACCCCCGCCAGGGCGACGAACATCAAAACGACGAGACAGCGATGAATTCTTGTCACAATGCAACTCCTAATAGGGGGCGTCTCCATGCCAGCCGTCTTCAGCGCAGCGAACGATACTCACGCGCGCCCGGCCCGGCGTGAGCGATGATTCTACCGTCGCCTCCCAACGGCCGCCATGCTTTTTGACTGCTGGAGAATTGGATTCCCGGGGCGGCGGCCTTTCTTCTTACCACGGAAAGCACGGAAGACACGGAAATGAATCGGCAGGGGCGACAACGGCGACGAGAGCAGAGTCGTAATATGGAGTGCGGCGGCTCGACGCCGCTTTGGCTGCCGCAGGTCCGCCTTTGGCGGATCACCGGAGCGACGCCGTCAAGTCCCCGCCAATTACCAGTCGCCGGTCTCCATCTCGTCGTAATCACCGCCGATAGTAATGCTGCAGACGCCAATATCCCCGCTATATTCAGCACCACCAGCCGGAACACCAAACCCGCTCGCCGACAGGCAGGTCGAACACAGCCGTCGTCCTTTCTATCTCATTTCTCCAAGGTACTTACCGTTTAGTTCAGGGTCAGTCACCTTGTCTGCTATTTCCATGGGGAAGAAGAGGATATCCTTTAGTCTTGTCGTATCGACCCACTCATGTCCGACTTGGTCCGGATCGGGGCTCACGCCCAATTCCGGCTGGCCGCCGTCGGGCAACGAACATTCAAAGAAAACTTCAACCTGGTGGAATCCGTCTCGAAGGTCTGTGTTTTCGTGTCGGTCGGCGATGATTTCACGAATGTACATCATGCCATGGACCTCGACGGTCACGCCGAGTTCCTCCTCCACCTCGCGAATCAGGCACTCCTTCAATGTCTCCCCGGAACGCTGGCCTCCGCCGGGCATCACGTACCAGAACCCACGATGGTCCTTGTATTTTGACAAGAGCACCGCACCGTTCCGGCGAACACATGCTCGTGCAGCTATGCGAGGTCGCTTTTTCATCTTCTCTGGCCTAACGTCCAAGCTCAGCGGCGCGGTCTTTTCGCGTCCGCTGGAGCGACTGGTTAGATGTTTATGATCCCGTGCGGTGCGTCATCTGCGGCGGGTGGTTTCGTTTTGTGGTCAATCCCTATTCTCAATCTCGCTGATTTTCTTGCGTGCATCGTTGGCATATTCCCCAGTTGGTACAAGGGCAATGTACTTCTTGAAAACAGCGATAGACTCTGGGTATTGCTCAAGCTTCTCATAAGTGAAGCCCATGAAGAGGTATGCATTAGCGTAATCCGCCTTGACAGCAGTAGCATTTATGAAGGCAGCGATGGCATCCGGGTATTGCTCAAGGTTGTCGTAGGCGATGCCCATGAAGAGGTATGCACTAGCCGAATCCGGCTTGAGGGCGATAGCCTTCTTGTAGGCCGCGATGGCGTCCGCGTGTTGCCCGGATTTGCCATAGGCCCTGCCTATGGCGCAGTATGCCTCCGCATCACGCGGTGTGAGGGCTATAACCTTCTTGTAGTTAACGATGGCTTTCTTGTATTGCTCAATATCCTCGTATGCGACGGCCAGGTTGTAGTGCGCGTCAGCATCATTTGGGTTGAGGGCGATGGCTTTTGTGCATTCATAAATGGTCTTAACGAGCTTGATATTAATTGTAGACTGCATCGACATCCTACGGTAATGCTGCTTAGACGATTCCGAATAGACTGTGACATCTGACATCATGAATGCGATTTGATTAGGGTTATTGGAAACGACTGCTGTTTCAGCTTCCAACTTTTCCTCTGATCCATCAGGGTTCTTCTTGATAATGCAAAGACCACGCAAGGTCATTCCGTCCTTCTTCTCGACAAACACCGACATATTCTTCCCTATTGTGACGGTACGGCCTTCTTCAAACAAATCCATGACTGTGGTTTGTCTTGTTTCTTGCTCGCCGGAGCATCCCGAAAGCAGCACGACAACGATCAAAATGGGAGCAATGCTTTTCATTTTATCTAACGTTTCGTGTCATCGACGCCGCAGGTCCGCCTTCGGCGGATTGAACACGCTGGTTATGCCTATTTAATCGGGTCGCCCGCTACGTCATTATTCCATGCTGGGGTTGCAGGCAATCCGGAATCATGGTGGAGCTATTTCGTAATGCTTGTTCCAGGCAAAGCCTTCCTCAGGGAGGCAATCCCCGCATCCGTGATCTTCGTGTCGTCCAGAATCAGGTACCGCAATCCCGTCAGGCCCTTGAGGTGCGTCAGATCCGCATCAGTGATGTCCGTGCCCCAAAGGTCGAGCGTTCGCAACCCCGGCAGGTCCTTGAGGTGCCTCAGACCAGCATCAGTGATGTCCGTCTCCGACAGGTAAAGCAGCTGCAGTCCCGTCAGTTCCTTAAGGTGCGCCAGACCCGCATCCGTGATCCTCGTCCCGCTCAGTACAAGCAACCACAACCCCTTCAGGCCCTTCAGCTGCGCCAGGCCAGCATCCGTAATGTCCGTCTCCCACAGGATAAGGATCTGTAATTCCTTCAGGCCCTTCAGGTGCGCCAGGCCCGCATCCGTAATCTTCGTTTCCAACAGGTCAAGCTCCCGCAACTCCGTCAGGCCCTTGAGGCGCCCCAGTCCCGCATCCGTGATCTGCGTATTCCCCAATCCAAGCTCCCGCAATTCCGTTAGGCCCTTGAGGTGCGTGAGGCCAGCATCCGTGATCTTTGTGTTCGACAGCCAAAGCTCCCGCAATCCCGTCAGGTCATTCAGGTGCGCCAGACCCGCATCCGTGATCTCTGTGCCGCTCAGGCCAAGCTCTCGCAGCTCCGTCAGCCCCTTAAGGTGCGTGAGTCCCGCATCCGTGATCTGCGTATTCCCCAATCCAAGCTTCTGCAATCCCGTAAGGGCCTGAAGGTGCGCCAGCCCAACATCCGTGATCTCCGTCTTCCACAGGTTAAGCTCCCGCAGTCCCGTTAAGCCCTTAAGGTGCGTGAGGCCAGCATCCGTGATCTTTGTGATCGGCAGCCAAAGCTCCTGCAAGCCGGTCAGGCCCTTGAGGTGCGCCAGACCAGCATCCGTAATCTTCGTTTCCAACAGGCCAAGGTTCTGCAGTCCCCTCAGGCCCTTAAGGTGCACCAGGCCAGCATCCGTGATCTTCGTTTTCCACAGGCTGAGCCCCCGCAATCCCGTCAGGCCCTTGAGGTGCGCCAGGCCAGCATCCGTGATCTTCGTCTCCGATAGGTGAAGCCCTCGCAGTCCCGCCAGGTCCTTCAGGTGCGTCAGGCCCCCATCCGTGATCTCTGTATCCGATAGGCAAAGCTCTCGCAGCCCCGTCAGACCCTTAAGGTGCGTCAGGCCAGCATCCGTGATCTTTGTGTTCGGTAGCCAAAGCTTCTGTAGCCCCGTCAGGTCTTTCAGGTGCATTAGGCCCATATCGGTGACCTTCGTCTCATACAAGTAGAGCTCTCGCAATCCCGTCAGGCTCTTCAGATGCCCCAGACCCGCATCCGTGATCTCCGCGCGGTACAGCATAAGCATCTGCAACTCCGTCAGGCCCTTCAGGTGCGCCAAGTCTTCATCCGTAGCATCGTCCAGCCGCAGACCCGGAATCCCCTTGGACGCCACCTCCTTGGCGAGCGCACGCATGTCTACTGAATCCTCCGGTGTTACGGACCATGATGCACATCTGGGAATGACAACAGGCGTCGCCGAAGGCGTCCGCCCAATCTCCTCCGGGTTCCCGTCGGCCTCGCGAACAATATTCACCGTCAAGGGCAGTTTGGAATTAAGCGTGCAGTCACCCGTAGCGGACAACTTGGGCTCGCCATCTCCGCCGTTACATCCGAACGCTGACATCGACAAGATTACGGCAACGACAGCGGGTGTTGCGGTCTGCCGCATCGCAAGAATCAGAACCTGCAATTGTCTCAGTTGCTCAATCATTTTGTCGTGTGCATAACGTCTAAGCTCAGCGGCGCGGTTTTTCGCGTCCGCTGGAGCGTCTTGTTATGTGATTCTCCATGTTACGCAATTACGACACGATAGAATCTAATGGGGAGGGTGGCTAGTCAGTTTCATCTTAAGCTTCGAAATAGATGCCCTGAGATCATATTCCATACGCGTTAACGCAGAAATGAGATCCCGCAAGTACTTCTCCCAAGCCTCTAAGTCAGTAGCGCCCTCGGCATCCTTCTTCGATACAATCTCTTGGAGTTCGGCCTGCCGCGCCGCCAACTCTATGGTCACATCAATATGATGATGTAACATTTCTCGATAAGTAGCTAGCTTCTTAGCCGTCTCTACATCGGTCCCTCTATAAATCGCCAGTTTTTCGGCCGCCGTAACATCTCTCGTTTCTGGGGCGGCGCAACATGATAAGCCGATCACTGAACATAGCAGCAGGACACATGAACGCTTCATCGTAGGCTCTCCTTATTCCGGACCAGCATGTTTTTGATGCCCGCACAATGCCCATCCGTCTTTCATCTTTACATAACAACTGATTATAGCTCATGATCGCTGGCGCAGGGTTTCATTATACTTTTGGGGCTATTTCCCTGTCAAAACGCGCCAACGCCCAGTTTTTTCTTAGACACGCCTAATCCCTTATAAAGCCCGGTCTCGGTCATAACAAGCACGAACTTAGAAGCTTACAGATGAATCCCTTCATTTCATTGCAACGTATTTGTCACTGATTTTGACGGTATATTGTGATAGATCTCATGATCGCTGGCGCAGGGTTTCAATATACGCTGCAGTACGAATAAGCGGAAAAAGACAGCGAATGCACGCCATGACCATATCACGCATCCCCGCCTGGCCCAAAAGAGCACGCGGTGTGCCTCCCGCGGTCCGTTTCGACGCATGATCCCGTCCGGGCGGTCGGCGGGGCGATCTTTCGGGGTGTCTGGTTTCCGTCTTCGGGCCGAAGCGGTCTCCTGTTTTCGTTTCCGCTGTTGGGCGATTGAGATTTAGATGCGCTTGCCGCCGGTCGAACTTTAGTTTGCGGCCGCTGGTCGGGGCGGGGATAATAGCTGGTGAAGTTTCTGAGGTCATTGTCATGAAGCGTTACATTCTTCTGTGTGCGGCGGTTATCCTGTTCGCGGGCGGTGCGGTCGGTGCGAATCCCGCTGACGATGCGATCGCCCTTGCCCGCAAGACATTGGCGTTTGTAGAGAAAAGCGCCAAGCGCCCGAAACTGGCGTCTGAGCTTGCTGCGATCGAGCAGCGTCTGGCTTCGGCGTCGGATCGCGGTGCGGTGCTGGGCGAGTTGAAGGCGTTGCGGCGTCGGATTATCCTGTCGCATCCGCTGCTCGACTTTGACAAGCTCCTGATCAACAAGCGTCCGCCGCCGCGCTCGTTGTACTCGCACATGTGCGATCAATACTACGGGCGTCACAGCAAAGCAGGACCCGGCTTGACGGTCCTGTCGTCATGGAAGAGTTCCCCCAGGGCGGCGCTGTTGCTTGAAGGCAAGCTGCCGGTCGGTTCGGTGCTGCATCCGGATCTGTCATTCGACGCCAAGAAAGTGATATTCGCCTTCGCCGATCATAGCGAGCGCAAACCGGCTGGGGTTAAGATCCCCACGCATCCAACCGTTGCTCGCGGCGGGTTCACGTATAACGATATCGGGCAGAGGCGGTTCTTCATCTACGAAGCAACCATGGACGGTAAGACGGTTCGCCAGCTTACCGGCGGGGCGAAAGACCCGATGGCGCGCGTTGATAATCGCCAGACGGTGATGATAGAGGATTTCGATCCGTGCTACCTGCCTGACGGCGGTTTTGCGTTTGTCTCGACGCGTTGCCAGAGCTTCGGGCGGTGTCACTGGGGGCGGTATACTCCGGCGTATCTGCTTTACCGGGGCCAGGCCGACGGGAGCGGGATAAGGCAGATATCATTCGGCGAGGCCAACGAGTGGGACCCCAGCGTCCTGCCCGACGGGCGCCTGGTCTACGCGCGATGGGACTACATCAACCGTCACAACACGTGGTTCCAAAGCCTCTGGGTCACCCGACCGGACGGATCGGCGACCGAGCACTACTACGGAAACTACTCGGTTAACCCGTGCATGAACTCCGAAGCACTGGCCGTCCCCGGCTCCCACAAGGTCGTCAGCACGGCGACCGCCCATCACTTTATAAGCGCCGGATCGGTCATGCTCATCGACCCTCGTAAGGGTCGCGACGGTATGGCTCCGGTCGAGCGGATCACGCCCGAAGTCAAATTCCCCGAGACTGAAGGCTGGGGCCTGAAGGGCTGTTACACCACTCCGTATCCGTTGAGCGAGGATCTTTACCTGGTGTCTTACTCACCCCAGATCGTTAACTGGGAGCGGAGGAAGGGTCAGTATGGCGGGACCTGGCCGACTGCAAATGCGTTCGGTATATACCTGATCGACACCCTCGGCGGTCGCGAGCTGATCTATCGCGACCCGAAGGTTTCGTGCTATGCTCCGATCCCCATCCGCCCGAGACGTAAGCCCCCGGCCCTGCCGCCGGTCTCGCAGCCGGGCAGCGGTCTGACCACCGGGGTGTTTATGATCCAGGACGTTCACCGCAGCACCGAAAACATACCCGCCGGCACGGTCAAATTCGTCCGGGTCAATCGCATTCACAGCCAGCCCGCCGCCGACAAACCGGCGCTGACTTACGCCAGCAGCCAGGAAATTCTAAAGAGCATTGTCGGCACGGTTCCGGTGGACGCTGACGGGGCGGTCGCATTTCGGGCTCCGGCGGGCATGCCCCTGCAACTCCAGATTCTCGACGCCGACGGTCTGGCGGTGATGACCATGCGCTCCAGCGTATATCTCCAGGGCGGAGAAGTAAGCGCCTGCGTGGGTTGTCACGAATCGCGCAAGGATACGCCCGTGCTGCAGGCTGTCCCCGGTAAGTTGAAGATACAAACCCTCACGCCGCCCGACGGGCCGAAGTATCCGGGCGGATTGAGCTTCGCCCGAACGGTCCAGCCCGTGCTCGACCGCCACTGCATCTCGTGCCACGGACTAAAACCCAAGCCCGACGGCAAGCTGGCGCTCATTGGCAAACGCACGCGCTTCAACGCCGCCTACGACGCCCTGATCAAGACAAAAGGGCTGGTCAAGATGGCTCGCGGAAACGGGGAAACTCACTACTCCAAACTGAAAGACTACTACGCCCACGCGGGCAAGCTTGCAGGCATCCTGTTGAAAGGGAAACACACCAAGCACATCAAACTCGACCGTCCGAGTTTTCAGCGGATCGTCGACTGGCTGGACCTGAACGTGCAGTACTTCGGCGACTACTCGTACAACCGTTCCGAGCAGCGGAGTTTCGATCCCGAAGGTGTAAAGGCGTTGCGGGCTCACATAGCGAAAACGTTCGGCGATAAACTATCCGCCCAGCCAATCGAAGCTTTGGTCAACGTCGCGCTGCCGACGTCCAGCCGAATCCTGAAAGCTCCGCTGGCGACAAGCGCGGGCGGATGGGGGCAGATCGCCAAAGGCGGCTGGGGCAGCACCGATGCTGCGGGCTACAAGAAGATGCTGAAGCTCGTCGAGGGCGCGATAGCGCCTCTCAAAGAGCAAGACATAGACGGAACCTGCGGCCGGGCCAAGTGCGTCTGCCGAAGCTGCTGGGTTAGAAAACTTCGAACCGCTAGAATCGCCGAAGGGCGAAAATAAGAGAGAGAAAATGAACAAGAAATTCATGATCGTGACAAGTGCGTTGCTGTTGGCTATCGGTTCAAGCGTTTGCTCGGCTAGTGTGTCTAGACGAGGGCCTTCCGGACAGATGCGTTGGATATGGTGTCCCGAAGGCAAGTCGGTTCGGAGCTTTCCCGGCGGGACGCGGTACTTCCGCACAACGATCAACATTCCTGCCGGCGTGAAGATTAAGCGGGCCCACTTTTTGCTTACCGTCGACGATAGCGGGTATGCTTACCTCAACGGCAAGCGCGTCGGCAACGCGGGGCGCGGTTGGCAGAAAGTTAATTCGATCGACCTGAGCAAGCGCCTCAAGCCCGGTCGTAATGTCCTGGCCGTCGCGGGAACAAACGGACGCGCCGGTGCGGCGGGATTTATCGGGCGGCTTAAGATTCAGCTCGTAAAGGGCAAGGATATCACCGTGGTCACGGACTCCAATTGGAAGGCCGGCAAGCAGGCTCCGACCGGATGGGCGGGCGTGAAGTTCGACGACTCGGCGTGGGCCAAGGCCGTGGAGATCGGCCCGCTGAACACAGGCCCCTGGGCCGGGAAGGTCAATTTTGGCGGAACCGGCATGATCGTAGACGTCGATCGCGAACTGGCGCCAGTAAGCGCCGAACAGGCGATTAAGATGATCGAATCTGACTGGATGCACCAGGCCGGCGGGGCCGTGACTCCCGAACGTTGCGGACAGGAGATCGGGTGGACCCGCAAGCTGGCCAAACGCATTACCACCGCCGATGGAAAACTCACGTTCCAAGCCGAACTGTCGGAACTGGGCAAGTTGGAGGCCCGGATCGAGACCGTCAAGGATGACGAGGATACTAAAGAGATCTACTTCGCCGTTCGGCGCATCAAGCGTAAGATTACGCTGGCTAATCCGCTGGTGAATTTCGACAAGATCCTGCTTCTGGACACGCCTGCTTACAACGGCGTCCACGAGTCGGCGCACCGCAATGGTCACCATTACGGTAGTAAGAACGGCAGCCGCCTGACCGTGCTCGACGGGATTGGGCCCGACGCCAAAGAACGCGTGCTGAACGATCCCGACGCTGGCTACATCATGCGAATGGACCTGTCGTTCGACGCGAAAAAGATAGTGTACGGAATGAAACCGGTCCTGGGTCGCAGCTTCCACCTGTACGAAGTCGATGCAGACGGTAAGAACCTCAAACAGCTTACCAACAGCCCGTACGATGATATGGACCCGATCTATCTGACCGACGGGAAGATCATGTTCTCCACCTCGCGCGGCAACTCGTACGTTCGCTGCCTGCCGCAGTCCGCATCGACCGTGCTCGCTCGCTGCGACGCCGACGGCAAGAACATCCGCATCATCTCTCGCAACAACGAGCCGGACTACACGCCTGCTCTGCTCCCGGACGGGCGAGTGCTCTACACGCGATGGGAGTATACCGAGCGGCCGCTCTGGCGACTGCAGAAGCTCTGGACGATTAATCCCGACGGCACGGGTCTGAGCGTCTACTGGGGCAACTCCAGCGCGCATCCCGACGTCATGTGGGAGGGCAGAGCGATTCCCGGGACCAGCAAGGTTATGTTCGTCGGAGTGGGGCACCACAACGTGATAACCGGCTGCATCGGAATCGTCGACGTTACCCGAGGGCTCGAATATCCAAACGGGATCAGCAAGGTCACCGCCGAACTGCGTTGGCCTGAATCCGGCGACTCGAAGGGCCCCAATCCCGTTACCTCGCCTGATTATCACGCAGCGGGCAAGTTCTGGTCATACAGGTGTCCTTACCCGCTGGGACCCGAAGATTTCCTGGTCTCCGCCGCCCGCAGAACCAACGGTCGATTCGATCTGTACCTGATGGATATCCATGGTAATCGCGAACTGCTCTACGTTGGACAGGGCAATTCGTGGTACGCCCGACCGATGCGCCCGAGGGCCAAACCGCTGGCCCGTCCGGACCGTGTGATCTGGCCCAAGGCCGGTGAGCAGCCCGTCGGCGGAGTGCTGTTCAGCTCCAACGTATACGAAGGCGTTGAGGGCCTGCCCAAGGGCGCGGCGAAATACCTCCGCGTGTTCCAGATGGACGCTAAGACCTACAGTTCGGGCTTCAAGTCGTGGCGCCATTCGGGCCCGGCGATTTCGATTATCCAGGAAGACGGCGTCAAACGCATACTCGGCGACGTGCCGATCGAGGCCGACGGGTCGGTTGCGTTCAAGGTTCCCTCGGGCCAGGCGCTGCACTTCCAACTGCTCGACAAGGACCGTCGCTGCATCCAGATCATGCGATCGTTCACCGGCGTTATGCCCGGTGAGATGCGGGGCTGCCTGGGCTGCCACGGATTGAACCACGCCACACCGCAGGCGCTGACGAATCGCAAAGTCGTTCGCCGAGCGGCCGCCGATTTGACGCCTCCTCCCTGGGGCGCCAACGTGAGCATCGGCTACGAACGATTCTGCCAGCCGATCCTCGACAAGTATTGCGGTAAGTGTCACCAGGGCAAGGGCAAGGGTCGCAAGGCGTTTGACATGACCCTTCGCGGAGGCGTGCCGGAACGCGGGATCACCGATCCGAAAATGCTCCCGTTCAAGGAGCCGTATCTCACGCTCGTCGGCCAGGCCTGGGGCGGTCCGAAGCCCGCAGGCAAGGGTAAGGCCCTGGGATTCGCCGGATGCATGAACGTCGAACGCTATCGACAGTACGGGCCGATGAAGCCGATGACGATGCTGTCGTCGACCAGCCCGCTGATCAAGCGAGCCATGAGCGGAAAGCATCACAAGGTCAAGATCGAGGGCGACGATTTGTTGCGCCTGATCGCCTGGGTCGACAGCAACTGCGTCTATCGCGGCGACGAAGAAGTCCGCCAGATACCCGACGCCACTGCGGGTGTGGCCAAGCGATTCGCAGTAGCGCCGAAGACCTGCACCGCCCCGATAATCAATCGCTTGAGCCCGGTAACTGATCCGCCGCCGGTCGAGAAGTAGAACCCGTGTTTCGAAGCGGCGATCTATGGGGGAATGTTGGATATGGATGGATAGAGATAACCGGTTTTGATCTTGCAGAAGTGTAAGATTTGTAGTATGATAGGTTTACGTTAGGTTCGCTGTGCAATGAAGCGGCGGGCTGTATTCGACCTGAGCCGGTCGAATCTGAGTATGAGGCAGGAGCGTTCTCGCTCACACGTTTTCTTTTCTGCGTCGGGCCGCATCGGCCAGTTCCCAGTGGTGATGGTTTCGGTGTGTTCTTGATTTGAAGGGTGAGTGATATGAGATCTGCAATTCGTATGATATGTGTGTCGGTAGTAGTAGCGGTTTTGGATTCGGTTACAATGGGCAACGTGTTCAACATGGGGGCGGGCTTGACAAATCTGGAAACAGTTCCCGTGGGTAATGTCGGCAACATCCCCGACACCCGGTACTTTCCGGTCGCACGCGGTTCGGTGGACTACGCGTATAACATCGGCAAGTACGAGGTGACGGCCGGGCAGTATACCGAGTTCCTCAACGCCGTGGCTGGCGCCGACCCCTACGGACTGTACAACGACTACATGGATAGTAATTCCTTCGGTTGCCAGATCACACGGCATGGTGCGAGCGGGGACTACACGTACGACTTCAGCGGTCGTCCCAGTGGAACCGAGGCGAGCTGGGCCAATCGCCCGGTTAACGCTGTTTCGTGGGGCGATTCGGCGCGATTCGCCAACTGGCTTCACAATGGCCAGCCGATGGGGACATTGACTGGCGATCCCGCACAGGATGCCGGACTTACTGAGGACGGTTCGTACAATCTCAATGGGGCGATGAGCGACGCGGAGCTTATGGCCGTGACTCGCAAGCCGAGGGCCACTTGGGTGCTCCCCACTGAAGACGAGCGCTACAAGGCCGCATATCACAAGAAGGCCGACGGGTTAGCGTCCAGCTACTATGATTATCCCACCAGTAGCGACGCGGCGCCGGGTTACGTGAACGACAGCGGCAATTTGAGCGGGGCAGGCAATCCCTTTACGGAAGGGGGAGTCGATCCCGGCAACTACGTGACCTATAACGCTGACCAGCGAATCCCAGGTATCGGGTCCCCGTACTATAGAACAGCGGTTGGCGAGTGGGAGAACTCCAGTAGTCCGTACGGGACGTTCGACCAGAGCGGTAACATCGATGAGTGGATTGAGACGAGCGTTCTCAACATTTATGATGAACCGCGTCGCGGCGTGCGAGGCGGGTCGGCGGCCTCCTACAGCCATACTATACACTCGTTGTTGGGGGGCTATAGCGAGCCGACGAAGGAGATGTGGGCCTGGGGGTTCCGTGTCGCCGAGGTCCCTGAGCCTGCTACGATGGCGATCGTAGCGTTGGGTGGAATAGGGATACTGCGGAGGCGGAGATACGTTCGAGGATAAGCTTCCTGCGCCGCCGAACGCGCCGAATATCAAGTGACCGGCCGCAGGGCCGATTGGATCGAACCTTGAAAAACTCACTGCTCCCGGTGTATACCTGTTGCCAATAGAAAGGCGATTGTATGAAGGTTGTCAGTATATTTAATCACGTTCTGGGTCCGGTTATGCGCGGGCCTTCGAGCAGTCATACCGCCGGAGCGTTCCACTTGTCGCAGATGGCGCTGTCGCTCCTGGACGAAAGGCCCGTGCGCGCGGTCTTCTCATTCGATATCGACGGTTCTTACGCAGCCACCTACGCACCCCAGGGCGCCGATCGCGCGTTTGCTTTGGGGCTTTTGGACGTCCCGCTGACCGATGAGCGTTTCTTTAACGCTCTGGGGCTGGCCGCGGGTCAGGGCCTGCAGGTCGAGTTCGGCACAACGAAACTCGAAAACGCCGATCATCCCAACACAGTCGATATCGAACTGTACGGTTCGTACGGAGACTCTCTGAAACTGCGAGGCAGATCAATCGGCGGCGGGGCGGTCGAGATAACCGCCATCGATGGATGGGATGTCCGCATCACCGGTCAGGCGTATGATGTGCTCGTGGAAGTTGACGCCGGTCACGAAGCCGCCGTCGCGATGGCGCTCGATGACGACCTGATCGCCGAAGTTGAAGTGATTCCGCGAGAAGAGCGGTTGTTGCTGCACGCCCAGCGCGCTTCGGAGCTTTCGGGGCAGGGGCGGGACCGCCTGACCGCCATTGACGGGGTTATAAACGTTCGAACGGTTCGCCCGGTCTACTTCGTGCACACGGGCAAGCCCATTTTCTCCAGCGCAGCAGAAGCGATCGCCCTGGCTGAAAAAGACGGTAAAACGCTGGGACAGCTTGGATTAGCATACGAAGCCTCGCTGCTCGGACTGTCAAAGGACGAGGTGCTCACCGAGATGGTCGGTCGATATGAGATAATGGTTCGCTCCGCCGAGCAGGGGCTTGATCCGGAGCCTCCGTCGATGCAGCTTCTGCAGCCCAGCGCCGGGGCGATATTCACCGCCGACGCTGCGGGCAGGCTGCCCGGCGGGGGGATTCACTTGCAGGCGGCGGCAAGGGCGATGGCGATAATGCACATAAACGGAGCGATGGGAGTGGTGTGTGCGGCGCCCACGGGCGGAGCCGCCGGAACGCTGCCCGGAGTGATAATCGCCTGCGCACATGACAGAGGGCTCAGCCCCAAGTCCGCCGCAATGGCGCTTCTGGCGGCGGGAGCCGTTGGCGTGATAGTGGCGACTCGAGCGACGTTTGCCGCCGAGGTCGCCGGTTGCCAGGTCGAGATCGGAGCCGCGGGCGCCATGGCTGCTGCTGCTGTGGTCGATATCGCGGGCGGAACGGTCGCCCAGGCGATGCATGCGGCTGCGATATCGTTCCAGAACTCCATGGGCTCGGTATGCGATCTGGTGCAGGGAACGGTCGAGATTCCCTGTCACACGCGCAACGCAGCTGCTGCGGCCGGGGCGTTTGTTTGTGCGGATCTTATCCTGGGCGGATACGCCAATCCGATAGACCTGGACGAAACTATTGACGCCGTATACGCCAGCGGGAAAATGCTCCCGCCGGAATTGCGATGCACCTCGCTTGGAGGATTGGCTGTTACGCCTTCTGCGCTGGCGATGAAACGCATCGGAGAGGATGACGCACAATGAGTCGAACCAAGCTGCTGTTCCTGTCGGCCGACGACGCCCGACGAGCCCTTCCCATGCCCGACGCTGTCGAAGCTATGAAGCAGGCGTTTGCAGAACTGTCAGCCGGGCAGGCTATAGTTCCCCAGCGAATACACATGCCGCTTCCGCACGCCGGCGGCGACGTCCTGTTCATGCCCGCAGCCGGGATAGACGCCGGGCAGATCAGCATGAAGATTATCACGCTTTTTGAAGGCAATCACGCCAAAGGTCTGCCCTTCATACATGCCTTGATCGTGCTCGTGGACGGTTTGGACGGGCGCCCGCTGGCGATTATGGACGGGGCGATGATCACCGCCATTCGCACGGGAGCCGCTTCCGGGGCGGCTACTGACTTACTGGCCCGCGCCAACTCCGAAACCGTCGCGGTTTTTGGAGCGGGCATTCAAGCCCAAACGCAACTTGAGGCCGTATGCGCAGTGCGCCCGATCGTCCGGGCGAGTGTATTTGATTCAAACACATTGGCGGCTATGGAGTTTGAGACCGAGATGTCCGAACGGTTGGGTATCCCCGTCACCGCTGCTTCTTCGGCGCGGGCGAATCTCGCCGAAGCCGATATCGTATGCACGGCGACTACTTCCGAGACCCCCGTATTCGACGACGCCGACCTGACTCCGGGCGTACACATCAACGCTGTCGGTTCATACAAACCGCTCGTGCGCGAAATTCCTTCTGAAACGGTAGTCCGCGCCCGCCTCGTTGTCGACGAGACCACCGCCATACTCGAAGAAGCCGGAGACCTTCTCATACCGATTAACGAAGGCCTTATCGGGCCGAGCCACATCTGCGCCGAACTCGGCCAGATCGTCTCGGGCGACAAGACCGGCCGACGGAATGACGACGAAGTGACGCTGTTCAAGTCGGTGGGCATAGCGATCCAGGACCTCGCCGCCGCCGGGCGCATTCTCACCAACGCCCGCCGCGACGGATTGGGAACGGAACTGGACTTCTAGCGTTTGATCGGTTTTATGACTTTGACTGCAACCGGCTCCGACTTCACCACGCCGTTCCAGAGGGGCTTGTCGCCTTTTCGTTTGCAGGTGTACGCAGCCTCAATCCTGCAGATCCCTGCGGACAAATCCAGGTTCAGTGACGTTCCGTAGTTGCCCCGCCCCCCCCCGAGTGAATGAACACCAGTTGCCCCGGCGCTATCGTCGTTGTGTGCCGCGGTCCGACCGGAACGACTCTGCGTCCGCCAGTGGCCAGATAGCCGTAGAGATCGGCCTTGATCACCTTGTTTCCGGGCCCTCTCGCCGTCACCGCCAGAAACTTATCCTCCTGGTACAGGCTCACGTTGATCGGCGCCTTTGTGACGTTCCGCAGTGCGATTACGAGCGTCAGGTATGCACTGAGCCCTTTGAATTGCCGGCGGAACTTCCCATCGGGTCCTCTCACCGATCGGGTGACTTGGCGAAGGTGCACGGTCGTCCTCGTGGGCGCCAGAGCGATCTCCAGGCCGCCGACCGCCTTGCCCCAAGGCCACTTTGAAACGTCGGCGGCTTTTTCGATTTTTGCGATGTCATCGGGTCGGGCCGGGCGGTAGTTCTTCGGATACGAAGGCAGATAGTACTCCGGCTTGCCGGGCATTGCGCGGAGGATCAGGATGTATGATTGCCCGACTTTCAGTGATGCGAAGTATGCGTCGGACACCATGATCTTCGGGCGGACCGGCGGCTGGGGTCGTGGGGTTTGGGTGAATACATGGATGCTTCTGGCTGGCGGTTTGGCGGCGGCGGGGGCGGGGGGCTTGCCGTTTTCGGCGATCACCCGCGTAACGCTGAGTTTGTACTTGCCGAACCATGCAGTGACCGCCTTGGGCGAATCGGGAAGGTCCATCTTGAGTTTGACGGGCTGTTTGGCGTCTGTTACGCGGACCACCACGATCAGTTCGCTTCGGGCGGCGATGATCTCCAGAGGGATGTCGGCAAGCATGGCCTGCGCGCCTGCGGGGGCGACGATGGCCGCGATTAGTGCAGCCAGAAGTGTCTTTCGTGCTGACATGGTTAACTCCTTTACGGCGTCGGGTTTCATAGTCCGCTGACATTACGTCTCTGTCAAGGACCTCTTTGACTCAATAACCTGCCCGTGGGTGAAAACAGTTGACTTTGACGGTGACCGCGGGACAATGACGCGGTCGATTGAATGAACATGGTCTTTTCGAGGAGTCGATTATGAAGAATGGGTATTGGCAGCGGTTGCTTCGTATCAATTTGACGACCCGCACCTCTGAGGTCGAGCCTATCGCCGAAGAGGATCTTCGAGGATTTGTAGGCGGAGCCGGTCTCGGAGCGGAAATCCTCCGCCGCGAAACGCCCGCCAGGCAGGATCCCTATGGTCCGGAGAATCGCCTGATCTTCGCAACCGGCCCGTTCCAGGGACCGCCCGTGCCCGGAGGCGCGAAGTTCAGCGTTGTCGCCGTCTCGCCGGTAACGCACACTTTTGGCGATTCGGCAGCCGGCGCGAGTTGGGGACCGTCGCTAAAGGACGCCGGATACGACGTGCTGCTCTTCGAGGGCTCCGCAGACGCGCCGGTCTACGTAACCATTGAGGATGACAAGGTCGAGATCCTCGATGCTTCCGACATGTGGGGCCTTGACTCATTTGAAACAGTAGACGCCGTCCACGAACAGATCGGTCACGACAAACTCAGCGTTGCGTCGATCGGACCGGCCGGAGAACGCAAGGTCGCCATAGCCTGCATCACCTTCGACAAACACAGCTTCGCCGGACGATGCGGGCTCGGAGCCGTTATGGGCGCCAAGAACCTCAAGGCGATCGCCGTAGGCGGAACTCAGGCAGCCGAACTTCACGATCCGCAGCTCGCGGCCTCGCTGATAAAGCAGTTCCAGCAGGATATCGCCCAGGTCGTCAGGGAAAATGGATTCCGCGAGCACGGAACTCCCGGTTTGTGCGAAGACGCAGAAGCTCTCGGCGACATGCCGATCAAGTATTGGGACGGTGATGTCTGGCCGGAGGGCGCTAAGAAGCTTGGTGGTGAGAGCTACACTAACGCACTCAAAGCCAAACCGTATCCCTGCAAATACTGCCCCATCGGATGCCATCGCGATATCACCATAGACGAACCGAAAGAGTATGCGATGAAGGGCATCGGACCGGAATACGAAACGCTGGGAATGATGGGCACCAATCTGCTGATCGACGACCCCAAAGCCGTCGCCGTCGCCAACGAGTCAGCCAACCGCCTCGGAATCGACACCATCTCCGCCGGAGCCATGATAGGCTTTGCGATGGAATGTTTTGAGAAGGGATGGATAACGTCCGAGCAGACCGGCGGTCTGGACCTTACCTGGGGCAATCCCGCCGCCCTGATCGCCCTGACCGAACAGATTGGCAAGCGCGAGGGCCTGGGCGCCATATTCGGCGATGGTATCCTGCCTGCGGCTGAGGGGATATCTCCCGAAGCTGTCGAAAGCGTTGTGCACGTAAAGGGCCTGGACCTGCCCGCACACGATCCGCGGGCGTGCTTCTCGCTGGCTCCGAGTTATGCGACCAGCACGCGCGGGGCCTGCCACTTCCGCGGACCGTGTGAAGATGTGGAAATGGGCGGGTTCTACATTCCCGAAGCCGGAATCACCGAAGAGACCACCACGCTTCTCGAGGGAGACAACCAGGGGCTGCTGGCCGGTAAGTGTCAGGATCTGGGGTCGCTGGCTAATTCGCTGGTTGTGTGCTTGTTTGTGATCGACGGCGGCGACTGGGCGCTGACGGGCGTAAAAGACCTGTTCAACGCCATTACCGGATGGGATTTCTCCACCGACGATCTTCTACAGGCCGGCGAGCGCGGTTTTACCTCGCAAAGGCTGATTAACATTCGAGACGGATACGGCGCCAAGACCGATGTGCTGCCCAAAAAGATGTTCCAAGCCGCCGAATCCGGCGGGCGTGCGGGCAAGGTTCCGCCCCTGGCGGATATGCTGCGGGAGTATTACGGAGTTCGCGGTTGGGATGCGGACGGCGTGCCCACCGACGAGACGCTCGAACGATTGGGACTGACCAGATAACACGCGAAGAACGGACAAGAGGAGTATTTGATGGCTGCGGATTTCAAGGGCGTATTTCCGGCATTGGTGACGCCAATGACCGACGAGCAGGAAGTGGACTACGAAGCACTGTCGAGCTTTGTTAACCACATGATCGAAGAGGGCGGAGTCCATGGCGTTATTCCGCTGGGCAGTACGGGCGAATACTACGCCCTCAGCGATCAGGAGCGACTGGACGTAACAGCCGCCACGATCGACGCAGCCGCCGGACGCGTGCCAGTCCTCGTCGGCACGAACGGAGGGAGCACGCGACAGATCATAGAATACTCCCAGCAGGCCCAATCGCAGGGCGCCGCAGGCCTCCTGCTGGCTGCTCCGTATTACTCCCTGCCGACACCCGGAGAACTCGTTGAACATTTTCGCGCGATCGACAGTGAAGTTGATATCCCCATCATGCTCTATAACTATCCCGGGCGCACCGGTGTGGATATGACGCCTGACGTAGTTGGCGAACTTGCCGATCTGGACAACGTGCAGTACGTCAAGGAGTCCACCGGCGACCTAACGCGAGTCAGCGAGATTATCCGGCGCTTCGGCGACAAGATAACCGTTTTCTGCGGATGCGATACGTTGGCGCTGGAGAGCTTCTTTATGGGCGCTTCCGGTTGGGTCAGCGGATTCTTCAACGTGCTTCCGACAGAGAGCGTCAAGTTGTTCGAACTGGCGGTCGAGACCAATGACCTGACCGCGGCGCGGGAGCTTTACTACAGTATTCTGCCCGTACTGGGTCTGTTGGAGGGCGGGGGCAAGTACACACAATTCGTCAAGGCCGCATGCGGACTGATGGGCCGCCCCGTAGGTCCTCCGCGACAGCCCCTGGCGCCCCCCAACGCCGATGAAGTTTCACAATTGACCGAAGCGCTCAAGCCGTTCAGCGGATGAGAAATCTTGTCGCCGTCTTCGTTTTCGGGAGCGGCGCGGGCGGCAATAACGGCTGTGCCAAGACGTTATTTAAGTAGCAATCCAGAATATCGCGGGCCTCGGGCGAGCGTGCTTGCGAATTACTCAGAATCGATTTTTCTCCAACACAGGAGACTCACCATGCCGGATAAAACAAAAGTCACACGTCGTGGTTTCATGAAGACCGCAGCGGTCGCCGCGGCGGTCCCATTGTTTGTTAATTCCAGGGCGTTCGGAGCCAACGACCGTATCACGATGGGGTGCATCGGACTTGGCGGACGGGGAACGGGAGACATGGGCGGATTCCTGGGCTCGGGCAATGTCCAGGTCGTCGCGGTATGCGACGTTGTCGACGCACACTGCCAAAGAGCCAAAGGCAAGGTCGATGGCAAGTACAAGTCCAAAGACTGCAAGGCTTACGTTGACTTTCGCGACATCACCGGCCGCGACGACATCGAGGCGGTCATGATCGGAACGCCGGACCACTGGCATGCGGCGATTTCGATCGAAGCGATGAAGAACGGCAAAGACGTTTTCTGCGAGAAGCCTGAGACGCTTACGGTTCGCCAGGGCCGTGAGATGGTGAAGATCGCCCGCCGCTACGGTCGCGTCTTCTCCGGCGGGTCCCAGCGAGTATGGGGCGACTACAACTGGTACCATAGAATGGTCCGGGGCGGGGCGCTCGGCGATGTCAAAGAAGCGTGGGTGAATGTCTGGGGACCGTCGGGACCGTGTCTCCTTCCGCCTGTGAAAACACCCGAAGGCGTCAACTGGGATCTCTGGTTGGGCCCTGCTCCCCAACGCCCGTTCCACCCGAACCTGATTAGAGGGGGCTTCCGCCCGTATCGCGATTACTCGGGCGGTGGAATGACCGACTGGGGCTGCCACACGTTCGGTGGGGCGATGTTCTGCCTGAACCTGCACATGACCGGACCGACCGGTATTACCCCGCCGGATGGTAAGGACGTCAAGCTGCTGACATTCGAGTTCGCCAACGGTGTGAAGATTTACCATGACATGAAGGGCCCGCGGATGGCGTACAAAGGAACTGAAGGTAAGATCCCCGGTCCGAAGGGCACGCGGCAGCAGACTCCTCCGAACATTCATATTCCCAATTACAAAGGTCGCGGCGGACTGATCGGCGACTTCCTCCACTGTGTTCGCACGCGAGAGAAACCCTTCCGCGATATCGAGCCGGCGCACCGAGCGGCCACCCTCTGCCACCTGGGCAATATCGCCTACTGGCTCAAGAGGCCTTTGAAGTGGGATCCGGAAAAAGAAGAGATCATCGGCGACAAAGAGGCCGCCCGCTGGCTCGATCGCGAAGCGCGCGAGCCCTGGGGACTTTGGTAATCGATAGAAAGACTGATACGACCTCAACGAAAGGATCATGCGATGAAACGTTCGTTTACGATATTGCTGTCGGCGGTGATGACGCTGGCGGCGTTTGGTTCGTTAGCCCGCGCCGACGTGCCGGCTGATCTCGACAAGGCCTTGGCCGATGCGGCGACGTGGAAGTTCGGCGATGACGACAAGCCAATGAAGACTATCGAGACCGCGACTTTTGAGGCGGGCAAAGACGCAACACTCCGAGGACCGGTGGAGACCAGATTGATTGCGGCGCTGAAGAGTTCGAAATCCGTCGATCTGCGTCGGTTCATCTGCAGGCAGTTGCGCACGATAGGAACCGCCCGGGCGATACCCGCTCTGGCGAGTTTGCTGGGCGACGCGGACCTTACGCACGGAGCCCGCTACGCGCTGGGTCGCATCGAAGACCCCAAAGCCGCCGCCGCTCTGCACGATGCGATGGGCAAGACCAAAGGCAATATCCAGGCTGGTATAATCGTCACGCTGGCTAAGCGCGGATACCCCGCGGCGATCGGCGATATGGCCAGGCTGTTCGGTTCGGCGGACAAGACTGTGGCCCACGCGGCGATCCGGGGCGTGGGCGTAATGGGGACGTCGACCGGCGCCAAAGTTCTGCTAAGAGCTCGAACATCCGCCTCAGGCCAACTCCGCAAACGCATCACTGACGCTATGCTGGAGTGCGCCGATAAACTAACCGCCGGGGGGAAGGGCTCGGACGCGGCTGTTATCTACAAAGTGCTCTATACGCCCAAAGAAATCGTCCACGTTCGTCTGGCGTCGCTTCGAGGGCTTGCACGATCGCAGGGCTCCGGAGCGGTGAACACTCTTGCGATCGTCATCAAAGGCGACGATCCACAGATGCGGGCCAGCGCCATCGCACTGATGACGGATGTGAAAGACAGCAGCGCGACGAAAACACTGGTCGATCTGCTGGGAACTATGAAACCCGAGAGCCAAACGCTCATCCTCGCCAGCCTCGGAGCACGCGGTGACAAGTCGGCCTGCCCGGCGGTCACGAAGCTAACCGCCAGCGAGGACAAAGCCGTGAAGGGCGCCGCGCTTGAAGCCCTCGGCACGGTCGGCGGGGCGGGCTCGGTCCCGCTGCTGATAAAGAACGCCGGAACCGGCGGAGCCGAACGGTCCGCTCAAACCGCACTGATGGCGATAAAAGGCTCCGGTGTGGATGACGCCATCATAAAGGCCGTAGCCTCCGAAGAGACCAAAACCAGCATAGAGGCCATCAAGGCCCTCAGGGCGCGCGGATGCGCCAAAGCCGTCGACGCGCTGTTCAAAGCCGCGGTCTCCAAGGATTCCACCGTGAGGCGAACGTCTGCAGAAGCGTTGGGAACGCTGGCTGGCGAGAAGGACATCAACCGCCTGCTGGCGATACTGGTGAAACCTGTTGATCCCAAGGACCGCGCGGCGCTGGAGCATGCGGCTGGAACGGTGTTCCTGTCGGTAGGCGACAATGAAAAGTGCGCCGGGAAAGTGCTTACTGCTACTCATTCGGCCTCGGGCGAGGCGAAGGCGGCGCTGGTTCGTTTGCTGGGCAAGGTCCCCACGCCAAAGGGGCTCGATGCGGTGAAGACGCTGATTAAGAGTTCCGACAAGGCGGTCAATGATGCGTCCGTTCGCACTCTGGCTGATTGGTCAAACATCGAGCCCGCAGACGCCGTGATCGCACTGGCGAGGTCAACGTCCAACAAGACCCACCGCGTTCTGCTGCTTCGCGGTTATGTGCGTATGGCGAGTATGACTAAAGACCCAACCGACATGTGCCTTCAGGCGATGAAACTCGCCGACAGCACGCAGGGCAAGAAGCTGGTCCTGTCGGGGTTCGGAAGCGCCGGAACGATGGGGGCTCTCAACGAGGTCGCCAAGTACTTCAACGATGAGAAAGTACGCGAAGAAGCCGGTCTTGCCGCAGCCATGATCGGTGAAAAACTCAAGCGATCGAAGGAAAGACTGCAGGTCAAATTCATTCTCCAAAAGGTCCTGAAGTTCACCAAGAGCTCCAACACTCGCAGGCGAGTGCAAAAGATTGTCAAAGACATAAGATAGGGTATGGCGCCTTGAGTAGATTGCGACTTACCAGACGGACGTTCCTTAGAAGCGCCGGACTGACCGCGGCGGCTGTTGTTGTGCCCGCAGTCGCCCGAGGCGCTCCGGCCGGGCGCGATCGGCCTGATATCGTCGTGATCATGGCTGACGACATGGGGTATTCGGACATCGGATGTTACGGCGGTGAGATTTCCACGCCGAACATCGACTCCATCGCCGCCTCAGGTCTGCGTTTTACGCAGTATCATTCGGAGAACATGTGCGCCCCGACGCGCGCGTCTCTACTGACGGGCCTGTACCACAATCGCGGTTTTGGAAAGAACACCGTAACCGTTGCTGAAGTCCTCGGACGGGCCGGTTACAGCACGTGCATGTCCGGCAAGTGGCATGTCGCGGGAGCCCGTCGCGATCAAACGCCTCCGAAACGCGGTTTCAAGCGGTTCTTTGGTACGCTGAGCGGGTGCGGGAGTTTCTTCGCACCGAAGTTCCTGAATCGCGATGAGAAGAACGCAGAACACGAGTGGAAGGACAAGAACTTCTACTACACCGACGCGATTTCCGACAATGCGGCTGGATACGTCAAAGAAACGCCGAAAGACACGCCCCTGTTTCTGCACGTAGCCTACACCGCGGCGCACTGGCCTCTGCATGCCGACCCTGAAGATATCGCACGCTACAAGGGCAAGTACTCGATGGGTTGGGATGAACTTCGCAACCGGCGCCTGGCGCGAATGAAGAAACTGAGCGTGGTTCCCGAGAATGTGAAACTCTCACCCCGGAACCCGGAGGTTCCGGCGTGGGCTGACGCTGAGAACAAGCCCTGGCAGGAACGCCGAATGGAGGTCTACGCAGCGCAGATCGAAGCTATGGACCGCGGGATCGGGCGGATCGTAAAGGCTCTCGAATCCAGCGGGCGTCTGGACAACACTGTGCTGATGTTCACTATCGACAACGGCGGTTGTCACGTGGAGTTCAGCCCGAAACGCACTGGCGCCTGGCTGAACAAAACCACGCGCGACGGTAAACCGCTGAAGGTGGGCAATCTGCCCGAGGTGATGCCCGGGCCTGAGGATACGTGGCAGAGTTACGGCTACGGATGGGCCAATGCGTCGAATACTCCGTTCCGAATGTACAAGCAGTTCGATCATCAGGGCGGAGTGCTCCTGCCGATGATCGTCCAGTGGCCGAAGGTGATTAAGACCGGTGGGGCGATGACTGACCAGGTGTGTCACGTGATCGACATTACGCCCACCGCGCTGGATCTGGCGGGGTGCGAGTATCCCAAAACGTTCAATGGCGCTGAGATACTCCCGGTCGACGGGAAGAGCATGGCGCCGATATTCCACGGTAAGAAAAGAAAAGGGCACGATGTGCTCTACTGGCGTTTCGCACACGGACGGGCGGTGCGGCGGGGCAAGTGGAAGCTTGTCGCAGAAGGCAGGAACGGCCGGTGGGAGTTGTACGACATGCAGGCCGATCCGGTCGAACTGAACGATCTAGCGTCGGATAAACCCGAAATAGTCAATGAGCTCTCAGGCCTCTGGCGGGCCTGGAGCGGATCGAAACGCGGCGGCAAGAAGCCCCGCAGGAAACGCGCCGATAAGAAATGATCTCGGCCGGGAGCTGTTATATGGTTTCGTTTCGAACGATTGCGGCAGTGGCGGTGTTGTTGTGCGCCGCGGGGATTTCACACGCTAAACGCCCCAGGCTCCCTAAGACTGTCAAACCCTCAACTCCGCAACGAGAACTGTTCGACTCGCTGGCGTACGATATCAAGACTCGCGCCAGGACGCTGAAGTACTACAAGCAGGCGGTGCGAGGCGATGCGGGGATTCTGGAATCCGATCGCGATCCGGTCGATGTGGTTCTGCGCCGGGCCGGCGCGCTGCTGAAGCATTTGAGCAGCGCCAAGAACGCTCCCAATCTGGCGACAGAGGCCAGGGCGTTTGCCGCTCTGACCGCAAAGTCCGCCAAGACGCCGATCACCGAAACCGCCCCCAGATACGCGTTGTACGAACAGGCGTACGAGCTATCAAGGCGTATCTCATTCCGCAATCCGCTGCTGGACTTCGAGCGGATCATCTTCATGGGCCGTCGCATGCCGGCCACCCGCCACATGTGCCCGCAACAATACGGATTTGTCGGTACGCCCGGCGGGGGAGTGTTCGTGCTCGACAAGGCGTTCAGCGACAAACCCGCACTCCGCACGGTGCTTGGTGATACGAAGATCGCCAAAGGGCGCACCAAGGGCAAACTGCTGTCCAGCGGGGCGTTCGAGGGCTTCGAACTCGACTGGGACGCACGCACGGTCTACTTTGCCTGGACCGAGGCCCAGGTCGGAAAGCCACAACCGTACAAACCCGGCGACCCTTGGTTCCCGCGTGCGAAATTCACGTACACCAGTCGCGGCCCATCGTACTGGGCGCCGGAATCGACCTATCACATATTCCGTGCGAAGATCGATCCCCGAACCGGCGCCGCGATTGGCGACGGAACCGTCACGCAGCTGACCGACGGTTCGTGCAACGATGTGGACCCCTGCGTGCTTCCCAACGGACGAATCGTCTTTATCTCCGAGCGGAGGGGCGGTTACGGGCGATGTCACGGAGCCCAGTTCCCCTCGTACACCTTGCACGCAATGATGCCCGGCGGATCGGACATAATCCCGCTGAGCTACCACGAGACAAACGAATGGCACCCCAGCGTGACAAATGAAGGCATGATCATCTACACCCGTTGGGACTACGTAGACCGCGACGCCGACATAGCACACCATCCGTGGGTATGCTACCCCGACGGACGCGATTCACGCAGCTATCACGGGAACTATCCCGAGAATAATCCCAGGGTGCGACCCAACCAGGAAACGCACTTCCGCGCCATTCCCGGTTCGCACAAGTTCGTGGCCGTCGCCTCGCCGCATCACGGGCTGTTCTACGGTTCGATGATCCTGCTTGACCAGCGAGTGCGAGACGACCGCAAATGCAGCCAGATCAGGCGTATTACGCCCACCGAACCGTTCGCTGAGTCGGAAGGCCCCTGGAGCCGATACGCCTACGGAAGTCCCTGGCCGCTGAGTGAAGATTTTCACTTGTGCGTCCACAATCCGGGCAGGAACGGCAAGTTCTCCGGCAGGCACGATCTGTACCTGATCGACACGTTCGGTAATCGCATACATCTGGCCACGCTGCCCGACGGACTGAACTGCCTGGACCCGATACCGCTCCGCCCGCGAAAACGACCGCCGGTTATTCCCATACGCACCCAGCAGGCCCGCGCAGATCAGCCCTCAGGCGTGCCCGACGCCAAGGCGACGATCAGCATTATGAACGTGTACGAGTCCGAGTTTCCCTTGCCCAAGGACACGAAGATCGAATCGATCCGCGTGATCCAGGTGCACCCCAAAGCCACCTTCCACATGTTCAATCCGGAAGTCGGACTGGGCAAGGGTTCGCTTACTCGTTCGATCCTGGGAACCGTTCCGGTCGCAGAAGACGGAAGCTCCCATTTCGAAGCGCCCGTCGGCGTGCCGATCTACTTCCAGGCCCTCGACGAAAATGGCGTAGCAGTCCACTCGATGCGTTCAGCGACTTACGTGCACAAGGGCGAACAGCTTGTTTGCATCGGCTGTCACGAGGATAAACACAAGCAGATCAACCGCCCGTCCCGGCCGATCGCCATGCGAAAAGCTCCGGTAAAACTTACGCCCGAATTCCCCAAAGCGACCCAGCCGCTTACATTCCCCCGCCTGGTCCAGCCCGTTCTCGACAAGCACTGCGTAAAGTGTCACGCCAAGGAGGAAAAGGCGTGCGATCTGAGCGGTAAGAAGATATCTGAATTGGGCTGGAGCGAGTCGTACTGGTCGCTGGCTCCGTTTGCCTGGGCGATGGCCGACAACGGCGGCGGGGCGTGCAAACGCCACACCAAGCTCCTTCCCCGAGGCGACGGGTGGGTGGTGAACAAGTTCAGTTATTCCCGTCCCGGTAAGCTTGGAGCCCGGGCCTCCAAGCTCTATTCGATACTACGGAAGGGGCATTACAAGGTCAAGCTGCCGAAAGATGATCTGCGCAGAATCACCCTCTGGCTCGACGCCAACTCGGTGTTCTACGGCGCGTACAGAAACCTCGAAGCACAAAGCTCCGGCGCACTGGTGAAGCCCGAGCTTAACTAAGACGTTGTCCGAGCAATCATCAGCCAACTGCGGATTTGATCAGAGGACTCCGGGCCTTCCAATCAAATCCGACTTTCGTGGGGCTGGGCTCCGCAAATAAAAGAGGCCCAGAGAACCGTGAAAGCCTGGTTCTCTGAGCCTCTGGGTCGTATTTAATCGCCGTTGCTCAGGTCTTTGAGTTTCTGGCTTGGCGGCGTTGTTCGATGATTTCTTCTGCGATCTTGGCCGGTACGCGTGCGTAGCGGGCCATTTCCATCGAGAAAGTCGCCATTCCTTTGCTCAGGCTTCGTATGACGGTTGCGTAACCGAACATATTAGCCAGCGGGACCTCGGCCTGGATGACCGTATAGCTTTCGCGGGTCTCGGTGCTGGCGATCATTCCGCGACGGCTGTTCAGGTCACCCACCAACGCGCCCTGGAATTCGGCGGGCGTTTCCACTTCGACGGTCATCATTGGCTCTTGCAGGCAGGGCTTTGACTTTGCGAACGCCTGCTTGAAGGCTGCTTTTCCGGCGGTGCGGAACGCCATTTCGCTGGAGTCGACCGCGTGGAACGAACCATCGTCGAGCGTCATCTTGCATCCGACGATCGGGTAACCGGCCAGCGGACCTTCGGCCATTGCGGCCACGAAACCCTTGGACACCGCCGGGATATACTCGCGGGGAATGCGCCCGCCCTTGATGTTGTCTTCGAACTCGTAGGGATCTTCGGCGTCGTCGCCCAGCGGGATAAGTTTTCCGACGACGTGAGCGAACTGGCCTGATCCGCCGGTCTGCTTCTTGTGTCGGTAGTTGTATTCCGCTTCGCGGGTGGGAGCTTCGCGGTAGCTTACGTTCGGAGCACCGACGGTCACCGCAGCCTTGAATTCTCGCCGCATCCGCTGGATGTAAACGTCCAGGTGCAGTTCACCCATTCCCGCGATGACGGTCTGTCCGGATTCCGGATCGGTTCGAACGCGGAAGGTCGGATCTTCCTTCATGAAACGGTTCAGCGCCTTGCCCATGCGATCCTGGTCGGCTGAACTTTCGGGCGAAATCGCCAGCGAGATAACCGGTTCGGCTACGAAGATACTCTCCAGCGAGTAGTTCGCACCAGCTCCGCAGATACTGTCGCCCGAAGCGCAGTCTACCGCCACCAGCGCGACGATGTCGCCCGGTCCGGCGTCCTGCACGTCTTCGCGATCGTTAGCGTGCATTCGCACGATTCGTCCGACGCGGAGCATTCCGTTCGTTCGGGCGTTGCGGTATCGCTTGCCCTTTTCCATGCGGCCTTGGTAGATGCGCGTGTAGCTGAGCTGCCCGAACGATTCGTCGACAATCTTGAACGCCATCGCAACCAGCGGTGCGTCGGGGTCGCACGACAGGGGCGTCTCGGCGCCTTCGTTGTCGTGGTCTCGTGCGAATGATGTTCGGTCGACCGGGCTGGGCAGGTAGCTGCACACCGCGTCGATCACTGGTTGGACGCCCATATTTTTGAACGCCGAGCCCATCATCATCGGGACGATGTCGCGGTTGATTGTGGCTTCTCGGATCGTGTCGCGGATTATATCTGCGCTGACTTCCTCGTCGCTCAGCAGAAGCTCCATCATTTCGTCGTTGAACATGCTCAGTTCGTCGAGCATCTGGTCGCGCGTTTCGGCGGCGGCCTGCTGGTATTCAGTCGGTATCGGACCGCGCACGACATCCTCGCCGCGGGCGCCTTCGAACGTAACCGCTTCGTTGGCGACCAGGTCGATCACACCGACGAAGTCTTCGCCTTCGCCCATGTGTAATTGGATTGGCACTACGTTCAGACCGAGTTTTTCGGCCAGATCGCGACGGACACGCTCCGGATCGGCTCCGGTTCGGTCCATCTTGTTGACGAATGCGATTCGCGGTACGCGGTATCGCTTCATCTGACGGTCTACGGTTACCGACTGACTTTGCACGCCGCCTACCGCGCACAGCACCATGATCGCCCCGTCCAGCACGCGGAGGGAGCGTTCGACCTCGACGGTGAAGTCAACGTGCCCGGGCGTGTCGATGATGTTGATGATATTCTCTCCCCAGTCGACCTGTGTGGCCGCCGAGGCGATGGTTATCCCGCGTTCGCGTTCGAGATCCATGAAGTCCATTGTCGCTCCGCTGTCTGCGGTGGCGCCGTGCACTTCCTGGATGCGGTGGATTCGACCGGAATAGAACAGGATTCGCTCGCTGAGCGTGGTCTTGCCCGAGTCGATATGGGCGGAAATTCCAATGTTTCTGATTCTGCGTATGTTCTTCATCTTGCTGTCTTCCGACTTCTGCGTCTTTCGTCTGTTTCGCGTCTCTGCTGCAAAACGCCTATGTCCGTTCGTGCAGCACAACTGCACATTATTCGCTGTGGTTAATCGGTTTGGATACGCCCCCTCGAAGCTTTCAAATTACGAAGAGTCCTACATATTAGCTGGGAATTGTTCGGATGTCAATAGCTTATGTTGGTTTTTATGTTTTTTGGAGTTCCGTCCGCCAAGCGTCGTTGGACTACTCGCCGAGTTGTCCGTATGATGAACGCACATGAATCTCATAGCTACATCCACTGTCGGTCTGGAGGCGGTCGTTGCCCGGGAACTGGAGGCGCTGGGTTATCCCGCGAGGATTGTCAGCGTTGGAAGAATTGCGTTCGAAGGCGATCAGGCCGCGATATTCCGGGCAAATACCTGGCTGCGATGCGCAGATCGGGTGTTGATCGAGGTCGGATCGTTCCAGGCGACGGATTTTGGCGAGTTGTTTGACCGTACAAACGCGTTGCCCTGGGACCAGTGGATAGCGTCGGATGCGGAGTTTCCGGTGCGCGGGCGGAGCGTTAAGTCGAAGCTGTCATCCGTTCCGGCCTGTCAGAAGATATGCAAGAAGGCGATCGTCGAGAAGCTCCGCAAGGCCCACAATGTCGCGACCCTGCCGGAGACCGGGGCGCGGTGTGTGGTCGAAGTTTCGATGCTTAACGATGTCGCAACGCTTACGCTCGACACTACCGGGCCTGGTCTGAACAAGCGAGGTTATCGTCAGAAAGTGGGTAAGGCTCCGCTGAAGGAGACCCTGGCGGCGGGGCTGGTGCAGCTTAGCTTCTGGAAGCCCGATCGCCCCCTCGTAGACCCGTTCTGTGGGGGCGGGACGATAGGTATCGAGGCCGCTCTTATCGGAAGGAACATGGCGCCGGGCATGAACCGCACGTTTATTGCGGGCGATTGGCCCACTATCGACAGTTCGCTGGCCGGGCGGGCGTGCGAAGAGGCGAAAGATCTCGCCCGATTCGATCGCCCTCTGGAAATTATCGGATACGACATTGATCCCGAGCAGACCCAATTGGCGCGGGACCACGCCCACCACGCCGGGCTGGGCGCCTCGCTGAAGTTCCGCACCCAGGCGTTTGCGGACCTTGATTGCGGGCTGGAATACGGTTGCATGTTCTGCAACCCTCCCTACGCCGAGCGGATTGGCGAGAAGTTCGACGTCGAAGAGATATACCGATCCATGCCCGACGTCCTGCGGCGCCTGAAGACCTGGTCGCACTACATCCTGACGAGTTACCCCAGGTTCGAGGCGATTGTAGGGCAGCCCGCCAATCGTCGCCGCAAGCTTTACAACGGGCCGATCGAGTGCACATATTTCCAGTTTCACGGTCCGCGCCCTCCGCGGGATTACTCGCCCGGTGAGATTTCGGACGACGCGAAGTCAAGCTCCCAGCCGATCAGCCAGGCATTCGGCGGTCTGGACGACCGCGCCGAACCTCAGGCCGAAATGTTCGCCAATCGCCTGGCGAAACAGGCCCGACATCTGCGCAAATGGCCCGCGAAACGGGGGATTACGTGCTATCGCCTGTATGATCGCGACATCCCGGAGATCCCGCTGGCGGTCGACCTGTACGAGGGCAGGCTCCACATCGCCGAGTACGACCGCCCGCACAACCGCACGCCCGGTCAGCATGTTGATTGGCTTGAGAAGATGGCGTCAGCCGCAGGCGAGAGGCTTGAGATTCCGCCCGACAAGATATTCCTGAAAACACGCCGGCGACAGCGCGGGGCAAACCAGTACGAACGGATGTCCGAAGGCGGATCGCGAGCGACTGTTTCCGAGGGCGGATGCAAGTTCCTGGTGAATCTTTCGGACTATATCGATACTGGTCTGTTCCTGGACCATCGTATAACGCGCGGGATGGTTCGCGACGAAGCGGCGGGCAAGCGAATGCTCAATCTGTTCGCTTACACCGGCGCCTTCAGCGTATATGCGGCCGATGGCGGGGCGGTCGGCGTTACTACGGTCGACCTTTCGAATACGTACCTGGACTGGGCTCGGGCGAACTTTCGTGTAAACGAGATCGGCGGCGAGCATTATCGTTTTGTCCGGTCGGGGGCGATGGAGTTTCTGCGCGACCACGGGCCCGGTGACTTTTACGATCTGGCGGTGGTCGATCCGCCGACGTTCTCGAATTCCAAGAGCACCGAGGGTGATTTCGACATCCAGCGCGACTACGCCGAACTGCTGGGCGGCTTGGTGAGGCTGATGTCTCCGGGGGGCGTGATCTACTTCTCGACCAACTTCAAGCGGTTCAAGTTTGACCAGTCGGTTCTTGCCGGCTGCACATGCCGAGAGATCAGCAAACAGACCATACCGGAAGATTTCCGCAACAAGAGAATACACAGATGCTGGCGCATCGTCGTAGACGACAAAAGCTGATTGGAGTCTAGCGGCGGGTTTTTGCTGCGTTGACCATCAGCTTTTCCCATATCTTACGCTGCTCTATCATCGCCTCGATGCGATCGGGGACTTTGTTGCTGTTTTCCATCAGCACCCAACCGGACCAACCGGCCGCCACCAACAGTTCGCACTGGCGTTGGTAGGGGAAATCGCTCTTGAGATTGTGAATGTGGATGGTGCTCGCCAGGTGGTTTGCAACCATCTTGAAGTTCGCGTCGAATCCCTTTCCCTTCACGTCCCGGGAATCGCTGTTGAGTCTGACGCGGACGTTCGGTTGTTTGACGCATTTCATGATCGCCGCCATCGTGGGCAATGCGCCGGCCGGGCCGTGGGCCTCAAGATCGACCTGTTGCCCCAATTTGGCTGCGTACACGCCGACCTCGTCGCCAGCGCGGGCGATCTGCGCGATGGTTTTCTCGCGGGGCACGTTCTTGTGGAACGTATTGGGGAAGATGCGCAGCGAGCTGCTTCCGACGTCGTGACTGAGTTTTATGTGGGCTTTTGCGGATTCAATTGCTCTCTTTAATCGCTTTGGATCGGGCCAGTCCATTCGTTCGCTGCACGCCAGAGCGACCAGTTTGACCGGGCTGTCGGCGAAGCGTTTCTTGACCTCGGCGCGCTGTTTGGTTGTTAGGGTTGTCTCAACGCCGTGCGCCCAGCCGAAACTCGTACGCAACTCAACTCCGTAGATTCCGGCTTTGGGGAGGTTCTTGATCAACGCCGCGATGTCCCAGTCCTTGCCCCATGTGTAGGTCGCCAGACCCAAGCGAATCTTCGGCGAGGGCTTCTTGATTGCGGGTGTTTTCTCGGCGGCCAGGCCCAGCGTGCATGCGCCCGCCGCTGCGAGGGTCCCGGCGATGAATTGGCGGCGTGAGGTGTGCGTGCGATCGATCATTGCATTTCTCCGTTTCCTGGTGAGGTTGCGAGTCACACTTTGTCCGGTACGATGAAAGGCCTGCGGTATTTTCGTGTAACGAGTTCGTTAGCCTTATCGCTGAAATCTCCGACAAACCGTTCGGTTTCGGCGTTCACCGTCAGCATCGGACCCAGAGTAGCCTTAGTGCGATCCAGGTCTATCCCGTTGGCGTCCATGTGCGTTTTGAAACGCTCGTAGGATTTCGCCAATTCTCTTCTTCCAGAGATTCGCTCGATAATTCCTCCGTCGGACGCAGTCCCGCCGAGTCGGTGGGAGATGTTGGCCAGGTGGACGAGTGCGGCGGAGGTGTGGCCTTCTTCGATGTCGGCGACCAGGTCATCGGCTTTCCCGCTGCGCACGGCCTGCAGGAAGTTGGCTCCGACCTCGGGTGTGGTGGGCTTGAACTGCTTGATCAGCTTGCCCGCCTTGTCGAATACTTTGTTTTTCGCCAGATGACCGCCTTCGCACAGCACGACCACGCCCTGGCCGATGCCTTGGAAGGTGTCCATGTTCTTGCCCCAGGCGTTAGCGGGGATCGACTTGTTCTTCGGCAGGCCGCGAACCTCGAAGATTACCGGTACGGGCTGGTAGTCGAGATAGATCACCTGTGAGTTCGGCGTCTGACCGTCGTCTTCGTATCCGAATCGTCCGCCGATGCTCATTACGTGTTTCGGCAGTTTGCTTTCGTTAACGGCCATGCGGCAACCATCCATGAAATGGATACCCATGTTGCCCAGGTCGCCGTTACCGTAACGCCAATCCCAATGCCAATCGTAATGCAGATTCTTCCGCATGAGCGGCGCCTTTGGCGCCGGACCGGACCAGAGTTCGCAATCGATTGATTTCGGGATTGGTTGGGCTCGGCCGGCCTGGCCTATGCTGTTTCGGGGTTTGTAGTTGAGTCCGTAAACGCACAGCATCTTGCCCAGGTTTCCCTTGAATACGTGGATCAGAGCTTCACGGAATCCGGTGGCCGATCGCGAATTATTCGTGCATTGGACAATGCGGTTGTACTTGCGGGCGGCCTCGACCATCTTGCGCCCCTCGAAGATATTGTGCGAGGCGGGCTTCTGCACGTAGACGTGCTTTCCGGCTCGGCAGGCCCAGACTGTGACCAGTGCGTGCCAGTGGTTCGGCGTGGTTACGATTATCGCGTCGACATTTTTGCTGGCCAGCAGTTTTCGTACGTCTGTATAGGCTTCGACCGGTTCGTTACGTTTCTTGCAGTCGGCAACCTGGGCGTCGAGAATCCTGCGGTCCGGATCGCACAGCGCCGTTATCCGCACGCCGGGGTACTTGCGGAACTTGCGGATATCCTGCTTGCCCTTACCGCCGATTTTCACATTGGAGCCGATACCGACGACCCCGATGCGGATGTCGTCGTTGGCTCCGACGGCCCGAGCGTGCGGTTGCAGCCACGGACTTGCGACAACACCCCCGGCCGCTGCGACCGAGCCCTTGATGAACGTTCGACGTGAGGTCTTAATCATGGTGAATTCCTATCTGGATTGATTTAACCATCGCGGATCATTGTCACTTTATTTCAGGATTCAGGCAAGTCCGTTTCCAATTCTCAAACCGTTCGATGGGTCGGTCGTTGGTGTCCGGCTTGACAAGTGATCTGCTGTGATCGACAATCGCCCGTGATTCGAACCATGAACTTACAGAGGTGCGCATGTTCTACGACTTTCCGGCAATCAAACCCATCCGCCATCTGCTGCTGGATCCCGATATCACCGAGATCATGATCAACGGTCACCGGCAGGTTTTCGTCGAACGCAAAGGTAAGATGGTCCTGGACGAATTCAAATTCGAAAGTGACGACCAGGTCCGTATGCTGATCGATCGCATGGTCGAACCGACGGGGCGGTCGATAACCACCGCCTCTCCGTTTGTGGATTTCCGCCTGCCGGACGGTTCGCGCGTGAATGTGATAGTTCCACCGGTGGCTGTAGGCGGACCCACGGTTACTATTCGCAAATTCACCAGGACGTTGACAACCGTTGAAGACCTGATGGCGCGTCGCACGCTGTCGCAGAAGATGGCCGATCTGCTCTGCGCATCGGTTCGCGCGCGTCTGAACATCATTTTTTCCGGCGCCACCGGTACGGGCAAGACCACCACGTTGGGTATTCTGTCGAACAGCATTCCCGAGGCCGAGCGGATTATCACGATTGAAGACACCGCCGAACTGGACCTCCAGCAGACCCACGTGGTCTCTCTGGAGTCCCGCCCGCCAAATTCAGAAGGCAAGGGCGAAATTGTGCTGTCGCAACTGGTGCGCAACGCGCTTCGTATGAGGCCCACTCGCATAATCATGGGCGAGATCCGGGGCGATGAGGCGCTCGATATGCTCCAGGCGATCGCCACCGGACACGACGGATGTCTGTCGGTGATGCACGCGTCGTCCCCGGTGGATGCGGTTTCGCGATTAGAGATGATGGCGCTGTCGCGAGGGCTCATGCTGCCCCTCTGGGCGATTCACAGGCAGATATCATCGGCGATAGATTTGATAGTCCAGCACGAGTTGTTTCTTGATGGCGTGCGCAGAATCACGCATATCACGCAGGTTTGCGGAGTGGAGGGCGACCAGATCGAATTGCGCAATATCTTCGAATACAGCCGTCAGGGGCAGGATGTTTCAGGGCGGCAGACCGGACAATGGATGTGCCATGGCGTGGAGGCCGACTTTCTACCGAAGTTTGACAAGCTTGGAATGGCGGTCCCGGCGGATGTGTTCAACGTTGGTCCGGAACAGGCGTGAGGGATGGCTGTACCCGGAAGTCCGTTCTGTGGTAAACTCACAGCATGGGCGGGAGAACTATGCACTGAACTCCGGATGAAGGAAACTGATGAAATGATCGCAAAAACAAAGTGGATTGCAGGTGTTGTCGCGATGTTAACGGTGGTGGGGATTCTGGTCGGGCCCGCGTGGGGCGGACAGGCGGGTAAAGGCCCGCTGAAAGTGTTCATACTCGCCGGCCAATCGAACATGCAGGGCGCCGGACAGATCAAAGCCAATCCCAAGCGAAATGGCGGCAAGGGTTCGCTGCAGTATATCGTCAGGGCCGCCAAAACCGCCGAAATGACCAGACACGTTGTCGACAAGAACGGCGACTGGATCGTGCGCGACGATGTGTGGATATGGTACTTCGATCGCAAGGGCGGACTGACCGCAGGCTACGGATCCAACGAAACCACCATCGGGCCGGAGTTTCAGTTCGGACACGCCATGGGCCAGGCGTTCGATAATCAGGTGTTGCTGATTAAGATCGCCTGGGGTGGAAAGAGTCTGCAGAAAGACTTCCGCCCGCCCAGCAGCGGCGGACAGGTCGGGCCCTATTACACCGAAATGCTCAAGCACGTTAAGGATGTGTTGGGGAATATCAAGAAGCACTTCCCCGATTACGACGGCAAGGGTTACGAACTTGCCGGCTTCGGATGGCATCAGGGTTGGAACGATCGGGTCAACCAAGCCGCCAACGACGAGTACGAGAAGAACCTCGTCAATTTCATCCGCGACGTCCGCAAGGCCCTCGGCGTGAAAGACCTCCCGTTCGTGATCGCCGAGACCGGAATGTCCGGACACAAAGAGAAGCATCCGCGAGCCCTGTCGCTGATGAAGGCACAGGCCGCCGTCGCCAAATACGAAGAGTTCAAGGGCAATGCGGCGTTTGTGGGAACGAAGGATTTCTTCCGCCCCAAGGAGGAGTCGCCCAGCGGCCAGGCGTATCACTGGAACTCCAACGCGCTGACGTATTTCCTGATCGGAGATGGAATGGCCAAAGCTATGATATCGCTCATAGAAGGTCCGGACACCGTCGCCACCGCCGGTCACCCCGACACCCAAGCCGCCGGCTGGTCCGACCTGCTGAAGCCGGACTTGTCCAACGCGATATACCCCAAGGGCGTCTGGTCGGTCACCGACGGGGTGATGACGGCGACAAAGGATATAAACCTCTGGTCGAAGAAACAGTACGAGGACTTCATGATCGATCTGGAATTCAAGACCGATAAGGGCACCAACAGCGGTGTGATCGTTCACTGCAGCGACACGAAACGATGGATTCCCAATTCCGTGGAGATCCAGATCGCCGACGACTACGCCGCCAAGTGGGCCAAATCGCCCAAGACCTGGCAGTGCGGGGCGATTTTCGGCCATCTCGCCGCCAGCAAGCAGCGTCTTGTTAAGAAACCCGGTAAGTGGAATCGCTACACGATCACCTGCAAGGGCAAGGTTATCACCGTTGTGCTTAATGGTCAGAAAGTCACCGAGATGGACATGAGCAAGTGGACGTCGGCGAAGGTCAATCCCGCTGGCGACAAGATACCCCCGTGGTTGAACAAGCCGAAAGCGGCCCTGCCCTTGAAAGGGCACGTAGGCTTCCAGGGCAAGCACGCCGGCGCTCCGATCTACTTCCGCAATATCAGGATCAAGGAACTCTAAAGGAGAAGGCGTCATGAAGAATGCGCGTTCGTTATCGGCGTTTGCATCGTTGGCGGTCATTGGCGTCTGCATATCTTCAATCGGCGCCGCCGAGGCGCCTGTCGCACAACCCGACGCCGAACTGCGCAGCCAGTTTGAGATCCTCAAACGGGACATGTCCGACCGCGCCTGGTATGAGAAGATTGCTTCGCAGACCTACATCAGCGACTCGCTGATCGGCAAGACCGACCGCGATCCGGTAGACGTGGTGATCCGCCGCACCGCCGCTCTTTTGAAGGATCTTCAGCGGGCAAAAGGCGCTGCAAACCTGACCTCGGAGGCAAGGCGGCTGGCCGCCCTGACGCAGCGATGCAAGAGCGTCGAGGTGTCCAATGCGGATGCCCGGTACAAGCTGTACACTGAGGTCTGCCGCCTGCGGAGGAAGATTGCGTTCTCCAACCCGCTCCTGAAGGGGCTCAAGGAGATACTCTTTCTCAAGCGCCGCCCATCGGCGAATCATATCTGCGACCAGTATTTCGGTTTCAATCAGAGACCCGGCGGCGGTCTGTTCATTATGTCCGATCCGTTCGGCGCCAAGCCGCCCGTTCTCCGCAACGTTCTGGAAAGGTCGGTCGTTCAGCGAGGCAGGCTCAAGGGCAAGAAGCTCGATATCGGCGCTTTTCTGTCTCCGGACTTGTCGTACGACGCCAAGACAATCGCGTTTGCCTACACTCAGTGCGGTCGGGGTGAGAAGTGGTCGCCCGAGCGATCGCTGCACATCTTCAAGGTTAACTCCGACGGTACGGGCCTCGAACAGCTTTCCGACGGGTCGTGGAACGAATTCGACCCGTGCTGGCTGCCTAATGGGCGGATCATCTTCATCTCCGAGCGACGCGGCGGTTTCGGGCGCTGCCATCCCCGCCCCGTGCCTACCTACACGCTCTTCTCGATGCTCCCCGACGGCCGCGATATCGTACCCATCAGCTACCACGAAACCAACGAGTGGCAGCCTAGCGTGGACCACAATGGTATGGTCATCTACACCCGATGGGACTATGTCGACCGGGGCGACTGCATAGCCCACCACCCGTGGATCACCACGCCCGACGGCCGCGATGCCCGAGCCATACAGGGCAATTACGCAAAACACAGGAACGCCCGTCCGGATGCGGAGGCTGACTTCCGTGCGATTCCCGGGTCCCAGAAACTTATGGCCACCGGCACGCCGCACCACGGGCAGTCGTACGGGTCGATCATCATCGTCGACCCGAATGTCGAGGACGACGGCGCGATGGCGGCCGTCAAGAGAGTAACGCCCGAAGCGAGGTTCCCCGAGTGCGACAGAGGCGGAACCCAACCTTACGCTGCTCCCTGGCCACTGAGTGAAAAGTACTTCCTCTGCGTTTACTCCGGTCACGGACTGAAGCGACGCATGAAGGAGAAGTACGGAATTTACCTTGTCGACGCGTTCGGAAACAAGGAGCTGATCTACCGCGACCCGAAAATCAGTTGCCTCAGCCCGATCCCGTTCAGGCCCAGGACCAAGCCGCCCGTGCTTCCGCATCGCACCGACATAGGTTTTCCGCCCGGACACCCCAAAGCCGGCTCGACCAGCCACAAACCGCAGAAAACCGGAACGGTCGTCTGCACGAACGTCTACAACGGTCTGCTGCCCTGGCCCAAGGGTACGAAGATCAAGTCCCTCAGGGTAATCCAGCTCTTCCCGAAAGCCACTATCAGGATCGGTCAGCCGCGGATCGGCGCCGCACAGGAATCGCTCGCCCGCGGTGTGCTGGGCTCCGTTCCGGTCGAGACCGACGGCAGCGTGCACTTCACCGCCCCTGCCGGCAAGCCGTTCTACTTCCAGGCGATCGACGCCCAAGGCCGGGCCGTCCAGTCGATGATGTCGCTGACATACGTGCATCCAGGCGAATCCCTCGTCTGCCAGGGCTGCCACGAGCGGAGGCACGAGGCTCCGAAAGTAGTCACCCGCCGCCCGTTAGCGCTGAAGCGCAGCCCGTCAAAGCTCAAGGTTGGCGTCAGCGGATCGTTCCCGATATCGTTTCCCCGCCTCGTCCAGCCTGTGCTCGATCGCAAGTGCATCAAGTGTCACGAGAAGAAGCGGAAAGAGAAGAAAAAGACACCCGACCTGTCAACGAGCCTCAAAGCATTCAACGTGCTGAAGCGCATGACGATCAGCTACAGCGGCAAGCCGCCCGGACGCCTGCCCACGCGAACGACCCCGGGCAAGTTCGGCGCGATTGCATCGAAGCTCTACCCGATGCTCGCCAAAGGGCACAACGACGTGAAGCTGACCGCCGAAGAAATGCACCGCATCATCCTCTGGATCGACTGCAACAGCAACTTCTACGGTGCATATTTGAAAACGAAAGAGCAGGAAAAAGGCGAACTTGTAATGCCGTCAATAGAGTAGTTTCGCGATTGGGCTGCAGTAGATAAAGGGAGTGTCATAATGCGACATTATAGTTTTCTGACCGTTGGGCGTTGTGCGATGTCTTTCGTGCTGATTTTGACCGCGGCGGCCGCCGGCGCTGAGAGGCAGGTGCTCAGCGCCTGGGAGAAAGAGTATCAGGAACTGGCTCGTGGGATTAAAAGTTGCCTGAAGACCCCGAACCCCGCAGCTTCTGCGCTGCTGGACGCCAACAGTCGAATAACACCGGCGGACAAGTCTCCGGCGGGTATTGTGATCCGGCGCACCGGGGCGTTAATCGCACATATGAAAACTTTGCCCGGCGCTGCGGGTCTGAAGAACTTTCAGCTGCAGCTGGACGCCCTGAATAAGAAACTCTCCAGCGGCGCGGCGGACAAAGATGTCTATCTTGAGGTCTGCAAGCTCAGGCGAGCGGTTGTCATGTCCAACCCGCTTCTGGACTTCGACTCGATGGTTTTCGTGACCAAGCGGGGCAATCGGGAGGGTGTGCTGCAGTGTTGGGACTACGGTTACGGGGTCAGCTCCGGCGGGGGTTTGTACAAGGTCACCGGTCTGAAATCGGGCAAGCCGGTGATCCGGGACATGCTGAAAGACACCGCAGTCGCCAGCGGGCGGATGAAGGGCAAGAAGCTCACCGGCGGGGCGTTCAATATTCCCGCTCTGAGTTACGACGGAAAAACCGTTGCGTTTTCGTTCGTCGAGAAATGCGGGCTGAGGATCAACTGGCCGCGGGACGTCTTCGAAGCCTTTACCAACGAAACCTGCTTCCACCTGTACAAAATCGGAGTTGACGGTTCGAATCTGATCCAGCTCACCGACGGACGTCGCAACGATTACCATCCGGCGTTCCTGCCAAATGGGCGGATCGTGTTCGTTTCGGACCGCCGCAACATTATGGATCGCTGCCAGACCGGGCGAGCCTTCCGGGAATTCTCCCAACCGTGCGGAACGATGCACTCGGTCAAGGCCGACGGAAGCGATATGATCCGCATAAGCTATCACGAGACAACCGAACTGTTCCCCAGCGTAGACAACAACGGAATGCTGGTCTATACGCGATGGGACTATGTTGACCGCGATTTTTCGGCGGCCCACAATTTCTGGATATGCTACCCCGACGGGCGCGACCCCCGGGCTCCGCACGGGAACTACGCCTACCCGCACCACACGTTTGACGGAAAAAAATGGAAGGACGGACGTGCGGACAGGCCCTGGGCCGAGTACACAATCAAGCCGATTCCCGGTTCGAGGCGCTATGTCGCCATCGCCGGAAAACACCACATATCGACATCGCGCGGCGTACTGATCCTGATCGATCTTGGCATCGAAGACGATAACAAGATGTCGCAGGTTACGCGTTTTCACGATTACGCGCTTATGGACGAGGCCAGCGGTTATCACGGCGATATGGACAAAGGCCTGCCCAACTGCCCTGGATACACCGATCCGTGGGCGCTGAGTGAAGATTACATGATCGCGGCGATGGGCGGCGATGTATGGTTGTTGGACAAGTTCGGCAACCGGGAGATAATGTTCTCGGCCACCAAAGAAGCCTGCAACGGGATCAGCGACATTCGGGCCCCGATCCCGCTACGAGCTCGCAAGACGCCTCCGGCGATACCGACGATGACCTACCAGGGCGAGCGTTACAAGGCTCCCGGGCATAAGCGCGCTACGGTCAGCGTAATGAACGTCTACGAGTCGGATTTCAAATGGCCTGAGAAAACGAAGATCAAATCGATCCGCGTGATGCAGATTTTCCCGTTCCCGTGGCACAGTCCGTGGCAGGACCAGCCGAGGGTCGGTCCCGGTTCCGGCGTATCGACCAGGGCGGTGCTCGGCGTTGTCCCTGTCGAGGAAGACGGCAGCGCGTACTTTGAGGCTCCGGTCGGAAAGGCGATATACTTCCAGGCCCTCAACGAACACGGTATGGCGGTCCAGTCGATGCGATCGTGCACCTACGTTCATCCGGGTGAAAACCTGAGTTGCGTCGGCTGCCACGAAAAGAAGCTGCATGTCCGCAAGCCGGGCAAGGTGCCCGCTGCGATGAAGCGGGCTCCGTCGAAGCTCACGCCGAATCTCGAAGACGGTTCGTGCCCGCTGACTTACGCTCGCCTCGTCGAGCCGCTCCTCAAGAGCAAATGTATCCCGTGCCACACCAAGAAAAAGAAACCTGCGCCCGATCTGAAGAAGTATAAGTTCTTCTACCACGGAACCGGCGGGCACAGCGGCGTCCAGCCGATGCATGGCGGATATCGATCGATAGCCGGGCGGTTCGGAGCCATCAAGACCGGGCTGGCCAAGATAATGCTTAAGAAGCACCATCGCGAGGCGCTTACGATGGCGGAGATCAACCGGGTAACGCTCTATATCGACGCCAACTCCAACGAACTTGGAGCCTACTACGACGAGGCCGCCCAGCGCGCGGGCAAAGTGGTCTGGCCGCTGGTGGACATGGACCCCGAGAACCCCGCCGGGCTCGATCTGTTCAACGGAGGAAAGCCTGAGCCCACCCCGAGCGCCTCGACCCCGACGATGAAGAAGAACGAGGCCCAGATCTTGAAGCTCTATCCGAAGAACGCATGGCCCGCCGGGCGAAACCAGCGCCGTCGACGAGCGGCGGTTAAGTCCAAGCCGATCAGCTTGAGCAAGGCCGTCCAGCAGTTCGCCTCCGGTTGGAAACTGTCCAACTGCGGGAACATCGAGAATCCGGGCCTGCGGGCCAGTTGTGCCGGCAGGAAGAACGTTCTTGTTACTCACCCGCTGGACAGGAAAACCGGTTCGATCCTCACGCGAAAGATAAGCCTTCCGTCGGGCAAGGGCTCGGTTCTGCGCCTGGTCGTCGGGCACGATCAGCGCGGCGACTGGAGCCTTGTCGTACGGGTCGACAAGAAAGAGCTGGTCCGCAAGACGATCGGACCCGGAGCCTCAAAACGCGGATGGGTGAACGTTGACGTGGACCTGTCAGCCTACGCCGGCAAGACGGTTAACATTGAATTGGTCAACCAACCCACCGGCTGGGCTTTTGAAACCGCATTCTGGGGCCAGATCACCCTGGCGTCAAGATAGCCCGCTCAGCCTCGATCTGTTAAAAGCGCACTGCTGCGTTATTTAGAGGGAAACCGAACGAGTAGAGTTTCGCGCCGGTCAGTTTGAATCGCAATCGCACGGGCTGGTCCTGTTTGATCGTTACGTCTTTCGGGAACTCCGCTATCTTGCCGCTTACGGCGCCGTTTATGGTCTTGGCGGTTGCGATGAGTTTGCCCTTGTCGTCCAGCACTTCAATAACGACTGAACCGCCTTTGGCGTCGGCGGATATCATCAAGCACTTGTCATTCCAGGGTACGAGTTGGGTGGTTACTGTTGCGGGTTTGTTCTTGTCGACCGGTTCGTAGCCCGCAAATCCGTCGGGTCTGAGCGTGGCGAGGCAGAGCGAACCGGTGCGCCATCCGTTGTGAAGGTAATCGCTTCCGCCGTAATAGAGGCGGATCTCGTCTTTCAGAAACACCGGGTATGCGCACGGGTACACGCAGCCGTAATCGTAGTCGAGTTTCTTTTCCGAACACGGGATCAGCGGAGTTCCGGGTGAAACGCGGTTCCACTTCTTCGTATCTGCACTCCAGGCCAGCTCCGTCCAGACGCGGTTGGACGGTATGTCGAAAATGGCGATCAGTCCGAAGTAAACGTTGTGGCGGAAGAAGACGGGCATGGCGTAGGTCTGCTGCTTGTTGGTCCCCTCCAGGACGACCACTTCCTTGGTCCAGTTGACGAAATCATCGCTTTCGATTCTGGCGACCTGTCTTCCATGGGGCCGCCCCCAGGATCGCGTGATGCCGACGTATTTCTTGAGCGTGGGAGCCCAGAAGGCGTTATTGTGCGTGTCGCCGGCGACGCGGACGCCTTTGCATTTGGCGGGTTTGGACCAGTGCAGCCCGTCGGGGGAGACGCTTGTATACAGGCCCTGGTAGATCGTCTTGTAGCGCCGCTTGGCGTCCGGGTCGCGGTCGTCTCTGAACACGCCCGCTCCGTGCGGCCCGCGCAGGACAATATTGTTCCTCTTGTCGCCCGAGTCGCGTTTGTGCCTGTTCTTCGGGTCGTAGTTCATCAATCCCAGCTCGGGTTTTTCCCACTTGATTCCGTCTTTCGACGTCGCGTAGCAGATGCCCATCTCCCGGCGTCCGGAGCGGTATCGTTTCTTGTTGCGCTGCTCGACGGTCATCTTCCGGTCCCATTCGGCGTCGATAATGAACGGGCTGTACCAGCACTTGTAAATCTTCTCGCGTTGGTCGTAGATGATGTTTCCGTAGAGGTTGTCGTATCGCATCTCCCAGGCCTTGTCCTCGACGAACAGCGGATTGGCCTTGTGTTTGGTCACCTTGCCGACCTCCAGCTTTGCGTTTTCGGTCGAGGCGATGACCCTGCTGTCCAGCACGTAGTATTTTTGGCGGTGTGCGAGCTTGGTCTTCACCTGGCCGATTGCGGTTTGGCAGGAGATCAGAACTAACGCTGCGCTTGCGATGATCGATTGTTTGTTCACTTCAGACTCCCTGTGATTGGTGTTTTCAGACGGATTGTCCAAACTCTGTTTGGCCCATCTTATGACAACGGTCGGACGCTGACAATAGCGAGGTGCTTGACGCAAATGCATTGGAGGGTATGATATGTTTTGTCAGTTGGTCGGGCCCTCGCATCCGGGGAGTCCCGCCCGAAAGGAGCGACGATATGCGAATGGTTCTTGTAACGGTGTTGGCGGTTGGAGCGATGTTGTCGAGCGGTTGCTCGATTCTCCTTCTGGGCGGGCCTTCCGATGGTTGGCGTGTGGAGAAGGTTATGCATGTGTCCGGTTTAGCTGTACCGGAATGTGCGACCGTTGCAGCCGAAACCGGTGATGTTTTCATATCGAACATAGATGCGCCTGCTGAAGGTCCCGCCAATCGGTACAACACCGACGATCACCAGGGCTTCATCACGCGTCTGAAACCCGGTGGGAGGCTGGTCGCCGGTCGCTGGGTGAATTCGGAGATCAACGCCCCCGTCAATTCGATCAAAGGCCTTTGCGTGCTCAAGGGCGTGATATACGCATGCGATGTGGATCATGTGCGGCGGATGTCCATCGAGACCGGCCAGGCGATGGAGCCGATCCTCATTCCCGGATCCAAGTTTCTTAACGACGCCGCTACTGACGGAAAGTACATCTACGTATCGGATTCCAACACCGACAAGATACACCGACTTGACGGCGATAAGCAGATTGAGATCCCCGGTCCGCCGAATCCCAACGGTATAGCGTTCAGTGATGGAAAAATGTTCGTTGTCAGTTGGAAGGCACACGAGATTTACGAGGTCGATATGAACGGTATTGTACCGCCCAGACCGCTGGGTCTGGCCGATCGGTTCGCCGGTCTGGACGGTGTGGAGGTGCTTAGTGACGGTTCTATGCTGGTCTCGGACCAGAAACAGAACAGGATCGCCCTGATAAGTCCCAACCGCAAAAGCGTGCGTACGCTCGTGGAGGTTAAGGGCGGGCCCGCCGATTTCGGAATCGATCGCACTCGCGGCTTGCTGTACATCCCGCTGATTTGGGACAATTCACTGGCCGTTTACAAACTTACGAACTCTCGCAAGTAGGTTTGCCTGTCGCAGGTCGCTGATCCGTCGACCGCGGAGTTCCGCGCGCAGGCAAACAGCAGCAAGGAGCCTTCTAATGAACCGGACCATGAGTACTGTTCTCACCGTTCTGGCGATCGTTTCGCTTGTTACGATTCCCGCCGCCGGCCAGACCGCCAAGGAGATCATCGACGCTACGGGCGTGAAAGGCGGTCTGATCGTTCACATCGGATGTCGCGACGGAGCCCTCACCGCTGCGCTGCGTATGAATAAGAGCTACATTGTGCACGGTTTGGCGACCGATCCCGACAGCGTCGACAAGGCCCGCCAGGCCGTCATGAAAACCGGGCGATACGGTAAGGTGTCGATAGATCGCCTCCCCGCCGACAACCGCCTGCCGTACATCGACAATACGGTCAATCTGGTTGTGGGGGAGGATCTAGGTGAGATTCCCGTTGCAGAAGTGATGCGCGTGCTTTGCCCCAAGGGCGTCGCGTACGTGAAGTCGGGCGGGAAGTGGTCCAAAACCGTTAAGCAGCGTCCCAGAGGAATAGACGAATGGACGCACTACCTGTACGATCCAAGCAATAACGCTGTCGCTCACGATACTGTGGTTGGTCCTCCCCGGAGGATGCAATGGGTCGGCTCGCCGCGATACGCCAGACACCACGACCGCATGTCCTCGGTCAGTGCGGCCGTCACTTCCGGTGGGCGGGTGTTCTACATCTTCGACGAAGCCCTGCCGATATCGATCCTGCTCCCGTCCAAATGGGCGGTGATCGCTCGCGACGCGTTCAATGGCACGGTTCTCTGGAAACGGAAGATAGACAAGTGGCATTCGCAGATGTGGCCTTTAAAGAGCGGACCGGCGCAATTGCCCCGTCGCCTCGTCGCCAGCGGAGACCGCGCCTACGTTACGCTCAGTATCGATGGGCCGATCACGGCGCTCGATGCTGCTACAGGCCAGACGGTCCGAGAATACGAATCCACAAGGGGCGCCGAGGAGTTCATATTGTCTAAAGGCGTGTTGGTCGCGCTGGTCAATAAAGACCCGGAAATGGCGGTCAAGACGTCGCGGGGGGGCTACGGGTCGAAGTTCTGGGACGAGAAACCGCGGGACATCGTCGCCGTGGCGGCCGACACGGGCAAGGTCCTGTGGACTTCGCCAAGCCCCGTCATGCCCCTCACGCTGTCGGCTGACGCAAAACGAGTGGTCTTCCACGATGGGAAAACTATTGTGGCGCTGGATCGCACGAGCGGCAAGGTTGTATGGCGGTCGAAAGACATCGCCCGTGCCAAGGAGATTCGCGGATTTTACGGGCCTACGCTGGTTTTGCACAAGGACGTGGTTCTGTTTTCCGGCGGTGAGACGGCCGGAAAACAGACCGGATCATGGTACATGAAGGGCAAAGATACGCTGACCGCGGTGTCGATTGAGGATGGGAAATTCCTGTGGGACGCATATCATCCCCCCTCGGGATACCGTTCGCCCGAAGATCTCCTGGTTGTCGACGGGTTGGTGTGGACCGGAGAGACCACCAGCGGAAGGGCGACGGGCGTTTTCACCGGACGCGACCCGAAGACCGGAAAGGTCAAACGCGAGTTCCCGCCCGACGTTAGCGTATACTGGTTCCATCACCGCTGCTATCGCGGCAAGGCCACCGACAACTTCCTCCTTATGTCGAGGACGGGAGTCGAATTCATTGATGTTCGCAAGAAGAGTTGGAATCCGAACCATTGGGTGCGCGGGGCGTGCGGTTACGGGGTGATGCCGGCCAACGGCCTGCTCTACTCGCCTCAGAACCCGTGCGCGTGCTATCTTGAAACGAGAATGACAGGTTTCAACGCACTGGCTCCGAAGGGGAAGACTCCACGCATAGCGAAGAACTCCATCAAAGACGCTCGTCTGGAAAAGGGGCCTGCGTATAACCAGGTGAAAGAGCGGCGATCGAAAATCGACGCGAAGCAGGACTGGCCTACGTATCGTCACGACGCCGCTCGCAGCGGACGTGCGAGCACAACGACGCCCGCGGAGCTCAAGCAGGTCTGGGATACTGAGCTCAAAGGCAAACTCACCAGCCCCGTGGTCGCGGACGGAAGGGTCTTTGTCGCGACGATAAACACCCACACAGTCCATGCGCTGGACGCCCGTTCCGGTAAGCGTTTGTGGAGTTACCAGGTCGGCGGGCGCGTCGATTCGCCCCCGACCATCCATAAGGGGCAGGTGCTGTTCGGTTCGAGTGACGGGTGGGTCTACGCATTGCAGGCTTCAGATGGAAAACTTGCCTGGAGATTCCGTGCGGCGTCTATGGATCAGCGAATGATGGCCAACGGACAGATAGAATCGGTCTGGCCGGTGCACGGTAGTGTGCTGATTCGCGACGATGTGCTGTACTGCGTTTCGGGGCGGTCGATGTTTCTGGATGAGGGCTTGCGTTTCTGGCGTCTGGATCCGGTGACCGGGCGTGTGTTGTCGCGCACTGTGCTTGATGAGAAAGAGCAGGAAACGGGCAAGGACCTCCACGAATACGTGAGTTGGTTGAACATGCCGACCGGTTTGCCGGATATTCTTTCGTCCACAGGTCCGCTGGTCTACATGCGCGGCCAGGCGTTCGGGTTGGACGGCAGGCGCCTGCCGCTTAAACCATTCCCCCGCGGCGCCAACGCCGACGCCGGAGCCCCGGAGCCCGTGCAAACCGCTGAATACTCTCACTTGTTCTCTCCGACGGGTTTTCTGGACGATGCGTGGTGGCATCGCACGTACTGGATGTACGGGAGTATGTACGTTAGCGGCTGGTGCGGGTACTACCGTTCGGGCACTGCTGCTCCGGCGGGGCGGATCATGGCGTTTGACGACGAGCAGATATACGGTTTCGGACGCAAACCGCAGTACTACAGATGGGTCACTCCGATCGAACATCACCTGTTCGCTACGAACAAGAAGAACCCGCAAGCCGGTCCGGGCGCTTCGGCCCGCTCGAAAGCATCGATCGTGCGAATTGCGAAATCAAAGAGCCTGAATCCCGCGAACAAACCGCTGACCCTTGAAGCATGGATCAAGCCCTCCAAGCCCAACGGCGTAGTCGCAGCACGGGGCGGTTCGGGGACGGGTTATGCGCTCTATATCCAGGGCGGACGCGCGAAATTCGCCGTTCGCAGCGGTGGGAAGCTCGTTACGATTTCGGGCAAGACCAAGGGTCCGGCGAAGATCGTCGGGCGGTGGACGCATGTCGCGGGCGTGTTGACCGCCGAAAAGGGAATGCGGATATATGTGGATGGTAAGCTGGCTGGGTCCGGCTTGGCGGCAGCCATGATCACCGCCAACCCGCAGGAGGGTATGGAGATCGGAGCCGACGACGCCACCATTGTGGGCAACTACAGCAGCGCCATGCCCTTTACAGGACTGATCGATGAATTAAGATTGCATCGTCGGGCGTTGGATGCAGCCGAGATCGCCAGGCGTGCAGATGCGCCGGGCGGGCCGTTCGGCGACGAAGTGAAACTCGTGCTGGCCTGTTCGTTTGATGCTGGAAAGGGCTCCGATGCTTCAGGCAATGAGAATCACGGCGCGGTTACGGGCGGTAAGTTCGTTGCGGGCAAGAGCGGTAAGGCGATGGAGTTCTCCGGCGGATCGATCGGAGGCTCCGGTCCCGTGCGCGGGTTCAAGGTAAAGCACGTCTGGTCTTCGGACCTTCCGCTTTTTGCACGTGCGATGATCTTGTCAGACAAGATTCTGTGGGTCGCCGGCCCCGCTGACCTGGTCGATGAAGAGAAAGCTGTGAGAGCCCTCGACGCACCCGAGACCCGAACCGGTTTGGCTGACCAACTCGCCGCCCTGGAAGGCAAGAAAGGCGGACATCTCTGGGCGGTCTCCACGGTCGACGGTGAGAAACTCTCCGAATTAAAACTCGACAGCGTACCGATCTTCGACGGGATGGCCGCCGCCGGTGGGAAACTGTACATGGCGACTGTTGACGGGAAGGTGGTCTGCTTCGACGGAAAGTGACTTTCAGGAGCAATGCATCAATGAACAAGTACATGCGAGCGGCGGCGGGGCTGGTTATTGCTGTGCTTTCGGCTGCGGCGGTTGCAGACGAGGCCGCCGAGATACTCGAAACAACCGGTGTCAAAGGCGGTTTGGTGGTGCATCTGGGTTGCGGCGATGGGCGTCTCACCGCCGCGCTGCGTGCTAGTGATGCGTTTGTCGTTCACGGACTGGAAGGCGATAGCGAGAAAGTTGCGGCCGGACGCAGGCATATTGCATCGCTGGGGTTGTCGGGCAAGGTGTCTGTCGAGCGTTTTTCCGGTAAGAGTCTCCCGTACGCCGAGAATCTGGTGAACCTGCTGGTTTGTGAGAATCTCGGGCCCGTTCCGATGAGCGAAGTCATGCGCGTCCTTGCGCCAAATGGTGCGGCTCGGATCAGGACGGGCGGCAAGTGGATCACGCACACCAAACGCCAGCCGGACGATATGGACGACTGGAGCCATTTCCTCCACGACGCCGGAAACAACGCAGTGGCTCGAGATCGTCTGGTCGGTCCGCCTCGCCGAATTCAATGGATCGCTCCACCGCTGTGGCTTCGCAGCCATGAGACAGCTTCGGGCGTTCAGGCGCAGATTGCAGCCGGCGGGAAACTCTTCTACATTTTCGACGAAGGTCTGATCGGTATTACCGACGAGCGCCTGCCAGCAAGATGGTCGGTGATTTGTCGCGACGCCTTCAACGGTAAAATGCTCTGGAGGATTCCATTGCCGAAATGGGGTTGGCGCCAATGGGGCAAGTCGAGATTCGAGGGCAAGGACTGGCTGAGTCTTCGAGCGGCCAGGGTTTCGGCTCCCGTTCAGAACCAACGCAGGTTGGTGGCCGATTCGGAGCGACTCTACGCGACACTTGGATTTGATGCGCCGCTGTCAATTCTCGATGCAGCGACAGGCAAGGTTATCGTCACGGTCAAAGGCACGGAATCAACAGACGAGATTCTCGTTAGCGAAGGGATCGTCCTGGCGCACGTCCGCAAGAAACACCCTCCAATCGACGCCCCCAAGACCCCGAAAAACAGGAAGGGGCGGAAGCCCAGGAGCCCCGGCGCGGTCTCGATGCTGGTTGGTGTTAAGGCGGACACCGGCAAGATCATCTGGAAACAGGGCGCCGGTGGGTCGATCAGGCCTCTGGCGGTGGCGATAGACAACTCAAGAGTGTTCTACACCGTCGGGAAGAAGCTGGCCTGCGTCGACCTTAAAACAGGCAAGAAGCTCTGGGATACGCAACTCAAGACCCAGAGCGGGCGCACGATGGCGGCGGCGAATGGGGTCGTTCTTATTCTGGGCGCTGTTGCTCTCGATTCATACGATGCAGTCGATGGCAAGTTGCTCTGGAATAAGAAGATTCCGTCACGGGCCGGATTTGAAAATGTCGACCTGTTTGTCGTTGGCGACCTGGTCTGGCCGGGCATTATCTCTACCGACACCGCCGGAAAACCTACGCGGAAAAGTGCTAATGCGCTCGCGTTGGGTTTTGATATCCGTACGGGCTCTGAGAAGAAGCGTATAGTCGCCCGGAACCTGCGCAGCCCCGAGCACCACCACCGCTGCTACCGGAACAAAGCGACCTCCCGCTACATCATAAGCAGCCTGGAAGGCGCGGAATTCATGGATCTCGAATCAGACGGGCACCTGCAGAACAACTGGGTCCGCGGAGCCTGCAAACTGGGCATGATGCCCTGCTACGGTCTGCTCTACGTACCGTCGGACCAATGTTTCTGCCAGCCTGGAGGGAAGCTGCTCGGTTACGCCGCGATTGCAGCTAAATCCAACCAGCCCACCGTTGATGTTCCCGACGCCGATCGCCTCGAAAAGGGTTCGGCATACCGGACCGCAGATAAGAATGACGATCAGGCCGATGCGTTGGACTGGCCGACTTATCGTCACGATCCGCAGCGACACGGAAGCACGACGGCGAGCATTCCGGCGAACATAACGCAGGAGTGGCGGGTGAAGTTGGGCGGGAGGCTCACCCAACCGGTGGTCGCAAGAGGCAAACTGTTTGTTGCTTCGATTGACGCCCACCGGCTCTACGCCCTTGACGTCGCATCGGGCAAGGAACTCTGGCGATTTGTCGCCGACGGGCGCATCGACTCACCGCCCACTTTTCACCGCGGCAAGCTGTTGTTCGGATCGGCTGACGGACGGGTCTATTGTTTGCGAGCTTCTGACGGTGCGGTGGTGTGGCGGTTCCTTGCGGCTCCAAGGGATCGAAGGATAATGTATTTCGATCAGGTGGAGTCGGCCTGGCCGGTTCACGGTAGTGTGCTGGTGCGAAACAACATCGCTTACGTCGCGGCTGGTCGGTCGACGTATCTCGACGGTGGGATTCGCTTCTACGGTCTGAATCCGTCTTCGGGCAAGATCATACACAAAGGGCTTATCGAAGGACCGCACCGGACTGCGGGTGGGAAGCGTGATGTGGCTTTCTATGTGGATGGCGCCAATAGCGATGTGCTCGTGAGCGAAGGCGATTACATTTACATGCGGCAGAAGAAGCTCAGTGCTGGGCTGAAGGAGATCGTGCCCGAGGTTCTCTCGTCAAAGGGCGAGGCGGATGTTGGAATGCACGTGTTCTCCACGTCGGGTCTGTTGGACGCCTCGTGGTACAACCGGGCGTTCTGGATGTATTCAAAGCGGTGGCCCGGTTTTCAATTGGCCAATCAGGCTCCCAAAACCGGGCAGATCCTGGTGGTTGACAAGACGACCACTTACGCACTCCGAGCGTTCTACCACCGCAATGTGCACAGTCCGATGTTCTTTCCGGGCAAGAGGGGTTACTTGCTGTTCGCCGACAAGAACACCAACGAACCGCAGATTGTCGGCGAGCCGGGCGCCCGCGAACCGGTGAAGTGGCTGCCGCAATCGGATTACTCGCGCGGCGGGCGCGGGAAAGTGAAGTTCGACTCAAAGGCTTTCGGCGGAGACAAGATGATGGGTTACACCCGCGCTGAGGCTCCGCTTTGGACGTTGTGGCTGCCCGTGCGGGTCAAGGCGATGGTCAAAACACGCGACATTCTCTTTGTCGCCGGACCGCCGGATGTCTACGACGCCAAAGACCCGTTCGCGGCTTTCGAGGGACGAAAGGGCGCCTCTCTGGCGGCGGTGTCGGCGAAAACGGGCAAGAAACTTGCGGAACTCAAGCTGCGCACGCCCCCCGTGTTTGATGGAATGATCGCGATTGAAGGGCGTTTGTGCATTTCCCTTAGCGATGGGAGCATAGTCAGCTACGCCCCGTCGAAGACCCCATAACCCAAGCTGCGAATATGCGACGTCGCGGCGCTATAATGCTAATGTGATGATTAATGGATTAGCGGAACTAACCAAACGAATCGCGCAGGAGGCGACAGAAATCGCCGCCGAGATCACCCGTCTGCGTCGGGCGATTCACATGAAGCCTGAGGCGGCTTTTTCCGAGCAAGCGACCGCCGCCCGCGTTGCGGAGATACTGCAGGCCGCAGGGCTTGACGTTCGCACCGGTATAGCTGGAACGGGCCTGGTCGCTACGCTCACTGGCTCGGCGCCGGGGAAGATCGCGGCGCTGAGGGCTGACATGGACGCCTTACCGGTGACCGAAAGCACGGGCAAGGCTTATGCGTCTCAACATCGCGGTTTGGCTCATGCGTGCGGGCACGATGGACACGTGGCGATGCTGGTTGGGGCGGGCCTGATCCTGGCGACGCTGCGTGATGAGTTGTCCGGTGAGGTCCGCCTGATATTCCAACCCGCCGAGGAAGTGGGAGCCGGCGCGCGCACAATGATCCAGGCCGGCGCGCTTGGCGACCCTGAGCCCGACGCTATATTCGCACTGCATGCCTGGCCGGGACTGCCTGTGGGCATTGTCGGGTCCAGGCCCGGTCACATGACAGCGTCCAACGATCTGTTCACGCTGACGGTCACAGGCCTCGGCGGACATGGAGCAAGACCCCATCTGGCGCGGAGTCCCATTCTGGGCGTGGCTGAGTTGGTTGACCGGATAAGCGCCCTTACGAAAATCGGCGACGATGTTGAGCTGCCCCGCGTAGTCAGCATAGGCAGCATGCACTCGGGCAGCCGGGCCAACGTGATACCCACAGAAGCTGTTGTTGAAGGCACGATCCGCGCTCCTAACGAGACGGTTCGAGATGAACTTTACGCTAGTATTCGAGATATCGCTCGCGACGTTGCTTTGTCCCAGGATCTTCAAGTTGTTTTCGACGCTCATATGTACTGCCCGGCGGTGATGAACGACCCGAGCTTGTACGAGGTTTTCGTCCAGACCTCCAACGACCTGTTCGGCCCGTACGGTTGGTTCGAAATGGACCGCATGTCGATGGGCTCCGAAGATTTCGCCTGCTATCTGGATCACATCCCGGGCCTGCTGGTGCGTATCGGTACGGGCTCCGAAAGCGGGCAATTGCATAACGGGAACTTCGATTTCGCGGACGGAGCCCTGCGCAGCGGATCAGCCCTGCTTGCAGGCATGGCCGCTCGAGCGACCTGTGAGGACCTATCGACGGAATAGCAAGGATTTAACGCCGTATGAAGCCATTTACGCGAAATGACAAGCCGACGCTCGGTGTTGAGGAGGAATTTCATCTGATTGATCCTCGTACGGCGGATCTGAAGTGCGGTATTGAGCAACTCATCGCGCAGCTGGACGACGATCTGCAGGAAAGCACCTGCTACGAATTGTTCCAGTGCGTAATCGAGAATCGCGTGGGTGTTTTCGAGACTGTCGACGATCTTGTCGCTTCGTCGCTGGACGGCAGACGTAAACTCACCGAAGCGGCCGGGCGGGTCGACATGCGCCTGGCCGCCGGCGCGAGTCATCCGTTTGGACAATGGCGCGAACTTCCGATCGCCGCCGACCAACACTATCGCGACGTGGTGGCCGCTTACGGTTACGTAGCCAAACGCCTGCTGTCTTTTGGACTGCACGTACATGTCGGTGTCAGATCGGGTCCGGAGGCGATCTATGTGATGGATCGCATGAGACCCTGGATATACGCCTTAATGGCGATGTCGACCAATTCTCCCTTCTACGAGGGGATGCGTACGGGTCTGCATTCGACGAGACTGCACCTGTTCGGCTCCATGCCCAGAACCCATCTGCCCCCGCGGTTTGAGACCTGGGCGGACCTCGAATCGCATTACGCACTGCTGACCGCGTCGGGCGATGTGACCCGGCCGGGAGAATTGTGGTGGAATATCCGCCCCCAACCGCCTCTGGGCACGGTCGAACTCCGTGTACTGGACCTGCCCACCGATGTTCATCGCCTCGGAGCGATGGTTGCGATATTCCAGGCGGCCGTTGCGACGTTCCAGGAAGCCTTCGAAACCGGTGAGCCTGTCGGGGTTTTTCGCGAGGAGTACCTGGGTCAGAACTGCTGGCGGGCGATGCGCGACGGTCTGGACGCCGTGTTTGCCGATCCGTTCACCGGGCGGATTGTAGGGGTGCGTGAATACCTTGGCGGCCTATTGGATGATATCGAACCGGCATCGGAGAAACTCAGTTCTCAGAGGTACTTCCAGTTCGCGCGTCGCATGTTGGAACTGCCCTGCGAGTCGACATGGCAGCTTCAACGGGCGGACGAATTGGGCGGGGATCTCAGAGCGCTGGAACTCGAAATCGCCGATCGAACGGTGCGCGACGACCTCAGCGCCGTCTAGTCGCGCCGCGAGTCTGATCCTCTTTATTCCAGTTCCGCCGTAAGATTTGCGCCAATTTCGCGTTTAGAAGAGCGGGAACTCTGCTTCGGACTTTGGTATGATAGCGGTCCACGCACACTGGCCGGAAACGGCTTGGATATGACTTCAGGAGAGATTGGATAATGACTAAGAGATTACTGTGTTTTTCGGTTGTTCTGTTGGCGGTGGTTTCGGCTCGCGCGGGCATGGTCGAACAGGCCAAATCGTCCGGCGTCAAGGGCGGGCTGATCGTCCATCTAGGTTGCGGGGAGGCAAAGGACACCGCAAAGCTGCTGTTGAGCGACAAGTACCTGGTCCAAGGTCTTGCCGCAACCGACGCGACCGTGGCCGCGGCGCGGAAGAACGTCCATGCCGCCAAGGTATACGGAAAGGTGTCGATCGCCAGATATAATCCCGCTCGTCTGCCTTACGTGGACAACCTGGTTAACCTGCTGATCGATTCCAGCGGAGGCAAGGTCGCCAAAGCCGAGATTATGCGCGTGTTGGTCCCGGGCGGTGTCGCGTTCATCGGCGGCCAGAAGGTGACCAAGCCCTGGCCGAAAGATATCGATCAGTGGACGCACTTCCTTCACGGACCCGACAACAACGCGGTGGCGAGAGATCGCAAAGCCGACATGCCGCGATCGATGCAGTGGGTTTCCGAACCGCGATGGGGCAGGACGCACGAAGAGATGGCGTCGATGTCTGCGGCGGTTACTTCAAACGGGCGGATATTCTACATTGTTGACGAGGCCCCGCTGGCTTCGATCCGCTTCCTGAGCCATTGGAAGCTAGTCGCACGCGACGCGTTCAACGGCACGTTGCTCTGGAAGAAGCCCATCAAACAGTGGAATGATCACCTGCGTCACTTCCGTTCGGGCCCGGCGCATCTGCCCCGCAGGCTGGTGGCTGTCGGCGATAAGATCTACGTGACGATGGGGCTGGCTAGCCCGGTTAACGCTCTTGACGCCGCGACCGGCGAGACGATCAAGGTCTACACCGGCTCGGAGCATACTGAAGAGATCATCGTCGACGGCGGCGTGCTTTACCTGGCGGTCGGAACCTCGGAGAAGAAACGCCACGGCGGCGGACTGGCCGAGCGCAACGAGCCCAAGCCGACCGAGTTTCGGTACATTACGGCGATTAACGCCGAGACGGGAAAAGAGCTTTGGAAGAAGGAATTCGAAAAAACCGAAGCTCTCCTGCCGCTGTCGCTGACCGTTCGCGGCGCCAGGGTCTACTACCAGGACACTTACGGTGTGGCGAGCCTCGACGCCAAGAGCGGCAGGGAGATTTGGAAGACCGCCCGCAAGACAGTCTCCAAACGCATGGGTTTCTCCGGTCCCACCATTGTCGCCACCGACGATGTGCTGCTCTGCGCCGATCAGAATCCCGGCAAGACTCCAGTCGCTGTGGATAAGGACATCGAATGGGGCGTGCACGGTTGGAGCATCGGCGGATTCGCCCGCGGGGCGCAATCCACGCTGATCGCCTACTCTACGGTTAACGGCGAGGAACTCTGGAAAGCCCCGTGCAAGGAAGGCTACAACTCGCCGGTCGACTTGTTCGTGATCGATGGAATGGTCTGGACCGGGCTGGGCTATCAGGGGCTGGACATCAAGACCGGGAAGGTCAAGAAATCGATCAACGTGAAAGGCGATCGCGTAGGCATGCCGCATCCGCGCTGCTATCGCAACAAGGCTTCGGAGCGGTTCATTTTCCTCGGCAGATCGGGCATCGAACTGCTGAGTCTCGAAGACGGCTGGCAGGGCAACAACAGTTGGATTCGCGGAACATGCCAGTACGGCATCATCCCGGCCAACGGCATGCTCTACGCTCCCCCGGACGCTTGCGCGTGCTTCCTTACCGTAAAATCACCGGGGTTCTTCGCCGCGGCGCCCAAAAGGGACAAACTGGCCAGCATGCCGGTCGACGATACGCCCGCACTGGAAGAGGGTCCGGCTTACGGGAAGGTCCCCGCATCGCCGGCTCCGAAACCCGGTGACTGGCCCATGTATCGCGCCGACGCGGCCCGAAGCGGCGGCGTTGTCACCGAATTGCCGGACACTCTGAACAAGAAATGGTCGGTCTCCCTCGGTGGTGGGAAGATCACCCAACCGGCGATCGCTGGGGGGAAGGTGTTTGTGGCGACTACCGACACGCACACCGTCTACGCCCTGAGCGCAGACGATGGCAAGGAGATATGGAGCTATACTGTCGGCGGCAGGATCGACAGTTCGCCCACGATTTATAAATCGACGGTCCTGTTCGGATCGGCCGATGGGTGGATCTACTGCCTGACCGCTGCTGACGGGAAGCTGGTGTGGCGTTTCCGGGCGGCTCCGACCGAACGGTTCGTCACTGCCTACGGGCAGTTGGAGTCGCTCTGGCCGGTGCATGGTTCTGTCCTCATTCAGAACGATATTATTTATGCAACGGCGGGGCGGTCGACGTATCTCGACGGCGGGATTGTGCTGTACCGTATCGATCCGACAAGCGGGAAACAACTGTCCAGGACGATGCTATACCATCTCGACCCGAAGACGGGCAAACAGATCACCAAGGAGAGCGGGTTCAATATGGACGGGACCACCTCTGATGTTCTTGTCGGCGACGGAGAGTCGGTCTACCTGAAGTATTTCGCGTTCGATCGCGAAGGCAAACGAGCCACAGAGAATAGCGATCACCTGTTCGCAATCGCCGGATTGTTGGGCGAGGACTGGTTCGTTCGGTCGTATTGGGTGGTTGGCAGGGGCAAGCCCGGGGCCGGATGGGGCGGATGGGCTAACGCTGCTAAAGCAAACACCTTCGGCCGGATACTCTGCTTCAATGATGACAATGTTTACGGTTACGGACGCACGAAAGTCGCCGCCGCCGCGGTCGGTCACAAGGCCGACGCGTATCATTTGTTCAACAGGAGCAGGAAGGCGCCCGCGCCGAAACCCGCCGTCAAGCCCGCGCCAAAACCCGCGCCGAAGAAACCGGCGGCGAAAGGCAAGAAACCCGGCAAGAGACGCCGCAAACCAAGGCCCAGGCCCGTTCCGAAAAGCCCTCCGATCTGGTCGGATGTTGAATCACTGATCGTCCGATCGATGGTTCTGGGCGGTGATAAACTTGTTGTTGCCGGCCCGATTGACTTGGGAAAGAAGAAGAGCGGAATACTGGCCTTTGAGAACGAGGCCGAAGCTCTGGCCGGATTCGAAGGAGCCAAGGGCGTCTACCTGCGGGTCGTCTCGGCTGCCGATGGTAAGAAAATATCCGAACTCAAACTGACCGCCATGCCGACGTTTGACGGAATGTCAGCCGCCGGCGGGAAGATCTACCTGAGTCTCAGAGACGGGTCGATCGCATGCTTTGGCAAATAGCTTCAAGGAAAAACACACCATGACTCGAAAATTGATCTGTCTGACGATGTTGCTGTCTGTCGCTTTGTGCGCACAAGGCGGAGTAATTGAGTCCGCCAAATCCTCTGGAATCACGGGCGGTTTGGTGGTGCATGTCGGATGCGGAGACGGGAAGATCACCGCCGCCCTGCGCGCCAACGACAGCTTCGTCGTTCAGGGCATCGACACCGACCCGGCCTGTGCGGCGGAAGCCAGACAGCATGCCGGGAAATTGGGGCTCAGCGGAAAGGTGTCGGCCGACACGTTCGACGGAAAGACCTTACCGTACACTGACAATCTCGTAAACCTGCTGGTCGTCAGCAACGCCTACCAGATTTCGAAGGACGAGATGCTGCGCGCGTTGGCGCCCGACGGGGTCGCGCTGATCGTCAAGGGCGGCAAGTGTGAGAAGATCACCAAGCCCCGCAAGAATATCGACGAATGGACCCACTACCTGCACGATCCGGACAACAACGCCGTCGCTAACGACACTGTTGTCGGACCGCCCAGACACATGCAATGGCTCAGCGGGCCGCGATGGACGCGAACCCACCACGGACTGAACAGCATTAGTGCGGTCGTCACCGCCAAAGGCAGACTGTTCTATATAGTTGACGAATCGACGTCGGCCAGCAGATCCGTTCCGGGTAAGTGGACGATAATTGCCCGAGACGCTTTCAGCGGCGTGCAGCTTTGGAAGAGCAAGATCAAGAACTGGACGTCGCACACGATAGGTTTTCGATCCGGCCCGGCGCAGGTCACCAGGCTGCTGGTGGCGCGGGGCGATCGCGTTTATGCACCTCTTGGGTTGAGCGCGCCGGTTTCGGAACTCGACGCGGTTACCGGCAAGACGCTTCGAACCTTCAAGAATACAATCGGCGCCGAGGAGATCATTCTGGTCGGCGATACGCTGCTGGTGGTTAGGGGAGCTCCGGTTGCGGCGCATGCGGTGGGGCATTCGGACTTCAAGAGCACATTCAAGTTGCCAAATAACAAGATGATTGTTGCGCTGGATGTTACGGGCGGCAAGGAGTTGTGGACCCTGCCGAGTGAGGATCTCATGACCGAGACGCTGGGTTCGGACGGTAAGAACGCATACTTCCAGGCCGGTCAGGGCGTTGTGTGTGTCGATCTGAAGTCGGGCAAGAAGGTCTGGACCTACGGCGCCGTTCCGGTCAGCAAGACCGCTCCTGTCGCCAAACGGGCCAAGGGCGGCAAGAAGCCCAAGCCCCGCAGGCGTCGAGGCGGCGGTTACGGTAAGTACGTACTGGTGGTTTCCGACGGCGTGGTGCTGTGCAATCTATCCAAGGAGCTTACCGCGATTTCCGCCAAGACCGGAAAACGCCTGTGGGGATACAAGAAGGGCGCCGGTTTTCACGCGCCGATGGACGTGTTTGTGATCGACGGGCTGGTCTGGACCGGGTCGCATCCGCGTGATTCAATCGCTCCTCCGCCGGTTGACGATTTCAGCGTTGCGCTCGATCTGCACACCGGTGATATCAAAAAGAAGAACCAGATAATGGTCGACCTGCAAACCGCAGGGCACCATCACCGCTGCTATCGCGAGAAGGCGACCAGCAACTACATAATCGCCGGGAAACGCGGGTTCGAGATGATGGACCTCGCCGGCGACAATCATTCGCGCAATAACTGGGTGCGCGGTACGTGCCAGTACGGAATGCTCCCAGCTAACGGGTTGACGTACGCTCCGAGCCACTCGTGCGGTTGCTATATGGAGTCTAAGTTGTGGGGTTTTTGGGCGCTTGCGGGGGATCGTCCGGCGGTTGTTGCGCGTAAACTGGCCGACGACAGAAGGTTGCAGAAGGGGTCGGCGTTTGGGAAGGTTCAGGGTGTGAAGGTCGGCGGGGAGGACTGGCCTCAGTACAGGCACGACGATCTGCGCAGCGGTATCGCAAAGACGCTGGTACCGACTGAATTGAAGGGCGCCTGGAAGACCCAACTCGGCGGGAAACTCACCCAGCCCGTGGTCGCCTCGGGCAAGGTTCTGCTTGCTGCGGTCGATAAGGGCGTTGTCTATGCGCTGGATGAGACAACGGGCAAGATTGTTTGGCGGCGCGCGGTTGCCGGTCGGGTGGATTCACCGCCCGCGATCTACAAATCGATGGCGCTGTTCGGCAGCGCAGACGGTTGGGTCTATTGCCTGCGGTTAAGCGACGGGGCGCTGGTCTGGCGCTTCCAAGCCGCCCGCGCTGACGTCAAAAGTGTCGCGATGGAGCAGGTCGAATCGCTCTGGCCGGTGCACGGAAGCGTTCTGATCTTCAAAGATGTTGCGTATTGTGCGGCCGGCCGGTCTACGTGGCTTGATTCGGGGATCGACCTGTACGGTCTGGACCCCGCCACCGGGCGGATCGTCTGCAAGTCGCACTACGAGAGCAAGCATCCGAAGATCGGCGAGGGCAAGGACACCGCAAAACCAGAACACAATTCGCGAGTCTCGCAGAACCTCACAGACTACAAGACATACGGAGCTTCGGATAAGAGCGATGCGTTCTCGATGGTTGGCGGTTGTGTTCGCGACGTACTCTGCAGCGACGGGAAGAATGTGTTCATGCATCACGTGAAGTTCGATTCGCAACTGGTCAGGCAGGACGACATGACCCGACACCTGTTCTCGACCTCGGGCATGCTCGACGATACGGAGAATCACAGGTCGCACTTCGTGCTTGGCACGGGCGACTTCAGCAAGGTCGGCGTGGCGTATTCGTGGATCGTTAACGGCAACCGCCGCGAGAAATCGGGCGTTCCGTTCGCGCTAATGATGGTCTACGATGATTACGGCGTGTGGGGAATAAAGCGCCAGGGCGGCGCCGGAAAGTACAGCCTGTTCCAGAGCCCCAACACCCCGTTTTCTGAAACCGAAAAGCCCAAACCCGATTTCGGCGTGGCCGTGAAGGGCAAATCCGCACCCAAGGGTTCTGTGTGGACTGCGGGCCTGTCTGTTCGTCCCAGGGCGATGGTCAAGGCCGGCGATGTTCTGTTCCTCGGCACGATGCCGACCAACACTCTGCCCGGCGATCCGTACGCCGCCTTTGAAGGACGAATGGGCGGGATGATCACTGTGGTGTCCGCCAAAGACGGAAAATCCCAAGCCGAGTATAAGCTGGACTCGCCGACAGTCTGGGACGGAATGTCCGCCGCCAACGGTAAGCTTTTTGTCAGTACGGAAGACGGTGTCGTGCAGTGTTTCGGTAAGAAGTAAATCCCCTCAAAGAGGCCGCCATGCGAACCGCGATCACCGCTGCTATAGTCGCAATACTGCTGACGGAGTGTGCGGCTGGGACATTTGTAGTTAACAATCAGGCCTCCGGAGCGTCGGACAAGAACTCCGGTTCTGCGGTCTCGCCGCTGAGAACCATCCAGGCCGCCGCAAACTTGGCCCAGGCCGGCGACACGATTCTCGTCAAGGCTGGAATCTATCGCGAAGAAGTAGTCCCTCCGCGAGGCGGCGTATCGCAGGACCGCCCGATTACATATCGTGCTGCTCCGGGTGAGCAGGTTTCAATACGTGGTTCCGAGCGGATCACCACCTGGACCGATCAGGGCGACGGTGTATGGATGGTCGAACTGGACACGGCGTTTTTCAGGGGATACAACCCGTTCGCCAGGAAGGTCGCCGGCGCCTGGATGCACCGCAACCCGGGCTGTCGCCTGGGCGATGTCTACTGCAATGGGGAAGCTTACCTGCAAAAGTTCGATATCAAATCCGTGCGAGCGACGCCCAACACGTGGTACACCAATCCTGCATACGGATTCAAGAACAAGACCGAATTCCCCAAAGAGCGTCAATACCCGAACGGGAAGATCCGCATCTGGGCGAATTTCGGAAAACTGGATCCAAATAAGAACCTTGCGGAGATCAACGCGCGGGCCACTGCAATCTTCCCGAAGAAGGCGGGCCTGAAGTACATTGTTATCGACGGTTTCGACATCCGCCACACCGCCCCGCAATGGGGTGATATCTATACGCTGGAGCAGGGCGCCGTAGGTGTGAAATACGGTTACGGCTGGACCATCCGGAACTGTACGATTACCAACTCCCGCAACATCGGGATTTCGCTGGGCGTCTCCGACGAAGTCCACTTTCCCAAACGCAACGAGGGCGGTCTGCTGGAAGGCGGGTCCAACATCCCGCCGCTGGACCGGATCGGCCATCACCTTATCCGAAACAATGTCATCAAACGATGCGGACAAACAAGCATCTACGGCTGCTACGGCGCTGTCGGCAGTATCATTGAGGGCAACGTTATCTCAGAGACCAACTATCGCAACGAGTGGTTTGGTTCGAATCAAGCGGCGATAAAGATCCTGTTCCCGATAGACGTTATCATTCGCAACAATCTCATCATCGGTACGCCGAAGGTCCGCAACGGTACTCGGGGGATCTGGCTGGACTGGGGTTCGCAGAATACGCGGGTCACGGGCAATGTTGTTTGCGATTTCAGCACTTCCGGCGAGGGGTTGAAGCTGGAGGTGAACTTCGGCCCGCTGATCGTCGACAATAATGTTTTCGTGCGATCGAAGATAATGGAGGAGGGCGACGGTACGCTGTTGGCCCACAATCTGTTTTACGATTGCAGGTTCATGTTCGCGGCTTCTCCCAAGCGAATAGTTCCTTACTTCAAACCGCATTCGACGACCCGCGCGGGCAAGACCGGTCCCACTCTTCGCCACGAGCGGATATTCAACAATATCATAATCGGCGGGGGCGGTTTCAGCCCCAAGGGCGTGTTGCGCCGAAACGCCGATCCATCGGGCTTCATAGTCAACAACAACGTCTACCTCGGCGGGGCGGGCAAGTTTCCAAAGCAGGACTCAGGCAGCATTGTAGACGCCTCGGCAGGCGGTGTGGAGTTCAAACGCGATGCTGATTCCGCAACGATCAGCTACAAGCTCCCGCCAGCGGTCTTCGAGGCGAAGTATCCGCTGATTACGTCGAAGTTCATGGGCAAAGTGCCCTTGGCAGGGATGTTTATGGAGTATCCCGACGGCAAGCCTCTGGATATCACGTCTGACTTCCACGGGCGGGCGATCGATCCGAAAAGAATAATTCCAGGCCCGTTCCAGGCGATAAAGAAAAGCGGCGGCGCGTTCAAGATCTGGCCGCCAAACCAAGCGAAACGGCGCGAACCGTAACTCGCAAGGCCACACGCCGCCATGGTCTGCGATAGTGTTGCATAACAGGGAGATGCGTCATGCACGGCAAACCGAGAACAGTTGTACTGATGTTTGTAATGTTCGGGATGGTTACAGCGGCGTTGGCGGCGGTTCCGGATGCTCGCCAGCCGATGGTCGGATCGGACGTTGTATTCGAGGAGGTCGACGGCGTCGTGGCGGTAGAGGCTGAGCACTTCCAGAGACAGACGCTTAACAAGGTCCGCAGTTGGTACATCTTCACGCCCGATCAGCGGCCGAAAATAGATCCCGACGGTGATCCTGCGCATCTTGTCGGCGCAAGCGGCGGGGCGTATGTTGAGATACTGCCCGACACTCGCCGCAGTCACGCCGACAAACTCATCGCAGGTAAGAACTTCAGCAACGAACCGGGCAGGATGGCGGTCCTGCACTACAACGTGCACTTCAACACGCCGGGCAAATACTACGTCTGGGCGAGAATATTCTCGACCAATAGCGAGGACAACGGCATGCACGCGGGCATCGACGGGACCTGGCCCCAGACGGGCAGGCGCATGCAGTGGATCGGCAAGCGAAAGTGGGTTTGGGGCAGCAAGCAACGGACCGCCAAGCAGCACACCGGTGAAAAACACAAGCTGTTTCTCAATATCGACAAGCCCGGCCGGCACGTGATTTCGTTCGCCATGCGCGAAGACGGAACCGAGTTCGACAAGTGGATGATGATTCGGGAGAAAAAAGAGGCTGTTAACGGGACCGGTCCGAAGACGCGAGTCAGGAAAGGCAAGCTGCCCAAACCTTTTGCCGCAGTGAAGTCCGCAGATAAGCCCAAATCTCCGGCGGTCGATCAAAAAGGAGGAACGTCCTCCCGTAAATTACCCGCCGGATCGGTGATTGTCGACGCCGGGCGTTTTGCCATCGGCGGTTCAAACTACTATCTGGACAGGGGCAAATGGCTGGCGATCAATCCGGAACAGCACAAGTCTGCTCGGGCTCAGACCAAACTGTCGATCCCCGCCGGACAGTATCATGTGACATTGTACGCGGTGGGGGAGAACGATGGGAAGAGTAATTTCGAGCTGTTGGTCGGCGGCAGGAATCTGGGGACTTTCATCTGCCCGCTGGCGGGCGGCACGTACGCCGAAGGACCGGAGTTCACCAGGACCTGGCCGAAAGTCAAAGTGGACAAGAACGCGACGTTGGAGGTCCGCTCGCAGATTGCTTCGGTCGACGGGAAGGAATACAGCCGCGCCCGCGTGGCGAAAGTCACATTCGTGCCTTCAGGCTCCAAACAGGCCGGGGCTTTAACTTTCTCCGCGACAAAACCCGCCGCCAAGACCAAAGCTTCGGCGGCGCCTGAACGGATTTCGGGCGAACCGCTGGTTCTTCCTCGCAAACCGGACGGTTCGGGCGCCGTGAGAGTTTCCGGTGAATTGAAACAGTGGCACAAGGTTACTCTGACGCTGGACGGACCGTTCGTTCACGAGCGGGACAATGCGCCGAATCCGTTCCTCGATTACCGGATGACGGTTGCGTTCAAGCACGAATCGGGCGCGCCGACCTATTCCGTGCCTGGCTATTTTGCGGCCGATGGAAAGGCTGCCGACACCTCGGCCGAGTCGGGTGTGAAGTGGAGAGCGCATCTGTCCCCGGACAAGGCGGGGAAGTGGAGTTATCGCGTATCGTTCGTAAAGGGCAAGCAGGTTGCCGTTAGCGACGCGGCGGGGACTCCGTTGAAAGGATTTGACGGCAAGAGTGGAACGTTTACTGTCAACAAGACCGACAAGACCGGACGGGATCTACGCAGCAAGGGGCGCCTCCAGTACGTAGGAAAGCACCATTTGCGGTTTGCCGGAAGCGGGGAGTATTTTCTCAAGTGCGGCGCCGATGCGCCGGAGAACTTTCTGGCTTACCGGGACTTTGACGGGGCGTTCAAGAATGACGGTCACAAGGACAATCTGGTCAAGTCGTGGCGGGCTCACGTAAAAGACTGGCGCGAGGGCGACCCTACGTGGCGGAACGGTAAGGGCAAAGGGATAATAGGCGCGGTCAACTATCTTGCGTCCGAGGGGCTGAATGCGTTTTCGTTCATCACCATGAACATCGGCGGGGACGATAGGAACGTTTTTCCCTATACGACGTACCGCGATCGCACGCACCTGGATTGCTCGCGCCTCGACCAGTGGGAGATCGTCCTGGCCCACGGTGAGCGGATGGGCATGTACCTGCACTTCAAGACCATGGAGACCGAGAATGAACTTTTGCTGGACGGGGGCGATCTCGGTCCGCAACGGAAGCTCTACTACCGCGAGTTGATCGCGCGGTTCTCTCACCACATGGCGCTGAACTGGAACCTTGGCGAGGAGATCAACAACGCTTCGCATGCCCAGAAGGTCGCCTGGGCGAACTACTTCCGGACACATGATCCGTACCGACATAATATCGTCATCCACAACATGGGCAATCCTCACTACGACCTCTTGGGCAAAGCCTCGGCGTTGACGGGTTTCTCGCTGCAGACGAACAAGCCAAACTTTAGCCAAGTGCACAAACGCACGCTGGATTACATCAGGCGATCGGCGGCGGCGGGCAAGCCGTGGGTCGTCGCCTGCGACGAACCGGGCGATGCATCCCATTCGCTGCGCCCTGACAACGATGCCGGCTCCAGTCACACCGACGGCCGCAAGAACGCCCTGTGGGGCAATATTATGGCCGGCGGAGCCGGGCTGGAGTTCTACTTCGGTTACAAACACGCTCATTCGGACCTTACCTGCCAGGACTATCGCAGCCGGGACAAGTTCTGGGATTACTGTCGCTTCGCACTGGAGTTCTTCAAAGACAACAACATTCCTTTCTGGGATATGACCAGCGCGGATGATCTGTTGAGTTCGAAAAAGACCGCGGATAATCGCTACTGCCTGGCGCAGACGGGGAAGTTGTACCTGGTGTACCTGCCGTCAGGCGGACCGGTGAAGCTGGACCTGAGCAAGACCAAGGGCGTCTTTGTCGTACAATGGTGCAATCCCCGCAAGGGCGGCAAGCTCCGCGCCGGGTCCGTGAAGCAGGTATCCGGAGGCGGTTTGGCGGATATCGGCAGGCCGCCGGCAGATCCGGGTGAGGATTGGCTGGCGGTGATCCGGCGGTCATGATCCCTTCGGTTGAAACTGAAGAACCGATCCGGTCTACGCGAGGATACGGTTGGCTGTGTCGAGCAGTTCGTCCGGGCTGAACGGTTTGATCAGCAGTTCGGCGTTGCAGTCCACTATTCCCTGGCGGACCAATTCGCTGTCGCCGTATCCGGATATGAACAACACCGCCATGTCCGGGCGGATTTCCTTCAGACTCCTGGCCAGTTCGACGCCGCTGTTTCCAGGCATGACCACGTCCGTGATCAGCAAGTCGATCCGTCCTTCGTAATGCTCGCCGAGGGGCAGGGCTTGGCTGGCGTTTCCCGCAGATATGACGGTATGCCCGTCCTGGCGTAGTATCCAGACCAGCATGTCTCTTAGATTCTCGTCGTCTTCGACCGTCAGGATGACACGCGTAGCCTGATCGGTCGTCGCTGGCGAGTCGTCGTTCGACGCGATTCTCTTTGGCCCCTCGACTGTGCTTGGAAGGTAAATGGTGAAAGTCGAGCCGTGTCCAACTTCGCTGTCGACGGTTATGTATCCTCCGCTCTGTCTGACGAAACCATAGACCATTGAAAGGCTCAAACCCGTGCCCGTGCCTACTGGTTTTGTTGTGAAGAACGGATCGAAGGAGTTTCGGCGTGTCTCGGCATCCATCCCGACGCCCGTGTCGGATACGGATATTGCAACGTACTTGCCCGGCTGGGCGTCGATATTCCGGCGTGTGTGCCGGCTGTCGAACTCCGCGGGAGCGACGTCGATTCTCAATTCCCCTCCGTCGGGCATGGCTTCGCCTGCGTTGGTCGCCAGATTAACCAGCATTTGCTCGAACTGTGTCGTGTCTATGGTGATGTTGTCAAGATCGTCGGATCCGGAAACTAAAAGGCGCACCTTGTCACCGATCACATGCTTCAACGGATCACGCAGTTTGTCGATGATCGCCATTGGGGAGACGACTGTCGGGGCGAGCGTTTCTCTCCTGCTGAACGCCAGCATGTGTCCTGTAAGTCTCGATGAGCGTCTAGCTGCATCGAGTATGTGGTCAGCGTATCGGGCGTGATCGCTGTCGGCGTCCACGTGCGCCAGCAGCCATTCGGCGTAACCGCTGATTATTGTCAGTTCATTGCGGAAATCGTGTGCGATCCCTCCGGCGAGACGTCCGATGGCTTCCATCTTCTGGGCCTGGCGGAGTTGGAGCTCCATATCTTTTTGTTCGGTGACGTCGAAGGCGTAATGAAGGTACAGATCATCGGAAACCGGACTCCAATGGATGTCCCACGTTGTATCCATGAACTCGGCTTCAAGACGTTGCTCCTTGCCGGTAGCCTGCGTTTTGGGGGTAAGGCACCATGGGCATGGGCTCTCTCGCCGCATCCATGAACTCCAGCACGTTTCCCCTGGAACGGCTCCGGCTTTTGCTGCGGCTTTATTAACAGCTACTATCTCCAGTGTCTGCGGCCTTACGAGCATGGCAATACATGGGAGACTGTCCAGGAGCATCTGGTTTATTCTCGCCTCTTCGGCTGCTTCCGCTTCGGCGTGTTTGCGATCGGTGATATTGTGCAGGGTTACGAAAACCTGATGGGGCTCTTTTTCCCCAGGCCTGAACTGCGGAGTAGCGTTTATGTTCAACCAGACGTAATCTTCCTTCTGCGGATTGTAGATTCCGGCGACTGCATTCTTAACGGCCTCGCCCGTCTTCAATGCTGCGATTGAGGGATGCCGCTGAAAGGGATATTCCGAGCCGTCTTCACGGATCATTTTCCAGAGAGGCTCGTGGTATCCTCTTTCCAGGAATTCGTCGCGAGAAAGACCGAACATTCCCAGAGCCGCCTCATTGACGTCTATGAGCGTTCCGTCCTTTCTTTGATAGAACACACCTTGCGCCATGTTTTCAAACAGTGTTCGGTACTTCTGTTCGTTCTGACGCAGCGCCTCTTCGGTCTGCTTAAGCTCGGTGATGTCGGTAAGCGTTCCTATGAAACCTGTTGTTTGTTCGGATGAATCCGTGAGCCTGGCCGCGGAACTTGAGACCCATGTAATGTCTCCTTCCGTGGAGACGAATCGGAACTCTCCGCGGAAATCCGATTCACCTCGCACCGTTCTAAGCCACGCTTCTTTTGTATGCTTGCGATCGGCGGGATGAACCGCCTGGATCCAACCGTCGCCGTGGTGGACCTTGGGCGCCAGGCCCGTTATCTGACATATCTTCCGGTTAATGTAGATCCCGCCGCCCTGGGGGTCCGCCTGGAATATTCCCTCTGGAGCGGACATCGCAAGGGCCCGGAATCGTTCTTCGCTTTCCCTCAGGGCCTGTTCAGCTCGTTTGCGTTCGGTGATGTCTTGCCCGACGGCCAGAATGCCCACTATGCGACCGGTCTCGTCCTTCAGCGTCTTGTCGTACCACTCGATCAGTCGCTCTTGCCCGGATTTGGTCAGGATAGCGTTTACGTTGCCGTGCGTCTGGATATCGCCAATCGCATTGAGGAAGAGCTCTCGGATGTGATCATGATCCTTTTGCGGCAGGAACGTGCTGAACCAGTCCTTACCGCGAACTTCATCCAGGCGATAGCCCGAGATGTCCTCCATGTACTGGTTGAAGCGAACTATCCGCGCGTTGGTGTCGAGAACAAGGACTATCGCCTGGGCCGTATCGATCATGCCTTCAGCGAAGTCCCTTTCCTCCCGCAACCGCTTCTCCAGTTGCTTGCGTTCGGTCATGTCGCGAGCCACGCCCTGGACCGCACCGGTTTCCGGATCGACAATGCGGGCGCTTATTTCAACGTCAATCAACGCTCCGTTCGCTCCGATGAAAACCGACTCGAAGCGAATGGACTCCCGATCGCCAATGTCCTTCATGGCTTTGTGGGCTCTGTCCAATTCGCTTTCGGGATGCAGCGACGGGACGGACATGGTCAGCAACCGATCCCTCGTGTATCCGAGCATCTCGCAGGCCCTGGAGTTGACGTCGAGTATCTTCCCGTCGGGCGCGTGCACAAAGATCGCGTCGTTGGACTGCTCGAAAAGGCGTCGGTATCTGTCCTCGCTTTTCTTCAACCGGAGGATGAACGATATCCGTGCGATCAGTTCAGCGTCCTCGAACGGCATGCGGATGACATCATCGGCTCCGGCGTCCAATTCGGTCGACTTCTGTTCTGCGCTCGCGTCGCGGGCCGTCATCAGGAGAATCGGAATGTTGCTGGTCGTCTGGTCGGCCTTCAGGCGGCGGCAGATATCCAGCCCGTCCGCCTGCGATGTTCGCACGTCAATCAGCACAATATCGAGAGGCGTCCGGTTTGCTGTCGACAGGGCTCGGTCAGCGCAATCGGCGGTTCGTACGGCGCATCCGGGCAGGTGGCCGGTTATCGCCTCCTCAAGGGCTGGTAAGGCGCCAGAGGCGCCTCCCGCCACCAGTATCGTTGTCTCGTCGCGTACAGCCATCTTTATCCCCACGCCCGAATCCCATTGAAACAATGCCCATCACATCTCAATTGGCGCTGTCAATACATCGGATCGACAACTTTACAACTCTCTCACGTCTCAATTGTTGTCGGAGGATGGGGGGGCAGTCAAGTATAAACTTACGTTCATGAACAGATGTAAGTCATGGAATATGGTGCAATTACTGATCTATTGACCGAGTCGGTACGCCCGGGGCGACTCCCGGCGGAACTGAAAACTGCGTTGATGTCGATAAGACAGGCGGTACAATCAACGCTTTGCCCGTCGGATCGGCCGGGCCGGTACAGTCCTGGAGAAGCAAACGATGAGTATGACCAGCCGTCAGCGTGTGGAAATCGCTTTGGACCATCGCGAACCCGACAGGGTTCCCCTGGACCTGACTATCGTCGCCAGACCCTATAAGGAGTTGATCGAATACCTGAACATCTCTGACGATTACTGGTGGGACGACTGGGCGCATGTCTTTCCCACGCCTGAAGTGCTCGAGAAGCTCAATGTGGATGTTTTTCACATTCCTTACGGGATTACGGTCCCGGAGATGTGGGACAAGCATTGCGAGTTCTTCAAGGATGAGTGGGGATACACCAAGCAGCGCATCGATGACGGCAAGGGCGGATTTCTTTACCAGATGATCGATCACCCTCTGGCGGGGGCCCAGAGTGTTGACGATATTATGGACTACGACTGGCCGGACATGGACGAACCGCGAGTCGAAGGGCTCGAGGAATATGTCCGCCGGTTATACAACGAAACCGACTTCGCGCTGACGTTGACGTTTGGAGGCAACATATTCGAGCTGTCGCACTATCTTCGGGGCATGGAGAACTTCTTCATTGATCTGATCGCCAATCCCGAGATGGCGTGTGCGGTGATGGATAAGATACTGGAAATCCGTCTGCACAGGGACAAGCAGGTCCTCCAGGCCGTCGGGAAGTACCTGACGTATTTTCGATTCCAGGGCGAAGACCTCGGTTCGCAAAGAAGCCCGCTGATTTCTCCCGACACGTTCAGGGAGTTGGTCAAGCCCAGACTCCAGACCGAATGGCGGGCCGCCAAAGCCGAATACCTGATCCACAATCCCAAGGGCAAGATCTCCGTGCATTCCTGCGGCGCCGTGTTCGATTTTATGGAGGACTTCATCGAGATGGGCGCCGATATGCTGAACCCCGTCCAACCCAATGCGGTCGGCATGGACACCGAACTGATAAAGAAGACGTTCGGCGAGAGGCTCTGCTTTCACGGCGCCGTCAACACGCAGGACGCCCTGTCGAACGGAACCGTATTGGACATCGTGCAGGAAGTTAAAACTCGCATAGAACACCTCGCTCCTGGGGGCGGGTACATACTCTCGCCATCGCACAACATACAGTCGGGCGTAGCGCCGGAAAAAATCATCGCCATGTACGCCGCCGCCGTGGAGTTCGGACGGTATTAGATCCTGTCTTTGACGAATTGCAGTGCGGATCGGATGATGTCTGTGCTGTCAGGTGAGTCTTCGTTCCACATTTCTATGACGCATGGCGCCGAGCAGTTCATTTTCCTCAGGACGGCGAACATGCTGTCGAAGTCGACGGTTCCGTCCTGCATATTCACGTTTCGATATTGCCCCGGTCGGGTGTCTTTGACGTGCAGGCCGATGATGCGGTCTTGGGCTTTGGGCATCTCGGTCAGATAGTCCACCTCTTGAGCGCTCAGGTTGCCGAAGTCGGGATACATTTCCAGGCATGGCGAATCTATTGCGTTGATAATATCCATGCACTGGGCGATCGTTCTGGACATTTCCGCGTCAACGTTCTCCAATCCGAGCATCACGTCATGCTCCTCGGCCAGGGTCGCGATTGTCCGCAGGCCGCGCCTGAATCTCGCATATGTTTCGGCGGAGGATTGCTCGTAGAACACGTCGTATCCGGCGATCTGCAGTACTTTCAGCCCGGTGTTGTTGGCGAAATCGAGCGTTTTCTTCGTCAGTTCGATACTGCGGGCGGCTAGACGATCGTCCATGCTGCCGAGAGGAAACTTCCGATGCGCGCTGAGGCAGAGCGAGTGCATTGACAGCCCGTTATCCCGCGCGATAGCGGCCAGTTCCCGAGCTTTGGAAGGGGCGAGGTCCACGCGGGCGATTCTCTCTTCGTCTTCATCGATGCACAACTCGACGAAGTCGAAGCCTGCGGCTTTGGCGGATTTCGTTTTCTGATCCCAGCTGCTTGTTCCAGGCAGGGCCTTTTCGTAAATCCCGAACAGTCTTCCATCTGCGGTATTCACAGTTAATTGGCTTCCTGCATTCTGGACAATCTTGCATAGGCTCCGTTTTTGTCCAGTGCGTTGTATATGTCGCAATACACGCCGTACAATTCTTCGAATACTTTCACGTTTTTGGGGATTGGTTCATATCTCTTGTCGAACTTCACCAGGTCGTCGGCGGCTTCTCTTGCGTCCTTGTATAACCCCACGCCGACGGCCGCACACATCGCCGACCCCAGCGACCCGGCGTCTTTGACCTTCAACGTTTCAGTCGGCATGTCGTAGGCGTCGGCCTGTATCTGGTTCCATATCTCCGACTTGGTCGCCCCGCCGATTATGCGGGCGGTGTCAACTTGTATGTTGTTGGCCTTGATGCTGTGGATGATGTCTTTCTGTTCCAGAGCGATCCCTTCCATGCACGCCCGGGCCATATGGGCCTTGCCGTGCGAGAAAGTCAGGCCGACGAACATGCCGCGTGCGTCGAGATTCCACCTGGGAGACGCCGCCGCCGCCAGGTGCGGCATGCACAGCAGCCCGCCGGAGCCTACCGGAACGTCGGCGATCATTTCGTTGAGTTTTGCGTATACGTCCGTGCCGTCCGCTTCGGCCTGGGCCTTTTCGAGCGTCGCGATTTCATCCCTGAACCACCTGAAAACGCCCGCCGCTCCGTTCTGCAGGCCCTCGAACTGCCACTTACCGTGCAGTGCGTGATTGCATATTATCGTTTGCCCGCTCGGGTCCCTGTACTTCTTGTCCAGGAACGCCACCGCCATTCCGCCCGTGCCCAGAGACACCGAAAGCATCCCCGGATACACCACGCCGGCTCCGATTGCGGCGCTGTTCTGGTCGCCTATCCCCATGCAGATCGGCGTGCCTTCGAGGAAGCCGCTGCGCTCGGCGGCTTGTTTGGATATTCCGCCAACGTGGGTCCCGGAAGGGAGCACCTTGGCCATCATGTCTCTATCGATGCCGAACGTGTCGATGATCTTGTCGCTCCAGCATAGATTGTCGGTGTCCCAATATCCCGACAGTGCGATTCCGGACTCATCGGTGTAGTAGTCATCGGCGCCCATCGCCTTCAGGATCACATCCTGGAGTTGTACGTGCTTCTTGGTCTTGTCCCAGAGTTCGGGCTCCTTGTTCCTTACGTACAGGATTTTCGGGAGCAGCCATGTCGGCGTGTTCGGCATGCCCGTTATTCTGTAATATTCGTCACTGCCGAGCTTGCTGTCGATTTCCGCCACTTCCTCAGCCGTGCGGTTATCCTGCCACGAGATCATCTTCAACGGTTTGTCATCGTGACCGACGAACACGCAGCACGCTCTCTGTGAAGACGCCGCGATCGACGCTATCTCCGCCGGATCTATACCGCCCTTCTTCAACGCCTGCCGGTTGGTGGTGAACACGGCCTCGATCAATTCTTCGGCGTCCTGCTCAACCCAGTTCGGCTGGGGGTAGTGACATGTATACTCGGTGTACCCCACGCTCACTATCTGTCCCTGGCAATCGAAAATGATTGTTTTCGTTCCAGTGGTGCCCACGTCGATCCCGACAAGATACCTACCTGCCATAATAGCTCCTTAGATCATTCGAAACGCTGTTTACGCGTCATGATTCCGTCGCTTGAGTCGCTTATTGGTCCTTCAGCCAGATCGACGAGCCCTTTCTGCGTCCCTTGGGCGTCTGGTCGCTGCGGTTGTTCCGGGCGTAATAGGGTATCGCCAGCAGCGGTTTCCCGTCGGCCCACTTGCCCTTGATCACCATTACTCCGCCCAGCAGATTGCCTTTCCATTCCGGCGTCAGGGTCGAATCGCCCGCCAGCTTGCCCGTGATGTCCTGGTCGACGTTCTCGGCGGTGTACATCAGCGGGCCGTAGCGCAGGGCGACCTGCCCTTTGGTCGCCGCGATCTTGCTGCTGCCCTTTACCCTCTGGACCTTCATCGGGAGCACCAGGTCGACCTTGTCGCCCTTCTTCCACGTTCGCGTTATCACCGCGTAACCTTTTTCGACCGGGGGCGTGACTTTCGCGCCGTTGACTGCGATCGAAGCGATCCCGTCGGCGTTTGGTTTGGCGCTGTACAGCGTGCTCACGTCTCGCTTCGGCAGGCGGACGCGCACGCTGAACTTCCTGCTCTTGGCGGGATTCACCACGATCGCGACCTTTCCGCTCCATGGATATTTGGTGGTCTGGACCATTTCGACCTCCATGCCGCCGAACTCTTCTATTCTCACCGTGCTCCCGATGAACGTGTTGACGTAGATGCTGTCTGCGGTCTTTGCGTACATCCAGGTCGGCAGCATCAACAGCGTCCGCGGGATATTGCCTATGCAGCACGGGCATCCGTGCCACGGGTAGCGATCACCGCCGGAGATCATAGCGTTGGTGTAGTAGAAGTTCTTTCCCGGAAGGTCGATTGAGCCCAACAATGCGTTGTAGAGCGTTTCTTCGTACAGGTCGACGAATTTCGAGTCGTGATACGACAGGTGCAGTTTGTGCTGGAAGAATATCTCCCCGCAACTCGAGCACGATTCGCAGTATGCGTTGTGCCTTAGCGAGTAGTCAGGCCCGAATCCTTCCGACGTCTCGCCGCTGCCGATCCCGCCGGTTACGTAGTACTTCCTGTTGACGATATTGTCCCAGATCGACATTACCGCTGACTGGTAGTCCACGTCGCCGGTTTCCATCGCCACGTCGGACATCCCCGCATACGAATACGACGCCCGCACGGCGTGTCCGACCGCTTCGTACTGCTGGGTGACCGGAACGTGACTCTGGTCGTACTTGTGCCCGCCTTGGCGTGCATCCAGCAGATATTTCCCCAGCCTGATGTACCGATTGCCCTTGGGCTTGCCCTCGATTTTGTTGACGAAACGTCCGAAGCGGACCAGACCCATTTCCATCGCCTGGTGACCGCAGTACCAAGGTTTTTTCGGAGGCGGGCCGACGTTTCTGTCCCAGCAGTCGGCAAGCCGTTTGGCTGCGTTGTAGAGCCTGGCGTCTTTCCTGTCGGTCATCATGTAGTGCCCGACAGCGGCCTCCAGGAAATACCCCGCGACGTATCCTTCGTGAGCGTGCCTGAGCTTGGGGTCCCAGTGTTTGTGATCGTTCAGCGTGTAGAAAGTCTGGATGTATCCGTCCTTTTCCTGGGCGGCCAGCACTTTGGGAATCCAGTCTTCCAGCGTCGCCTTCATCGCTTTCTGGGCGGCGATGATTTCCTTGTCGCCGGCCGGATCGATCATCATCGCCAGGCAGATCGACTCGATAGTGTTGTATATCCAGGCGTTGGAGAACACGTATCCGCGATGTTTCTTGTGGGGTTTGCCCGCCAGCTTGTTGGCGGCGTCTATGAAGTTGTTGATTCCGCCTTGCTTCAACTCCGGATCGGAGATCATCTTGATGCAGTGGGGTATCCAGTTGACGATAAGCGCCTTGGCGCGCCCGGACCAGAGCGGACTGTCGATCTTGTAGCTCTTCGTATCGATCAGATCAAGCTGGCTCATCGGCGGGGGATTGACGACCTTGACCGCCAGTGTCGACGAATCGCTCATCTTGCCCTTGGTCGCCGTCAGTTTCACCGTGTAATCCCCCGCAATGGAGAATCTCGCAACGGTCTGCAGCTTGTTCGCATCATCGAAGGCGACCTTGCCCGGCCCGGAGCCCTTGGACCAGACGGACTTGGCGGTGTCCTTGCCCCCGACGGCCTGCATTTTGCCCGACAGGTAAGTATTTCCTCCACACATCACCACGCGATCGACACCGGCGGTGACCGAAGGCGGGAAGTCGGGCAGCTTGCCTTCGTTGTAAACCTTCCACTCGAGAATGCCCGTTGAGTAGTTTCCGTCTCCATCTATCTCCAGACGCAGCTTTGACGTCCGGACCTCATCGAAGGTGGTCGTGTTCAGCTTGTCTTTCTCCACTCCCAAACCGGACGGTTTGCCGACCGGTGCGAACTTCTTCCCGTCCCAATACAGCAGGCGGCAGGCTTTGGGCAGACGCACGCCGCGTTTGTCGTCCCACCAGTAAACGTCTATCTTCTTCGTGCGGACCGCGGTGGTCCATTCGTACTGCACCCATTGGGTCCGCTTGCTAGGCCAGTTTCCGTACGACCCCTTTCCGCGAACGTGCGAAGTCTTGGGAAAATGTCCGTCGTTGAGCGCGCCGAGCGAACAGTCGCCCGAAACGTGAGATGTCGACGGTATTGCAATCGGGGCCAGATTCACCCCGGTCTCCGCGGCGCAGACTCCAAAGCAGAACAACAGTACAAGCATCAAAGGCGACAGTAGCGATTTGTTCATTGTGAATCTCCGTGAGTGTTCAGATACGCACAGGATGCTAATGTATCGCTGCGTTGCGGGCAACTGCTTATTGGCGAATTCCCAAGCCGTCCAGTGCAATAGGCCCCGGCGTCGACTATAATCTCAATCGAACCATACGCCGATCAGAACAGGAGCCCAGCAATGCTTTCGAGAAGAGAATTCCTGGCCGGTACTCTAACCGGAGCCACAGCCGCGATAACCGCTTCATCGTTCGCAGCCGAATCGCCAGCGTCAAAGGGCAAACGCCCCAACATCGTCTGGTTGATGTCCGAGGATAACTCCAAGCACTACATGAAACTCTTCGACGAAAACGGAGCCGAAACGCCGCGTATCGCCGCGATGGCCAAGAGCGGCGTGCTGTTCACCCGGGCGTTCTCCAACTGTCCGGTATGCTCTGCGGCCAGGTCGATTCTGGCCACGGGTTGCTACGGTTCCCGGATCGGCACGCAATTTCATCGCAAGTTCAAGACCGTTCCGATGCCTGACGGGCTGGCTCCGATCGGGACACTGATGAAACAGGCCGGTTACTACACGTCCAACGTGAGAAAAACCGACTACAACTTCTCGTACAAGGGTAAGATCTGGGATTCAGGCAAGGACTGGCGCGGCCGCAAGCCCGGCCAACCGTTCTTCCACAAGCAGCAGTTCGGCGTAACGCACGAAAGCGGGCTGCACCGGGCCAACAAGGGCGGGACTGACGAGAAAATGTTCGTCGCGCCCTGTCACCCCGACACGCCGCTTTTCCGCCAGGCCAACAAGGCCTACAAGGAACTGCACGCCAAGATGGACGCCCAGATCGGAGCGGTGGTCGACCAGTTGAAGAAGGATGGAGTGCTCGAAGACACCTTCGTGTTCTACTTTGGAGATCACGGCGGGGTGCTGCCCGGGTCAAAGGGATACGTTTACGAGACCGGTCTGCACGTGCCGCTGGTGGTCCGCATACCAGAGAACTTCAAGCACCTCGTTGACCTCAAGCCCGACAGTTCGGTCGGCGGGTTTGTGAGCTTCATCGACTTCGCCCCGACAGCCCTGAACCTGGCCGGAGCGAAGATACCCAGCCAGATGGACGGCAAGCCGTTCATGGGCCCCGGCGTGAAGTGCGACGAGGTCAACAAGCGCGATGAAACCTTCGGGATGGCCGACAGGTTCGATGAGAAGTACGATTTCGTGCGGACCCTCCGCAAGGGCAAGTACAAGTACATGCGGAGCTATCAACCGTTCAACTTCGACGGGCTGTGGAACAACTACCGCTACATAATGGCGTCGTACAAGGAGTGGTGGAAACTCTACAAGGGAGGGAAACTCACCAAAGAGGCGGCGCTGTTCTTTGAACCGAGAGCCCCCGAGGCTCTCTACGATATCGACAAGGACCCCTACGAGGTCAACAATATCGCCTCCGACCCCGCCAACGCGAAAGTGCTGGCCGATATGCGAACTCGACTGCAGGCGCGCGTCAAAGGCATGCCCGACCTGAGCTTCTTCCCCGAGAGCGAACTGGTCAAAAAGGCCTGGGGCAACCCCGTCAAGTTCGGTCAGGACCAGAAAGCCCGAATCGCAACGCTGGTCGACATCGCCGATCTGTCGCTTATCGGGCTTGATAAAGCCAAAGACAAGATCACCGCCGCCCTGGAGTCGAAAGACCCATGGGCCCGCTACTGGGGGCTGATCGTCTGCAGTTGTTTCGGCAAGCAGGCCGAATCGTTCGTCGCCAAGGCCAAATCGCTCGCCAACGCCGACGCCGAACCGCTCGTCCGCGTCCGGGCCGCTGAGTTCCTGGCCCTGACAGGCGCTGCGGCCCCGCAGAAGGTGATAATGGACGTCCTGGCGACCGCAGAGCACCCCCTCGAAGCGGTGCTTACCCTCAACACCGTAGTTCTGTTGCGAGACGGGAAACCGGGCTACAAGTTTGACATCACCGCCGACAGCGTAAAAGCCAAATGCGGAGACGTTTCCCGCCGCCTGCAATACCTGACCGGAAAAGGCGGAAAACCGAAGAAGAAGCGAAGGAAGAAGTAGAACCCTCTACTCTCGCCGATGCAAACCAATCGTCGCCATGCATGGATCTGATCGTGCCGGATGTGCCGGACATCGCCGGGCGGTCTTTGTCGTCGGCGTGGTGATTTACTTCCCGGGTTTGGGGCGTGCGGATTCGTTGATCCAGACCGTCATGGCGCCTTTGTCCCGGTTGTTCCACGCGTAGTATGGGATTGCGGTGATCTTGACCGTCTTGCCCTCTGCGGTCGCCTGGGCGGTGATCGTCGTGACGCCGCTGAGCAGGTCGGCGCGGTGTGCGGCCTTCAGTTTCGCTGTCGGCGGCAGGACGACCTTGGGGATGTTCGTATCAGGGTTGTCGGCGGTTTCTATGCAGTAGACCAGCGGGCCGCGCATGATCGCCGTCTTGCCGACGTCCGCTTTGACCTTCCGGTGGGCGTAGACTCGTTTTACGGGCATCGAGATGTCGAGTTCGACCGTATCGCCGGGCTTCCACGTGCGTTTCAGCTGTGCGTATCCGTCGGCCTGCGGTTTGGCGTCGGCGGTCTTACCGTTTACTTTCAGGCTGACAGGCGCCGCGGTTGCGTTTGCGAATCGGTACAGGTCGGTCGGGACCGGGCGCCCCAACGCCCACCCGGGTATTCGCAGGCGAAGCGTGAACTCAATCGCCGCCTTGGGCGTTACCGTAAGCTTCACTTTACCGTCCCACGGATAGTCGGTTTTCTGGGCGATCTTCACTGTATCGTCGCCGAGTTTGATCGTCGCCACGCCGGCGGCGTAGAGGTTCACGTAAATGTTCTTCTTCTCAGTGGCGTATGCGAGAGACCCGACCTGCGGGATGATCCGCGCCAGGTTCGTCGGGCAGCAGGACAATCCGATCCAGGTTGACCTCCGCCCGCCCCTGCTCTCCAGCGGATTCTGGTAGGAGAATCCATTACCGGCGATTGTGATCCCCGAGATCGCCCCGTTGTACAGCGCCAGTTCCATCACGTCAGCGTACTTCGCTTCGGCGTGCAGCAGCGCCATTCGGTGCTGCCAGAGTACGTGGGCGATGTTTGCGCACGATTCGCAGTAAGTTCGATTCGGCAGGAGGTATGCGTCCCCGTAGCCTTCGTCGTGATACTGGGCGGTTCCGACCGATCCGGTGATGTACATCTTGCGAGCGACGACATCCTCCCAGAGATGCCCCAGCACCTTCTCGTATGCGGGAGCCTTGCTGAAGCGGACGATGTCGGCCATTGCGGCGTACATGTATCCGGCGCGTACGGCGTGTCCGACCGCTCGTTTCTCGTCGATGATCGGGCGGTGGTCCTGGGCGCGTCCGTTTCGCTGGCGGACTCTGGCCCGCAGGCGTTTGGCGCGCTCGGGCAGGTCCTTTTCGTAGGGATAAGCGGTCTTGGGCGGCGTGCGCAGATCGTAAATCTTGCGTTCGGTTCCGTGTGCATGCCCGCGTTCGTCCAGAAAGAACCGCGACAGGGTCAGGTACTTCTTCTTACCGGTGTGTCGGTAGAGTTTCACCAGCGCCAGTTCGATCTCCTGGTGCCCGTCGACGTCGTAGCGTTTCCCTTCTCCGAAGATCGAGTCGATGTGGTCGGCGAACTTGATCGCCGAATTCAGCACTTTTCCATCGCCGGTGACTTTGTGATGTTCGATCGCCATCTCGAAATAGTGTCCGGCGTTATACATCTGGTGCATCGTTCGCAGGCGATCCCAGCGGTACTTCTGTTCTTTGAGCATGAAGTACGCGATAAGGAATCCGTCATCCTGCTGTGCGGCGATGATGCGGTCCAGGATGCCGTCAACGCGTTTGCTCAACGCCTTGTCGGGCTTGTTCTGCAGGCAATACATCGCACCTTCCAGCGCCTTGTACAGGTCTGAGTCGAACGCGGCGTGTCCTGACGCGTCGCCTTCGATCTTTCCGGCGGCCTTGTCGAAATTGGTTACGTGCCCGTCCCTTTCCAGGTGGTCCAGCGAGTGCGGGATGGTCGTCATGTGAGCCGTCTTGAGTCTCGGTCCCCAAAACCCGCCAGCCAGTTTAACCTGCTGGTTGGCTACTTCCGTCAGCCCGCGGATCGGCGGCGTGTCGCCCGGAGAAGATGATGCGACCAGACCAAAGGCCAGGGCGATCACTGTCAGAACTGTGACATTGGAATTACGCATAACAAATACCCTTTCGCACCGTTGATTACCGCACGTGCGGCTGCGGGGCGTGCAGAATAGAGTAAAACATGGTTCATTGTCAATCGGGACGCCGACTCGCCGCCCGCCGCTGCGGATAGATTTGTTGCGATCATCGAACAGCGAACGTACGGTTCAAAGGCGCGATCGCCGGCGTGCGGGCCCGCGCGCGGAGCCTATGCACTTGACTCTTGTGCGAACTGAGGCGAGTATTACGCTCCATGGCCGACTATCCATCCACATCAGAAGAATTCGAAGAGTGGTTCTCCTCCGAAGCGGCGTGTCAGGAGTATCTGTATCGCATTCGCTGGCCAAGGGGGTTTGTGTGCGTGCGATGCGGGGGCGATCAGGCCTGGGCGACGAATCGAGGGCTGTACCGCTGCAGCGTGTGCGACACTCAAACGTCGGTTACGGCTGGGACGATCTTTCAGGGCACGCGCAAGGGGCTGGGATCGTGGTTCCGTGCGATATGGAACGTGACCACCCGGCCGGACGGGGTGAGTGCCCTGGAAATACAGCGATTGCTCGGGCTGGGCAGCTACCGCACGGCGTGGACGTGGATGCACAAGCTCCGCCGTGCTATGGTCCCGCCGAACCTGGACCCTCTGGCCGGAACGGTTGTCGTCGATCAGGCGTATCTAAACGGAGACAAACCCCAGGCGACGGATCTGCTTTCTGACCGTCGTCCGCTGATCTTCGTCGCCGCCCAGGAGATCCGTGGGCGCGTCGGTCGGATAGTTCTCCGCCGAACCGTAGACCGCAGCGCGGGCGGTCTTCAATCGGCCATTCGCCAAGCTGTTGCGCTGGATGCGATAGTGCATACGGACGACTCGCCGGCGTATCAGGGTTTGCGACTTTACGGGTATCGTCACAAGCCTGTGCAGTTCGAGCTCAGCGGGGTGCGAATGGGCCCCTTGCCCATCGTTGCCCGCGTGATTGGGGAACTCCGCGACTGGCTGGCGGCGACGCCTCATGGCGCGGTGCGTCCCTCGCATCTGGACTATTATCTGGATGAGTTCTCTTTCCGCTTTAATAACAAGAGGTTACGGTCGCCAGGCAAACTGTTCCACAAACTGCTCCGCCAAGCGGTCGCTAGCGATCCTGTTCCTGGCGGGCAGATCGCAGGTGGGGGAGATTGAATCGTGAATCGCCGAAAAGACGAGAGTCAAGTGCATAGCGATGCCTGCGAGATGCAGTGAAGGAATGGAGAAAACACAGTGTAATACGGCAATAAGTGCGGATTGAGATGCCGAAGGCGTGTACTAAACAATAGGGCGGTCAAAATGGGGTTCACGTCGCTTTGAGACAATGATGAGACGCTGTGGCGTAAAAAGGAGAGGCAAGAGCATAGCCGAGTCTTTTTTTTACGTGCTTGGACATTGCTAACATCTTGTCAAAACAAATCGTATGCGCCAGTGTGAGATTGAGATATCCCTTACTGGTTGGAATATCCTCCATAAAGGGTGGGAAATGTGGTGTAATACCGGACTCAGAGCAGTGTTTGTGATGGAACCACCCACCAGGAGATGACATGACGAGTGTTTTAGAAGAATCCTGTTCGGACGGCGCCGGGGCTGGCGCCGAACCGTTAATAGTAGTTCTGTACTGCCAGCAAAGCGTTGCTGCGGGGATTACTCCGGCTGTCCGCCCGTCGGGAGCTGAGGGCTTTTCCGTCCGTTTGAAGATGATGCCCTGCTCCAGCAAAGCCGAAGCGCCGCATCTGTTGCATGTCCTTGCGGGCGGTGCGTCGGGGGTGGAGCTGGTCTGTTGCCCCGAGAGGGCGTGTCAGTTTCTTGACGGTAACGACCGAGCGGCCAGGAGAGTTGAGCACGCTCGGGGTTTGCTGGAGGAAATCAACGTTTCGCCCGAGCGGTTGGGTCTGTCTCGCGGCGCCGGTCTTACTGAAGAAGATCTAATGATCCGGGCGAAGAATCGCGCCGATGCGATTTCCGCCCTCGATTCGAATCTGACAGAGAAAGTGAAATAGACATGATAGCAGCTGAATGGAAACCGATCCCCGAATTGGTCGCCAAGGTGAGCGGGCACAAGAAGGTGCTCGTCGCGGGTTGTGCGACGTGCGTCGCCGAGTGCGCCGCAGGCGGTGAGCGAGAGGCCGAAACGTTGGCTCCGCTGCTGACGCTGGCGCTGGCTGAGAAAGGGCACTCCGTTGACGTAGTGACGGTGACGCTTGAACGTCAATGCGAGTTTGAGTTTTACAACGAGATCCCCGACCTCCTGGAAACCGAGGAAATCGACGCGGTTGTGAGCCTGGCCTGCGGGATAGGCGTGCAGGCGTTCATGGAGTGGTTCCCGTCTGTGCGGGTTTACCCGGGCGTCAATACGTCGGCGTTGGTGATTCGCGAGGCTCCGGGCGTGTGGACGGCGCGATGCGAAGCCTGCGGTGACTGCATCCTGGACGAAACGTTCGGTATATGCCCCATGGCGCGATGTTCAAAGGGAATACTCAACGGACCGTGCGGAGGGACGAGCAACGAGGGCAAGTGCGAGGTCGATTCCGATACGGACTGCGCATGGAAGCTGATCGTCGAGCGGGGAATACAGGCCGGGCGCGTCGAAGATCTCATGGCCGTGCGAAAAGCGAAGAACTACTCTAATTCCCGCCACGGCGGACCCAAGCGTATCGTCAGGGAGGACCTGCAAGCATGAGTTCCGAAGCAACATCCGCTCCCATTACAAAAGTCCGCGTCGGCAGCCGTCTGGAAAAGGTCCTCGAGTCCGGACGCTTTGCGGTCACCACGGAAATCGGCCCGCCGCGCGGGCCTGACGCCGAACCCGTTCGCGAGCACGCTCGCATCCTGAAACCTTACGCCGACGCCTGCAACATCACCGACAACCAGACCGCCGTCGTTCGCATGTCGAGCGTTGCGGCTGCGAAATTGCTGATCGAAGAAGGCCTCGAGCCGATCATGCAGATGACCGCTCGCGATCGCAATCGAATTGCGATCCAGTCGGACCTGCTCGGAGCCGCCGCCCTGGGTATTCGAAACTGTCTGTGCATTTCGGGCGATCACCAACAGGCAGGCGGGGCGGGCAGACTTAAAGGCCACCCCGGATGCAAGAATGTCTACGATCTCGATTCGATCCAGATGCTCGCGGCGATGAAATCCATGCGAGACGAGGGTTTGCAGGTCGGCGGCGACGAACTGACCGAACCGCTGCCGATGCTGATAGGAGCAGCGTGGACGCCATTGGCTCCGCCGCAGGAATGGCGAACCTACCGCCTCGGGCAGAAAATCGCCGCCGGAGCTGATTTCATCCAGACCCAGGCGGTTTACGATGTCCCCGCGTTTGCAGAGGCGGTTTCGGCGGCGAGGGACCTCGGTATGACCGAGAAGACCTCGATCCTGGCTGGCGTGATCCTTCCCAAGTCCGCAGGGATGCTGAAGTACATGAAAGCCAACGTTCCTGGCGTGGAAGTTCCCGACGACCTGATCAAGCGGATGGCCGACGCCGAAGATCGGCGCGCCGAGTCAATCAAAGTGACCGTCGAACTAATTCACGCCGTGCGCGAGATACCGGGCGTTTGCGGTGTCCATCTGCAGGCGATCGCCTCAGAGGAGATGCTTCCGGAAATCATCGAAGCGGCGGGAATCACCCCGCCCAGCGACGACTAGAGCCCTCGCCTGAGCCCGTCCGTGTCAGGTCGGGCGCCTTTGGAAGTGAAACTACGATGCCAAAGAAATACCACGTGAACACCGCCGAAACGGCTCCAAGGTTCGCACCGCTGTCGCGTTTCAGCGCTATAGAGAGCGAGGGCTGCCTTGGTTGCCTCGAGTGCGTCAAACGCACGAGCTGCGTGTACGGCGTGTACAAGGATCGCACGTTCGATCCCCACACCGCCTCCGACAGCGCCGACTACGAATGTATCAACTGCATGCGGTGCGTGCAGGAATGCAAGAAGCGGATTCTCACTCGCGTTGAGAACCGCAGCTACGCGACGATGGGCGACGAGTACTGGCGCCCGGAGATGATAAGCAATATCTGGAAGCAGGCTCGGACGGGCAAGATACCCGTTTCCGGGGCGGGTTATCGCGGACCGTTCGTCGGAGAGGGGTTCGACCAGATATGGACGGACATGTCCGAAATCGTTCGGCCCACGCGAGACGGCATTCACGGGCGCGAGTACATCAGCACGTCGATCGACGTCGGACGGCGGCCGGAATCCTTGTCGTTCGACGACGACGGGAAGCTGACAACCCAAACGCCTCCGCTGCTGGATCTCCCGATACCGATGCTCATGGACCCGCCGAACTGGCCGGTGATGAGCCCGGTGATGCAGGAGGCGATGGTCGCCGCCGCCGCCGAGCTTGGCACGCTGATTATCCTCGATCCGCCTGACGCCAAACCTCTGCTGGAGCGCTGGGGCGAGACGATCGCCATACGATTTGACCCGGAACGCGACGATGTGAACGGACTTGCCGGCGCGCGACTCATAGAAATCGCCGACAACGAAAACGTGTTCGCCCTCGCCGAGCGGATCCGCCGGGTGAACGAGACGGCGGTTATTTCCATCCGTCTGCTGCTGGATGAGAACGCTCCCGAGCGGGCGGCCGAGCTCGCGCTGGGCGGAGCGGAAAATATCCACCTGCACGCCGACACCCGCGGACAAGGCCGCGGCGCCCGAAGCGATACTTTCGTCACGACACTGCTCCGCGAAGTGCACGGACGCGTGGTGACCGCGGGCGTTCGAGACCAGTTGTCGATTCTGGTTACGGGCGGGATCGGAATGGCTGAACATATCGCCAAAGCGATCATCTGCGGAGCCGACGGTGTTGCCGCGGACATACCGTTGCTGGTCGGTATGGAGTGTCGTCTCTGCGCTTCGTGCCCGGACGGAACATCCTGCCCGGTCGGACTGGAGACTATCGATCCGAAGTGGGGAGCCCGGCGGTTGGTGAATCTGTTCGGTTCGTGGCATTCCCAGTTGCTGGAAGTGCTGGGGGCGATGGGCATTCGCGAGGTGCGGCGCCTGCGCGGGGAGACCGGAAGGGCGATGTTCTTCGAGGATCTCGAGGCCGAGTCTTTCGCCCCGATATTCGGGACGCGCAACGCTCCGGCCGACAACGGTCACCCAAAGGCTCCGGTCGATTCATTGAACGAATCGGACATCCCCGCCGACGAATCGACAAACCGATGCGCCTCCCGTTTCCGCAACCAGTTGACCCGTTACCGCGTCGTTCGATCGACAGCGTGCATTGCTTGCGGCAAGTGCGCCGAAATATGTGATTACGGCGTGCACCGACAGGCCGGGCCAATCATGGCCGTACCGCGCAGCGAGTTCTGCCAGGGCGCAGACTACTGCAAGTCGCAAGGAGCCTGCTGCGTTGATGTTTGCCCGGTCGATGCGTTGCGAGTCGGTCAGAATCCCGAGTGGAAGACTTTTGGCGATCCTCGCTGGCCGGCGGAACTGCTCGAAGCCACCTGGCGCCAGGCCGAAACCGGTAGAGTAGACCCCAAGGGCGGGGAATACCGGGTTGGCGCGTCGGGCGGAGGGTTCGACCGAATCGATTTCGTTTTCCCCGACGACCCCAAACCGGTGAAGCTCGAAGATATCGATCTGCGAATTCCGCTGAACCGCACCGGAGACAATCGTCCGGACGTCACCATTGGCATGCCGATCTACGGGGGGGGGATGAGTTTCGGGTCAGTTAATGAAGCGACCATCGTCGCCCGCGCGCGAGCCTACTCCGCTATGGATTCGTTCACCTGCAGCGGTGAGGGCGGTTACCCCGAGAAGCTGAAACCGTACGACGATCACGTGATCACGCAGGTGGCCACCGGATTGTTCGGCGTGCGGGAGGAAACCGTTCAACGCGTGCGGATGGTCGAGTTCAAATACGCACAGGGCGCCAAACCCGGACTGGGCGGACACCTGCTGGGCGACAAGGTCACCGAATCAGTCGCCAGGATGCGGGAGGCCGTCCAGGGCAGCTCGCTGTTCTCGCCATTCCCGTTCCATTCAGTCTACTCGGTCGAGGATCACCAGAAACACGTTGACTGGATAAAAGCGATAAGCCCCAGGGTGCTGGTCTCGGTGAAGGTTTCGACCCCAAACGACGTGGACATGGTCGCCGTCGGAAGCTACTACGCCGGAGCACACGTCATACACATCGACGGAAGCTACGGCGGGACCGGAGCAGCCCCGGACATCGCAAAGAAGAACATCGCAATGCCCATCGAATACGCCATTCCGAAGGTCCACACGTTCCTTTGTGAAGAGGGCGTTCGCGACAAGATCACGCTGATAGCCTCCGGAGGCGTCCGAAGCGCCTGGGACGTAGCCAAAGCCATCGCACTCGGCGCCGACGGCGTGGTTATCGGGACGGCTGAGATGATCGCCCTGGAATGCATTCGTTGCGGAGTATGCGAAAGCGGACGAGGCTGCCCTCGCGGTATCGCCACCACCGACGCGGAGTTGGCGTTCCTTTACGACGAGGACTGGGCCGCCCAGAGACTCACCAACCTGCTTGTCGCCTGGCGCCGCGAGCTGTGCAGATTGCTGCAGCGTCTGGGCATGAGCAGCATTCGTGAGCTGGTCGGAAGGTCCGATGTGCTCACCCATCTTGATTACACCCCGGACGCCGGCGCCCGCGACGGCGCAGCGCCCATTGGAAGCGAACAAGGACCGGTCGCATGAACGATTCTGCAAGACGTATTCTGGAGTCCAGGCGAGTATTGGCTGAGGAGTGTCCGCCCCCGCAGGCTGTCAAATCCGCCGAAGAGGGCGGTTGCGGTGTTGTGGGGCTGGTGTCCACCGTGCGTGTTCGCGGGCGACAGATCTTTGAACCGTCAATCCAGATGCACAATCGCGGCAACGGTAAGGGCGGGGGTATTGCAACGGCGTCATTCAGCCCGAAGCAGCTCGGTGTCGACGCCCAGACGCTTCGCGACGACTACATTCTCCAGATCGCACTGTTGGACAACGAGGCGGAGGCGGAAGTAGAGCGCGAATGTATCCAGCCGTTTCTGCGAGTCGATCAGAAGGTCCGCCTGACCCCGGTCGCCGACTACCGCGACATGGGCCTCGACACGCGCCCCCCGGACATCGTGCGATACTTCGTTCGCGCCAAGGAGGAGAATCTCGCCGCATTCGCCGAGGCCAACGGTCTGGGCCCGGTCTCGCGTGCTGTTGAAGACGAGTTCATTTACCAGAATTCCTACCGTCTGAACCAGCAGTTCTACGCCTCGCTGGGCAAACAGCGGGCGTTTGTGCTTTCGCACGCACGCGACCTGATGATCTTCAAGATCGTCGGTTACGCCGAGCAGGTCGTGCAGTATTACGGCCTGGAGGACTTCCGCGCGAGAATGTGGATCGCCCACCAGCGTTTCCCGACTCGCGGCAGGGTGTGGCATCCGGGCGGGGCGCACCCGTTCATCGGTATGAACGAGGCGCTGGTGCACAACGGCGACCTGGCGAATTTTCACGGGATATCCGAATACCTGAAGCAGCACAACGTTCATCCGATGTTCCTGACCGACACTGAAGTCGGCGCGCTGCACTTCGACCTTCTCAACCGAACCTACGGATATCCTCTGGAGTATACTATCGAGGCGATGGCCCCGACGACCGAATTGGACTTCGACCGCCTCCCGCCCGACAAGCAGACCGCATACCGCGCCGTGCAGGCCAGACACATGCACGGTTCGCCCGACGGGCCGTGGTTCTTCATAATCGCACGCACCGATCCCGATAACGACCAGATCCAGCTCCTGGCGATAACCGACACCGCCATGCTCCGCCCGCAGGTCTTCGCGCTTTCCGGAAGCGGGAACGTTCAGATCGGACTGGTCTGCTCGGAGAAGCAGGCGATCGACGCTACGTTGCGGAATCTGGCGGCTGAGGATGAACGTTTCTGCCCGGTCGCCGACAGGTACTGGAACGTTCGCGGAGGCAGCCACACCGACGGCGGGGCGTTCAAGTTCACCGTAACCAAGGACGAAAAGGGCTATCGTACGATGGAGTGCTCCGACAAGTTCGGGCACATCGTGGAACCCGACGCCGGTTCGGTGCGATGCGACATGATCCACCGCCGCCAGGTCCCCAACATGCCCAACTCAATCCTGAAGATGGTTAGCAAGCACCTTCACGAAGGAAACGTCAAAGGCGTTCGCGCCGATGTAATGGGCCTGCCCAACTGGTCGCCCGGCGATCTGGGGCTTTATTGCGAGGCGATTGTCCACGCCGCCGACGACAGCAACTCCAAGTTGACGGCCGTCGAGGCGATCACCTGGCTGCACGACCATCACTATTACACCGGCGACAAACGCCGAAGCTCCGTGCTCTACGTTCTGGAGCAGACCCTCAGGCAACTGTTCGACCTGGCTCCGATGTTCGGCCAGCCCGGAACGGGGCTCTGGCGCCGGGTCAACTTCGAGACGAAAGACCTACTCGTCGCCCCGGAAGGGGACGAAGAGATTCTGGTCATCGACGCCGAAGAATTCCAGCCCGAGGGCGACGACTGCGACGCGGTCCTGATGGCCAGGGCGTTCAAGCTGGGCTGGAAGCGGTTCATGGTCTACCACCTGCGAGGCCAGCGGTTCCACGGGGTCGGGATGGGCCCAGACACCGACGGGGTGCGCATCGACCTGTACGGGTCCAGCGGCGACTACGTCTGCAGCGGAGCCGACGGACTCGAAATGCACATACACGGAAGCGCCCAGGACCAACTCGGGCAGATCATGAAGCGCGGAAAACTCGTGATCTATGGCGACGTCGGGCAGACCTTCCTGTACGGAGCCAAGGGCGGAGAAGTTTACTTGCTCGGCAACGCGGCCGGGCGTCCGCTTATCAACGCTGTGGGCAAACCGCGCGTTGTCATAAACGGAACGGCGTTGGATTTCCTGGCTGAATCGTTCATGGCCGGCGATCCGCATAACGGCGGGGGGTTTGTTGTCGTCAACGGTTTGTGGGTCGACGATCACGGAAACGTGAAACCACAGTCGACTCCGTATCCAGGTTCGAATCTGTTCTCGCTGGCTTCGGGCGGGGCGATCTTCGTTCGCGATCCGCACCGACAACTGGTGCAGGAGCAGCTCAACGGCGCCGAATACGCCGAACTCACCGATGCGGACTGGGCTCTTATCCTGCCCTACCTCCAGGAAAATGAAAAGCACTTCGGGATAAGCATCGATCGAGACCTGCTCACGGTCGACAGAGTTCTCAAAAAGCCCGCTGAAGTCTACCGCAAAGTACAACCCCTGCGAGTGGCGGCCCTGGCGAAGGAAACAGTACCGGAATAGCCGCGCCACTCCCTCAAGAAAAAAAGAGGCGCATGTCGCGTGACATGCGCCTCTGTTCTATTCGCACTTAACGTGCGTTTGCTGCAGACGTATCGACGTTACACCAGGCCCTGATCCAGCATCGAATTGGCGACCTTTACGAAGCCGGCGATGTTGGCGCCCAGGACGTAGTTGCCCTTGTCGCCGTACTCGCACGAAGCCGCGTACGCACTGCTGTGGATGGCCTGCATGATGCCCTGGAGGCGAGAGTCGACTTCCTCGCGGGTCCAGGCAAGACGCATCGAGTTCTGGCACATTTCCAGACCGGAAACCGCAACACCGCCGGCGTTGGCGGCCTTTCCGGGACCGTACAGCGTTTTGTTCTCGAGGAACACGTCCACACCATCGGGCTCGGTGGGCATGTTGGCTCCTTCGGAGACCAGGATGCAGCCGTTTTCGACGAGCGTCTTGGCGTCGTCGCCGGAGATCTCGTTCTGGGTGGCCGACGGGAAAGCGCAATCGCACTTGACGCCCCAGGGGCGCTGTCCGTCAATGTATGTGGCGCCGGGGAACTTTTCGACGTATTCCTTGATCCGGCCGCGTCGGACGTTCTTCAACTCCATGACGAACGCGAGCTTCTCTTCGTCGATTCCGTCCGGATCGTGGATCGTACCGTTTGAATCGGACAGGGTGACGGCCTTGGCGCCGAGTTGGGTGAGCTTCTCGACGGTGTACTGTGCGACGTTGCCCGAACCGGAAACCGTGCAGATCTTCCCGTCGAAGCTTTCGTCGCGGGTCTTCAGCATTTCCTGGGCGAAGTAGACCGCGCCGTAACCGGTGGCTTCGGGGCGAATCAGCGAGCCGCCCCAGTCCAGACCCTTACCGGTCAGGACGCCGGTGAACTCGTTGCGGAGGCGCTTGTACTGTCCGAACATGAAGCCGATTTCGCGTCCGCCGACGCCGATGTCGCCTGCGGGGACGTCTGTGTCCTGTCCGATGTGGCGCGACAGCTCGGTCATGAACGACTGGCAGAAACGCATGACTTCCGAATCGCTCTTGCCCTTCGGGTCGAAGTCCGAACCGCCCTTACCGCCGCCCATCGGCAGGGTGGTCAGCGAGTTCTTGAAGATCTGCTCGAACGCCAGGAACTTCAGGATGCCCAGATAGACGCTCGGGTGGAACCGCAGTCCGCCCTTGTACGGGCCGATGGCGCTGTTGAACTCAATGCGGAATCCGCGGTTGACCTGGGCCTTTCCGCTGTCGTCCTGCCAGGGAACGCGGAACATCAAAGTTCGTTCGGGCTCAGTAAGCCGCTCAAGGATGCAGTTTTCCTGGTAGACCGGGTTCCGCTGGACCACAACTTCCAGAGAATCCAGAACTTCTTTGACCGCCTGGTGGAACTCGGGCTCCGAGGGATTGCGCCTGATCACCAACTCCATGACTTCGCTTGTGTACGACATTTCGAACTCCTTAAGTAAGTACCGTGATAATTACACGCGTGTTTTGTCGCGTCCTTTCGGGCTGCCTGTCAGGGGGCGCTAATCGTTTCCAATTATTGCCTCGTGAATTTAAACGGTAGCCCATGTCCGAAATATAACGTGTTTTTGGATCAGGTCAAGATAAATATTTTTTATCTCGTGCACTATATTTACGCGATAATACGTTCCAGACCCGTGCGTGCTGCAAATAAGCGAGTACCAGAGATATTGGAATAAAATGGTAATTTTGCCATTATGGCTTGTACCCTCTTGAAAATGCGGTATAATTCTCTGATAATTCGGGCAAGGGCGTACTATGAAGCAACAACTGAAAGTAGCGATGCTGCGGGTCTTGCGGGACGCCGGCGGACCGATCGGCAGCGCTCGCATCGCCGAAGACATTCGTCTTTACGGTATCGATCTCGGGCCTCGCTCGGTGCGACTGCGCCTCAAAGAGCTCGCATCCGAGGGTCTGGTTGCAGAGTCTCGTCGCGGACGAGGCGGGGGCAGGACGATCACCAACAAGGGAGTCGCTGAGATCGGCGATGCGCTTGTCCAGGACCGCGTGGGGTTCGCCTCAGCCAAGATTGACTCTCTAGCCTGTCGCACGTCTTTTGATCCGGCCAGCGGTAAGGGCGACGTGGTGCTGAATCTCTCGACGATGCACGCGAGTCTTGTGCGTCCGGCGTTGCGGGAGATGCTGCCTGTCTTCACAACGAGCTTCAGCATGGGTAAGTACGCGTGTGTTTTCGAGCCCGGAACGCGGGTCGGGAATTTTGTCGTACCGAGCGGCAGGGTCGCCATAGGCACCGTGTGCAGCGTGACGGTTAACGGGGTGCTGTTGTCGCGGGGTATTCCGACGGTCTCTAAATTCGGCGGGGTGCTTGAGATATTCAACCACGAACCGCTTCGGTTCACCGACGTGATCTATTACGAGAGCACGTCGCTGGACCCGCTTACGGTGTTCATAAAGGGAGGCCTGACCTCTCTGGACAAGATATGGAAAACGGGAGCCGGGCGAATCGGAGCCAGCTTCCGAGAAGTGCCCACGTGTATGCTGCCCTTAGTTGCAGAAACGCTCGATCAGCTCGAAGCCGTTGGGCTCGGCTGCGTGCTTATAATCGGAAAGCCCAACAGACCGGTGTTGGGCTTCCCGGTCTCCGAAGGGCGCACGGGGCTGATTCTGGCTGGCGGGTTGAACCCGCTGGCGGCTGTCGAGCAGTCGGGCGTATCTCCGGGCAACAGCGCAATGGCCGAGATATACGACTTCGCAAAGCTGGAGACATACGACGAGTTGGCTGAGCGATTCGGAGTGAAGCTGCCTTGATTGGTTGTGAAATCTTGTTCCGCTTATCGGGCGGACGGCGACTTACATTAAAAGGCGAATCAAATGGTACAGACTAGTTCGCAACTGAGTACGGGACTGCCCGGGCTGGACAAGGCCCTTCGCGGTTTGGTTACGGGTGATAATGTTGTCTGGCAGGTGGATTCCATCGACGATTTCATGGCGTTCGCAGGGCCCTACTACAAGCACGCGGTGCAATCGGGGCGGCGGGTGATCTACTTCCGATTCGCCAAACACGCTCCGCTCGTGAGCGAGGATGAAGGCGTCGAGATTCACCAACTGTCTCCCGAAGACGGGTTCGAGCAGTTCATCACGGGAATCCACCAGATAATCAAGGACGTGGGTAAGGGAGGTTACTACCTGTTCGACTGTCTGTCGGAACTGGCGGTCGACTGGTACAGCGACCAGATGCTGGGCAATTTCTTCATGCTTACGTGCCCGTATTTGTACGACATGGAGACAATCGCTTACTTCCCGCTGCTGCGGAACTACCACTCGTTCTACGCCATCGAGCCGATCTCTGAGACCACGCAGTTGCTCCTGGACGTTCTCCGTCACGAAGGGCGGTTGTACCTGCACCCGATGAAGGTCCAGCAGCGTTACTCGTCGACCATGCACATGCTCCACGAGTGGAGAGGCGACGATTTCGTACCGGTTACCCAGAGCGCGATGATATCGCGAATTCGCGGCGCCGGGCCCTGGCGCGGGTTGGATTCGTCGGACCGGCGAATGGACGTCTGGAATCGAGCGTTCATGGAGGCCGAAGAAACCCTGGCCGCCGTGCAGAGAGGCGAGGCGCGATCCGAGAAGATTGACGAGGACTGTCAGCACTTGCTGCGAATGGCTATTTCGCGTCACGATCGAATGCTCGCCCTGGCCGAGAAGTACTTCACGCTTTCGGACGTGCTGGACATCGGGCGAAGGATTGTGGGCACGGGTCTTATCGGCGGCAAGTCGGTGGGTATGCTGCTGGCCAGAGCGATTCTGGAGCAGACCCGTCCGCGCTGGTCCGAAGTGCTCGAACCGCACGATTCGTTCTTCATCGGTTCGGACGTCTTCTACACCTTCCTGGTGACAAACGGTTTGTGGTGGGTTCGTCAAAGTCAGCGATCGGAGGGCAATTTCATGGCTGAAGCCGAGGCGGCGCGGCGTGGAATTCTGGTGGGCGGTTTTCCCAAGCACATTGAAACGCAATTCGCCAGCATGCTCGACTACTTCGGGCAGTCTCCGATTATCGTTCGCTCCAGCAGTCTGTTGGAAGACAATTTCGGAAACGCGTTCGCCGGCAAGTACGAGAGCGTTTTCTGCGTGAACCAGGGTCCCAGGCACAAACGCCTTGAGAATTTCCTGGCTGCGGTTCGAACGATCTACGCAAGCACGATGAGCGAAGATGCGCTTTCCTATCGATCGCGCAGGGGCATGCTCGATCGCGACGAACAGATGGCGCTGCTGGTCCAGAGAGTTTCCGGGGCGGCTTATGGCGATGTGTTTTATCCGCAGGTCGCCGGTGTGGGCCTTTCGTTCAATCCGTACGTGTGGTCTCGCGACATCGATCCCGAAGCGGGCGTGCTGAGACTCGTCTTCGGGCTGGGCACACGCGCCGTCGACCGGCACGACGACGACTACACCAGAGTTATCGCCCTGAACGCGCCGGAGCGCAGACCCGAGGCGAACTTTGAGGAAGCAAAGCAGAACACGCAGAAACGCGTAGAAGTGCTGAACCTTGAGGCCAATCAGCTTCAAGCCGAGTACTTCTGCGACGTGGCCGAGCGGAGTGAAGACATACCGCTGGAACTCTTCGCTTCGCGCGACGAGGATCTCATCAGGCGGGCTCGCGAGGCGGGCGTCGACCAACCGTTCGCCCACACCCTTACGTTCAAAAGCCTGCTGAACGACACCGAATTTGTCAGCAACATGCGGGAGATGCTTCAGGTCCTGCAAAGCGCGTACGACTACCCCGTGGAAACCGAGTTCGCCGCGAATTTCCTGCCCGACGGACAACACAGCATCAACCTCCTGCAGTGTCGCCCGTTCCAGTGCAAGGGCGGAACGGTGGTCTCCGATCCGCCTTCGGACATCGCAGAGGCCGACCTGATCACCTCAGCCGCCGGAGCCGTCATCGGACACAGCCGCATGCACAGCATAGACCGCCTGATTTACGTTGTTCCCGCGTTCTACAGCGAGTTGACTGTGAGCGATCGTCACCACGTAGCCCGTCTTATCGGCAGGATCGTACACGCTGAAGAGGATAAGAAACCTGAAAACGTAATGCTGCTCGGGCCCGGGCGATGGGGCACCACAACCCCGTGGCTGGGCGTGCCGATCAACTTTTCGGACATCAGCACGGTTTCGGTCTTGTGCGAGATTGTAGCTATGCGCGAAGGGCTTGTGCCCGAGGTGTCGCTTGGTACGCACCTGTTCGGCGAAATGGTCGAGATGGACATGCTCTACGTAGCCCTGTTCCCGGAGAAGGAAGGCAACGCGCTGAACGAAGATTTCTTCGCCGACACTCCCAATCGCCTTACCGACCTGGTTCCCGGTTCGGAAAAGTGGGCCGACGGTGTGCGCGTGATAGACGCATCCGACGTAAACGGAGGCGAGACGATAAAACTGAACGCCAACACGCTTGACCAGAAGGCCGTCTGTTACATAGAACGATCGGGTAAATAAGCTTCCCGCCGCCGACCCCAATGGGAAATGAAGGCGTCAGGGGCTCATCGGCGTTATAATGTCGGTCATTCATAATCCCCGTCCAAGCCAAGGAGTTCTGGAAGTGAACACCGACAATTCAAACATATCGCGACGCAGATTCGTTAGAGACGCTTCACTGCTGGCCGCCGGCGGGGCGCTGCTGGCGGGAGCTCTTCCCGCCTCGGTCGCCAAACCCCTCGCCGACAAAAAAAAGCCCGACAAGTGGAAGATGCGATTGAGCACTTCGACTATCCAGTTCACCAAGCTGCCCGTCGAGCAGGCCTGCCAACGCATCGCCGACCTCGGTTTCGAAGCCGTCGACATCTGGTCGCCGCACGCCAGTTGCCCGCATCTTGACGATGTGGCTAGACGCCTGGGCCCAGACGGGCTCAAGGCCCTTCTCAAGAAATGCAAACTCAAGCTTTACGCCTTCAGCGTCTATCGCGGAGGTTATCCGAAATACGCCAAGCTGCTGGGCGATTCGGGCGGAGGGGTGGCGATACGGGGCAGCGGCAGGGGGTGCAAACCGTCGGAACTGACCGCACGCATGAAGGCGTACATCGAATCGCTCAAACCGCAGGTCGAACTGGCGGAGAAATACGATTCGTATCTGGCGATCGAAAATCACGGAGGGTCGCTGCTGAACACGCTCGATTCGTTCAAGGCGTTCGTCGACACCAACAAGTCAGACCGCCTGGGGATCGCCCTGGCTCCGTACCACCTCCAGAGGGTCAAGGCTTCCATTCCCGACGCGATACGGGCTTGCGGAAAACAGTTGCTGTTCTTCTACGCCTGGCAGGCCGCCAAAGGAACCGGACAACTGCCCGGAATCGGACCGGTCGACTGCGTCCCGTGGTTGAAAGCGCTGAAGGACATCAACTACAAGTGGTTCGTGAATCCGTTCATGCACCACCAACCGGCGCCCGACGAAATGTCGGCTGCACTGAAAAAGTCCGTAGCGTACCTCAGGAAATGCTACGACAAGATGAACGCATGACGACAGTCAACCGCCCTTGGGAGTGTACTGATCGCTGACAACGGGGCGGTGGGGCGTTACAATGGCTCGCTATGACTGGAATTATGCGATCTTCTATTCTTGCTGTTGTGTTGTCGGCGTGTTTGGCGACTGCGGGCGCAGAGTCCGCCCCGCTGCATCCAAAGACCGTGCGGTTGGGATTGTATCCGTATCTGCGGGGGAATCCTTCAGCCGAGCGAATGGCGCGGGGCAAGCTATTCCAAGCCGAACTTGCCAGCATCGAAAGGGCGTGGGGTAAAGCGAAAACACCCGCCGAGCGGGCGAAGCTTAAGTCCGGCCTCAACCGTATCGCCGCCGCCCTGAAAAGCGTTCCGCCGATACGAATGAATCCGTACGACGCCCAGATCGCAGCGAATCTCAAGGCGATGAAGTCCGCCCGGACGCCCCGTCGCATTCGGGCGATTGAGGCGCTGGGGTATCTTCGCGCGTATCGCTGCGCCGGGGCGGTTGCTGAGTTGATGGGCGATGAATCGATCGAACTCCGGCGACAGGTCGCCGAAACTCTTGCGTGGATCGGCGGGCGAGCCGAAGTTCCGATCCTCCTGAAGGCGATGGATGATCCCGATTGGGCCGTGCGCCAGGGAGCGTGCGCAGCACTGCAGAACATCACCGGTATGGAACTGCCCCTGGACGCGCTGGCGGGCGAAGAAACTCAGCGCAAGCAGGTCGGAGTCTGGCGAGCGTGGTGGAACTCCGTTCCGCCCGGAAAGACGCCCGCCGAGCTGGTCAAGCTGGCCGGCTCGGACGATCTGAACCTGCGATTGCGTGCGGTCCGCGCCGCCGGTTCGCTCGGCGGGGACGGGGCGACGGAGCTTGTGATAAGAACCCTCCGCGCCAGCGAGCCCGACAAAACCGCCGCCCGCAATTTGGTCAATGTGTTCGCCCCGGCCGACAAACGCGACCAGACCCCCTTTACGATCGTGCAGGCCGCCCTCCGCTCGCTCGGACGCCTGGGCGACCCGAAAGGGTTTGTCGTCCTGCGCGAATACCTTGGAAAGGTCCAGTTCGCCCGATACGCCTCCGACGGGCTCGGCCAGTACGGTCGCCCCCAAGCCGCCGCGGCGCTGCTGGAGGCCGCAGATATGTACGTCCCCGGTCTCAAAGGGCGTCTTCAGCGGGCCAGCGACGACGTCGAATGGCCCGCCAATCCGCTGAGCACCGCTTTTGCGATCTACTCAGCGCTGCTGCGCCTTCCGGTGGAGGGCGACAATCTTAATCGCCTGGTCGAGATCGCCCACGGAGCCGTCGGGCAGGTGCGGAAGCAGCACGATCGAGGCGTGTTCTACAAGCCCGAAGCCACGCGCGTCGTCGGGCGATACGTTCTGGAAATGACGGGTCTGCGGCGAGTGTGCGTTCAGCACGTTCTTGAGTCGCTCCGGGTCGCCGAAAAACGCGACGACCTGCCTGCTGCGCCCATGGAAATCAAGCGGCTGGCCGGATCGTACAAGGAGGAACTCCTGCCCGGTTTCTGCGACGCGTCTGATGCTCCGGCGCTTATCAAGCTGCTGACGAACAAATCCAATCGCGTGCGGATCATGGCGTGCAAGGCGCTGATGTTCGCCCGCGCAACCGACGCGGTCGCGCCGATTGCAAAACTTCTGTCTGGATCGAAGTCCGAGGCCGACTACGGGTTCGTTCGCGATTTCCTGCTCGACCCGCACCGCGACCCGTCGGGCAGGTGGCGGGGGACTTTCGCTCGAGCGCTCGGAGCCCTGGGCGCAAACGACCAGGTCCCGCTGCTGGCGAAGATTATGAACGATACGCGCTCGGTGCTCGACGTGCGCTACGCCGCCGCCCGAGCCCTTTCCGATCTCGACACGCCCCAGGCGCTGGCCGCCCTGAAACCGGCTGCAAAATCACACGACTTCCACAACATTCGCCTGCTGGCGCGAGAAGTTCTTTTCCGTCACGGCGTCAGGCTAGATCCGATCACGGTCCCGATTCCCAACACGCCGCCTGCGACCGACGCTCCGCAAACAACCGGGCTTGGTCCGGCGATTGTCTTCATCAAGGGCAATCACATCATGCCCGACTACTACCTGACCGACATCTGGCGCCAGACATACTGCCTTACCGATTCAGGCGGACCGGAGTATCGCGTCGGCGACAACCTGTTTGTCCTGCGCCCGGCGCGTCCGGACGGGAAACTCACCGCCCTGACCAGGTTCAAAGACGGATGGGTCGCCAGTTGCGAAGTGTCCTACGATGGAAAGAAAGTGCTCTTCACACGCCGCACCGACGCCAATCCGTGGTGGCAGGTCTTCGAGATCCGAGCCGACGGATCCGGTATGCGCCAGCTTACCACCGGCCCGTATCATCACCTGAACCCAGCATACCTGCCCGACGGGCGGATCGTGCTGGCGACCACTCGCCTGGGTTTCCGCGACGAATATCACGGCCAGCAGTGCTCGGCGCTGGCGGTGATGAACGCAGACGGATCGGACCTGCACCTTATCGCCGCCAACGCCGGACGCGACTGCGAACCCACCGTCGCCCCCGACGGGCGGATACTGTTCAACCGCCTCGACGTGTTCTACAACATGACCAAAGCCGAAATGACCATCCAGTCGGTCTTTCCCGACGGGACGGGCAACGTAACGCTGTACGGACCCGAGCGGCGGGCGTTTTGGGCCAAAAAGTTCGGTCCGAAGACCGAGAACTGGTACGAGCATCCGTACAGTTGGATGCACGATCGCCATCGCGTTGTCACCATAACCCAGCCCCAACCGCTGACCTCAACCGGCGAGATCGTAGCCTGCAGCGGGCTCGGGCTGATCGCCTTCAAGACGCGCTTCGGCGAGCGATTTCTCCACAAGACCGACATGGCGCTGACCACCCCGTTTCCGATCAGCGATCGGCGCTTCCTCTGCGCCGCCAGCGAGCGGAACTCGCCCTACGGAGTCCCGCACAAACGCTGGTACGATTCCCGCATTCGCCCGGGCGATCCCGAAACGGTAAAGCGAATTCAACTCCTCGACCCCAATCGCGTCTACAGCGCGAAGATGCAGCGCTACTCGCACGAGCTTCTGAAGAAGCTGAAAGCCGACCTCGGTCTGTACGTGTTCGACGCCGAGACCGCAAAGTTCACGCTGGTCTACAACGATCCCGACACCGCCGACTTCGAGCCCCGCCCGCTGGCCCGGCGGAAACGCCCGCCGATCCACCCGGACAAGGTAGCCCGCGGAACGTTCACCGGGCGCATCCTATGTCAATCGGTCTTCACCTCGCGCCGGAAACGCATCGCGCCGCGCGCCAAGTGGATACGCATAATCGAAGGCCAGCCCCTCGTCCACAAGTTCACGCGCAACGGCGACGGAAGGCCCAGATCGTCCCACAACTTCGATCCAGAACTGAGCAACCACCAGGGAACGCTCGGAAGGGTTCTGGGTACGGTTCCACTGGCCGCTGACGGGTCGTTCGCACTCGAAGTGCCCGCCGACCGCCTGATCCAATGTCAGGCCCTCGACGCCGACCGCCAGGTCGTGGGCAATCAGATCCAGTGGATATATGTCCGCCCGGGCGAGAGTCGCGGTTGTGTGGGTTGTCACAATAATCCCGCCGCCGCCCCGATCCCCAAAGCCCGACCAAGAGCCATGCTGACGGCCCCGCTGAAGGTCCTTCCGATCGGTCACGAATTCGAGTACGAAGCCCGCCCCTGGCGCCGCAACGACCCGATAGTGCTCGACTCAATTGAAGAACGTCTCAGAACGGTCCTGTCGCTGGAACTACTCGGACGTCAGTAAGCGGCGATCGGCGGTCAGGCGCCGCCCGGCGCCGCTCGCCGTGCGGCGCGCAGCGTCAGCGACTCGCCCCAAACGCCTTTGTCGCCGCTTACACCGATGAGATTATCTTGTTCCTCTGTTCGTCGTATTCCTGTCCAGTGATCGCGCCCTGTTCCAGCAGACGCTGGAGCTCCGCCAGGCGGGCCTGGTTTGAATGCGCGCCGGGAGACGCCACCACCGCCGGAACCACCACCGGAACCACCGCCGGAGCCGGAACCACCAGCGGGACCACAGGTTCGTTCTGCAACGAGATCGCCAACGCCGCCAGCCCCAGAGGCAGTATCAGGAACAGACCCGTAATCCACAGGATCATCTTAAGCATCCCCAGTGCGACCGGTCCGATCTGAGCTTCGGGAACCTGGGAGAAAACTATGATCAGTATGGCGATTACCAGCGTGATCGATCCGATCACCAGACACGTATAAGTGCTTGAGCCCATAGACTTCGCTGCGCTGCTCCGGCGTCCGGGAACGTTACAGAAGGAAATAATCGCAGCGATCGCCCACAGCAGTATTGTCAGGCCGATAAATGCTCCGGTTGCGGCGGGGGCTCCTCTTTCCATCTTGATCAGATTCACAGGGACCATTATCAGGCATGACTCCGCCTTCCCGGACGATAACGGAATGAGCAGTCCGCCCAGGAGCATCGCGCCGCCCAGGATGCCCATTATCGATGCAAATAAGCTGCGCGGGCGCTGGGTTTTGGCCAGGCTGCCGGCAAGCAGACCGGTGACTCCGAACAGGATCAGAACGTAGATCAGCATGATGTCCTTGGCGCCGCGGGGCATCAGATTCAGAGCGTGCTGGGTGTCTGTGTCGAACAGCGTCGTAAGGTACATGAAAACGCCCAGGCCCGTTACTATGATCCCGCACGCCAGTTTTGGAACCGCGGCGCCCACGATGATGATGATGACCCCAGCGATGGCGGGGAAGGCGGCTCCGATCCGCGTCATTGCAGGGATATCCGCCTTGGAAGTGAGGATCTCAATATTGATGAACTTCGCCTTGTATTCGACCTTTCCCGGGTTGCGGAACGACCTTCCCGAATATCCCGCCTGGACTTTCGGCATGAAGAAGGCCGCCAGCAGGATAATACCAAGCCATATTAGCCCGCTCCGTCTCATGGTCTGATTATTCATCTCCGCCGGTATCTGACCTGCTTGAGTCATTTGAATATCCTTCCGCTATGGATTCACTTGTGTGGAACGCTGGTCCGCCGAGAAGCCCCGTATACGCCTCGGGGCGTTTGAACGGATGACGTGTTCCCGTTTAAATTAATATATCCCATGCTATTGCCCGGCCGCCCGGCCGAACGATTTGTCACGAATCATGATACTTAGGTCTCCACCCTGCGCCTAGCAGGAATCGAAAACCGTTTTGAACGGAGACGGAACCTGCAGCACGATCCGCCTTCGGCGCAGTCCAACACCGAAAGCGGCGCCGCGGGTAGTCTGAACAATGTGGTCGAAGCAAATCTCACGACGCGCAACACCGCAAGCGGTGTCGCGCGTCGTTTGCCCGGTGTTGGGTTCACTTGCTCTTGAACCGAGCCCCTCGTTTTCGCTTCGCGTAGGGCGAGTTGGGATTGTGTCCTTCGTGCAGCGGCCACCCATCGTAAGCCTGGACGAACGCGTGTTGCTGGGGCGGTTGGCGCATCTTGACCGGATTCTTTTCGATGTAGGCGATTGTCCTGCGAATGTCGTCGGGGTGGTCCTGGAATACGCTCCATCCGGGCCCGCCCCAGACCGGGTGATTGGGCGGTCTCGATCCGTCGCCCCGCAGCGCCTCTCGGGAACTCTGCTGCAGATTGGCGATCATCTGCTCAGCCGTGTCGCGGTGCTTCCGGATGAGCATGTGAACGTGATCGTCCATGACCGCGCAGGCGTAACATGTGTACTTGCGCAACTTGACGGTCTCCGCGAGGCTCGTGCAGATGACCTGGCGCTCGTTTGGAGAGAATGTCAGCAGGGCGTGTTTCAGAGCGGATTGAGCGTTTTTGTAGAACTTGCGTATTTCCCATCCCGCAGGTTGCACATCCTTTCGCCCGTAGTGCAGTTCTCCCAGTGCGGTTACGACGTTCTGGCGAATGCGATGTGATGTGCTTCCCCGCGGATCGTTGGGCAACCACCATCCGTATGCGGTCCAAATCAGGTGATGGGCGATAACCATGGACCGATAGTAAACCAGCGACGCGCGACACCGCAAGCGGTTTTGAGTCATGTCGCTTGGATTCGATAGAGTTCTCCCAACGACGCGCCAGACCCGTCACGGCGCCGGTGGGTGAACGTGCACGCTGTCGTCGACAAACCGCTCGCGGCGCCGCGCGAAGTTCCAACGAATCCCCGTAGATTTCCACCGCACCTATTCCATTGTCATCGAAGACGGATCGGGATCAGTTGCAATTGCGCCAAAACGAAGCCTGTCCGCATCCAACGCCCGTTTGCTACTCAATCATCCGAAAAGTCCTGCCCGTCAGGGTGATGCTGTTTGGTGAGACTTCCGCCGATTCGGTGCTGTTGATTACGTAACCGCCGGCGGGAACGTCTGGCGGAAGGACTCTTGTTAGAAGCTCTCTGTCCAGGTACGTAAGGACTATCCGGGCAAGGTCTTCTGGATAATCGAACATTTCGCTGAGACCCGCGTAACCCGAGGGCGTGAACTCGGACGCTTCGCGGCAGGCGATATCGTCGGCTCGGATTTCCATCCTGATGCGGTCGAATTCGGGCTCGATCGCTTCAGTGAACTCAGCTTTCCCCAGGACCAGCTGGTAGGCGTCCACCTGCAGGCGATCAGAATCGAAGCGCCCGTAATTCATCCCATCATTGACCGTTACGCGATTTGCGCCGACCCGCTTTCCGTTAATTGATACGATCATTTCGCTCGCCGGTTGCCGCTGTGGGCGCCGGGCTCCTTAGACTGCAATTGCGAAGTCATTATACGCCGGCCCGGCGCTGGTTTCCGCATTTCTTTGTTTCGAACTCACAGCGATCGCTGGGGGAACTGGTCGCCCGGCGCAGGGGCTGCAGACCGCGGCGCGCGGGGGCGAGGTTCACAACCGGGCAAAAACGGGCATACCTGTGAACTATGCGAAACCGCGGCAGTGTGTCAATGGGAAATATGAGGGCGGCGAGCGTAACGGCTGCAGGGTCAGGAAGTTGAACGTTTCACAGTATACTCGGTCGCGACCGCGACGTTCGGATTATTCGGATTATATCGCTCAAAACGGGGTATGTCACAGGGTGAAAAGGTGTGAACCAATTGTGAACTAGTCCGATCGCGCGATGCGCTGTTTGACGGTGTCCGGAGCGGGGAGGTATACTACGGGTGTCGAATTGACCCACACTCCGGATCAGTTGATCTACTCATGGCAGGGATCGCAGAGAATGAAGAACATCATGCTATGTGCGGTTATCGCGTCGATTCCGGTCGGGGCGTTGGCCCGACGCTTGGCGCCGCCAGCGCCTCGGACTATGCGCTGGCTCATCCCGCCCAAGCCGACAAGAGCCGCATACTGTTTTACGAATCACTCGGACGGAAATTCGAGAGAGAATAACCCGCAACAGGAGAGTCTTTGATGCTGCAGTCTTTCACGATCCGCACACGAGTCAGCGTATTGGCGTTCAGTGTTCTCGCGTTGTTCGCGGCGTCTGCGACGGGGGCAAAGCCTGTCAAGGTCGGCCCGAAAGCCGGCATCGCACCTACTGAGGTCCGTTTCGGTTGGATCCGCCACGAACACCAGAAGCCCAAAGTCAAGTCGCCTCGCGTCAAGTCCAATCAGACCAGCCCGTTTCGAAACAATTTCGATTCGCTGCGTCTTGCGATTGAAGACCTGACCAAGACGTTCGGGGCGAAGTATTCCAACGGCGCGAAGTACCTGGCCCAATTGGCGAGGATCGAGAAAGCCGTCAAGGCCGGCTCGGCGCCGATCAAGCCTCTGGCCGACGAGTTTGACGCGCTGTTCCATGAAGCGTTGCTCGCCAACCCGCTGATCGACTTTGACAAGCTCCTTTTCGTTGATTCGAATAATCCGATGACTCCGCGCAACTGGTTGAGCCTGGACTCGATCCGCGGTTCGACCCGCGCCGGCGGGGTGTCGTTGAAGGTGCTGTCTCCGGTTTCGCCTGACGGGAAGGTGACAACGCTTTTCATCCCGCCGAACAACCGCAATCTGATCGCCGTCGATTTGCACTGGGACGCACAAAAGCTGCTTTACACCGCAACCGGAATGTCCAGCCGCGCCCATCAGCTCTTCGAGGTCGATCTGCCTCCGAAGAAGGATCCCAAGAGCGGAGCGTTTGCCGTCCGCGAGATTGAGACCATCAAATACCAGGATGTCAGCAACTACGACGCATGCTACTGCCCCGACGATTCGATCATTTTCGTAAGCACTGCGACGATGAACGGCGTGCCGTGCATCCGCGGCGGTTCGCCGATCGGCAATCTCTACCGCAGGAAGCCCGACGGGACAATCGAGCGCCTGACCAACGATCAGGACCACGACTGGCACCCTACGATGCTCGCCAACGGGCGCGTCATGTATCTCCGCTGGGACTACACCGACACGCCTCACGCCTTCAACCGGATAATGTTCTCGATGAATCCCGACGGTACGGGTCAGGCCGCGATGTACGGCAGCAATTCGTACTGGCCCAACTGCATGTTCTACCCCAAATCCGTTCCGGGCAGCTCCACGAAGTTCGTCGCCTCGATCGTTGGTCACCACTCCGGGACCCAGGGCGGGATGTTCCTGTTCGACACCGCCAGGGGAACTTTCGAGTCTGACGGTGTTGTCCAGCAGGTTCCGGGCTACAAGAAGAGCGTCTTCCCGCGAATCGCCGACGGACTTGGTTACCGAGAGCCGAAAGTAACCACGACTCATCCGCTTTCGGACAAGTACTTCCTGGCCGCCTGCTGGCCGGGCTCGGGCTGGAGCGGAAAACGCCAGGGCATTTACCTGATGGACGCCTTCGACAACGGTTTGGAGTTGTGCAGCATTCAAGGGCGCAGCCTGCTTGAGCCCATTCCCTGGAAGAAGCGGGTCCGCCCGCCGATTATCCCCGACAAGACAGACCCGAAGGCGACGACCGGAACGGTTGTGCTAAACAATGTTTACTTCGGAAAGGGAACCGCCGGCGTGCCGAAAGGCTCGATCAAACGCCTGCGGGTCTACTCTTACAACTACGCGATGCGCCGCATGGGCGGGCAGTCCGACCGCGTCGGCATTGATGGGCCTTGGGACGTGCGAGTGATTCACGGGACCGTGCCCGTTGAAGACGACGGAAGCGCCAGCTTCACCGTTCCTGCGATGACTCCGATCGCTATCCAGCCGCTCGACGCCGAAGGCAAGGCCGTCCAGTTGATGCGAAGCTGGTTCACCTGCCGGCCGGGCGAGGTGCTCTCGTGCATCGGCTGCCACGAAGACCCCAACACCGTGCCCCAACCGCAGGCAGTCAAGGCCGCCAAGCGTTCCCCCTCGAAAATCACGCCCTGGTACGGACCCGTGCGGGGATTCAGCTTTAATCGCGAGGTCCAGCCCGTGCTGGACAAATTCTGCGTCGGCTGCCATAACGCCAAGACCACGAAGAAGCTGCCGAGCGGGCGGAAGATCCCCAATCTGACGCTCCGTGAGGATGTCGTGATCACCGACACCGGATCGGTCAAGAGGATCAAGAAGACAAGCAGACCGGCTAAGACTCTCGCCCAGCAGATCGACGATCCGGTCCTGTACAAGGACAAGTTCGCCGAGTCCAAGGGCAAGAGCTACGGCGGGGCCCATTTCCCTCCGGCGTATCTCGAACTGTTCCGGTTCGCCAGGAGCGCCACGCTGGAAAGCGATCTGCACATGCTCACTCCTTACGACTACCACGCCGATCAGACCAAGCTGGTCCAGATGCTCAAGAAAGGGCACCACGGAGTTCGCCTTGACGCCGAAGGCTGGAGCAGAATCGTAACGTGGATTGACTTTAACACGCCGGCCCACGGAACATGGGCCGAGATCACCAACCCGCAATTTCCGAAGGATTATTCCAAGAGACGCGGCGAGTTGATGAAACGCTACGCCGGGATCGATTTCGATCCGGAAACCGCCGAGGTTCCGCCAGCCGCGGCGATCGAGCCGATCGAGCCGATGAAGGTCTCGCCGCCGGCGTCGATCCGCGACAAGTTCCCGGCAAAGGTTGACGCCAAGTCGCTGGCCGAAGCAAGGGATTCCGCATCGGGCAAACTGCGAACCGTCACGTTCGATCTGTCGAAGGACAAGGAGATTCTCGAAAAGAAGTACGCGGCGATACTGGATCCCAGGAAGCGCCCCAGGCTGGATCCGAAAACGTTGAAAATGACGTTCGTACGCATTCCGTCGGGATCGTACGTCACCGGCAATGTCAACGGGGCGGAGGACGAGTGGGGCCAGCGGAAAGTCGTCGTCGAAGAACCGTTCTGGATCGCCACTACCGAAACGACGAACGAGTTGTTCAACCTGTTCGATCCAGCCCACGATTCCCGCCTCGACAGCAATGAGCGGCTGCATTTCGGTGACGGAGCCATACGGGGTTTCCCGCTGAACGGAGCCCGGCAGCCGGTGGTGAGAATCTCGCAGACCCAGGCGGCGGCGTTCTGCAAATGGCTCAGCGCCAAGATCGGAAAGAACTGTGCCCTGCCGAGCGAATCGCAATGGGAGTGGGCTGCGATTTTCGGAAAGTGCGACGAAAACGGTTACGCCGGCAAGGATTTCAGCAAGATCGCCAACCTGGCCGACAAGTCGTATCTGTTGAAGAACGCCAACAAGGAGATGCCGATGTGGCGGCCTTCGATTCTAAGCAGCGACGACGGAGCCAGAGTTTCGACGGATGTGGCGAAATACGCGCCCAACGAAGCCGGCGTTCACGACATGATCGGAAACGTCGCCGAGTGGACCACGAGCGCCTGGAAATCTCCGACGGGCTCGGCCGCGCCGCAGCTTGTCGCCAAGGGCGGAAGTTGGCGCGATCGACCCAAGACGGCTACTCCGTTTTCGAAGATGCCCGCACGAGCCGACATAAAGTTTGTCGACGTTGGTTTCAGAGTGATTATCGAAGATTAGAATCGCACTGATATAATAGTCGGTAGAGGAATGATCGTGATGACGACAACATTGTCCCGACGCCGGAGCTTGTCGGCATTGACGCTCGCCTCGGCGTGCGTCGCAGTGTTCGGCGGAGTATGCCTTGCCGGAGGACCGCCTACGAGACTCGAGATTCCCGCCTGGTCCTTCAATCGCGGAAACGCCCGCGTCGAAGCCAATCGGCAGGTCTACGCCGACTACCGCGACATGCATCCCAACCTGATGATAGTCGGCGGCCGGAGTCGTCCTTGGGAGGTCCAGTACGACGTTGATATTCCGATCGACGCGACGTACGCTCTGAGCATCCGGTACGCCTCGCCTGAGTCCCGCCCGATCGAGATCTGGATCGATGGAAAGAAGGTTAGCGTCGGTTGTCGCGGCGCAACGGGCCTCGGCGGATCGGAGCCGTATCTGGATCGTTTTCCCAGGCACGATCGGCCCCGGTTGATGGAGAACTTTCACGGGGCTCGCTGGTCCGAGGCCTGCAAGCGATCGATTAGCGCCGGCAAGCACACGTTTAAACTCACCAGCAGGAATCGGCCGCCCGGGGTGCTGGCGTTGCGCTTGGATTCCTCGAAGCCTTTTCCCGCCAAGTGGAAGCCGACCGGTCCGGCCGTGATCGACCCGCAGAGCGGATCGCTTCGTTACAAGGCCAGACATCGCTACAATCTGGCATACGGCCGGCCGGATCCCAAAATGAAGCTCGATAGGATCCCGCCTCTGCATCGCACGGGTTTCCTGCCGCCGGGAAGCGTGAACGTTGCGGCGTTAGGCATGGCGATCAAGGACGTAACCGCTGAATTCGGGCCGCGATATTCCAAAGGCTCCCGGTATCTCAAGCAGCTTGCCGAACTGGAGAAGAACGAGTCGGACGCCCAGGAAGGCGGACCCGAACAGTTGCAGGTGCTGCACGATGAATCCGTGGCGCTGAGGCGAAATGCGATGCTGGATCATCCGCTGCTGAAGTTCGACAAGCTGTTGTTCGTCAAGCGGCTGACCGACACGTCGGGGCACATCTACGAGGACCACTACGGCGGTAAGGTCATGGGCGGGAATCTGTGCATCCTCTCTCCTGTGGCGCCCGACGGCAAAGTCACCGAAATCGCACCGCAGCTTACCGGCGGTCGGTTCGGGCGGTTCGATCTGTCATTCGACGCAAAGCGCATCGTGTTTACTTACAAGAAAGACGACAAGAGCAACTTCCGGATCTACGAGATCGGCGTTGACGGCAAGGGTTTGCGGCAGCTCAGTTTCGATGCTCCTGATGAATCCAGGGGCGATATGCTTTACGGCTGCAAGTCCGGCCGGCTCGGCGTGGGGTACGACGACATCGATCCGTGCTATCTGCCCAGCGGTAAGATAATGTTCGCTTCGACCCGCACCCAGCGCGTGGTCTTCTGCCTGGGAACCAGCGTCACTACGCTGCATGTTATGGACGCCGACGGCAAGAATCTCCACAGCATTTCCGAAGGTCCGATCACCGAGATCGATCCGTGCGTGATGGACGACGGCCGCGTGATTTACATGAGATGGGAATACGTCGACAAAGGTTTCGGCAACGTGCAGAGTCTCTGGTCGATGCATCCCGACGGCAGCCATACCGAGCACGTTTACAAGAACAACGTTGTCCTGCCCGGCGGGATGGTCGATCCGCGCAGTGTCCCCGGCAGCGGCAAGATCGTGACCATCGCCACGGCGCACTGCGGCCTGTCGGTCGGGCCGGTCGTGCTCCTCGATACCCGCAAGACCCGGCGCGGCGCCGAGGCGATGACCAACATCACGCCGGAGATCGCTCTGCCGGGCATGTTCTGGCATCGTCGCACAACGCGGTACGGATACTTCAAGGAGCCTTACCCGCTGTCGGAGAAGCTGTTTATCGTGGCTCACAGCACCAGCAAAAACATGACTGAGCCCAAGGGCTACGGGCTCTACGTGCTGGACGCCTGGGGCAATCGCGTCGAGCTCTATCGCGATCCGGAGACATCCTGTTTCCAGCCGGTCCCGCTGCGAGCCCGCCGCAAGCCCACCGAGATTCCCTCGGTGGTGGGAGCCCGCGCGAAACTCGCACAACTCGACAAGACCAAAGACCGGAAGCTTGCGACGCTGTTCATGCAGGACGTTTACCGCGGGATGGGCGGAATCAAGCGCGGGCGGGTGAAGTATCTGCGGATCATGGAGGCGATGGCCTTACCGTGGAAGTCGGCGCTGCGATCGCGACAGCAGGGCGATGCGGCGGACCTTCAGGCCTCGGCCGTGAGTTTCATGGGCGATGTTCACCTCAAGAAGGTCTTCGGCGTCGTGCCGGTTGAAGAGGACGGATCGGCGTATTTCACCGTTCCGGCCCGCAAGAATTTATACTTCCAGGCTCTCGACGCGGACTACATGGAACTCCAGCGGATGCGGACATTTGTGAACATGATCCCTGGCGAGAAGAGGTCGTGCGTGGGATGTCACGAACTGCGGCGCGAGGCTCCTGTCGCCGGCAAGGGGTCTCCGCTGGCGCTTAAGCACAAGCCTTCGCGCATAACCCCCCAGCCAGGCGACACCGCTCCGCGAATGGTGCACTACCCCCGCGACATTCAGCCGATCTTCGACAAGCATTGCATCAAATGCCACAGCGGTGCGAACCCCAAGGGCGATCTGGATCTGTCCGGCGAGTTGACCAGACTGTGGAATCGCTCTTACGAAAACCTGGTCAACAAGGAGTTGATCAGCTTCCTGTACGGCTGTATCGGAGAGGCCAATGTGCCCGCGGAGATGCCGTTGACGTTCGGGTCGCATCGCAGCAAGCTCGTCGATCGCATTCGCAACAAGCCGTGCAAGTCGAACCTGACGCGCGAGGAGTTCATCAGGATCGTCACCTGGATCGACGCCAACGCTCCGTATTACGGTACGCACCGGGGGAAGAAGAACATCAAGTGGAAAGAGTACGCAGATTTCAGACCTCCGCCGCCAACGGGCAAGTGAATCGGAGGCTCGGCGATCATGGCGCGGTGTTGGGACTTACTCCACCGGTCGACAACTCGACAAGAAACTCAACGGTTCTTCCGCCGTTGGCGGCGGTAGATGCTGGGGGTGACGCCTTCAATGCGTTTGAAGACGACCGCCATCTGCAACGAGCCGGCAAACCCGAATTCATGTGCGATCGACTTGATCGGAGCTTTGGTCTCGACGAGTTTGCGCTTGGCCCGCTCGACCCGCAGGCGAGCAATTTCGGCGGCGATTGACCGACCGAGGCGCTTGCTGAACCGACGTTCGAGCGTGCGCCTGGCTACGTGCAGATGTTCGGCTACGTGCCCCACGCGGATCGGTTCGTGCGAGTGTTCTGATATGAATCGCAGTGCGGAGGCGACCATCTCGTCTTCGACAGCCAGTGAGTCGCTCGATCTGCGAGGTATGAGTTCCCCCGGCGGAATGAGGATTGGCTCTCTCGGCGCCGCGGAGCCTCCCATTATCTCATCGAGCAGTTCGGCGGCTTGGTACCCGACCCGCTCGTAGCCCAGATCGATACTGGTAAGCGACGGTTCGGGATGGTTGCAGATCACGGTTTCATTATGCGTGCCGACCAGCGCTACGTCTTGCGGGACGTTCAATCCCCTGCGATCGCACGCGCACGCCACGTGTCTCGCCAACAGATCATACGATGTGTTCAAGCCCGTCGGACCGGACCACTTATCCATCCACTCATCCAACTTCGCGGTGAACTTACGCCAGTTTGCATCGTTGTTGGGATAGCTGGCCGAGACCATCAGCGAGGGGCATGAAAACCCCGCTTTGCCCAGCGCCTCGCGGAAGCCTGAAAGTTGTTTTCGGGGGCCTCTCTCTCGCCTGCGTCCAAGAAAACCGAAGTGTTCGAATCCTCGGGCCAGCAGATGCTCTGCGGCCATCATTCCGGCTGCTTTGAAGTCCGGTACGATCAGCGGCGCTTCGGTTACCGGCGAATTGTGCCAGACGTTGACCAGCGGTACGCCTGCGGTTTGGGCTGCGGCCGCCAGTCGGGGAGTCGCCCGCCCGATGATCCCGTCATACGCCGCTTTGGATTGGTTCGATTCGAGCGTCAGTTCGGGATACTCGTCCAGAATGAACTTCCAACCGCCTTGCTCCTGCGCGTAGCGATGCGCCCCGGCGAACACTTCGTGATGCCGCTTGTAAGGCCACTGGAGATCAATCGCCATCGCCACCGATCTTCTCTGAGCCATCTGCAATCTCCTTCGCGACAATACGATAACGCGGCGAGTGGAAACGGTCTATTTGTAGGATCAGTATTATGGCGTAAATAGCACATGGATTGCCGCAAAGAAAGCAAATTATGCGATAGGCCGCCGCTACATCGGCGACGCCTTCGCCAAATCAATGGTTGAACTGATAGAAAAACAGTAGACTATGGGAAATGAGATGTGATGTGGACGAAACTAGGGGACATGACCTGAATGCCAGGCGTAGCGAAGCATTTGGAATCGTGTCCCCAGACCGAAGGGAAATGATGAGAGAATCTTACGCACATAAGCCAATCGCCCCAACGTCCGTCTGTCTTCCCATCGGCCTACTGGTCTCGTTCGTGCTGTTCTTTGCGGTGTCGCCGACCGCCGCCGTTCGCGCCGATGACACAGTGGTGAACGCCAAAAGCGCCCTACAGGAACTTTCACTGTTCAATCCGGACGCCATGGCCCGGGCGATCAAGGACCTAGCCAGACGATATCCGGATCGCTTTGATGAGGCTAAACTGCTTGCGGAGTTGAAGTCGCACGCCTCCGGACTCAAGAGTGCAACTGCGGCGATGAAGAAGAAGGGCGCCAAACCGAGCGCCGCAGCTCGGGCAATTCTTGATTTCAAGCGCCGGGTTCTTCTGTCGAATCCAGCGGTCGATTTCGATCGATTTCTCACCGTTCAACGGAACCGGCCCGGGACGACCTCGAATTGGCTGATCAACACCGCGATTCCCAAAACCGGCTGGACCGGGGCGATCGGGATCGCGTCCCTCAAAGGCAAGTTCGAGCCGCTGACAACTTCGAAATCTTTCATGGGCGATCTGAATCTCCATTTCGACGCAGGCAAGGCGTTGTTTTCATCCATCGCCAAGAACAGCACATGGCAGGTGTTCGAACTGAACATACAGGGAAAATCCACTCGCCAGGTGAGTTCCAGCAAACACGCCGATATCCACAATTTTGACGCCTGCTACTTGCCCGACGAGAAGATAATCTACGCTTCGACTTCCGGGTTCCAGGGTGTTCCCTGCATCGGGGGCGGCGGTGACATCGCCAACCTCCACGTGATGAACGCCGATGGCGCGGGGATTCGCCGCCTGGCGTTCGACCAGGAAAGCAACTGGAATCCCTATCTAATGGAAAACGGGCGCATCATGTACCAGCGCTGGGAATACACCGACCTTTCCCACTTCTGGAGCCGCATCCTGTTCACCATGAACCCCGACGGAACCGATCAGCGGGCGTACTACGGAAGCAACTCGTGGTGGCCTAACAGTCTGTTCTACGCCAAGTCTGTGCCCGGTCAGCCGCATGTGTTCACCGCTGTTGTCAGCGGTCATCACGGCGCAAGGCGTTCGGGGCAACTGGTCATGTTCGATGTCTCCAAGGGTCGCAACGACGCTGACGGAGTCCTGCAGGCGATTCCCGGATATGGAAAACCGGTCAAGCCGATTGTTATCGACAAGTATTTCAACGGTCAGTGGCCCAAATTTCTCCATCCCTATCCGCTGAGCAGGGATCTTCACATCGCGGCCGTGCAGTTGAACGCAAAGGATCGTTTCGGTATCTACCTGGTCGACATCTTCGATAACATCTTGCCCCTGAAGCGATCGGCGTCGCATCATTACCTTGAGCCGATTCCGCTGCGAAAGCGGACCAGGCCGCCGCTCATTCCGCAACGTGTTGACCTGAAGGCCACCGACGCGACTGTGGTGCTCTCAGACGTCTATTCCGGTCCGGGCCTGGCCGGGGCGCCGCGCGGCTCGGTGAAAAAGCTGCGGGTCTTTAAGTACGAATTCTCGCCCCGCGGGTTCGGCGGGCACGCACAGGCCGGGATCCAGAGCGGCTGGGACGTCAAGGTGATTCTCGGGACGGTCGACGTTGAGAAAGACGGCTCGGCGATGTTCCAGGTCCCGTGCAACACGCCGCTTGCACTACAGCCTCTGGACGCAGACGGCAAGGCCCTGGCCCTGATGCGAAGCTGGATGACGGCCATGCCGGGGGAAGTCCTGTCGTGCATTGGATGTCATGAAAGGCCCAGTGATGCTCCGCCGAGCAAGCCGGCGATCGCCTCGCTCAAACCTCGCCAGACCATCAAACCCTGGTACGGACCAACCCGAGGGTTCTCTTTCCTCCGCGAAGTCCAACCAGTGTTGGACAAGTATTGTGTCGGCTGTCATGACGGTAAGAAGAAGGATCGCATCAATCTCGCCGACGCGTCGCTGGGGCGTTTTGGCGATCACAATTTCATGCAAAACGCCATGCCGCGATCTTATTTTGAACTTCAGATGTTCGTTCGACGCCCCGGACCGGAGGGGAATCTCCACCTGCTGACACCGCTGAACTACCACGCCAATACGAGCGAACTGATCCAGATATTGTCGAAGGGGCACCATAACGTCAAGCTCGACGCCGAAGCATGGGACAGGCTGATCACCTGGATCGACCTGAACGCCCAGGCTCACGGCAGCTATGGCGAGATGCGACTGTCGAGCCGGTCCCGGAAGGCCATGGAGCGACGGGCTGAGATTTACAGGGAATACGCCACGGCGCTGGAAATCGAATCCGAAGTGATCCTCAAGCCCTACAAGAAGACAGAGACCTTCATCACGCCGAAGAAGACTCCCGCGCCGCCAGCCGCTCCCAAGCTGACCGGTTGGCCGTTAGAGGCCAAATCCAGCGATGTGGAAGTTCTCGATCTGGGCGATGGAGTTAAAATGGAGGTCGTCTCGATCCCGGCTGGGAAGTTCGTAATGGGCGCCAACGGCGAGTCACCGGATGAGCGGCCGATGCATGTTGCGACGATCGACAAACCGTTCAAGATGGGAGTCACTGAGGTGACGCTGCGGCAGTATCGGCAGTTCGCCAGGGATCACAAGAACGGATTGTACAGCAAGCCGGGCGTGGTGATTCGATATGGGTTTTCCATGGATAAGGAGACCTATCCGGCCATTCGGGTCTCTTGGGACCAGGCTAACGCCTTCTGTAAGTGGTTGTCGAAGAAGACGGGCAAGAGAGTCTCCCTGCCGACCGAATCACAGTGGGAATGGGCCTGTCGGGCGGGAACCGACACGCGAACGTCATTTGGCGATGACGTTGCGAAGTACCCGGGGTTTGCGAACATGTCGGACCCGACCTCAGACAATAGGCGCACCAAGTACATGCCGTCGAATCACTGGACGCTGGCCCAGAAGAACAAAATCTCGGCCGACAAGGCGCATTGCCTCAATAATGTCGGCGCTTACAAGGCCAACGCTTTTGGGCTCAAAGATATGCACGGGAACGCGGCCGAGTGGACTCGCAGCGAAATGCGGGCCTATCCTTACTCTGACCTGGACGGTCGCAACGCATTGCGGTCCGGTCGGAAAGTGGTGCGGGGCGGATCCTGGAACGATCGCCCGGTGCGCTCTACATCAAGCTACCGTCTGTCTTATCCGAGCTGGCAGCGCGTTTACAATGTCGGATTCCGGATTGTCATGGAATAACCCAATGTGAGGTTCAGCTCGTTCAGCGCGCCGCATGATATGGACAGGCGGAGTATTTGGGATCGGATCCGCGGATCGAAGGAATATGTGATGACCGAACAACAATGGCGGACCCTGCTGTCCGTGATAAATGGCGAGAAACTTGACCCGATCCCGATCGGCTTCATTATTGACAGCCCCTGGCTTCCGAACTGGGCGGGAATGTCGATCAAGGAGTATTACGACGACGAGGGCAAGTGGCTGGAGGCGAACCTGAGAGCGCTGCGAATGTTCCCCGACATCATGTTCCTGCCCGGTTTCTGGTCGGAGTACGGCATGTGCACCGAACCGTCTGCGTTCGGGAGCAAGTGTGTGTGGCAAGAAAACGATCTGCCGTTCGCCGAGACGATAATAACCGATAATGCCCAGATCCAGGATCTCCAGACGCCCGATGCGCGCACGGACGGCTTGGCGCCGCTTGTGATCGACCGGCTGAGCAACTGTCAGCAGCAGATCGAAGCTGAGGGACATGCGATCCGTTTCGCCGTGTCGCGCGGCCCGCTGAATCTCGCTACGTTTCTCATGGGCAATACCGAGTTCTTCACGGGCCTGTATACCGACCCCGAAGCGATCGAGCGCCTGCTGGAGATCATCACCGAGTACACCGTCAGCTGGATGAAGCTGCAGATGGAAGCGTTCCCGACAATCGACGGGATTTTCGTGCTCGACGACATCGTCGGGTTCATTAACGAAGACTGCTTCCTGCAATTCGCCAAACCGTACCTTGAACGGATCTATCAGGCCGCCGACGTGTCGGTCCGATTCTTCCACAACGATGCGCCCGGTATGGTCTGTGCGCCGCATCTGTCGGACATTGGAGTGAATCTGTTTAACTTTGGTTTCGAACACGGCTTGGCGGAGATGAAAGAGTTAACAGGCGGGCAGGTGACGCTGCTGGGCAACATCCCGCCTCGCGACGTGTTGGCCGCCGGCACGCCGGATGATGTGAAGGTCAGTGTCGCCGAAGCATTGGCGTCGGTGGACGATCACTCTCGGATCATTCTTTCCTGCGGCGGCGGAATGCCTCCCGGCGTGTCGACGGAGAATATTGAAGCGTTCCGAACAGCATCGGGCCGCTGAGGCCTGGAAACGCATGGGCATGCTCCGGACGGAAGGGACAAACAATGAAAGCATATGTTACCGCAGTAACTCTCGCCCTGGTCTCATGTTCGCTCTGTGCAACGGAGTATCATGTGTCAGTCAAAGGCCGCGACGGCGGCGATGGCTCGAAATCAAAGCCTTTCAAGACTATCTCGGCGGCTGCCGGAGTCGCTCAGCCCGGTGATGTGGTCACCGTTCACGAGGGGTTGTACCGCGAACGCGTTAACCCTCCGCGCGGCGGCGAGTCGGACAAGAAACGCATAGTCTACCAGGCCGCCGCTGGCGAGAAAGTAGTGATCAAGGGATCAGAGATCATCAAAGGTTGGAAGAAGGCGGCCGACGGCGTCTGGAAAGTTACGTTGCCCAACAGTTTCTTCGGCGATTACAACCCTTATACGGATGTCATCAGGGGAGAATGGCATGCGCACAGGGGTTATCCGCGGCATACCGGGACGGTTTATGTCAACGGAGCCTGGATGGATGAAGCGAAAGTGCTGGAGCAGATACTGCCCGCCCCAAAAGCGTCTTCAGACGCCAAGGGCGACTCGAAGGACAAGGTCTTGGGGGGCAAGACCGCCGGTTATGAGGGCAGGGCTGTGGCGGGAACGAAAGAGGACATTCTTTACCAAACCTGCAGATACAACCTGAAGGGCTATCGCCTTGCTGCGCCCAACGGAACTTACAGCGTCACCTTGAAATTCTGTGAACCGCATTTTGACTCGAAGGGCAAGCGGGTGTGCGATGTAAAGCTCCAAGGCAAGACAGTGCTCAACCGGTTCGATATCTTTGCGAAAGTGGGGAAGTTTGCGGCGCACGACGAGACCTTCGACAATATCAAAGTCACCGACGGCCAGTTGAAGATAGACATTATTAACCGCGTGTCGATGGCGTGCATTTCCGGGATCGCGGTCAGCGGTGAAAACTACAGCAAGAAGATCAACTGCGGCGGACCCGAATGGAAAGGCTACCGGCGGGACCCCGCCTCAAGCAACAGCGCGGGCGTAGCTGTCGTTACCGACCGGGCGCTCTGGAAAGCCAAGGTCGACGAAAGCAGCACCACGATCTGGGCGCGGTTCAAAGACATTGATCCCAACAAGGAACTGGTCGAAATCAATGTGCGGCGGAGCGTTTTCTATCCTGACAAGCCCGGGCGCAATTATATTACTGTTCGCGGTTTTACGATGCGTCAGGCGGCTACTCCGTGGTCCGGGGCGATGTCAGAACAGATCGGTCTGATAGGAACGCACTGGTCCAAGGGCTGGATTATTGAAAACAACGTGATCAGCCACTCGATGAACACGGGCGTTACGCTGGGACGCTACGATCTGGGCGAATTCGGCATTGACCTGCCGGCGGTGTCGGCTCCGGGATTCGTCAAGTCGTGCGAACTGGCGCTTAAGCACGGGTGGTCCAAAGAGAAGATCGGCGGTCATGTTGTGCGAAACAACCATATCTCGCATTGTGAGAAGAACGGGATTCACGGCAGTCTGGGCGGGATATTCAGCAGTATTGAAGGCAACACGATCGTCGACATTGCCGTGCGGGGCTGGATTGGCGGACCCGACGTAGCCGGGCTCAAGCTGCTGGCGTCGAATGACGTGCTGATCAAGGACAATCACATTTACCGTTGCCACGGGGTCGGAGGCCTCTGGCTGGACTGGATGGCGCAGGGTACGCGGGTGACCGGGAATCTGCTTCACGACAACAGTCAAGATGTCTTTATGGAAGTCGATCACGGTCCGTTCCTGCTGGACAACAACATGCTCTTGTCGTCCCGTTCGTTGCGGGAATGGTCACAAGGCGCCGCCTACGCGCACAACCTGATCGTCGGCTCCACGTCGCAGCGCAAGGAACGCAGGGAAACACCCTACTTCAAATCGCATACGGTGGAGAACATGAAGGTCTCCAACATACAGCACAAAGATGAACGTTTTTACAACAACCTGTTTGTCGGACGCGCCAGTTTGTCCATCTACGGTGAAAAAGATCCCAATGTCCAGGCCGCCGGAAACGTCTATCTGGCCGGCGCCAAACCGAGCGTGCATGACCGCGGCGCGCTGGTTGCCAAAGACTTCAATCCCGGCGTCAAGTTGGAAGAGAAGCCTGACGGATGGTGGCTCGAAATGGCGGTCGATCCGGCATGGATCTCGAAGCAGAAACGGGCGGTCGTGACCACTGAACTGCTGGGCAAAGCCAAGATCCCCAACTCTCCTTTCGAGCAGCGCGACGGAACACGCTATCGACTCGACACCGACTATTTCGGTAAGAAGAGAAACGCCAATAACCCCGCGCCAGGACCCTTTGAGTTTGCAGGCGAAAAGACAATTCGCTTTAAGGTTTGGCCAAAGAAATAACTGATGCGGAATGCGATGAACATATCGAGGCGAGATTTCCTGGAACGGAGCGTTTGCGCTGGGGCGGCGGTCTCTATGGCTGTGTCGACACAAGCTGCGGGAAAGCAAACTCCAAAGGCGACAGGTAAACCCAATATCCTCCTGATCTTCTCCGATCAACAGCACTGGCGAGCGATGGGATTCATGGATCCGTTTTTTGACACGCCCAACCAGGATAAGTTGGCCAGAGAGAGCATGGTGTTCGAACGGTCCTTTTGCACCACGCCGCAGTGCTCGCCCAGCCGATCATCACTCTTGACCGGTCTTTACCCGAGTGCTACGAAGGTCATAGGCAATGTCGGCGCCGCTGGAGGCAAGGCGCTCGCCCACCCCACTCTGGCTGCGGAGCTAAAGGCCGCAGGATATCAAACCGGATACTTCGGAAAATGGCATCTCGGAAACAATGCGGAAGCCGGCGCCGGGTGGGACCACAGATTCCTGAGGGCCAATGACCCCAAGGCCGAGCAGCACGCCGTTGACTTCCTGAGGAATCTCCGCGCGCCCGGGAAGCCTTTTGCGCTATTCGTCTCCCTGCACAATCCCCATGATATCTACTATTACAAGAAGCACAAACCGCAGTCTTCTCTCGATGATGTTCCCCTGCCGCTCTCCTGGAAACGTGAAACATTCAAAGGTAAGCCTCCGATTCAAGAACAATTCATGGCCGAGGATCAGGGGAAAGTGATCGTTGGCAAGCCCCGGGGCGAATGGCGGAAATATCGAGACTGCTACCGCTCCAAGACAAAGCTGTACGACCGGAATGTGGGGGTGATCATGGACGAACTCAAGCGGCAGGGGCAATTGGATAATACCATCGTTATTGTAACTTCGGATCACGGTGATATGGACGCCCAGCACAAGCTGATATTCAAAGGTCCTTTCATGTACGAGCACATGATGCGCATTCCTCTGATGATTCGTGTTCCCAGAAGGTTCTCCAAAGTCGCCCCACGACGGATTACGGACATCGACGTGGTCAATGTTGACATCGCCCCCACCATTCGCGAGTTCTGCGGTTTGCCGAAAGTTAAATCCCACGGAATGTCGCTGGTTCCATTGTTCTCGGGATCGAAAGACTACAAACCCCGGGACTTCGTCATTGGGCAGTACTACAGCAAGCAGCGCTGGGTGAATCCGATTCGAATGATTCGCACGAAAGATTTCAAGCTTAACAGACATATCCGGTGGGGCGACGAGCTGTACGACTTGAAGAACGATCCGCATGAACTGAGAAACTTGGCGAATGATCCCAAATACGCCGCTGTTAAGCGAGATCTGGCGAAGAAACTGGACCAGTGGATCAAGGATCACAAAGATCCATTTTACTCACTGCATGCCTCATCCCGAAAGGGCGGCAAGTTCGACTGATGCTTCGTAGCGAGCCGTTACACTACACGACGACATCTTAAAGGACCCATAATGATGAACAAGAGATTCAAGATTGCATGGCTAGTCGTTTTGTTGCTGGCGACCGGTACACAAACGCTGGCGGCGTCTGAGAAACTGAAGGTTCACGGTATTTTCCGGAGCAACATGGTTCTTCAGCGCGACAAACCGATCACGATTTGGGGTTGGGCTCCGGCCGGGACCGATGTGAAGGTCGCCTTCGGGAAGCTCAACGCCACGGGAAAGGCCGCCGGCGACAAGGGGCGCTGGGAAGTTGTCTTCAAGGCCCAGGGCGCCAATGCCAAAGGCCAGACGATCACAGTCCAGGCCGGCGATCAAACCATCAAGATGGATAACATCCTCGTCGGCGACATTTGGGTGATGAACGGGCAAAGCAATATGGCGTTTGCCCTCAAGGCGGTCTACCAGGCTCCTTTCGAAGCGTCCATGGCCCACTTGCCTTTGATGCGTCAGATCAGGATCAACTCCTATGCCGAATCCGAACATGTCGAAACGGATCTGGAGGACAAGGATCTCAACGGGAAGGACACGGACAAGAACTGGAAAGTGATCACACCGGAGACGGCGATGGAGATGGGGGCGATCGGGTTCTTCTTTGGTTCGCGCATCCAGCGCAGCCTGCAGATCCCGATCGGCATTATCGACAACTCTCGCGGAGGAGCATCCCTGGAGAGCCTTGTTCCACGCCATAAATTCAAAGAGCACCCCGAGGCCGCTGAATACCTGAAATGGGTCGACAAGCGCAACGCTGAATTCAGCGAAGCCGACTTCCTCAAGGCCCAAATGGACAAGTGGAAACTTGCGGACGAAAGATACAAGAAACAGATCGCCGAGGATAAGGCCAAAGGCGTCACCAGAAACCGCAGGAAGCCCCGGAAGCCCGACGGAAGCATTCGTTCCTGGTCCGTGCCCGGGCGCAGTCCGAGCGACGCGGCGTCCTGCTACAATGGCATGTTCGGTGTTTTCAAGGGCCTGAACATCAAGGGCGTTGCGTTTCACCAGGGATTCAACAACGCGATGATGAATACCAGCTGTAAGCCGAAGTTCTATCGCATCCTGATGAAACTGATGGTGGATGGTTGGCGTGAGGATTTCGGCGATCCCAAGCTGCCGGCGGCCGTGATCGGATTCTGCGCTGGCGGAAAGGCCCAGACTCGCCTTAACTTCGAAGAGTTGGGGTTTTCGACGGCCGCGTATATCCGCGAGGCTCAGCGACTGGGGCTGGCGGACGTGAAGAACCCGGAAAACACGGCGTTTATCCCGTCCTACGACCAGAAGATTCCCCAGTTGCACACCAAGAAAAAGAAGGAGCTCGGTCTGCGGACCGCACGCTGGGCGCTCAAGACGGTTTACGGGAAGGAAGATATCTCGTGGGAATCGGCCAAGTTGCTGTCGGCCGTCGTCGAAGGCGACAAAATGCTGCTGACTTTCGACACCGCCGTCTTCCCCGACGACATGGGTTCGGAAATCGAAGGTTTTTCCATCGCCGACAAATCAGGCAATTACTACATCGCCAACGCAGTGGCCAAGAAGGTCAAAGAAAGAGATCAGCGGAACAAGCAGATCCTCGTCTCCAGCCCGCTGGTTAAAGAGCCCGTGTCGGTTCGATACGCATGGGCCCGTTCGCCGATGGGCAACCTGAAGGTCGAAGGCAAGCCGTGGCAGCCGCTGCACAACTTCCGCACTGACAAGTTGGACTTCACCCCGGAAGTCAAGCACACTGATCCGGACGGCAGGACGAAGAACAATGAAGCGATAAAGAAGATGTCAACTCAGGCCAAAGCCAATCTCGCCCGCCGCCTCGAAAGCGAAACGCAGGAGAAGAAATAACATGAAGAGGCTCCAAGCATGCGTTCTGACCGCAGTAGCTGTCGGTTTGACATCTTTGGTTTGCGGCGCCGACGAGTTCGCGGCAAGGACGTACAAGTCAGGGAACCAGACCTTGCCGTACAGGATTCACCGCCCTGAAAAGATTGAGACCGGCGGGAAGTATCCTCTGGTCGTTCTCTTTCACGGCGCCGGAGAGCGCGGTGACGACAACAAGAGGCAGTTGGTCCATGGCTCTGCGGATATTCTGAAATTCGCCAAAGCCGCCAAGCAGCCGATCTTCTTTATCGCCCCGCAATGTCCCAGAGGTCAGCAGTGGGTGAATACTCCATGGGGAAAACTCTCCCACACAATGCCCAAAGAACCGTCGAAATCAATGACGCTCGCGATCGGGCTTATCAAGAAGACCATCGCCGATCTGCCCGTGGACGACAAGCGGGTCTACGTTACCGGTCTGTCCATGGGTGGTTTCGCCACCTGGGATATCATCCAAAGGATGCCCAATTACTTCGCAGCCGCAATGCCCATATGCGGCGGCGCCGACACCGCCGAAGCTGCAAAACTCAAGAACACGCCCATTTGGTGTTTCCATGGCGGAAACGATCGTGTCGTCAAAACACAACGGTCGCGCGATATGGTTGCAGCGATCAAGAAAGCCGGTGGGGCGCCCAAGTACACGGAATACTCCGGTGTCGGCCACAATTCGTGGACAAGGACTTTCAGGGATAAGGAAGTTCTGACCTGGCTGTTCGCCCAGAGGAAGCATGCGCCAATCAAGAAGGAACTGTTCAAGGTTGAAGGTCGCCCCGCCTTCCTTATTCTTCCGACAGATGCGAAAGCTAATGTGGAGAGCCCTGTCCCCTGGGTCTGGTATGCACCGACGCTAAGAGGGCTTCCGGGGAGACATGAGAAGTGGATGTTCGATCAGTTTCTGGACAAGGGCATCGCCATCGCCGGAGTGGATGTTGGCGAATCGTATGGCAGCCCAAAGGGACGAGCCGTTTATTCCGCCCTCTATAAGCAACTCGTGGAGAAACGCGGGCTGGCGAAGAAGGCGTGTCTGCTGGCCAGAAGCCGCGGTGGACTCATGTTGTACAACTGGGCGGCGGAGAATCCCAACCGTGTGGCCTGCATTGCCGGGATCTATCCGGTCTGCAATCTCACCAGCTACCCGGGGCTCAATCGCGCATGCGGCGCCTACGGTATGACCAAAGAGCAACTTGCTGCAACGCTTACCGACCATAACCCGATCGATCGTCTCGCTCTACTCGCAAAAGCGAAGACGCCCATCTTCCATATTCACGGAGACAGGGACGGAACCGTCCCTCTGGACGAGAACTCCGGTGAATTGAAGAAGAGATACGAGAAGTTGGGGGGCGCGATGACCCTTGAGATAGTCAAAGGACAAGGCCACAACCTTTGGCCCGGTTGGTTTCACAGTCAGAAACTGGTCGGTTTTGTGATCACTCACGCCGGACACTGACGGCCGGACAGACCCGGATTTTCACCGAGTTGGGCGCGTGTGTGCAAGTTTCTGTTACAGCATGACATTCGCGCTGCGGCGTATTTCCTTTCGATAGTATCTTCTCGGAGTTACAATAAGGAGCATAGACCTTGTTCGGCCGCGCCTGAGTATTACTGTGCTGTCGCAGACTGTGTTCAGGCCGGGGCATTCTGGCAGGACCGAGGTGACGATGTCGGGCGATAAGAACACATCTTCAGTCCAGGAGGGATTCGGCGATGGGATGATGTCGGCGTTGTGGGAGATTGTCCAGGCGACCAGCAATGTCGTGGGAGAGGCGTTCTTCCGCAACGTGGTGCGATGTTTTGCCTCGGTGACGGGCATGCGGTATTGCCTCATCGGCGAACTTGTGAGCCCGGATCGAGACCGCGTTCGGACCCTGGCGGTATGGAACGGGGACGATCTCGCCGAGAACTTCGAGTATGCTCTAGCCGGAACCCCCTGTGAGAATGTTACCGCCCAAGGCCTGTGTTTCTTCCCGCAGGATGTCCAGAGGCTGTTCCCGACAGACGGAATACTGGTGGATATCGGTGTTCAGAGCTACATGGGGGCGCCTCTGCGCGATCGGGAAGGCGAGGTGCTGGGCATCCTGGCGGTCATGGACGTTAAGCCCATGCCCCGGAGCCCTGCCGCTCGACCGTTGCTGGAACTCTTCGCCAACCGGGTGGGTATGGAACTCGAACGCACGCGAGCGGAGGAAGCTCTGCACACATCAGAAGAGAAGTTCACCAAGGCCTTCCTCATCAGCCCGGATTCGATAATCATTTCTTCACTCGATGATGGCCGACTCCTGGAGGTGAACGAAGGTTTTGAGAGAATCACGGGCTACTCGCGCGACGAAGCCATCGGCAAGACATCGCTGGAATTGAACCTGTGGGCAAGGCCCGAGGACCGCGAGGGGCTCGCGAGCATCCTGAGGGGCAACCAATCGGTCCGTGACGTCGAGATGGAATTCCGCCGCAAATCGGGCGAACTGTTCACGTGTATAGTGTCGATGCAACCCTTTGAACTCAATGGAGAACCATGTCTCGTGTCCGTCGTCAGGGACATTAGCGAGCACAGGCGAGCCGAGGCGGCGCTGCGGGAAATTGAGCACCACTCTCGATCGCTTATTGACACGGCGCCGAACATCATCCTGCATCTGGCGCCGGATCACAGGATTCTGGAGTTCAACCCGGAGGCCGAGAAGGTGTTCGGCCGCAGGCGGGAAGAGGTCCTGGGTATGGACTATCTGGAGTTGTTCATTCCTGAGGCGGAAAGGGCCGATCTTGCCGCCAACATTCAGAACGTGTTGGCTGGCGAGCTGACGCGGGGGTATGAGAACGCCCTGATAGCATCGAACGGCGAGCATCGCATCTACTCGTGGAATGTCAACCGGCTGACGGATGCTCACGGTCAACCGTCGGGAATCGTCGCTATCGGACAGGACGTCACCGAGCGCAAGAAGGCGGAGGAGGAACTGGTCAGAAGCGAGGAAAACTACCGTTCGATCTTCAACGGGACCAACGAGGCGCTCTTTATTCACGATACAGCCACCGGACAGGTTCTGGACGTTAACCAGACGATGCTCGACATGTACGGCCTGACGTACGATGAGGCGTTGTCGGCCTCTGTTGAGGATCTGAGCGCCGATGCCCAACAGTACTCCGGAGGGGAGGCGCTGGAAATGATCAGGCGTGCCGCCGAAGAGGGTCCGCAACTGTTCGAGTGGCGGGCCAAGCGGAAAAATGGCGAGATATTCTGGGCCGAGGTAATGCTCAAGCGTGTGACCATCGGGGCGCAGGATCGCGTGATGGCTATCGTTCGCGACATCACCGACCGCAAACGGGCCGAAGAGGCCCGCTCCGCCTCAGAGCAGCATTACCGTACACTCGTGGAGAACATGCCGGTCGTGTGTTTCGCCTACGATCGCCAAGGGCGTATCCTGAGTTGGAATGCCGCCGCCGAGCAGGTCTACGGATACAGCAGCGCCGAGGCCATAGGCGCTAGTGCTTACGACCTGATCGTTACCGAAGGGACGAAGGAGGCGACCGAAGAAGTGATCGCCCGCGTGTTTGCCGGCCAGACAGTAATGGGCGCCGAGTGGCAAGACCGCGACAAGAGCGGGAATATCGGTTGGCGCATAGGCAACACGTTTCCGCTCCTGAAGCCGGATGGATCCGTGGAATGCGGGATCAATCTGAACATGGACATTACGGATCGCAAGCGTGATGAGGAGGCCTTGCGTGACAGCGAGGCGCGTTACCGCGATTTCATCAAGGGCAACGTCATTGGCATTTATCGCTTCGAACTGCAGGACCCGTCGCCCATCAGCCTGCCGATCGATGAACAGATCGCATGGATAATGGATGGAGCTGTGATAGCCGAGGCAAACGACCTGGCGGCGCAGACCCACGGGTACTCCTGCGCCGAAGACGTAATCGGCTTGACCTTTCGCCAGGTGCGAGGGCCCGACGAACAGTTGTCGGAAGCGGTGCTTCGGGCCTGGATTGAGGCGGACTACAGATTCGACGCTGCAGAGGTTCACGCGAAGCTGCCGAGCGGCGAATACCGATGGCATCTCAGAATGAACCACGGGGTTATCGAAAACGGTTGCGTAACTCGATCGTGGGGCGCGATTCTTGACATTACTGAACGCAAACGAGCGGAGGGCGAACTTCAGAATGCGTTGTCGGAGATCGAAAAGCTCAAGGATCGCCTGGAGGCGGAAAACGTCATGCTGCGCCATGAAGTGGAATACCTGGGGCACGGCGAGATTGTCGGCGACAGTCCGCCCATCAGGGAAATGATGGCGCAGATGTCGGAAGTGGCGGGGACGGACGCGACTGTCCTGATCCTGGGAGAAACCGGGACGGGCAAGGAACTGTTGGCCTGCGCGATCCATGACGCCAGTACGCGGAAAGACAAGCCGCTGGTGATCGTGAACTGTGCGGCCATGCCGGCCACGCTCATTGAGAGCGAACTGTTCGGGCGTGAGAAGGGGGCCTACACCGATGCCCTGACCCGGCTGATCGGGCGCTTCGAGTTGGCCGATGGAGCCACGATCTTCCTGGACGAGATCGGGGAGCTTCCTTCTCAGACGCAGGCGAAGTTGCTCCGCGTGCTCCAGGAGGGGCAGTTCGAGCGGCTGGGCAGTACGGAAACGATCACCGTGGATGTGCGGGTGATCGCTGCGACGAACCGGGACCTGGAGAAGGAAGTCCGCAAAGGGCAGTTCCGCGAGGATTTGTTTTACAGGCTGAACGTATTCCCGATCACCGTGCCCCCGCTGCGGGAACGGAAGGAGGACATCCCATCGCTGGTCTGGGCCTTCCTTGGCGAGTTTGGCGAGAAGATGGGCAAGCGTATCGAGACGGTGTCGCAGGGGACGATGACCTCCCTGCAGAACTACCCCTGGCCGGGAAATATTCGGGAACTGCGGAATGTCATTGAGCGTGGTATGATCCGGTCGGCTGGTCCCACGCTGAACGTGCAGCTGCCGCAGAAGATATCCGAACCCGGAACGCGAGCCGTGACGCTGGATGAAGTCCAGAAACGGCACATCGTTGAGATCCTGGAGCAGACAGCTTGGCGCGTTCGCGGCAGTGGCGGAGCGGCGGAAATCCTCGGTCTCAAACCCTCGACGCTTGAGTCGCGGATGACAAAGCTGGGCATCCGACGGCCAGACCAAAAGCCCCGATAATTCGTGTCTGTCCGACATTTCGGGGGATTCTCTTGACTGACTGGCAATATGGCGATTCGGTTTACCTCTCTCTAAGACCTTGAAAAGAATGGTCTTGTAAGAATTCTGTCTTCACCTTTTCCTGTCTGGCACGGTTTTCGCACAGAGACAGTCTGTCGAATCAATCGAAGTGTCTGGTTGGTGATGTGATGTGAGTCCACCAGACAAAAAAGGTGCGACGTACCGGAAACGTCGAAGGATAAAGACCATGGTGGAAGCAAAGGTATGGATCAGAGTCGCCCGGGAGACGCTCGGCGAAATCACCAGCATATTCCGCGGGCTGCTCGGGCCCACCGTCGCGCTGACGGGTTGTCGCGCAGGTTACCTGTGTCAGGACCTGACCGACGAGTGTGTCGTGATGTTCACGACTTACTGGGAGACACAGGAGGATACAGACCGTTATCTGCGCTCCGAACTGTATCGGGCCGTGCTCTATGCCTTGGAGCTATCCGCCGAAGCCCCGAAGGTTTGCTTCCATACGATCTCCGAGACACGCGGTATGGAGTATGTGGCCACAGTCCGCAGCTCTGACAAGCTGTCGTAACGACTCTGTGGATAATCGAAAACTCGCGAACACACCCCGAGGGGCGGTTCCGCCTGCATAGGCGGGAGGCTAATCTGATGGACTTGAAAGACATTACGACGACTACTCCTTTACGACTTCTGCTGGTCGGAGATTCGGAGAATGATGCGCTGCTGGTGCTTCGTACGCTGGACGGCGGGGGGTACAAGGTCGAATTTCAGCGAGTGGAAACTGCTGCGGAGATGAGTGTCGCACTGGCCAACGAAACGTGGGACCTGGTCATCTCCGATTTCCGCATGCTGCAGTTCGATGGGCTTTGTGCGCTGGCGGTGTTACAGGAGTCGGGAATCGATACTCCCTTTATCCTGGTTTCCGAGGCGATCGGTGAGGATGTGGCTGTGACTGCTATGAAAGGGGGAGCCCACGACTACGTGATAAAGGGCAATCTCAAGCGTCTTCCCAGCGCTGTGGAACGAGAGTTACGGGAAGCCGAGGTCCGTCGCGACAGGAAGCTTGCGCGGAAGGCGCTCGCAAAATCTGAGCGGTTGAACAGGCGTCTGCTGGAATCTTCCCCGATCGGAGTTCTGTACCTGGACAGGGAGGGCGTAGTCAACTACACGAACCGATCGTATAACACGATCATGGGGTATGAAGGGGAAGTGAACCCGATGTTGGGCAAGAAGCTCGCGGACATGCCCAGCGTAAGGAAGCAAGGGCACGACAAAACCATCCGACGTCTTTTGTCCGGGGAATCCATTCTCGGTGAAGAGTTCAGCATTCGGTCAGTGACAGGCAAAGACGTGGAGGCGGAAGTCTACGCTGTGCCCCTGATGAATGGCGCGCCCCATCCGGAGGGAGCTCTGGTGATGCTCCAGGACATCACGAAACGCAAGGAGATGGAGCGCCGCTTCCTGCAGTCCCAGAAGATGGAGGCCGTCGGCCTCTTGGCTGGCGGAGTCGCCCACGATATCCGGAACCAACTTACGGTAATCAAGGGGTATGGAGAAATGCTCCTGAGGCGGTCTCTGGTTCCGGGCAGTGCTGTCCAGTACGTGGAGGAACTCCTGACGGCTGCTGAGCGGTCCGCATCCATCGCTGATCAACTCCTGGCGTTCAGTCGCAAGCAGGCCCTGCTTCCTGTCGTCACGGATCCCAATAGCATAGTCAAGGAAATCGCCTCGACCGTCGGTTGCATGATTGGCGAGGACATCCGGCTCGAGAATTCTCTGGAAAGAGATATCGGGCTCGTGAAACTCGACCCCGGGCGCTTCCAGCAAGCCCTGATGAACCTCATCGTCAATGCGCGCGATGCAATGCCGAAGGGGGGGCGGCTCGTGATCGAGACCGCCAATGTGGAGTTGGACGAGGAATTCGTTCAGGAGCACGTGAACGCTGCTCCGGGCCCGCACGTGCTGGTCTCCGTGAGCGATACGGGCGCGGGCATGGACGAGGAGACACTCGAGAGGATCTTCGAGCCGTTCTACACCACAAAGCCCGCGGGCGAAGGCACCGGCCTCGGTCTGCCCATGGTTTTCGGTTTCGTCAATCAAAGCCAAGGCTGTCTCGACGTGACGAGCCAGCCGCAACAAGGTTCCAGATTCGACATGTACTTCCCGCGAGTTGTCGGCGTGCATGAGACCGTGGATACGGGGCGCCTGTCTGAGTCCTTGTCGATGGGAGATGGAACCATTCTGGTAGTTGAAGACGATCAGAACGTGCGCGACATACTCGTGGAAGATCTCCGGGAATCCGGATACACCGTGCTTGAGGCCGCCAGCGCGGAGGAGGCCCTGCCAATCGGTATTTGCTATGAAGACCACATTGACCTGTTGGTGACCGATGTAGTCATGCCCGGCATGAGCGGCCTGGAGTTGTTGGAGGGAATCCGTGCGGTCAGGCCCGGGATCAAGGTCCTGTACGTCTCGGGGTACATGCCGGACACCCTCAAAAGACATGGACTTGAGTCGAGTGAGGTCGAGATCCTCATGAAGCCATTTTCGACAGGGGAACCCAGCCGGACTGTCGCTCGCCTGTTGGAGTACTCGAAGTACGACAAGCAGAGTGGGAACCGCCGTTCTCAGAAAACTGATCAAATACCAGGCGATGGGGGCGCAGAGATGCGGGAATCGGCGACATGATGCAGTTGCTGTCTGGGAATAGCGCAAGATCACGGATTGTGTTGCGCGGTTAGCAAGCAGCGAATGCTCCCGCCTCTCCCCAAACCCCTCACCTCCGGGCCACCGACGCACCGTCACGCCGAATCAAATCTTCTGTCAGTCATAGCTGAGGCCTAGTCGGCTGCGTTCATGTCGCTATTCCTTCCGTGTACACCGTTTATTGACCGGTTATAATACGCTCGCGGAGTTCAATGTACTCTCAACCTGAAAGAACGCAAATGATACGCAGAACATTGCCATTCGCCGCGGCCGCCATTGGACTACTGACACTCCTTACCCCCGTACGGACGCTCCTTGCCGTCAGCCCCGCCGTCCGCAAATACTGGGACAGCGAGTACAAGCGTCTGGCCAACCGCAAAGCCGCGGCCGGAGCTAACTCCGTTCCACTGTTCAAGAACGGAAAGCCGGTCCTCAAAGGCCGACCGAGTTTCCCCTATCGCAACAACCACTGCATGACCTGGGCCTCCGATCGCGATCCGGCGGACATAGTCCTGCGCCGAACCCGCGCACTGCTGGACCATCTGGTCTCGCTTCGCGGCGACACCAGGCTAGCCGACCTGGACAGGCGATTGACCGCCCTGGAGGCAAAGGGCCGCAGCATCAAGCCGGATTCACCGGATCGCAAGACGCTTTTCACAAACACTTGCAGGTTGCGCCGTACGATCGCCATGTCCAACCCGTTGCTGGATTTCGACAAGATCATATTCTCGGCTTGCGGGATGGGAATCGGCGTGGCGACCAACCCGCGGGTCCAGCGCGGAAGCCATTGGCAGTACATGGGTTTTCAGTCGATGAAGATGACCGGCGAGGGACTGATCGTTCTGTCTGACTGGAAATCAGGCAAGCCCGCAATACGTAACGTATTCAGCGAATCGCAGCGCGCCAAACGCCGGTTCCACGGCGCGTTTGACCTGTCGTACGACGGCAAGGAGGCTGTCTACTCGGCGCAGACCTTCACCAAACCCGAGACACCCTGGCCGATCGAGAAGACCCGGGGATACGATCTGGGCGCTGGCCCGACGCACGTGTTCAAAGTTCGCCTCGACGGTTCGGGCCCTGTGAAGCTGACCGGCAAGGGCTACAGCAACGGGTTCCCCGTTTGGCTTCCGAGCGGGCGGATTGTATACGTATGCGACTACGCGCCGAACTCAGACGGCTCGGGTTGGAACCGCAAGGCCGATCGCTGCGGGGGATGGGCGACAATGCTCTGGTCGATGAAATCCGACGGTTCGGACGCGTTTGCGATAAGCTGGCACGAGTCGGCCGAATACCATCCCGTTGTCGATTACGACGGGCGGATCGTCTACTCCCGCTGGGACTACCTGGACCGCAACTGGGACTCGGCGCACCATCTGTGGACATGTTATCCCGACGGACGCGACCCGCGATCGCCGCACGGAAACTACCCATACCCGCACCACAGGCTGGAAAACGGACCCAAGCCGGGAGTAACAGGCGATGGGCGAGCGGCGCGGCCGTGGGCGGAAATCCACATCCGCCCGATACCCGGTTTGCCGGGGAAATACGTCGCGATCGCAGGCGGTCATCACCGCGTTCTGCCCGGCGTGCCGATCATTATCGACACCAACATTGAAGACGATCACATGATGTCCCAGGTGCGAATCATCGCTGGAACAGACCTGCCCCATGAAGGCAGAGGCGTCGCAAGGTACAAGGCGCAGGACGAATACTTTACCCCTTGGCCGCTGAGCGAAGACTACTATCTGATAACCAATCGGAGCAACATTCTGCTGCTTGACAAGTTCGGCAACGAACTGCTGATCTGCAACTGGGACAACAAGCGAGGCGTCCCGACGGCGCCCCGCCCGCTCCGGCCGCGACGCAGAGAAACGGTGATCCCCACACGGACTCACCAGGGCGTCCGCCGCGGGACGCCCGATCACAAACGGGCCACGATCCTGGTCACCGACGTCTACAACTCGATCGACAAGTGGCCCGAGGGAACGAAGATCAAGAGCATCCGCATCCTCCAGTACATCCCCCGCCCGTTCAGACACACCGCTCTGCACGTCCAGAAACGTGTTGTCCTGGGCACGGTTCCGGTCGAGTCCGACGGTAGCGCATATTTCGAGGCGCCCATCGAGCGTTTGATATACTTTCAGGCATTGGACTCCGACGGGCTTGCAGTCCAGTCGATGCGGAGCGGCACGTATGTGCATCCCGGCGAACAGCTCACCTGCAACGGATGCCACGAACGCCAGAGCAAGGCGCCGGCACGTCAGACGCAGGTCCCCCAAGCCGTGCGGCGGGCGCCGTCGCCGATAACGCCTGATGTCAGCGGAAGCAATCCGATGTCATATCGGAAGCTCGTGCGCGATCCGGTGTTCATAGCCAAATGCCTGCCCTGCCACAAGAAGAAGAACAAGGGCGTCCAGGACTTCACGTTCAACGGCATTGACGAATGGCACTATAACAAGAAACCGACCGGGCCGCTGACGGGTTATCTGTGGCGATCGCGGTCTCGAGACGGTTTTTTTGACAAACCCCACGGCGCCCACCGTTTTATTCCGGGCCGATTCGGCGCCCGAGAATCGAAGTTGGGCAAGCTCATGCTCGGATCCCACAGGAAGCGAATCACAAAGGAAGAGTTTCACCGGGTGATGCTCTGGCTCGACGCCAACACGGTCGTGTCCAGCGCCTACCTGGAGGGGCGCACCGATCCCCTCCTGGAATACGATCCCAAAAACCGCACCGGCGTGGAAACCGACCGTCCATCGCGGGTCGACAACGCCTCCAATGAACCGAACAAGCCCTATAAAAGGGATCTCTATACTTGCGGCGCCGGCGGTTACAAGGCCTATCGCATCCCGGCGCTTGTGGTTACGAACAAGGGTGCGTTGCTGGCGTTCTGCGAGGGGCGAAAGGACAACATACGCGATCACGGCGACATTGACCTCGTGCTGCGCCGGTCGACCGATTCGGGAAAGACCTGGACCGACCAGGTGATCGTTCACGAGGAGGGCGGTGCTGAGAAGATCACTATCGGAAATCCCTGCCCTGTCGTCGACCGCGAGACGGGCGTTGTCTGGCTGGCGTTCTGCCGCAATAACCGCAGAGTGTTCATGACTCGCAGCAACGACGACGGTAAGACCTGGGCCAAGCCGTTCGAGATCACCGCCAGCGTGAAGAAGAAGAGTTGGGGCTGGTACGCCACCGGGCCGGGACACGGTATACAGCTTACTCGCCGAAAGCACAAGGGTCGGCTGGTCTTCCCGTGCGATCATGGCGAGGGCAAAATCGGCCGATCCCACGTGTTCTACAGCGACGATCGCGGCAAGACGTTCGTGCTCGGCCAGCCGACCGGCGAGAAGATGAACGAATGCGAAGTCGCCGAATTGGCCGACGGGCGACTACTGCTGACCATGCGCAACGGTTTGGGAAAGCTGCGGCGAGCATTTTCGATCAGCACCGACGGCGGGGCGACATGGTCGAAGCCAAAGGTCAACGATCAGGTCTACTGCCCGGGCTGCCAAGCGTCGATTCACCGCTACTCGTGGAAGCCCAACATCCTGCTGCATTCAGGACCGGGCGGACCGGATCGGCGAAACCTGACCGTCCGCGCGAGTTACGATGAAGGCAAGACATGGTCGGCGGCAAGAGTGCTGGACCTCCAGGGCAGCGGATACAGCGACCTGGCGGTCCTGCCCGACGGTTCGATCTGTTGCCTGTTCGAGTCCGGTTGGAAAGGTCCGATCGTCTTCGCAAGGTTCCCACTACTATGGCTTACGGCCAGACGCTGACGCCGAAGAAGACTCTTGTCCGAGCCCCCATCACGCTCGATACCGGTTTTAAGCTCCCCGCTCTGAACGAGTCTCAAACAGTGGGCGGATTGTAACGTCTTGCGAGGACTTGTCTTGCGTGGTTGACAAGTAATGAGCAGGGGGTGGCGACTCGAACATGTTCCAAGACGCGGCGATTTTGACGTTGGCAGCCCAAGTGATCGTTCCGGGGGAGCAGATCCAATTTTCAAAACTGCAGGGCGGGTGAAGGTGGCGATATTCTGATCCGTGCAACGTAGTGGAATCGGCTCGAGGAAAAGGCTGGGCTCCTTCGATTTCATGTCGGCTTGTGTGGCAAGCGAGGTCGAGAGTTCCAATGTCGGACAGTCCTCGCTATGGCCCGGTTCCAGTCAGCACGGTTCGCTTACTTGGCGCCTTCATGTTCCTTCAGCAATGTCCTTGCTTCATGCAGGCGTCGCTGCAGGTCGGCCGCTTTCAGGGCTTTGCTGAGTTCGCCTTTTTCATTGCCTTCCAGCTTGTCGATCGTGTTGGTCGGTTTCTTGCCCGTGTAGGCCGTGTAGAGATCCGACAGTGTCCAGGAATCGCTTCGCTGGGTCGCAAGCGGGAGCTTGCTCCGACCGGATACAAGGTTGGCGTGTGGGTTGCGAGCCCATGCATAGCGGTAGTGAATCGGCTTGGGGACCAACGGACTGGTCAGCGTCACGCGGCTCGAATCCCGGCGGGGGCGTCCGCGACTGTCCTTTCCGATCACCGGAAATTCGGCTTTGGCCGCCTGGAACTTTCCGTCCTTACCTGCTATGGCGAAGCCCACGACAGGCCCCTCGGGATTTGTGCCCATCGGGCCTTTGACCTCGAAGGCGAGCACAATTCTGCCGTCTTCGACCTTCATCTCCTTCAGGTACGGCGGTTCCCAATCCACCTCAAAATCATATTGCGTGGCCATGGCCCACGCGGCGATGCGTTCGCCAACCGGGATCTTGAGTTGCGGATGGTACCAGCTTCGCCGCTGATCGTAGCTACTGACAAAGCCGATGTTCTTGTCGCCGGCCTTGCGTAAGTCGAGGAACGTCTTGTACTGGGCCTCGCGAATGTTGGCGCCGACATCGAGCATTTTCTCAAGATAATTATCGGCCAGTTGATTGTCGGCCGTACACAGCGAGATGATTCCGAAGGGCATTTTGGGGTCATTAAACGCTGCACGCCATGACTCAATCATTCTGGGGAAGATTTGGTAGTACCGGGTTGCTCCCAGCGAGCCCTCGAAACAATTGTTATAGCCCTGGTGCCAGATAATGCCCCTAGCCGCAAAGCCCGCCAGCGGCGCAATCATGCCGCCATAAAGGTTGCCGGCTTTAATACGTGGGGGACGTAAATCAGAGGGCAGAATCTGGTTGACGGGGCGGGGGGTCTTGCCCATCTTTGTCCGCTTTTCGATCCATGCTTTTTTCTTGCCGATCCGTTCGGCAAGATCCTTCTTTGGATCGTACGCGGCTAGATATTC